>JAIETF010000004.1 GCA_019745415.1 Candidatus Obscuribacterales bacterium | reverse complement strand
GTATTGAAAGAAGATATAGCAATGAGCCTGAGCCAAATTTTAAAAGGTATGCTAAGAGATAAGATAATACTCACCATCGACGGTATCGATGCCCAAAACGGAGATTTCATGGACCTAGGTAGAACTCTAGGCAGCGCCATCGACCCCAATTGTCTTTCGATTGGAGTAGTTATAAAGACTCTTCTATTTTATAAATGAGCGATTTATTGGAAAATAAAGACACCATCAATTTGAGGAAGCAAAAATGAAAGCAAAATTAGTACTGTCTCTACTTGCAGTTTCACTAATCAGTGTTTGTACAAGCCAAGCAGCGCTTGCCGACAATAAAGTAGTAGACGGCGCCAAAGCAGTGGGCCGCGGCATCATGTGGGCCCCCAAGAAAATTTGCAGCGGCATTGGCAAAGGCTGCAAAGCTATCGGCAGCGGCATGAAAAAACTAGTCGGCAAGTAATTAGTCGAACCGACAATCTAGCTCTAAAGCTCTAGACAACCTGGCCAGATACTCTTTACGCGCAATAAGCTGAGAGTTAAAACTGGCCAGGTGTTTATTATCGTACTGTGTATCCAGCAAGATAAAGCCGCGTTCTTTCAATCGTTCTACCAAGTAAACCAGAGCCACTTTAGAGGCATCGGTGCGCCGAAAAAACATCGACTCACCCATAAAAGCACCACCTAAGCTGACACCATAGAGACCACCCACTAGTTTATCTTCAAAGAAAGTCTCAACACTATGAGCCAAACCCAGCTCATGCAATTCGACATAGACTCGCACAATTTCTTGGTTAATCCAGGTCGATTCTCTGTCGGCACAAGCCCACATCACTTCTTCAAAGCAAGTATTAATGCGGACATCATAGATTCCTTGTCTAATTGTGCGCCTTAGCCGCGAAGAAACATGAAAGAGCTCGAAGTCGAAAATACAGCGCGGGTCTGGTGAATACCAAGAAATTGTGCCGTCATCGTCACCCATCGGAAAAATGCCTTGGCAATAAGCGCTGATTACAAGCTCTTTGCTGAAGGGCGGCTGGGCGTTTCCACTCATCGCTTGGACTTCCAGCTATCTAGCAAAATATCTACCAGCATATCCGACAGCATATCCGACACCATATACGACACCACCTCAAGTTCTAGCGCGAAGACGGGGTGAGACTGCGAATATAGCTGATCACCAGGCTGAGATTGCGGTCAGAGAGCCTATCTGGAGGGAAAGAAGGCATACCTTTATCTTCAGCTCCTTTGCGAATAAACTCAGACAAACTCTCATCATCAGGATAACGCCGCAGAAAACCTGGTCCTTTGAGAGGCCGGTCCCCATTTATTGAGTTCTCTCCACGCGGATGACAACTCCAACAAGTAGCCTGGATAAAGGCAAGCTTGGCTTTGTCCACATCACCCTTTTCGTTTTTCTCTGTCTTTTCAAGTTTTTCGGTCTTTTCTGTTCTATCAACTTTCTCACCTTTGCCCTGGGCGGAAAAGCCAGAGGCAAGCACTGAAAGCATAATGAGCAAGAGAGGTATTGCTCTATTCCAATCTCTAACTCTAACTCTAAAAAGACTCAAGTATTGGGGACCTCTTCTGCCGGCTCAGTCGATTCGAAAGCAAGAAACTCAGGATAATTAAATTCATAGACCTTGAAGCAAAAATCCAGACCGTTTTCCTGCATTACTTCCGAACAAGACAAAAGTCGATAAAAGCCTTTGAATTGTTCCGCGTTCAGGGGAAGGAAAGTGTCGCAATCGAAGCGGGCACGTATTTCGGTAAGATAGAGCAAGCCGCACTTCTCGTGAATGAGCGCCTGTCTATAAATTTCAGCACCGCCTATAACAAAGACGCGGTCAACAGGTCCTCTAGCTAAAAGCTTCAGTGCTTCATCTAATGAGGGCGCTTTCAAAACGCCTTGGGGCAGGGCATAGTTGGGATTGCGAGTGAGAACCAGGTTGTATCTGTCTTTCAGAGGTCTGAATCCCGAGGGTATCGACTCCCAGGTTTTGCGACCCATGATCACAGCATTCTTACGACCTTCCGAAGCATAAGGGCTGGTGGATGTGAGCTCTTTGAAATACTTCAAATCAGTCGATATTCGCCAAGGGAGAGTATTATCACGGCCTATGCCCCGCCCTTGATCACAGGCGACCACAATGTCGAACTTTTCCCTCAAAAGAACCTCGAACCTCTTCTAGCCTTATAGCCTACTAGACCGCCACTGGGAACTTTATAAAGCCCTGATGCACATAATCATAGAGCTTGATATCATCAAACTCGATTTCAAGTACCGGCTTGTGTGCCACTTCCACTCTAGGCAGTGGTCCGGGAGTACGCTCTAATTGTTTCTTCAAGCCGTCTAGATGGTCTAAATAAATGTGGGCGTCACCAAATGTGTGAGTCATGATGCCCGGTGTCAGACCACACTCTTGCGCAATCATGATATTGAGCAAGGCATAACTGGCGATATTGAAGGGTACACCGACAGCAATGTCGGCCGAACGCTGATAGAGCTGAATATCGAGCCTACCATTCACTACATAAAACTGAAACATCATATGACAGGGCGGCAATGCCATTTTTTCTATATCAGAAACATTCCAAGCCGTAACGATAAGACGTCGACTGTCAGGATTGGTCTTGATTTCATGTATGACATTACTAATCTGATCAATGTGCTCTTTGCGATAAAGACCGTTTTCTGTTTCACGATAGACAGGCCAACTGCGCCACTGATAGCCGTAAATTGGTCCCAGTTCGCCACCTTCACGCGCCCAGGCATCCCAAATCGAAGTATGCTGAGTCAAATCATCATTGATATTGGTTGAACCGCGCAGAAACCAAAGCAATTCCCAAACCACTGCCGGGAAATTGACTTTCTTCGTTGTCAGAAGGGGAAAGCCTTCGCGCAAGTCATACTTTGTCTGCAAACCAAACATTGAAATTGTGCCGGTGCCGGTCCGGTCTGTTTTTCTCTCGCCGTTTTCCAAGACAAGTTTAACCAGATCATGATACTGCTTCATGGATATCCACCAAATATGCGCAACTTTGAGGCAACTAGATAAGTATAAGCCAAAGACTAAATCTAACGAGGTTGAGGTTTGGGTAGGCAATAATCTTTAGACTGCAAAAATCTTTAGACAGTAAAAAACGTTAAGTATCAACTAATTTCCACTGTTACTTCACTGGAGTTTTTAAGATGATCCCTGAGTTTCGCAATGAACCCTTCACAGATTTCAGTCAGGCCGCCAACAAAGAAGTTCTAAAGAACGCCATAGCCAAGGTGCGGGCTGAACTCGGGAAAAAGTATCCGCTTGTCATTAACGGCGAATATATCGAAACCTCGGACCTTCTCACTTCTACAAATCCCGGCAAGCCTAAAGAAGTTATAGGCACCTTTTCTAAAGCAGATAAAGACCTGGCCGAGAAAGCCATGCAAGCTGCATTGCACGCCTTCGAAAGCTGGAAACATGTTTGTCCAATGGAACGCGCTCGTTATCTGCTCAAGGCCGCGGCGATCATGCGCCGCAAGAAAGCTGAGTTAACAGCCTGGCTAATTCTTGAGATCGGCAAAAGCCATGCCGAGGCCGACGGTGACGTGGCTGAAGCTATCGACTTCTTGGAATTCTATGGCAGAGAGATGATCAGACTAGGTGGACCGCAGCCTGTGGTTCCCTACCCGGGTGAAGAAAACGAACTTTATTATGTCGCCCTCGGCGTCGGCCTTATCGTTCCACCATGGAACTTCCCTCTGGCTATTCTTGTGGGCATGACTTCGGCAGCGATCGTGGCCGGTAATACTGTTCTGCTCAAACCTTCATCTGAAACACCCGCTATCGCTTATCAGTTCGTCAAGATCATGGAAGAAGCCGGACTACCGAAAGGCGTACTCAACTTTGTTCCAGGTCCGGGAGCATCGGTGGGAGACATGCTGGTGGCTCATCCGAAGACTAGATTTATCGCCTTCACCGGCTCCAAAGAAGTCGGTCTGCGAATCAATGAAATGGCAGCCAAGACCCAGAAAGGTCAACTATGGATCAAAAGAGTCATCGCTGAAATGGGCGGCAAAGATTCCATAGTAGTAGATAAAGACGCCGATCTGGAACTTGCGGCTGAAGGAATTACAGCCAGCGCTTTCGGCTTCCAAGGTCAGAAATGCTCAGCCTGCTCCAGAGCAATCATCCACAAAGATGTCTACGACGAAGTTCTGGCCAAAGTGGTGGAAAGAACAAAAAAACTCACCATTGGGACACCGGAAGACCCAGCCAATTATTTCGGTCCAGTCAGCTCAAAATCAGCCTATGAAAGCATTCTTGAATATATTGAAATCGGCAAGAAAGAAGGCAAATTAGAATGCGGTGGCAATAAGATTGACACTAAAGACGGTGGCTTCTATATCGAGCCGACAATCTTCTCAGGCATTGACCCGATGGCACGCATCTCGCAAGAAGAAATATTTGGACCGGTGCTTGCCTTCATCAAGGCTGACAGTTTTGATGATGCTCTCAAGATTGCAAACAACACTGAATTTGGATTGACTGGAGCTGTCTACAGCAGAAGCCGTTCCCTCTTGGAAAAAGCCCGCCGCGAATTTTACTGCGGCAACCTTTATATCAACCGCAAATGTACTGGCGCCCTAGTGGGAGTGCACCCCTTCGGCGGTTTCAATATGAGCGGTACAGATTCAAAGGCAGGCGGCAGAGATTATCTCTTACTTTTCACCCAAGCAAAATCGGTATCAGAGAAGTTCTAACCGGTTGTCATGCTGCTAAACTTTGAACGCTTCAATTAGCTTAGGAGGTTAAATGGCTGAGTCGATTAGCCTGATTCGTCAAATTGCCGTACGCGCCATCGTCACGGA
>JAIETF010000042.1 GCA_019745415.1 Candidatus Obscuribacterales bacterium | reverse complement strand
ATTGTCATGTATTAAGAGTCGGCTGCACGACGCCCATATATTCACATCGGCTGTGCAATCGTCTTCTGAATCTGACACCTGTTTGTAAATTCTTTCCTCTTGGCTGAGATTCTTCTACAAGCTTCTTCCCTCGTCTTCGGGGTTTCTTGAGGTTTCCAGGAGATGATAAAAGCGGCGCCCAGGAGCACTGATTATGACTGCCGCACTCGGCAACAAACAGCCTTTATTTCCAGATTCTGACCAAACGCTCACTGCAAAGATTGACCACCATGAGATCGCCATCGAAACCAGGATGGAAATAACCAAGGACGAGGACCAACCCAAGCTTACCTTGCATAAGATTCAGGCTTTGCAGGAACAGAAGGCTGTGTATTGACCGAACGTAGAGACATTCTGCCAAATAATGAGAAGCTCATTGCCAGAGCCCTTTATGTCTATGCTCCCATAATGAAGGCTCTTTGCAAGAGACGATTGCTGGCACCTTTTGGTGTGCCCGAACCGCCATTCTCCTGGCTCCGTTTTGCAGGCGTTTTTGCTCCCTGGCTTGGGAATACCAGCTGGGCTTTCCAGCAATGCATCCTAGGGGCTTTGAGCCCTCTGAGATGCTCAAAGCACTCCCGTTGGATCTTTCAGTAGGTGACGCTGTCTGAATTTGTCTCTTTGAAAGCCATTCAACAAATGAGATAATAGACGTGTTGGGTAAGAGAGCCCATTGGAGCTATCTATGGACGTTGTTGACCTGATAGTCAAAAAGCGCAAGGAAATTCTTGAGACCTGCCGCCGCTATGGGGCTACCAATGTGCGCGTCTTTGGTTCTTGTGCTCGGGATGATTACAGCGATTCAAGTGATGTTGACCTTCTTGTCGATTTCCCCGATGGCTACGATTTCGGTACCCTTTGTGAGCTTTCTGACCGGCTGGAAAAGCTACTTGGTCGCAAGGTGGACCTTGGCACTGAATCTATGCTCAGGCCCCGGGTCAAGAATACTGTGCTATCAGAAGCCATCGCCCTATGACCCAAGAGTCTGGTAAGCCGTCTAAAGAGCGCCGTGAGCTTGACCGCTTGCTTGATATTCAGGAAGCTCTCGATAACATCCAGGGGCATCCTCAATACCCAAACGGTGAGAAGGCTTGGAATGAAGATAAGTACTACCGGGGCTATTGCGAGCGCCAGCTCGGTATTATCGGCGAGGCCGCCACTCGTCTGACTGCCGACTTCTCATATGAACAGAAGCACCCGGAGGTGCCCTGGCGGCAAATCAAAGGGCTCAGAAATATCCTCGTTCATATGTATTGGGGCTCTGATCCAAAGGTCATCTGGTCCATTGTTGATAAACATGTGCCGGACTTGAAACTGAAAATTGATAAGTGGGTTGAAGAAAAGCAAAAGTACATAAAGCAAGAACCGGAGCCTCAAAAGACCCAGAAAAAAGAAAGCAAGCTGGCTAGAAAAGTCAGAGAACTGGCTGAGAAAGAGCTGGACAAGTCTGAGGATATTAGGTGACCGCCGCCCATGGGACGATCCATTCCAATAGAAGAACTTGAGGAGCCTCACCCGCATAACAGGCGCAGACCGCCTATTTCTGTCACTCACCCGCATTTGACTATAGAGTGGCATTACAAAAAGAACCGGGGATTTGGACCAGAGGATTTTACCTCTGGCTCTGACGTGGCGCCCTGGTGGCGATGTCAGACAAATGCAAAACACATTTGGCAGTCATCAGTTCAGCTAAGGGCCTCTCGTGGTCATGGCTGTCCGTATTGTTCGACAAGAAGACTATCGCCGGAAAAGACTCTGGCAAGACTTTTCCCTGCTGTGGCCAAACAATGGCATCCTGCCAAAAACAAAAAACTCACGCCTGCTGACGTTGCTGCCGGTAGTAATCACCTGGCCTGGTGGCTTTGTCCTAAATGTGGCAATGAATGGCAAGCAGCCGTGGCCAATAGAACATCTGGCAATAACTGCTATCGATGTGCCAAGAATGTTCTTGATTTGAGAAACTATCCTCATGCCCTCAAGTACTTTGACAGAAAGGCTAACAAAGGTCTTGATCCTCACTGGCTGAGCATGCATTTCGTGCTTCATTGGCGTTGTCCTAAAGCAAAGGACCATGTATGGACTCAGACTTTTACAAAGAAATGCTCAGTCGCTAGATTCTGTCCGTTTTGTAGCTTCAGGAAAGTATGCAAAAGCAACTGTCTTGCTAAGCTCTATCCTGAAATTGCGAAGGAGTGGCATCCGAAGAAAAATGGTAAATTGACACCGGATATGGTGACCGCTCAATCGGGCACTAGTGTATTTTGGCTGTGCCAAAAGTGCAACCACACTTACCAGAATTCTGTTCACAACAGAACAGTCAGAAATCGGGGCTGTATCAAATGCTGGCATGACAGAGCCTCTGCGGTGATAAAGGAGGCAAAGGCTCAGAAGAAGCTTCTCAGAACCAAGAGTAAGCAGAAAGCCAAGTAAATCTCGCTGTTCTCGTTGTCGCCTGGGGCTAAACCTTTGGTAGTATAAGGTAGTACTACCAAGCCGGGTTGAAGACGAGTGGTCACAAAGAAGCGGCAGATGTCCTTTTATGTCGATACTGACACTGACCTCTATTTGTCGCTGATAGATGCTGGGATTAAGACTAAGGTGATAAACAGAGCCGTCCGCGAGCTTATGCAGCGCGAGGCTCTGGTTGACCTTGATGATGGAAAGCGCCCGGTCAACTTCTGGGACCTGGCGCAGGATAAGGGGCGAAGATAGCGAAGCTGTCACCAAGGGCAAAGGCGAAAAGCCTTGAAATGCTGTCTCAGACCTCAGCTACCAAAAAACGGAGTAAGAGATAGCGTGAATCACAATCAACAATGGCAACTGCTTCTTTCTACTATTGAAGCGTTCTTTAAATCAGCCAATCTTTATGTTACTCAAGCATTCGAGTTGATGCCTCAGGCTCATGAAGTTGGCTTGGATTTTGTTCTCCTGGCTCGAATGCAAGGAATTCTCGGCTGCCATATCTGCAGTCCGGGCGGTTTCTCCTTTGTGATTAATGCTGAGTTTATTGGGGGCCGGAGGCACTATAACGGGCGTGAAATCGGCGATATCCTCATTTCTGTGAGATTTAGTGACCGAAATGGCTTTAGGCTTGGCAAGCTTGCCTTTCTGCAATCAAAGAAGCTCAAGTGCACCCCCAGAAACAATCAGCAGTTCGATTTTGAGCTAGGCAGTAAGTATGCTGAACTGAACCTCAATAAGAGAGACCGAAATGGTCAAGATACGCAGTACGAGCTGATTAATCGATTTGAGAATAGCTCAACAATCAAAGTGTTTTACTTGTTATACAACCCAGGTAAAGTAAGAATGTCTGTTGTTATTCCTGGTTGGCAGCCTGGACCGGTAAGCAATGGTGGAGTGCGAATTGTTGCCGCCAGTGATCTTCGGGCAATGCATGGGAATCAACCACCAGCAACTTTTCAGCGGATCATGATGGTTCAGAATTTGCAACTAGAAGAGTTCATGATTGAGTTGATTTCTTGCAAGCATGGCACTCCGATCAACGAAGAGTTTGACAAACAGCTGGAGCTGAATCTAGAAGAACATAGCCCTATATGGAGTCTGAATCTAGATATTCATGTGCCAGAGCGCTTTGAAATCCCAACTAATCAGCCTGAGCCGTCGAGCTAAGTATTAAGACTGGTTATCAGGCACAAAAAATGTTTGGACCCTTTGTCGGCCAGTTTTAGTAATATAGTCGAGACTACGCAAAAGAGCCTGCATCAGGACTTTTGATTGAGCAAACTCATTTTGGAAAGAATCGTGAACATTTACCTAAGAATTTTGTCTGTTTGTATTTTATTCTGTACTAGCTTTGCCCAACCGCAGAACGCTTACGCTGCGCCAATTCCGCCTGACATAAAGAAAACCGTAACCTTTATTTTTCTAGCAGATAAAGACGGGAAATTGAAGGTTCACAAAGAAACAAAGGAGCCCATCCCGAACGGAACAGGATTTTTTGTCAGCGTTCAGGAAGAACGAGCAGGTGAAAAAAAGGACTTTTCTTATCTTGTAACGGCTAAACATGTACTTGCAGATCCGGCTGGAGGCATTTATACCAGGATTTTTGTGCGTCTAAATAAGTTAGGTGGCGGATTCGATTTTGTACCGGTTGACCTTCTTCGACAACAAGTTTTCACCAGTGGTGATTCCAGTGCTGACATAGCAGCAGTTCCATTGACTTTGAACCCGGCCATTGCAGATGCCAAAACTGTCCCCCTAGAAATGATTGCAAATAGAGAGGCTTTTAAATCGCTCAACGTAGCCGAAGGATCTGATGTCTTCTTTGTCGGGTTGTTTGCAAGTTATTACGGAGAGAAGCGCAATAACCCGGTTGTACGTTTTGGGAAAGTTGCGATGGTGCCAGAAGACAGAATCTCATTTGGAAGCCCTGAGAAAAGCTGGCTTTATTTGATTGAAGCTCAAAGTTATGGAGGCAATAGCGGCTCTCCGGTATTTGTCTCTTTGGGAATTGACCGCGACCCAAATAGGCTGTTTATCGGACCACCACAAATAGTGTTAGCAGGAATTATGAAAGGTTTTTTTGGTGAGCAGCAGCCTGTCAAGTTTCAAGAAATCGAAACCAAGACTGGAATTGTTCCAGTCTCTCTACTCAATAGCGGCATCGCAGCAATTAGCCCCGCATACATTCTCCATGACCTTCTGCTTTCTCCTGAGTTAGCGCAAAATAGGAGTTCTTCGTGGAAGAAATAAGTGCAATCGAGACCTTCAGCATGAGAGAATGTCTTCTTGTTTTTACAAAATGGTTTGCAGGCTGAAATGGAACACTTAAATTGGGAAGCAGGCGTATGTATTTTTACAGCGGTACTGGCGTTCGTCACTCTTATGCTCGCCGGTTATACATACAAAATTGCCGTAGATGCGGATCTAAATGCAAAAGCGTCGGTCAAGCAAGCATCCACAATTCATGAAGAACAACAAAAACTGAGTCAACGACAGTTGCTAGTTGTAGCGGCGCGAAATCATAATTGGTTGGGCGCGACATCATCCGCACTTTTGGGCTCACATTAACTGACACCA
>JAIETF010000114.1 GCA_019745415.1 Candidatus Obscuribacterales bacterium | reverse complement strand
ACGCATTTCTCTTTCTTTTGAAAATTGTCCGGGGAGGGACTTGAACCCTCACGGTTGCCCACACGCCCCTCAAACGTGCGCGTCTACCAATTCCGCCACCCGGACAGATTGCTAACGCATAGTTTATGCATGTTTGCAGTGAGACTGTCAACTTAGCACTTGCTTCCCCTTCATCTTTGAAATTGGTTCAATTGTTATGCTCGGTCTGGAAATGCAGGCTGTATCAGTCTTCCTGGTTTTCATTTCTTTTGTTGAAATATATGAAAGTGCGTGAAGCCACAACCTGACCAGCTTTCGTCGAAAGAATTTAACTGGGGGTTGTGTAAAGTGGGCGCTAACTGGGCATATTTATCGTGATCCATTTCAGGGAAGTCTTTCTTAATGATCGAAATGTTTGTCTTTGGAATCGCTCAAGATCAGAATACGCGTATGCCGATTCTGGTTCTTTACGACAGCACCAAAAGACGGGCTTTGCCTATTTGGATCGGTGAAGCGGAGGCTCTGTCCATCAGTCGAGCCCTTGGAAAGCATAAGCCCAGTCGTCCTATGACCCATGACTTACTGCTCAATACTATCGTTTCGCTTGGCTATAAAGTTGACCGTATTGAAATCAATGAACTCTCTTCTGATACCTATTTCGCCACGATCTTTATCAAGAGTGTAGATGGGAAGCGGGGGGAAACCAAAGCTATCGATTCCAGACCGTCTGATGCCATCGCCCTGGCATTGCGGGCTCGTGCTCCAATAATGGTTTCAGCCCAAGTTGTGGCTGACGGCACCGTGGCTGCCGATCACGAGAAAGATAAAGAAGAGGCAAAAGAGTTCAAGCGATTTGTCGAAGGCCTTAAGGCTTCAGATTTTAAGGGCAGCGCCGACTAACTAAGGCTGAGCCTGGGGCTCATTTTGTTTGAGACTATCTTGCCTGTTGCTATCTTGCTGGCTCTTCTGCTTAAGCCGGTGTTTACGCATTGAATAAGCCAGGCTGTGTTCTTCAAAGATTTTCAATTGCCCTTGGCTGTCTTTCTTGAGCAGCCAATGAACCTTTAAAGCCGAATGATCATGCTTGGCCAAAAAGCTCACAGAAACAACTACTTCGTCTTTCAGCCCTTTGTCTTCCATAACCTGATGTCGTTCTGTTTTGATTACGGGCGCTTCCATCGTAGTTTTGCTGTTCAATTCGCGCACATGTGGGTCTTTTAGTGAGCGTTTGATCTCTTGAGCGTATTCGCTTTTTGAGAACTTTTCCTGGGTCTGCCCGCCGCCGGTGCGGTCTAGGGCTGCATAAATGACGGCGTCGTCGCTGTAGAGGTCGACCAGGGCGGGGTCTGAGTCATGGTCTAGGGCTTTGTACTTTTCAAAGAGAGCTTTTGCATCCTTAATCAAAGAATTGCCTGCATCTTCCGCGGCCTGAGTGGAAGAACCACCAGCCAGAACCATGCCAAGCAAGAGGGCAAGTACTAAGCTCAATCTTAGGCTCAATCTTTGTTTCATTTTCTTCCCTTACTAGTTTTTCTTCTTGAGAGCCTTTTCGAGGGCTGTTTCAAGTGTGGCTATTTTTGCCTCCAGCAGTTTGACTGTATCACCTTGAATCTCAGCCTGTAATTTTGCATCCTGGGCTTTCCATTCCAGCTGCTTTTGTTCTGATTTTTCTTCTCTTCGTCTCAGTCTTTGCAGGCAGAACGCCGTGGCGCCGCCCAAGACAAATAATTTCACCGCTATCAGGGCGAGAGGGACTGTGAACTTTTGCCCGACAAAGCTTAATTCGATGCTTTGTGTGTTCATGGCGGCAAAATAAAGGGTGCCGATAATGCAAACGGCCGATATCAGTATATAGATTAGTTTGTGACTCATTGTTTTTCTTGAAGTCTTAAAAGTAGATTCTGAAAATCTGCAGGTAGATTTGCTTCAAATTCTAACAGCTTGCCATCAACAGGATGGGTGAAGCGCAATTTATGGGCATGCAGGGCATGACCAATAAGACCCAGCTTTTTGCGGGCGCTTTCGCTGCCGCTAGTCTTGTGGTTATAAACCAGATCGCCCACCACCGGTAAACCCAGATAAGACATGTGCACTCTAATTTGATGGGTTCTGCCTGTTTCCAGAGCAAGCGATGCCAGGGCGAAGTTATGATAGGTTTCAAGAATAGTGAAGTGGGTGACGGCGCGTTTGCCTTCGCCTTTACTGCTGTCTGCAAATACGGTCATTTCTTTGCGCCTGACCGGATGCCTACCAATAGCTAAATCTATGGTGCCTTGCTCTTCTTTAGGTTTGCCCTCCAAAAGGGCTAGATAGTTGCGCCCGGCTGTTTTTGCTTTCAATTGCGCGGCCAGGCTGTTGTGGGCAAGATCGGTCTTGGCCACCATAATTAAGCCGCTAGTATCTTTGTCTAAGCGGTGCACGATGCCGGGTCTAATTACCCCTCCGATAGAAGAGAGTCTTTCGCCGGCATGGAACATAACAGCATTGACTAGGGTTCCGCTATAGATGCCGGCACCTGGGTGGGTGACCATTCCAGCTGGTTTATTGATCACCAGTAAGTGTTCGTCTTCGTAGATAATATCGAGCGGGATGTCTTCTGCCACTACATCAAGTGGCACGGCTTCTGGTACTACCAGAGCCACTACATCGCCGGCGCGGGGCTTGGCGCCTGCCCTGGCTGGTTTTCCATTTAACTCCACCATGCCATCTTCGATAAGCTTTTGCAGGCGGGCCCTGGAAAAGTCTGGGATGAGTTTGCAGAGGCATTGGTCCAGGCGCGGTTTGCCGCCCAATTCGGCAAGCAATTCCGCCTCGATGCAAAAAATCTCTTTATCGCCGCTCATGTTTTTCGCTTTTGCTTAGTGAGCGCCAGATAATTATGGCTATGCCCAGGTCGATCAAGACATCGGCTATATTGAAGATAGGAAATTTGATGAAGGCGAATTCTAGAAAGTCGGTGACCTGGCCGCGGCACAGGCGATCGCAGATATTGCCCAGTCCGGCGCCAATTGTCAATCCTAGACCGAGCAGGTGCAGCCGGTCTGGCTTGGCAGAGCGACAAATTTGAATAGCCCAGAAAATTAGAAAGAGAGTGGCTGTGGACGCCAAAATTAGCACCAGTGGGCTGCCGGTGCCCATTGAAAAGGCGGCTCCGGTATTGGTGGTGAGAAAGAGATTGAGAAGCGGTGGCAAAAACAGGGTTCTGCTGTGGCTCTCTAGGTGCGTGAGCGCCAAATATTTGCTGCTTTGATCGGCTGCAAAGGCAAAAAGAGAAGACCCTGCCAAAATCGATGCAGGCTTTATAAAGGAAGGCAAACTCGATTCTTTTCGCTTCTCTTGCACTCGGGCATTTGTCATTCTTGGGCTTTTACTACGGTCTTGTCGCCCTCGCCAATGACACTTTCCGGCTTGTGCTCAGGAATGACATTCAGTCTGCGTGTGAAGACCGAAAGTCCCAGCACTTTGTCTCGGGCTGGATTAGTGAGCAGTACGCGGGCAGTGAGTAATTCATTGCAGTTTTCGGCATTGGCGTTCATAACCCGCTCCAGTGTGCCTGTTCCTTCAAAGGGGCGAGGGGTCTCTTGCGGTTTGCCTTGTGGATACTTGAGGGGCTGATTGGCTATTGAGCCTATGGCATGTAAGCCTGGCGGTAGGCTTACATCTATCTTGGCTGCAAACTGTTTCCCCGACCTTATCTGTTCTGGGGCGACAAAGCTTGCTTTCAGCTGTTTGGCTAGACCAAAACTTACTTTTACTTTTTCAAAATCGATGCGGTCGCCGATTATCTTCCAGCTGCCGCCGATTTTCTTGAGATAAAGTCGTCCTTCGGACACCGATTGCAACTCGCCTTTAGAATTGATAGAGGGATATTCGGTGGCTGTGGTGCCTAACGCGATATCGGATGTGTCTACTACCGCATAAGCGCCTTCCACGCGCACACTCTTGATTTTTGAGTTGATTTTGGCATCAGGGTAGGTCTTCCAAAATTCGCTGGTTAAGCCTTTGACCGTGCTTTTGTCGATGCCGTCGTTATTGATATAGTCATCGGCATAATTGCCCATGACGCCCTCTAATTCATGGCGATTCCAAGATCCTTCCAAGCTGGCAAGGAAGTCTTCCACCTCTTTCTTATCTTGGTTGGAGGGCTTCTCTCCGTCAGTGGTGAAGTCGCCTGTTGGTGCGGTTTCGACCGGTGTCTGCGCCAATTTTGCAGAGGCGAAAGAGCTGCTGACATTGGTGGTAAGAGCCAGGCTCAGAGCTAGGCCTAAGGCTAAAATTGGAGCCGTTAGCGGCGAGTGTGATATCGAATGTGGTGTCACTGTCTTGCTTTTCTTCTCAGTTACGGGTTCAGCCCTATATTATACAGCGGCACCCCTTTCGGGGCGCCGCTCTTTTCTTATCTGCTTGGAGCTTTATACAGCCACCAAGAGTTTATTCATCAGGTCGATGTTTTCTTTGATTGAATCAGCCGACTTCTTCAGTGATTCGGCTTCTTCTTTCTCGAGCTTCAGTTCGACTATGCGCTTGACACCTTCTCTACCGAGAACGGTGGGCAGGCCGATATAGACATCTTTCAGTCCATATTCGCCGTCGGCAAGAACTGCACAGGGCAAGAGTCTATTCTGGTCTTTCAAGATGGCTTCCACCATTTGCACCACCGATGAGCCGGGGGCGTAGTAGGCGCTGCCGGTTTTGAGTAGGCTGACAATCTCGGCGCCGCCATTTTGGGTGCGCTTGACCATCTCATCAATTTTTTCCTGGCTGAGGAAGTTGGCTATTGGTATGCCGTTGACCGTGGCGCAGCGGGTGAGGGGGACCATCAGGTCACCGTGTCCGCCCAATACCATGGCTCTTACATCTTGCACCGAGAAACCGGTTTCCATGGCGATGAAAGCCTGGAAGCGAGCGGAGTCGAGGACTCCAGCCATGCCGATGACGCGAGATGCGGGCAGTTTGGTGGTCTTCCAGGTGAGATAGGTCATGACGTCAAGCGGATTGGTGACGACGATGAAGATAGCGTCTGGTGAGTATTTGATTGTTTCTTTGGCTACTTGCTGAACAATATTGGCATTGGTCTTGAGCAGATCATCTCTGGACATGCCGGGTTTTCTGGCGATGCCGGCGGTGATGACGACGATATCCGAACCTTTGGTGGCGGCATAGTCGTTGGCGCCGACCATTTTGCGGTCGAAGCCGTGTACGGCGGCAGCCTGCATCATGTCAAGCGATTTGCCCTGGGGCATACCTTCAACTACGTCTACCAGGCAGACATCGGAAATGTCTTTATCGGCCAGGTATTGAGCGACGGTGGCGCCCACAAATCCGGATCCTACTACGGTAACTTTGCTCACAGAACATACCTCCTGAGGCTGCTTCTCATCAAGCTAATAAACAAGCTAACAAATGAGCTGAGCGTAGCATGAAATCAGGC
>JAIETF010000104.1 GCA_019745415.1 Candidatus Obscuribacterales bacterium | reverse complement strand
TTTGTCGTCATGGTCATTTGCCTTTCTAGTGGTTGTCATTGACCCGACCTTTTGACACAATTCATTTTACAGACTCTATCTGGTCTAGGATTACCTGCTCGCGATCTTCTAAACTTAATTGTTTTGTCGGCGATAACTGAAACGAAATCAAAGGCAATTACTCAAAGAATCAGAATCGTTTTGCATAGAGATCGTCATTCTGAAGAAATAGACCTCAGAGACGTAAAGAAATACTGGACGAAGTAATAGTGACTTTTCATTTCATGGCTTGAATTGTTATTTTTGGCTTTTGAATCAAGTCTCTGAGCTTATTTTTTCGAGCCCTTTCTACGTATGTTCCTATTCTCGCCAAAGGATTTCATTATCATCGAAGTAAATTCCAGGACACGCAATTTCCCTTCTTTGACCTGACTCGTCCTCTATAAACCACTCTTCCAGAAATTGCTCTTCAAACGGGGGCGTGGCGCCACTTGAAAGAGCTTCTTCGTCGGTAAGATACTCAAACATTCTTTTGTAATTGAGGGCGGCGGCGGTAAGAGTGATATCGCCGCTCATTTCAAATGTGTCCTCTGGAGCCACATTTGAGATTGTGCCGATGAGTTCATCTTTGTGATAAAGCTTCAGTATTGTCATTTCAACCCTATTTTAAGAAATTTGCCTGGGATAATTCCTTCTACCACTACCTCATGATGAGCCTTAGCCCATGTCAAAAGCTTATTCTTGATGATGATGTGAAATCGGGACCCTTCAATCGCTTTCAAGACATCCTCGTGCTCAAAGACTTTGACATTGCGAACTTCACCGGAAGCAATTGCCGCTCGCAGTCCATCTAGATCAAGAGTCAGACCATCTCCTTTGCCGAAGGTTTTTAAAACTCCATCTTTGTGCCCAAAGCTTGTATAAGGACTATGCGCCTTGGCTCCCCGACACCACTTAGCGGCAAGGTGTTCTTCAACAGTGACTTTCTTGCCTTTATATATTCCTTCTGGACTAGCAGGAGAGAGGTCGCCGTTTTCATTAATGCATGACTTGGGCCGACCTTTGATATTGAAGCGAGAGTAAACATCATGGTCGCCTCTATAAACGTTGCCTGCGCTACCATCAGACATTGCATAAACAAAATCACGCGGATCTTGGAAGTGGGGCTGCCGACCAAACCCCTTGGAAAACTTGAGTTTACCTCCACTCGCCATTGCCATTTCCTGCGCGGTCAAGGCATCAACTACTTCACCCATATACCTAAGTGCATTCTTACCGGCTGCTTTGACATCTTGAGTCATGCCCTTAAGGTCGGCTTCAACTTGCTTGCCGACGCCTTTTGCAGCAGCTAGCACTTGCTTGCCTTGGGTTCCGGCTTCTACAGCAGCAGCATCCAAAAGCCCAGTGAACGACTTTGCATTGCCCAATGCTTTAGCTCCGGCCGCTCCAATTAGACCGTCAGCAGCCATCTCAGTTATTAACCTGTACTTTATCCGTTCTTGTTCTCGCGGAGGAACTTCATTCCACCGTTCGTTGAGGGCCACGCCTACAGCTGCTATTTGCCGAAATGGTAATGAGTAATCTCCAGACGCGCCAGTGTCATAAAGACACTTATCTGCGGCGGCAAAAAGCCTGATACCCTCAAAGGTTACAATTGCGAGGTCATTGCCAAATTTCTCAGCTATGTCTCCAGCTATTTTCTTGTCGTTCCAGAGAATAGCACCGCCAAAATCGACCACGGTAGCAATGCTCGTGAAGGCGGAACCAAGACCTTCAACGCAGCCAATTAAACGCCCCCAGGATTTTTCTCTTTCATCATGCTGGTACTGCTCGTACCCGGCCATGAAGCCAGCAGTCAAAACAGCAATTTGATTATCTAAAGGCATTCGCCCAAGCTCAGCAGCAGCTTGCCGCAAGTCGCCCGCAAAGTGATTCTCTGTCACTTTTCCACTTAGCAATTCCTCTTGGCCCGCAGCGCTGGAATTGTCGTCCCGCCTGCTGAGGTATGCCGCCATTTCCGGTGACAGTTCTTTTGCTTGTGACAGGGCCAAATCTCTGTATTTGTCTTTGTCTTCACCAGGCGGTAGAGCCTGGGCATGTTCCCTTAAAGCTAAAACAGGGGCAAGGGCAGGGGTTGTTTTGACCACCTCGCGCATTTCTTCAATAGTTTCCGATTGAGCCTCTAGAGCGGACTTTGCTTGTTCTCTCAAAAGCTCTACTTCGGTCAATTTGTTCGTTCTTGAAGATGTCTTTCCTTGATATGTGAGTTCGATACTCTGGTCTTGCCCGGATAAGTCGGGGCGTGAGAAGTGGCGCAGTGAGCCATCAGACTGGTTAGTCCTAGTGCTTTCCACGGAACTAATTTCCGCCTTTGTAGAATGTCTTACGCCCTGGGCGTCAGGAGATTCGAGCGCCTTTTCTTGCGCATTTACCTCATGGTCTGGTTTGTCGTTTTCTTTCTTCCCTGACACGACGAGCCCCGATTCGACGTTTCTCCATTGTAGCAAGCGCCTTAAGCATGAATTGGGAATTTCCGGATCTTAAAGCGCGGAAATCGGAGTAGTGGTGTGTACTTTTAGTGTGCAGTCTGATGAATCCGACTGACGATATGATTCCGCAGTCATTATCCAGGTATGCCCGGGCCAGCTGTCAAAAAAACAGAGCGAGAGATAAGAGGGCAGGGACGCTTGCCCCCGCCCTGCCTTGCCTCTCAGTACGGCCGGTCGCTCATATCCAAGATGGCAGCTTCCAGACTGCCATACTGGGCAATAAGGTCCTGCTCAAAAGCCTCTAAGTCAAACTCCTCGTCGATTTCCTGCATCAAGTGCTCAATCTGCTCATTTTCCATATCGTCAACCTCCAAAAGGCTCCGCAGCCTCGTGTCACACAGGGAGCACGAAGAGGGTGGTGCGTCCAGGTCGAAGAGCGAAGCGTGCCTGGACGCGCCGGGGTCCCCACGTGCTTTACTGAAGACACAAGGCCGCGTCAACCTCAGCAGGCTGGCAGCCTGCGCACAGTCAGCGCCCAGGAAGGGCGCGCAAACCAAAGGGAGGAGGGCGGGAGCCACAGCAGGCGATAGCCTGCGCTTTTCTCCTCAGCTTCAATTCTAATTTAAGTCGCCCAGGGCGACCTAAAAGCAAGAAGCCGCCAGGGGCGGCTTCTTGAGACATGCAAAATAGAGGTATGGACTTAAGGGATCACTCGTCCCAGAGATAACACTCAGTTTCGCGTAAGCTGTTCATGCTCTCGGAGCTTACAATGCAGTGGTCTATCACGCTGATACCCAAGAGTCTTCCAGCTTTGATTAGCTGCTTTGTGGTCTCAATATCCTCTCGACTGGCTGATACTGAGCCGCTCGGGTGATTGTGCGCAACAATGATTGCAAAAGCATTGGATAAAAGGGCGGCTTTGAAAACTTCGCGAGGATGAACCAGACTGGCATTTAGTGTGCCTTTCGATACCTCGTGGTAGCCAATCACTTGAAACTTTGCGTCAAGATGGAAGGCAATGAAATGCTCTTCTGAGTACTGGGTGAGCGGCTGAACGAAGTGATGGAAGGAAATTGGGCTAGTGATTTTTGTTGGCTTCACTCCCGGCTCTTTGACCAAGATGAGCCTGTACTGAGGGATGATGTATTGATAGTGCTTTTTGAGAGTTCTGGCAGCTTTTCTCTTTACGGCTTTGGCCGGGGTGGCCGAGGTGCCAAAATCCTGGGTCCTGGCTGGGCTCTTGTCCTCAATTTTGGCCAGGCTCTTGGCCGAGCTGGCCGGGGTGCCTGTGTTTTTCGTCATTGTGTTCATGTGCGCGTCCTCCAATGTTGCCATTTCCGGGGTGCCCGCGCACCCCATGCAGCACATGCAACCAACGCGCCTGCCTGGGTCCCGGCGTCCAGCCTCGCTTGCGACCCTCGAAGAGGGCCTGGGCTGGACGCTGGGAGGCGGCGTGTAGGCTATGTGCCAGGCATGGGAAGGAAGTGGGCAACCCACGACGACTACGACAGAAAGAAGATGCCAGTAAAACTGCGGGGCAAAGAAGCTCTGATTGAATTAGTAAACATTGGCGCAAGTCCCTAAAGGAAGGTACCAGAACTAAGGCGGCTACCGCGGCTAAGGCGGCTTCTGCGGCTCCTGCTCCTTTTGAGCCCGCAAACGAGCATCGAGACTTTGATAGGCAAGAATAGCCCTGACTATTGCTTCTTTAGAACAAGCCATACACAAGGCATGAGCAGGTAGATGCTTCTCAGTCTTTAGATCACAGGTATAAAGGCCAACTAGATCAGTCAAAAGACTGCGCTCAATGGGATTGATAAGTTGTTCTTCCAAAGTCATACAAGAGCCCTCTCAAAAGCCCCAGCCAGCATAGTCCAGGGCGGCAACTACCGTTAATGTGCTTAAGCACAGAGATAAAAGAAAGATCGGTGAGGCGGGGCATAAGCCCCGCCTCCTGCCCGCTAGGCTGCCTTGCGCTTCCTTGTGGCTGGCTTAACTTCAACCTCTTCCTTCTCAGCCTTGGGCTTAGCCCCACAAAGATGGAACCCGGAGAGCTTGATCACAGGCTTCTTCATCTCGACCTTGACTCCGTTTATTTCCTTGTTGTACTTGGAGATTGATAGCCTGCCGGTGATTACAACCTCACGCCCTTCGGTGATGGTCTTCATCACACGCTCAGCCAGTCCGTTCCAGGATTCCACATCAACCCACATGGGCTCAGGATTGTCCTCCTTAGAGGAGTATTCAGCTACCGCCAGAGAAAACTTGGCCAATTTGTTGTCCGTATCGGTGAAAGTAGTTGCTACAGGGGCTTGACCGACGCGACCTACGAGTGTGATTTGATTGAACATGAGATGTAACCTCCGGTGCTGTGTTTAAGTGCCAAAGGACCATGCACCTACTTGCGAGAGTGCAAGGGCGCAAAGCGCCGAACACAGTGAGGTTTACCCTTGCACGGTAGAAAGTAGGTGCAAGAGTAGGGCACTGTATTAACACAGCCCTGAGGTAGACATATGACTAACAAACCACATCTGGTGGCACAGGTATTGCCCGAGCAACCCCTGCCGGCGGAACAACCCACCAAGCAAACAAATGCGGAAGAGCCCCACGAATAGGACATCCCAGCCATTACAAAGACGAATCCCAAAGGACCAGGCTAACGCAAGAGACCAAGCCAAGGCGCAGTAAATCCACCCGGCAGCGGCAATCTCCACAAAGGAATAAACGAACCAAAACAAGATGAATAGCCAAAGTAAGTCTACGGCAAACAGAAAGCACAAGCCTGGCAAGGACGAATGACGTCTTTCTGTGGCTGCAAAGCAAGGCTGCCAACGACAGCAGGACAGGGAGTAAGCATGCTATGCCTCACAGGCTCTATGTGCCTGCCCCCTCTGTGGTAAGGGAAATGAACGATAGCTACTTGAGCCTCAAGCGACTCGAAGGCTGGGATAATATCTGAATGCAAGTCACTGTCTTGAAGAAGAGCCAACTTCCAGACGCTTGCAGGAGCTTTGCATAGAGCCAAGATACCCTCCTCGAAGTTCTCAGAATCCACTGAAAGCCAGCCCTGGCAATTGGGCAACGAGGCAAACTTGGTCAACTCGGCAAAGACAGCAGTATCAACAAAGCTGCGAGTATAGAACCAGAACTTGCACTCAGAGTGCTTTTTAGCGGTCAGAGCCCATGCCTGGACATAGTCAGAGCTATAAAAATCTCCAACGTCATGAATTCTGACTGTAAACGGAATAGTGGTCTTAGTCTCCTTAATCCTGGCAGTAAGCCAATCTCTGGGACGAGCCTGATCGACTAACATCGATAGATTCTCCGCTAACAACTCCGATCCACCCTCTGCCAACAAAAACTCACATGTCCTAAAGTTCCGACCCCGCTTAGCTTTCTGCCCAGCCGACTGATAGCGGACACTGTTGCCATAGCAAAGCTTCCGGCAAAGCGATGTTGCATTGATGCAAGTTTGAGTCCTCGGAAGACTGAATGCCCAACCCACTTTGGAGTTATTCGTTAGTTCCAAACCATAGTCCAGAGCCATTTTCATCGCACCCCTCCTTGAGCCAAACCAGCAGCAAGCGCTGCTGTATCGCCACCTCGGCTTGGCTCCGGAGCGACAACAAGGAAGGAAAAACTAGACAGTAAGAAACCACCGCCTCACCGCGACGGTGGCGCCAAGACGAGAAAATGGAGATACAGCGCGGCGAAACCGGCAGACTCTGTCAGATTCAGAAGACGATTGCACAGCCGATGTGAATATATGGGCGTCGTGCAGCCGACTCTTAATACATGACA
>JAIETF010000093.1 GCA_019745415.1 Candidatus Obscuribacterales bacterium | reverse complement strand
GATTTCAGCTTCCGCGTCGCCGTCCGAGTCCAGCCCGGCAGTCGACTTGAATGGTCCGGCATCGTAGTCCGGGTCGTCGGTTGCCGCCTTGCGCCATAACTTCAAAAGATTGAGACTGAATTTGAGACTTTCAGTCATGGCTCCATCACTGTCCGCCTCCTTGCCTTTCTCAGGGTCTTCAGCGGAGGCTAGCGCCCGTCTCATTTCGCTCGAACGCGTCAAGGCCTCGACAGCCTGCTTCTGGCAGCCCATGAGCATATAAAGCGCCCCAAGCCGTTTATAGCCCTTTGACGTCAGTCCATCTGGCACTTCTTTGGGAGGCAGCGGCATGCTTTCTACTCGGCGGAGATTCCAACTACTGGCGAAACTATTCGAGCAACCGGCAAAGAGTTCGCTTTCGAATTGAAAGATTAAGCGACTCAATCTGCTCGCACAGATCACATTTACCCAGATCAGCTTTCTATAAATTGGCAAGTTAAAGACAATCACTAAAGATTCGCAAGCAAGAGCAAATAGAAAATGACACCATATGAGGTGCCACAACCATGTTTCAAACTGTGAAATGCCCCAGGGACGCCAAGACTCCCCTTGCGACTAGAAGATTGTCATTTCAAATCCATACGCCAGGGCAGCGTTATAGTCATCTTCCGAAAAACCATCGCAATCCTTCGCCAACTCATCAACGAAAACCCGCTCTTTATCTGGCAATTCGAATTCGGCTCCCGGCGGATTTTCAGTTGTCCACTGAAATACAAGCTTGCATGCTTTGTCGAAAAGCGCCTCTACGCGAGTATAAGCCGACACATATTGAGGATCGGAATATCCAGGAATCTTCTCTTTCAATTTAGGCAGAAGGTTCTTGTCCAGACGACTCTTCTCGCTGAAGAGCTCAACCGCTCCCTGCAAAAGTAGTTTTTCGTCTGCTTCCGTTTTCTTCATTACAAGATCGCTGCTCCTTCCAGGCAGAAAATCGGGGGCTCGAAATGCCTCGCGTCTGACAATCATTTTCCCCGGAAAAGCGACGAATTATCCCTTTACCGGCTTGCTGCACACAAACTATCACAGTCCAGCCACGAACGCCCGTATCGTTTCAAAATTACTCGAAGTAAAGAGCGCCAATATCTACTACATTTTATGGTTATCCCAAGAACAAAAGAAAACGGAGAAGAGAGGAGGAGATTTTGTTCTCCCCCTCTCCCTCCGACCCACATCACCAAAGCAACAGCCGATACAGGACCGGCTGCTGGTTCAGTTCAGCACGCGTGCAGCTTAGTTGATCTTCCAGCGGATGCCGTAGCCGACCGTGGTCTGGCCGTTGGCCGGGACATCGACCGTGAAGGTGCCGCTGTTCTCGTTGTCGGAAATCAGGTCGTGCGTCTTGTCGAGGAACGAGTAGCCGTGCGGCAGCTGTTCCTGGACGATCACCTGGACCGGCTTGTCCTTGAAGTTGTAGAGCGTGATCTCGCGCTGCTCCTCGCGGAAGCGCGGCTTCGGCTCCTTCTTCGCCTTCTTGCCGGCGCCTTCGGCGACTTCCTGACGGCGACGCGAATGCTCACCGGGAGTGCCGACGCGCGGGCCGCCCTGGATGGACATGCTCATGCGCGGGCCACCCTCGAAACCGCCTTCGGAGGCAACCTCGTGCTGCGGGAAGACGTGACCGCCCTCCGGCACCGGCTCGACTTCCGGCTCCTTCTCTTCGGGGTCCTGATGGAAGGACACCAGGCGACGGGTCGCCTTGACGTCGGACGACGGCGTGGTCAGCTCGAGCTTGAAGGCCTCGCCCTTGGCGACGGAGGCGATGTAGAGCTGCGGGTCGGTCTTCTGGTACTTACCGGTGGAATCCGGCTGGAACACTGCGACTTCGCCGGCCGGCAGCGCGAAGCCGAGGTTGTTCTCAGCGTCGTTGCGCAGGCGCAGGCGCACGAAGACGGGCAGCTTCTGCGCGTCTTCCTCGGTGCTGCCGAAGTGGTAGTTGTACGCGGCCGGCAGGTGGAGCTCAGCCTTCACCGGCACGTCCTTGGCGACGACCAGGTAGGGTCGCTTCGTCTCGCCGTTCTTGATGGACAGCTTCTCGGGAAGCAGATAGATCTTCTGCTCACCGACGGAGCCGACCTCGGCATTGTCCGCGTAGTCGGCCTGGGCGCCGAACGAAGCGGCCATCGGCTGCATCGCGGACTCGAGACTGGCCGCGCGAGCGCCACCACGGGCACTGCGACCGCCGCGGGAGGTGTTGTGCGCAGCCAGCAGCTTCAGCTGGGCGTCTTCGAAGTCGGCGCCGGTCTGGTTGTTCAGCTTGACGCGGCAGCGCAGCTTGGTCACGGTACCGGTCTTGTCGTCGTAGAACACCGCGTAGCGCGGGGCCCACGAGAGACCGCCGGTCTCGTACATGGAATTGAGCAGGTAAACGCCGGATTCGGCGGTCGTCGGCTCGAGCGACAGCGCGGGAGTGGCGCTGAGGCCATCGGGGATGGATTCGAGCTCGAACTTCGGGGTGACCGGCACGACGTTGATGCCGTTGGCGTCCTCGATGACGAGCTGGTTGCCGAGCACGAAGCGGAGCGTGCCGGTGGTGCGAATCACACCCTGAGCGGTCTGCTCGAGAAGCGTGATCTTGCGGCCGACTGCCTTCTGGAGCAGCGTTGCGGACGAGAGGTTGGCGGGCTTGAAGCTGTCGGGACCGAGCTTGAAGGCGCCAGGACCGGAGACATCGGAGACCTCGAAAGAGTCCTCGACGAAGTTCTGCGGCAGGCCTTCCAGCTGAATGGTCACCTTGCCCTTGGGCAGCTCGACCTGGCGCGACTCGTGGACAACGGCGTCACCGGACTGGTAGACGGTGAGTTCGACTGACGTGGGCTTCTCGGAACGGACGACCTGTCCGTCATTCTTCGAATTCGAAGTGCTCATGTGTTCACTTTTCCTTGCTTGCTGAGTGGGTTACCACTCGGGCTAGACCTTGTGTGTGACTTGCTGAATGCAAGCCGGTGATGGAAGCAAGAAAGCCTGACCACCCGCCTCGCAACACTCTCTGCGACCACGAGTTGCAAACCGACACGGATCATCCCTTGTCACCCTTGGGTGGTTTGGATGTCTGTCGAGTTCAACTGCGCTGTAAAAGAGTGTCGGGTGGTATCAGGCAAAAATAGATGGGTAAACGAGGTAATTCACCCTAACAACCTCGACAAATTTGTTGCCATGCAGCTCATGTCAACCTTTTACAAACGGAAACCAAAAACACCCGCAAATCGAATGGGCACGGCACCCTGATTTCAAGAGGTGTGACTAATTTAGGTTTTTGGATTGCCAAGACATTGCGCTAGGTAAGAAAGGCTCGTGCAAAGAGGTTTTTTGTGGATCGCTTCTCAATAGAGCCACAAAAGATGCAAAGTGCTAGCGCAAAGTTTCACATCGGAAGCTTCTTTCACGTCAAGTTCACGGTCCGTGCTGTTTTATTGTCTTGTCAGCCCCTTCAACTTGGCAGCCCCAAATAACTAGGCCAGGTCCTTCGCCTGGTCTGCTGCCTTGCCGTTACTAAGACCCCACCCCGATGACAGCTCCACAAGCACCACTTTCCCCGCCTCCTCCACTGGCGGCCATAAGCCAAGATCAATCGAGAACGACATCGGCACTCGATGCTCCGCCTCTGCAATCGGCGCAAAACCCACTGAACGGCGCGGATATCCTGGCCGGAACCACCCAGAATGCACCTCCGGATCAATACTGGGAAGAGGATGTTCCGCCGACAGAGATGGAAACGGCTGCAATAGATTCGGAGCCGGAAGCTGATTCCAAATCCAAGAAGTACGACTTTTTCGGTCAGGTCCACGAACTTGCGTATAGTTCGCAGGCCCAGAAGACAGAGCGCAACTTCAAAGCCATGGAAAAGTCAATGATCGATCAAAACCTGCTGCCGGAATTTACTATCTCCGAATCGCTCTCACCGCCGCCTATCTTCGCTCTGGATACGGGACGCAAACAGATGGAAACTTCACTCAACCATTATCGCGATCGGTATTTCGCTCTAAAGACTCAAGCATAGTGCGATACAAAGCCAAATTGCAACGCTGAGCATCGCACCATATATGGTGAATGGCAAAGCGCCAGACGATAAACTTGCCTCAACGCTTAACAGCCTTGAGAATAAGTTTGTCGTCCGTGAAGGAAATCGGCACTCCTTCTGCAATCTCGATGGCATAGTGTTCTTTCGCCGCTAATGGAGCCTGCACTAGCATTGCCCGCACTGTTTTCTTGAGCTCGTCGGAACAGCCTGAATTGCCCATCCAATCTTCGATGTTATGGGTTTTTCGATAAATCTCGCAACGTGCAACCCTAAAGCCCGCTTCTATCAACATGCGCCTCCACTCGCGTTTCGTATAGGCTCGAATGTGCGTGGGATCGCGCAGTTTCTCCAGGCTGTTGACATAACGGTCCAGCCTCTTTGACGGCGGAGAGACACTGTCTTCGAGGATAAACATACCGCCAGGCTTAAGAACACGTGCTATTTCCGCTATCGCCTTATTAATGTCCAGGAAGTGGTGTGGCGCGATTCTGCAAGTAACAGCATCAAAAGAGGAGTCGTCGAAGTCGAGCGCCTCAACGTCAGCAACAACGGCATCCGCATTGGTGAGCCCTTTTGCGGCAAATTGCTTGCTTGCCTGCTCGATCATTTCAGGTGACAGATCTGAAGCCGTGACATGCGCAACAAAAGGCGCAATCATGGCTGCAGTGTGACCGGCTCCGGTGGCGACATCGAGAACGTGCATATGGGGCTGAGGATCGAGGTAGGACAGGACAATTTGCAAATCGGAGCCCAGAGCGTGTGTCTTGCTGGCAGCATATTTTTCAGCATTGACGCCAAACTGGCGTTTGACGTCATCTTTGGTAGTAGTCATATTCACCCCCTCAACATATTGAAAGGATAACTTATAGATTGTCCGCCCGATTGCTATGACACCCTATAGTATTGAAAGCAAAAACAGAAAAGCGGAGGAGAGCGGCTTGCGCTACTCCCCCCCGTTTCCTGCGGACTTCACTAAACGACTGTCGAGTGACAGTCTAGGCCGCCCGACGGACAACCTAGAACTGCATCAGTCCTGATAGAAGGCCTGACCGCGAGCGGCCATGTCCTTGATCAGCTGGCAAGGCGCGTAGTTGTCACCCGCAACCTTGGACAGCATCTCGAGCTTCTGGTGCACGACCTTGATGCCCACGCTGTCGGCGTACCGCAGCGGGCCACCCAGGAAGGGCGGGAAGCCGGTGCCGAAGATCATGGCGAGATCGAGCGTGCGCGGGTCGGAAACGATGCCCGACTCGAGAACACGCGCCGCCTCGTTGACCATGGCCAGCGCCAGGCGATCCTGAATCTCTCCCTTCTGCTTCTTCACAGGAGCAGCGGTGATCCAGGCCTGCACCTTCGGGTTGATGCCGGCGCGCTTGCCCTCGGCGTAAGCATAGATGCCCTCGCCGCCCTTCTTGCCGACCAGCTTCGCCTCGTCGACCTTCTTGAGGAGGGTCGGAGGATTCAGCCGCTCGCCGAAGGCGCCGTGCAGAACGCGCGCGACGTGACCGGCGACATCCAGCCCGACTTCGTCGAGCAGGGTGAGCGGACCCATCGGCATGCCGAAGGACTGCATCGTCTTCTCGATTTCCTCAGGAGCCACACCCTGCTCGAGCAGCTTCACAGCTTCCAGCAGGTAGGGCGTGAGGATGGCATTGACGATGAAGCCGGCTCGGTCCAGACAGAAGACCGTGGTCTTGCCGAGCTTGAGCGAGAACTCCTGAGCGGCAGCAGCAGCGCCGTCGGAAGTGGTGTCGCCGTAGATGATCTCGACCAGCGGCATCTTGTGCACCGGGTTGAAGAAGTGCACGCCGACTACGAGCTCGGGGTTGCGAGCGGCAGAGGCCATCTCGCTGATGGACAGCGACGAAGTGTTCGTCGCGAAGATGAACGGCTTCTTGATGACCTTTTCCAGGTCGGCAAGCACGATCTTCTTCACCTTCATCACTTCGACGACGGCTTCGATGACCATGTCGCAGTCAGCCATGTCGGCATAGTCGAGCGTGCCCTTCACGGCAGCCATGCGCGAAGCACCCTCGGTGGCCGAGAGCTTCTTCTTCGCGACCAGACCGTCGAACAGTCCCTTCACGGTCGCCATGCCGGCGTCCAGAGCTTCCTGTTTGATGTCCTTGAGCACGACGTCGTAGCCGGCATAGGCAGCCGCCTGAGCGATGCCCGCGCCCATGACGCCGGCGCCGATGACGCCGACCTTCTTGACCTTGAGAGCCGGTGCCGCGTTGTTGCGCGCCTTCTTCGACTCGGTCTGAGCGAAGAAGATATTCACCAGGTTCTTGGACACGGCGCTGACAGCCAGGCGCCCGAAAGCGCGCGACTCAGCTTCGTACGCGCCGGCAC
>JAIETF010000108.1 GCA_019745415.1 Candidatus Obscuribacterales bacterium | reverse complement strand
ATTGAGTTCATCGAATTTGCTCGGATTGCGGTTAGGGTCTCGCATTATCTCTCTTGTCTTCATTTCCTTTATTTTCGCGCGCAGCTTACTGTGCTCAATTTTCTGCTCGGTCACTAGCACCTCTTTGGTCGCCTGGACCTTCTGAGAGAGGTCAGACTTGAGGTTCTTGATGTTCGTCAGCTTCAGGTCTTTCGCCACTTTCTTTATTTTCGCCAGCACTTTCGTGGTCTGCGGGTCGAGCTTGTTTTGGATTTTTGCCCCGGCATCTGCCCGCTTCATGTTTATCCAGATGCTGGGATCTAGCTTCCTCAAACCAGTCGAAGTGGCACCCATGGGACCGGCCGCTATCGCAGACTCAAACCCGGAGAACTTGGCCGTGTACTGTCCGTCGATTGTCTCCCTGACATCCGAGATCTTGTTCAAGGCTTTTATTTCGGACTCTAGCCCGGCCTTTTGTTTCTCCAGAGAAGCGCGGCTTGCCGCCTTTTGCTTAAAGTGCTCCGCCAGCCGGGCTTTCTTCTCGTCCTGGTAGACCTTGTTTTCAGCCTTTTCTTTCTCCGAGACTTTGCGCTTGGGCTTCTCTTTCAGAGCCTCGCGCCTGGACCGGCTCGCCTCTTTGAGCTTCTTCTCTTCTTTTTTCCTGGGGTCCTGGGGCTTGTCTTTCTTGAGCTTGTTTGCGTCTTCAGGCTTCAGCTTAAACTCGGTCTTTTGGCGCTTTTCTTCTTTCGCCTTCTCTTTGTTATGACTAGTGAGGGTTTTGGCGAATTTCTTCTTCTGCGCCTCAGACTCACGGCGCTGCTTTTGGTCCTCGCGCTTACGCTTTTTCTCGCTTTCTGAGTCAACCACTTCTCTCACCCATCTGACAGCCTGTCAGCCTTCTGAACTACATCCCATGGTCTTCCTTGAGTTCTTCTTTCGACGAAGCTTTGTCCATCGCTCGCTTTTCAGCTATCCACTGCTTGAGCTTTTTGTACTCGGCTTTGGTAATACCGTCCCTTGCCCAGTCTTCCCCTTTTCTGTATTCGGAGGCAAGAAACTCGAGCGACTCGCACGAGTCTTGCCTATCATACAAAATCGGCTCCTTTTCTCCGTCGAGTGTCACCCTGATTGGCTCTTCCTTCTCTTTTTCCTGAAGCCAAGAATTAAGCGCCTTCTCTTCTGCCTTCGAGAGTACTATGGCTCCGGTCTCGTGAGCCTCTCTTACTTGCGAAAGCTCCTTCAGGGTGGATTCTTTGGCGATGCTCCCATACTCTCCAACTTCTATTTTCTCAACTTGTTTTGATTTACGCTCGATGTATTTTTCTTCGTAATAGCTGTCTTTTATCCAAGTCTTGAGCTTTTCTTGGTCCTCTTGTGACAATAGCCCGCCAGCTTCAGAAAGCTTCTCCAACTCCCGGAGCCTGCCTATTTCCATATTCCAGGAGTATTCAACGGTCTCACCGGCCATCTCCACAGATATGGACTTAGAGTAATACTCCCAGGCTTCAGCCTTCTGTTTTTCCTGCCTCTCTTCTTTAGCCAGCCTCTTTGCCGCAAGCTGGTTATAGTCCGGCCGGTCACCCAGAGACTCAGCCTCCTGTTCTTTCACGGCCTCGAACCTTGTCAGCTTGCGCTCGGCTTCGTCTTCTTTCATCACACGCATAAATTCTGACTTCGCCGCCTTCATGGCTTCCTTGAGCTTTGCTCCAAGTGGCCTTTTGGACTTCGCCTTCTGCTTCTCTTTGTCCAATAGCTTGTTTCGCTCCAGGTACTTATCCCCGGTCTCTTTCAGCTTGGTATAGTCATCCTTTGAAAGCTTCACCTGCCGACCGTTTTTGTCCTTGGACATGATGACGACATGAGCATGCGGGTTGGCTGTATTTCTGTGCTCGACTGCATACCACTCAAGCTCCAGCCCCTTTTGCCTACCTAGCTCATGCATGACTTCCCTGACGTATTCTTGGGTATTGGCGTCCTGGACGCCAGGCGACACAATCATTTTGTGGACCAAGACGCCTGTCCCAGTCTGCCTTTCTATCGCCTCATGCACGGGGCGCGAAGTTAGGCCGTCTTCCCTGTCCGTGAAGAAAGACCGCTTCCCTTGCTCTTCCTTGTCTTTACCTGGCCGGAACTTGATGTAATTGACGTGCGCCTTCGCCCGCGCCTTCCCATCCCTGGATGCCCGGATATAGCTGTGCTTGACGATAGACCGCAGAGCCATGTTGCTATACGCCTATTTTGTTATGTCGCACTCTGGTTCGGTCTCAACACCACTAACTTGTTCTTCTTTCTTCTAGCAATTAAGTCCGCTTCGACTTGGTCCAACTCCGCCGATAGCTGAATTAGGCGGTGGTTGACCTGCCTCACGTCAAAAGATTGCGGGTCAAACACGTAATTTATCTTCCCTAGAAGCTCGTCTCGCTGAGGATAAAGGTCGTCTTCCAGCGCATCTACAAACCGAACATACTCTTCGATGCCAGAGAGGCACTCCGGCGGGCAAGCCCTTTTGCCGCTAAAGCAATAGGCATGAGGTCCTCCAATTTGGGCAGCATCTCGGTCGATCCACTCAAATGTGACGTTATGCGCCCATGGCCCATATTGGTAATCAAAGCGCTGGCCAGGATTTGCCATTAGCTCAAGCAACGTGTAGCAGGCCGCATCCTTGTCTCCCTTTGAAGGCTTCCAGTCCTGGTGATAGTCCGTATACGGCGTTCCAGCTATCAAGAATCTGTACTCCAGCCTTTCGTCCCACCCCATGGCTATTTGCAATATCTCGTGAAACAAGCCCAGTGGCACATCCACCCTTACAATTAGCCGCCGCCATACCGGCAACGGTGCTGCCACAAGGCGAATCTTGAATTGGTAATAGTTCAGGTGCTTTCTTTGCATAGCCTTACTTGTCTTTTCCGCCCAACTTATCACGTACAGAAATAGCGCGCTACCCCAGAAAGCGCCACGCCGCGACTATCCGCAACTCACGAGCCCAGCACGGATTTGACAACCACCGCCGCCACTCCTCTAATCTCCGGGAAAGTTAATTCCAAAAATCCACGCAAGAACACTGGTGGTTGATAGAAGCACCGCCCCGCCTGCATTTTACTGCCCTTGACCCGTGTTGCACACTGGCTTAAGCTAGTTTTGCGTGAGGGCATTAGCCAAACCACCGTGAAGACCAAAGAACACGAGCGGGCGGACACTGTCCGCCGAACCGCCCTCGCGCACCATTACAGCTCGCCTTAACCGTGATCGTCGTAAACGGTCTTCTCGCTTGCTCTTTTGAGCAAGTGAGCACTCTTTGCCGGAGGTTTTATGCAAGACACAGCTCTATTGATGATGCTCGCAACCATCTTTGCCGCAGTCATTCTGCGCTGATCCACTAGCCGCTAAAAGCCCCGGTGCAAGCCGGGGTCTTTAGCTAGCTCCCGCCCTTCTACTCATGGACTGGGCCACAGCCTTTTCTTCATCAGTAAGCCCGGCATGCACCTGCTTGGCCGCGGCCCCCAGACAGTCCTTCATGATGTCCTCAGTATCTTCCAGCCTGGCCAGATACTTGTTCGAGGCCAGTGTCGCCACCGCCACCTTCGCCAGCATGGCGCAGATTCTGTTCACCCCGGTCTTTATCACCCCGGTTATCTCCGCCGTTGACACCCTAAGTTGCTGCGCGTACTCCGACTCCAGCCTATTCCTCAAATCCGCGTCCTGGACCGCCAACCCGTTCAGGATAAACTCCCTCGCCAGCTCGACATCCTTCAGCCCTCTGGCCCTGGCAATCTCCTTGAACTTCACCAAATCATCCGCCGCTATCCAAGTTCGCACCTCCCCCGGATACGCCTTGCCTGTTTTCGCCATCTTTTCACCTCACCGGATAGCTATAATTGACGTATATTAACCTAATTAAGAATTATCGGATAGTTTTATTGCTTTGTAATTCAATTAACGGATTGGTATAACTCCATATTATTGAGCATTTCTAGCGTTAACGGCACATACTTTATCCTGCCTTAGCTCAATTTGTTCCAAATTGGCTCCGGCTTGCTTGCGCTCTTGGTTCCGTCTCGCTGCCCGCTCGCCGGTCAGCTATCGAAAATCCCCAATACCAACCTGTTTGTCAGACAATGACGAACTGTCAGAAACGAATGAGCTAAGAAAACCACCCAGGACAAAAAACACAAGCAGCACCAATAAACCCATGCGCCCAACTATTGCCTTTGGTGACTTCCAATCCATATCCCTGAAAATCATTTGAATCCCATCGACGAACCATGCCAGCGCGACAGAAAACATGACAAAAGCCCAAGGCAGTAAGGGCAACTGACGGCCAGTAAACCCAAGTGGCAAATGCAAGTCCGGCGCGAAGAATGACACAAGAAGACTAATTGGAAATCCAATCAGAGCCACTGGCACGCTAAAGAGCACAATCTGACCATGTGGACTGAATAGTGCACAGGCCTGTCCGCCTTTGTTCACATCGACGCCTCAAGAATCCTTTTAATTATCAGCCCTAACACCCAATCTCGTGATTCCAACCAGGATTAGCAATCTCTCACAAAACCAGTGACTATCATATCGGGCGAGCCCGGTCCCCAACTTGGACATCACGAAAAGGCAGTACTCGCGGAATCTCCTCCTCTATCACATGACCAGACGAGAACGGGAATTGAGCCCCCTTAACCGTCTTAACCGTTCTAGGAGGTTCTGTTTCTATTGAACGAACTGTTGAAAAACGCTCCTGAGTGTGTACGACCTTGCCGCGTCCCTTTACGACCTCAAGCGGGCCTAAGTTCTCTCCAGTCTCAGGATCAGTGATCTCAGCACCATATCCAAATATCAGATACTGCTCACCATTCTTAACACCGTCAACTGAGCCCTTATTGATAACAATCTCCATCACACTGCTCTGCTGCCCGGTTATAAGACTTGCGACAAAGGCTATCTGTCTGTCTGAGTTCTCACCAACCATCTTTTCTCAACTCCTGAACATCCTCAACATACAAGCAAGGTCTAACAAGAACGGCGGCTTTGGCCGACTGTTCGTCTCTTCGAAGAGCAGACCAAAAGTCCTCGAACTCTACAAATTGCTTTACTACCTTCACAACAACGATTCCATTTTGCTGGATGTTATCAACAACACCATACCCGATTTGCTTTTCCAGAAATTGATTGTCCACTCCAGACAACGGTAATAACTGATGAAAAGCCACAAAGGCATTACGACTATATATTGTTGAAGCAGTCAAGACAAACCAAAGGCCACCCTGATTCGCAGAATTTTCATACATATCCGTACACCGAAGGACAAGCGGCTGCGCCTCCTTCTTTGCCAAAAGGATTGCGCTGTCACGACTTTTGATTTGCTCACTCAAGCTCTCACTTACATGTCTCAGACTCTTACGGGTTACTAGAAGCGCCTCTAGTAGCGTGAGCACTATAAGGTAATGCAAAATCACTATAACGGCGAGCAAAGCAATCGAGGTTTGCTTAAGCACTAATGAAAATGTGCTTGGAAATATCACGGGTATTAAGAATAAGCATAGCGAACTGAGCCCTATCCACCAGCCGTGTACGCTTTTGAATGACTCCCACAGAAGGGACCGAACACTGGACATTTAGCTAACCCTTTCAAAGCTGCTTTCAGAATACAGAAACTGGATTACGAAATCCAGCCCCTGGCTTGAGGCTTGCTATAGAAAACCTCATTACGCGAATCTGCAAAGAAGGGCTCCGACAATTCACTCAATCCCCAAAATAGGAGCTTGCTGTTTTTCAACACTTATAGAAGGGTGGCAATGATTCGCGTATGCTTAGTTTCACATGAACGCGAATCATTGCCATAGATTCAGTTTAAAAGCGGCTAGGGACGTTCTCTCCCTGTTCCTTCACAGCAGCGACATCTACCGCCGCCGCCACCTAATGTACCCCTAACTTCTTTTTCGAAAAGCTCATCCTGTCTTCTGTCTCGAACTTCTACATACACATTCTTAATTTCTTCTGTATCAATAAAAGTGAAACGAATAGGTAACTTTTGTCTTTCTAGTTTGAGTTCTTGAACTAATTTCTCTGCTATTGCCTGCGTTCTCACGAAAAATCTCCTATTTATCCAACTTGTCCTTTTCTAAGTGTTCTTCTTTCAGTTTTCTGTAAAACGCCTGAGTGGCTGGATTTTCATGCAAAATTTGTTTGCCTGTTTTTCCGTCAAAATATTCCATGCTACCGCAGTCTTCAATTGCTTCATACTGCTGGATAAAAATTTGTCGAAACGTTCGTTTTATGACCAGTTCATCGATCATTTTTCCCTCGCAACAAAGCGCCACAAGTTCGAGAGCATTTATTGCTAAAAGCACATCGGGTTGGACTAGGTCATGAGGTTTGATTGGCTTCATCGACATCATGTACTGCCACAAAGGCACTAGCTGTAGCGGCGCGAAATCATAATTGGTTGGGCGCGACATCATCCGCACTTTTGGGCTCACATTAACTGACACC
>JAIETF010000092.1 GCA_019745415.1 Candidatus Obscuribacterales bacterium | reverse complement strand
TTGATTTTAGCGCTTGTCTTGCTGATTCCCTTTAGAACGATCTTAGGCAATCGGGAATATAATCTTATCTGCTATGGAAAAAATGCCCACCGCTCACTTCACTCTGGCTACGGCCGGCCATGTCGACCACGGCAAGACTAGTTTATTGCGGGCTTTGACCGGGGTCGATACTGATCGTCTGAAAGAAGAACGTGAGCGGCAGATGACAACCGATCTGGGTTTTGCCCCTCTAATCTTTAATGCCGAAGCGGGGAGACCGGAAATTATTGCCGGCTTTATCGATGTACCCGGGCACGGTAAGTTTTTGAAGAATATGCTGGCTGGTGTCGGCGGGGTGCAGATAGCACTATTGGTGGTGGCAGCTGACGAAGGTCCGATGCCCCAGACTGTACAGCATATAAAGATTCTTAGTCTGCTTGGCGTGAAGGGCGTGATACTAGCCCTCAGTAAAGTCGACCTGGTTGGCGCGGGCAGTGGCAAAAAGACAATCGAAGAGAGCGAGGATGACTGTCGCCGTCTTTTGCAAGACTATGGTTTGGAAGTTTTGCTTAGTGCCAGGGTTAATGCCCATTCAAAAGCCAGCGTTGAGGCACTTAAGCTTGAAATAGGTCGAGTCTTGCTCGGTTTGCTTAGTGTTGAATCAATGTCTCATGAACAGGCTGAAGCAGTTGGCACAAATGCAGCCGTTAGCACAAAGAAGGTTGGGGGGGCTTTCCTAGCCGTTGACCGGGTTTTTGTCAAAGCTGGTTATGGGCGGGTGGTGACCGGCACCTTGCTTGAAGGCGAGCTGAAGAGCGGTGATTCGGTCTATCTCACCGGGGTGGGGCTGAGTGCTGCGGCCCGCGTGCGGGGGCTGGAGAATTTTGGACGCAAGCTCGATAAAGCCCTACCTGGACAGAGGTTAGCGGTAAATCTCACCTTTAAAGAAGAGGTTCTTCTTAGTCGTGGTGTGATTATTACAGGGTCTGAGCCCCAGACTTTTGGTGGAATTTTGGCGGTTTTACAAGATGCCGAGGGCGGTAAGCTTGAGCAGTCTAAGTTGCCCATGCAGGTGAAAATTTATCATGGTACGGCGGAGTACCCGGCCTATCTGCGTTGGTTGGATAAACGGCAGGAGGGCGGTTATTTCGCCCAGCTAGCCTTTCAAGCGGAAGATGAGCGCTACCGTGCGCCTGTGCGTTTGCAGGATCGCTTTATTATGCGTTGGGGTGAGAGCGGTAGTGATATCGCCGGTGGTACTGTTTTAACCGGCGACCGACCAGCTTTTCTTAAGCGGCATGCCGTGGCGCCTTTGCTTTCTGCTTTGGCAGAGCTGTCTTTTCATCGCGCCCTTGACTTGGTGCTCAGCGAGTATCCTCGACTGGCTTTGAAAGAGTCGGAGTTATCCTGGTTCTTACCGGGTAGCCTAGAGACTAGAGCTCTCGCCAAAGAAAATGAGATCGAACATTTGGCAGGACATTATTTGTCTTTTGCCCGCTATGAAAAGCTTAAAGAAACTGTCAAGGAGGCGCTGCTTAAGCAGCTTTCGGCGGGACAAGGCTTTGTCGTTATCGAATCTTTGCGCACCGCCGTCTGTCCTTTTCTCGAGCGCGAAGTATTTGGCGAAGTGATAACAAACATTCTGGCAAGCGAAAATTTGACAAGACAAGCCGGTCTGCAGCGTCAGGGTGACCGCATCGTTGCCACCGCGGAAAGTGGCGTGAATGCTAAGGCGGAGGCTTTGCTTGTGCTTGTTAAAGAGAAAGCCATACTAGAAATCAAAGAGCTTGCTAGTCTTGCAGGGCTTAGCTTGAAAGACGCCAAGCAATATCTAGAGGCTTTAGAAAAGCGCGAAGAAGCATTTATTGTGGCTTATGACTTTGCTGCTTCTGCGGCTGAAATAGCCAGAGCCCATAAGATTTTGGGTAAGCTTTGGCAGTCTAAGCGCGATATCTCTCCTTCAGATTTTAGAGAGTCTATGCAAATCAGCCGCAAATATATTATGGCTCTGCTGTCTTTCTTTGATGACCGCCAGGTGACCAGGCGGGTGGGCAATGGTCGCATGCTGCTCAAAGCACCAAAAGCCGATTAATTATCGCGGGCGATGACAATGTGGTCGGAATTATGGGAAAGACGGCGTCCTTGCTTGTCTTTAGCATAAAGGCGCAATTCGTAGATTCCCAGGCTGGGGAATCTATTGATGTTCAACTCCACTTTTCCAGTCTTCTCACCGCTCGGCAAGTCGATTGTTTGTCCTGTTACTTTGGAGGGCTCGGTGCCGTTTTGTTCTTCAAACAATAGATTGGCTCTTGTAATTTCGATGGTGCCACCGGTTGCTTCGGGTAATTTTAGGTCGTATTGCAAGATGCCTGGTTTATCTTTGCTTACGTGCAGATAGCCTTTATTACCCAAATAGCCTCCCCCTTCAAAGCTCAAAGACGGGCAAACCGAGTCGGCTTTCAGTATTTCGATTTTTTCAATTTGGGCTTTCATTTCATGGGGCAATTTCAAGATAAAACCATGACACTTACCGCCAAGGCTCCATTCGGGCAGGCTGCGCAGAGGTAGAACCACTCTTAGGTTTTGCCAGTCTTGTCCGTCTTTTAGATAGGCATGGGTGCGCGATTTGAGAGCAAATTCGGGCACTAGATCGTTGCTATAGAGCAAGTCTACGCCGTCCTGCAGTCGACCAGCATCGCTTACTTTCAGAGTGACGGCGACAAACTCAAGGGCAAAGCAGGGAAGGTCGGCAATGGCTAGTTTCAGCTCTGGGCGTCCCCATCTACCTTTGCCGCCCTCGACACTGAGACTGTTCATGTCGTATTTGACCTCGCCGTGATTTTCGGCCGGGCTCAAAATTTTCTTCAAATCCTCGCCGGTAAAAACCGATTCCGGCTGATTGTCATAGTTGCTCTGGTCGAGGCTGACAGGCAACAGAGCCTTTGCTTCTCGGTCAAAACGGAAGATCTTCACTTTTTCGCGGTCTTTATAGAGTGATTCTTTTATATAGCCAAAGGGGAAAATCGGCTCGAAGCGATCGACCATGATGGCGTTGAAAACATCACGACTGAGCTGCGGTGCGCGGGTCATGCCGGGTAGAGCGTTGCGGCAGATATAGGCGCCGTGTTCTTGGTCGGGCAAGCCCACAAAGAGTATCTGCGGATCGCCGGGCAGTTCACTGTAAAGCTTCGCTAGAGAGTCTCTAATGGCATTGGCTGTGTTGCCGGCATTGACCCAGGCAAAGTTGTTCATACCCAAGATGGCAAAGGCTAGAATGGCGAAAATGCTTGAATGAGCCAGCTTTAGCCCGGTCGTCAGGGGCTCCGGTTTCTTGCCTCTGACAGTTACTACTGCTAAAGACAACAATAAGCAAAGAGGCACAGTGGCTAAATAGGCAAGACGGCTGCCTTGCAGGTCGTCTGATATGGCGAATACTTTGTATACCGGCAAAAGGCTGAGCACCAACCAGCCCGAGAGAAAGAAATAGAGACGCAGCAGCGCCGGCAGTTTGACCAGATTGGCAAAGGAAAAGAGGAGGCTGAGAATGAGGCAGGCGTCCCAACCTTTCGCCCAAATCGATCTGACGCTAACAAGTTCACGGTTGAAGGGCTCGAAGAACATACGCAGCCCGGCAAGCCATGTATAGACAAAAGCTTTGGGATCCGAAATAAAGAAAAGAGAATCGTCGTAGCCACCGACCATGGTGCCGAGTGCTAGAAACCTAATGCCGAAGTAAACGGCAATCAGGATAAAGAAAGGAACTGAGGCAAGCATGGCATCTAAGGCTCGTCGCAGCAGGGCATTAGCATCTACGCCGCGGGCGCTTGAGCGCAGGGGGAAGACCAGTTCGAAGAGAACGAAGACGGCCGGTAATGTGATGGCCATTTCTTTTGAAAGCAGACCTAGGGCGAGGCTGACAATGGAAAGTAGTACCAGCACTCTGTTATTGCCGCGCGACCGGGCTTCCAGATAAAACCAGAAGGAAAGAGTGATAAAGGCGGTGACCACTGCATCCACTCTGCCTGTAATCCATGAGACCGCTTCGGGGTGCAAGGGGTAGAGACCGAAAAAGAGACTGGCAAAGAAAGGCCAGGCATAGTGTAGGCTTGCGTCAGGGCTTGGCCCTTCGGGCGGGGCACCGTCAGGGCTGCGTCGCAGCCTTAGAAAATTTTTGCCTAGCAGTCTGGTGATGAAGAAAATTGCCAGGGTGGAAGTGAGGTGAAAGAGCAGATTGGTGATATGAAAGCCTATGCCGCTGCGATTGAAGAGCACATAGTCGGCTACCATAAAGATAGAAATGAGCGGCCTGTAGAACTTGGTGGTGGTGCCGTCCAGCCAAGAGCTGTGGAAGTTGCGCCAAATCAGTTCGTGATTGACGACGGCATCTTTGAGCCAGATAAGATGCACAAAATCGTCGCCGGCAAAGAAATCGAAGACCACGCTTTGATAGGCGAGAGCCGTGATAACAAGGCTGGCTATCAGCAAGACCGCAGTCAGTGATTTGTTTTGAGAGCTCACGAAACAGTCTTTCGTTTGCTATTTTGTCGATCCGATGGCTTGCGGCACAGCCATGCTGCAATCAGCAGTCTGCCCGCTGCCTGCCTTCTTCATATGTTCCTTGATAGATGCTGCGACATAGACCACTTGCTCATCTGTCAGCTCAGGATACATTGGCAAGGAAAGTACTTCACGCGAGAGTCTTTCGGAGATAGGGAAGGCGCCCATGGTAGCACCTATTTCTTTGAAAGCGTCTTGAACATGGAGCGGTACAGGGTAGTAGCACATCGAACCTACACCTTTAGCTGAAAGCGCTGCGATCAGGGCATCGCGACGCGGATTCTCCAGTCCGGCAGCATCGGCTGCGCCCAGAACGCGGATGGTGTACTGGTGATAGACGTGTTTTACTTCTTTCTCCGCTTGATCTTGCGGCACTCCTGCCAGGCTTACTGTCGGAGTCACTATACCTGGACAGTCGGCCAATTCGCGGCTGTATATAGCGGCAATCTCGGCGCGGCGTGCGTTCCACTTTTCCAGGTGCGGCAGTTTTACGCTGAGAATAGCGGCTTGCAATTCGTCTAACCGGCTGTTCACCCCGAGTTCATCGTGGTAGTAGCGTTTTCTCATGCCGTGGGCCCGAATGGCTTTCAGTCTTTCGGCCAGCTTGTCGCAAGATGTGACCAGCATACCGGCATCGCCGGCGGCGCCAAGGTTTTTAGTGGGATAGAAACTTGTGCAGGCGACGTCGCCCATCGAGCCTGTGGGTTTGCCGCGATAGATGGCGCCTATGCCTTGAGCATTGTCTTCAACCACTTTCAGGTTGTGGCGGCGGGCTATCTCCATGATCGGTTCCATATGAGCCGGCAGTCCATAGAGGTGCACCGGCATAATGACACGGGTTTTGGCAGTAATTGCTTTTTCGATCAAGGCCGGATCGATATTGAAGCTCTTTTCGTCGATATCGACAAATACTGGTTTAGCGCCGCGCAGGGCGATGGCTTCCACTGTGGCGGCGAAGGTGAAGGGAGTGGTGATTACTTCATCGCCTTCTTTGATGTCTAAGGCCCAGAGGGCGAGAATCAATGCGTCTGTGCCGTTGGCGACGCCGATGCCGTATTTGGCTTGGCTGAGAGCAGCCACTTGTTCTTCCAAGGCTGTGACATATTTGCCTAGAATGTAGTTACCGCTGCGCAGTACTTCCAGCACAGTGGCTTCCATTTCAGATTGAATCGATTGGTATTGCGCCTTAAGGTTGAGAATTGGTACCGAATTGCTCATGACTGATAAATTCCTGCTGTGAACCGCCGCTCGCCATAGAGTCGGCCATTGGTCAGTTTATCGGTTTCCGGGCTCGATTCAAAGTGAATGTACCTAATAATGCAGATAAGTGACTGATAAACCAGGGGGAAATCAGGACTTTGCGCTATCTTAAAAAAATAAAAGGAAGGGCTATGCCCCTCCCTTTATCTTAAAAATTGACTGATTTTCCTTAATTAGCGCTTCTTGCTGGGCAAGGCTACTGTTCTGGAGAGGGCATTGGTGACGAAGAGGTTGAGGCTGACGCCTTCTCTTTCAGCTCTGTCCACTAGAGCTTTGTGGAGCGACTTGGGCAGACGAACGGTGAACTTGCCGGAGAACTTCATGTAATCCTCGTCACCGCCGCGGGAAGCCGAAGGCGCTTTGGCTTTGGTTGTGTGCTTGGCCGGGGCTTTACGTCCCAGTTTGCGACCACCACCTAGTCTCTTTGTGGCTACCTTAGCCGGTTTGGCTGATTTAGCGGCTTTGGGCTTAGCTTTGCCACCAGCTTTTTTTGCAGCTCCTGCCATGTTTCACTCCTTAATGTATGTAGGGTTTTTGCATTCATTCAAATGCGGCTGTCGTCGGTTTCTTGATTCGGGCAATATCCGACGGAGGACCCCCAGTTGTTGGGAGTTCTCTCATTTTGTCGGTGGATATTTGGTTCACCACCGTTTATAAGGTCACCACCACTCTAGGTGGCACATATATTGTACCAAACATCTATGCATTTATAACCTATTGGATATACATTTTTCTT
>JAIETF010000076.1 GCA_019745415.1 Candidatus Obscuribacterales bacterium | reverse complement strand
CCTGTCCAGAAAAGACGTCGGAGATCTTGAACACCATGAGGTCGCCGACAGCGTTCTCGCGCACCGTGGTGGCGTCGATCACCTCAGGGATGAGACCGCCCATGAGGTCGTTTTCCGGGCGACGTTCGAAGTGCTTGGCATAACCGTCAGCGGTGCCGACTGAATTTTGTTCGTTTCGAGTCATCTGTTTCTCCTGGAATGCACAGCTCATGTAGGGTGAGCCGTGACGAAGCTTGAGAGACTTACTGGACGGTGTTTCGGCGAGCGAACTTACGCACACCGGAGCCCAGAGTGACAATGCCGGAGAGCACCACGAGGTAGCTCAGAGGCGTGTACAGAGGAAGGCTCTCGTTGCCGCCGGGTGAGACGAGCAGGAAAGCTCCGAAGAGCAACCACGAGAAGCCCAGCAGCACGCGACCGGCGCCGCGAATTCCTTCGTTCTTGGCGAAGAGCGTTGCTGCGTTGGCGACCGCGAGGAGCACAGCCCCGATGAAAAGGCTACTTGCGAGCATGTTTGTTTCTCCTGTGACCCAGAGCGAGCACACGCAAACCCTTACGGTGAGCGCATGTTCATCCGGGTGAAAAGACTGGAAACAGAGCAACCGAAGAAAAGACGCCGGTTGCAGGTGGTTTATCTTTCGCACTTCAAGCCAGAGGCGGTTCAACCAGTCCGACACGAGTCCGGAATAGGAAGGTCAAGAAATATCGAGTCAGACTGGGCTGAAGACCTGAACCTGTGGAGAGAAAAACGAATGGGATACAAGTCGAAGTTACGCCCGGGCGGCATCTATCTCCAAAGAATGTCAAGAAGCTTGAAATAAGTGCTGGAGATTCCAAAAGCCGCATAAGTTGCTCGATTCCAGAGCTTAGACGGCGCAAGTGAGAGAGAACTATTCTCGTGATAGCTCGCGAAAGCTAGCCGGGCGTTGCGAGGATGCACTTCTTGCAAATGAACTGGTCCGGTTTGCGTGTCGTGCAAAGTGACCGATCCGGCGGAAATCGCTTAGCAAAAACGGACTCTTGGCAACCCTGCGCGAGGTTGAAATATTGGGGCTTTAGCCGCTTCATAAAGCGGCACTAGAACAGAGCATTAAGTGCTGAAACCCTTGCATGATGGGGCTTCGTATCTTCGCGCGAGCTTGTGCGAGCATGCCGAAATTCAGCCGGACAGCCTGAAACGCTCATTAAGGCTCAGGTTAAAACTGTTCCAAATCGTTGTCTAGCGTCTCTTTCAGTTGTTAGACAGAGATATCCCATTGTTACTTATGCAAATTCCAGTAAATCGACGACAAGTCCCAGCTTCGCTCTAATTCGTTCTCTTCATTTCCCACCGCTCGGTGGTGAGTGGAGCGTCGCGATTTTGGCAAGCTCTGGTTTTTGCGCATAGGGAGCATCTATATGTCTCTAACCAAACACGAAAGGAGGCACTGAATGATCACCCTGATCTTAATCGGCGCTTTCTTCGTCTTCAGCATCGGCTTGCTCGCCAAGTACGTGCTGGACAAGAAGGAGCACGAGCTCAGGATTACCTGGCCGGAATTCGGGATTGCGGCTACCGTCCTGATGATTATCGTGATTCCTCTGACAGCCTGGGTGGGACTCAAAGTCGCGTTTACCAATTCGGTGACGTACAACGAGTTCTGGTCAGGCTACGAAGTGGAAGCACAGTGGTTGAGAATCCAAACCTCTCGTGACGGGAGCGGTGCCCACAAGTGGGACTGCGACCCTTACGACGTATGGGTTGTCGACCAGGCCGCCTACACCGACGACAAAGGCGTCAGCCATCCCGAGGTTGGTCATTGGGAAACGCGGTATCACCGCTGCCCGTACACCACGGAGGAGTGGACGTTTGTTGTCAGAACGACGGTGGGCGACTTCTACATTGCCGAGAATTGGCTGCCGACCAACCCTGAGCAATACCGCTATCGCAGTCCGGAAGGGAACTCCAAGCGAGCGCCCGGCCATCTCAATCGCGGCGTACCGGAGTTTTGGCAACGAGCCAAGGATCGCATCGACAGCAATCAGCCCGGACCGGTCACTGCCAGGAAAACGTACGAAAACTACATCCTGGCGTCGGATCGGACCATCCTGAAGAAGTACAGTGCCGACATCGACCGGTACAAGAAAGAAGGGGTTTTCCCGAAGCCTAACGGCGCGATCAACGGCGTTTACAGCGCCGACCGCGTGTACTTCGTGGGGGTGCAGCCGCCGGGTGACTGGCAGCGCTACGTCAATGCGTTCGATGCAGCACTCGGCATGGAGCTGCAAGGCGACCTGCATTTGGTCATCGTCGACGCCGGAAAGATTGTCGACCCGGAGAACTACTCGGGTGCGATGTTCGCCTACTGGCAGTCGCCGGAATTCGGTAAGGACGCCATCTCCAAGAACAGCATCATGGTCATCCTCGCAACCAGAGACGGCAAAACCGTTGAATGGGCACGCGCGGCGACCGGCATGCCCAGGGGCAACGAGCGGCTTCTCATCGAGATTCGCGACCAGATGAAGGGAGTCGCTCTCGATCCCGCCTCCGTTCTGGGACCGCCGAAAGGCGAGCTCTACAGCTCGGGAGGCAAGACCTACGTGCGCATCATCCACTCGCAAGGAAAGCTGGACCAGCTCATCTGGGGACCAGCCAAATTCGAGCGCGTGCGCATGAAGGACTACAGTTATCTGATTCACGAGATCGAGCCCACGACCGGGCAGAAGGCGTGGATCATCTTCTTCATCACGTTGTTCGGCTGCGTGGCCTGGGGCATTTGCATCGCCTACGGCCCGAAGACCTATCGCAACTTCGTCGGCAGATTCAGGTAACCGCAACCCGAAGCGGAAATCTGAACCCGATGGTATCTGTCTGTACAACGGAGGTGGACGGCGCGATTGCCGCCCACCTCCTCAACCCGCCGTCAAACGGCAGCCAGCCGGTATCCGGCAAATGAAGGAAAAATCTATGAACACTGACAAGATTCTCGAAGCTCTCAAGACGCCGAAGGTCATCATCGGCCTGATCGTCGCTGCGGTGGTGCTCTTCATCGGCATCTCGGTGATCGGCACGTACACCAGCGTTCGCAACGAAGGTCGCTCGCAGGAGCTGGCCATGACCGCGCACTGGAAGAACACCCAGTCGCGCTACGGGCAGTTCCGCCTGGGCATGGCCGACAAGCTCGCCATCGCGCGCGAGAAGCGTGACGCCATCAACAAGATCCTCGTCGACGCGGTTGCCGGCCGTTACGACAAGGCCAACCAGCCCGGCACGGTGGACCAGCAGGCGGTCTTCTCGGCCATCGTCGAGGCCTATCCCGACACCAAGGGACTGGACATCTTCGACGGTCTCTTGAAGGACATCCAGGCCGGTCGTGAAGCCTTCGCCAAGGACCAGGAGACGATGGCCGACATGGTGCGGTCGTACAACTCCTGGCGCACCACGGGCAGCTTCCTCCATCCGACCTTCGTCAACTGGGCGGGCTTCCCTTCGCCCACTCTGGAAGCGCGCGTCGGTGACAAGGTCTACACCGGTCAGGAGGCGCTCGACAAGATGTCCAAGGTGATCGTCGGTCAGGACACCGGCGAGATCTTCGACACGGGCAACGACAAGCCCCTCGTGAAGTAACCGCTTCGGCGGCTGCTCGCTGCACGTGCAGCAACCAGTCGCCTGTCAGCGGCTGTTGAAACTGGCGCATCCGCGCTCTCTCGAGGTCGGACCACGCAAGTGGTCCGGCTGCGGGTGTTCCACAAAAAGCAATAAGAAACTCAACTCGAGGATAAAGCCTATGATGTCAATGATTATCATCGGAGCACTGATTGTGCTGGGAATTGGGCTTGCAGCCAAGCTCTTCCTGGACAAGAAGGAATCTCCGTACCGTATCACGCTCGGGGAATATGCCATCGCTGGCGGTGTCATGCTGGCGATCGTCATTCCCGGCACCACGTGGCTCGGCTACAAGATGGCGTTCGACAACGCCGTCACGTACGAGGAGTACTGGGGCGGTCAGGAAGTGCAAGCCGAGTGGAAGAAGATCGCGTGCGAAAGGGACGGCGCTGCTGCGCACACCTTCCGCTGCGATCCCTACAAGGTGCGGGTGCCATACGACTGCTCGTATTACACCGGCACCGGGAAGAACCGCCGGCGTGTGTCGAAAACCTGCTACAGGTGGGAGACGCGCTATCACAGCTGCCCGTACGTGACCGAGGAATGGACCTTCCTGGTTCACACCACGCTCGGCACCTTCACTATCGCCGCCAACAACTTCCCCGACAATCCGGAGAGGTATCGCTACACGAGCCCGAAGGGCTACTCGGAACCAGCTCCGGCTAACGTTCCGCGGGGCATCCCTGCCTTCTGGCAAGAAGCGAAAAACCGGCTCGACGCCAACAAGCCGGGTCCCGTCACCGTGCGCAAGCAGTACGACAACCTCATCCTGGCGTCGCAGCACACCATCCTGAAGAAGTACAGCCAGGACATCGAGCGGTACAAGAAAGCGGGGGCGTTTCCGACGATCTCCTCTTCGGTGCGCGATTTCTACATGGCTGACCGTGTCTACTTCGTCGGCTTGACTCCCGATGCTCGCTGGCAGTGGCACATCAACTACTTCAACGGCGCTCTCGGCTACGAGTTGCAGGGCGACTTGCATCTCGTCCTCGTCAACGCCGACAGGGTGAACGACCCCGACAACTACTCAGCCGCTCTGGCTGCCTACTGGCAGTCGCCCGAGCAGCAGCCCAACGCGTTGTCGAAGAACGCGATTCTCGTCGTCCTCGGCGTCAAGGGCGATAAGGTCGAATGGTCCAGGGCGACGACGGGCATGCCGCGTGGAAACGAGGCCATGGTCATCGAAATCCGCGACCAGCTGAAGGGTGCTCCCTACGACCCCCGCTCGATTCTCGGGGTACCGCAGGGAGAGCTGGTAAACGAAGGCGGCCAGACCAAGGTGCGCATCGTTCATGGTCCCGACCAGGGCGCGCTGGAAAGCATCATCTTCGGTGCCAACAAGTTCAAGCGCGTCCGTATGACGGACTACCAGTACCTCGCGCATGAAATCGAGCCGGATTCCGGACAGAAGGGGTGGATCTACTTCTTCATCGTCCTGTTCGGCTGCATCGCGTGGGGCATCTGCATCAAGGTCGGCACGCCGGCCCTTCGTTCTCGTCGCGACCCGTACAACCGGTAAGCAAGACAGTCTCAAACGTCAACCGGCGCTGCGCATCGTGCGCAGTGCCAAACGCTGGGCGTCAAAACCCGGCACTTCGTTCAAACCTGCCGCCAGAAGCGGCAACAAAACTCGTAAGGAGAATTCGTATGAAGAAGCTCATCGTCATCGGCGTCATCGCCGCAGTCGTGCTCGGCCTGGTTGGCTGGGGTATCAGCACCTACACCTCGATCCGCAACGAGGGCACCCGTACCGAACTGTCCATCACGGCGAAGTACAAGGCCATGCAGGCCAGCTACGGTCAGGACCGTCTCGCCTTCACCGACCAGATCGGCATCGCCCGCGAGAAGCGTGACGCGATGGACAAGATCCTGACGGATGCCGTCAGCGGTCGCTACAACAAGCCGGGTTCGCCCCAGGTGGACAACGGCAAGCTGTTCTCCGCCATCACCGAGGCCTATCCCGACCTCGCCGGCCTGAACATCTTCGACCAGATCATGCCCTTCATCACCAAGATGCGCAGCAAGTTTGCGCAGGACCAGGCGCAGATCGCGGAGATGATCAAGGACTACAACACCTGGCGTCAGACTGGCAGCCTCCTGCACCCGACCTTCGTCAACTGGGCGGGCTTCCCGAGCGACGCGCTCGAGATGCAGGCCAACGGCAACGTCTACCGCGGCAAGGACGCGCTGGACCGCATGTCGCGTCCGATCATCGGCTCCGACACCGGCGTCATCTTCGACACGGGCGTGGACCAGCCGGCGCTCACTCCCGAGAAGAAGTAAGTGCACGGCGGCGCCACTTGTTCGGTTCGTTAAGAACTGAGCTCGCGGTTCCGCTCACGCACTAGCTGATGTTCTGCAAGGCGAGGCAACTCGCCTTGCAGACATTGGCGGCATTGGCGCTTCGGCGCCTTTGCTTTTTTGATGCTGATTATTATATAAAGTAGTAAAAAGTCAATCAGTGATGCAAAAACTAAAACTCTGTGCCGTGCAATATTTGCGTGACACAGAGTTTCTTCTTGCTGCTGCTTCTCAGGCTGCCCGATAGATTTTGATTCTGAGCGAATCTCCTCTATCTTCTGTCGCCATTGAAATACCTATCCGGATTATTCGAAGGCATGTCTTTATCATGCACTTCGTCGTGCGGGTCAGGTCCGTGCGGATTAGGTCCATGTGGATTGCGTCCATAGGGATTTTGTATCTCCGGTTCGTCATAGCGAGTTTTGTCTTCCAGCCGAACGATGGGAGCAGCAGCTTGCACGGCGAGAGAAATGGACACGCACAAAAATAGTGATGACGCCATAGGCACCTCCTTGGAGTGTATGTAATTAGAGGTCGGAAAGGTTCGCCAGATGCGAATGCCCGCGTTAAGCTGCGGGATTTCACCCGTAATTGAAGAGAGCAACGCGTCCCCACCCTAAGTCTTCAGTCGTGAATGCAGCGTGAATCGAATGCTCCGTTAACGGATTGTGAATCGGACGCAGTCTGCTTCTGGAAAGTAGCTTTAGGACTATCTCTTCGTTTGTATCCCCTTTATGTGGCCACTTCATAAGTTGTTGGCGGGCCTGTTTCACCCGGGCGATCGCAGATTGTGAATTGGTATTGCTGCTGATTTGAAAAGGCTTTCGGAATATTGATTCGCGCGAGATCGACTGGTAGTAGTCGAAATGTAATTTCCATTTTCGCTGTCTCTACTGTTACCTCAGCCGCTCTCCAAGCATTACTTGCATTCTGTAAATTTCTTTCTGCGGCGTTTGCCGCCAGGCTTGGTTCGAGTTAACTTCGGCGCGCAAACATCTGATTGCCGGCGCGGGTAACAGTTTTATCCACACAATCACAAAAGAGGTAATCATGATCAGAATTACGGTTTACA
>JAIETF010000103.1 GCA_019745415.1 Candidatus Obscuribacterales bacterium | reverse complement strand
AACCAAGTAAAAGGGGGGGCTTTTGATACCAGGTTTACACAACTAATTTAGCAAAAAGCTTGCAAACTGCCAAATGTTGCCGACTCAGCTCTATCCTATACGCTGTTCGATACCGCCTTCGATATACGATTGCAGTTCTTTCCTCAGACTCTTAGGATTGACTCTTTCGATTGCCTCTTTGAGTAGCTCAAATGCACCTTTGAAATCCTTCCATTGATGAGCGGCTACCTGTGTATAGTTGATGGCATCGATAAAGGCATTAGCGCTATCTTCGTCGGTGGGCTTAAAGTCTTCCATGCTGGCTGCATCAACCAGAAACTTGACCACAAGAGGGTTAAAGGTGACTGCTCTTGTGAGCAATTCCCGCGCTTCTTTGGTTTCACCGGCATGAAGCAGCCTGAGAGCGCGGCTATACATAGAAACAACGCATTCAGGAATATTCTCAGCCAAGAAATCGTCGAACTCTCTCAAAACCGGCTCTCCGGCGTTGAGCAGGTCGAGCAAGGTGACCACGAGGTAATACTGGGCTCGAGCCATCTCAGGACGCAGAGCACATTCACGTAATATGTCGGCTATTTTCTTGAGCTCATCTAGGTTGCGGCTCTTCAGCCAAAGTGCGCGCAGTTCCAAAACCAGAAATACCTTGAGCGAAAGCATCGGCATCTCTTTAAGATAAACCTGCAACTCAAAGAATGGACCATTCTTATCGAGTGCAGCAATCTCAGCATCGATTTGAGCACGAATCTTTTCAGTATAAGACTTAACTATGCCGATACGCTTTTCGATCTCAGCCTGCGAAGCCGTCTCGGAAGAATCGGCCAGCGCCGACTCCATTTCATCGACTAGAGTCTTTACTTCTTCACTGCATTTGCCGATTTCTTCTTTACGCTCACCATAATCGTGACCTTGCTCATGCTCATGTTTTTGGTTGCAACTCGGTCCGTGCTCATGTTCATGTTTTTGCTCATGCTTATTGGCAGCGGTGCTTATATTTTCATGTTCGTGTTCATGTAAATGCTCACATTCGTGAGACTCTTCCATAGCCGCTTCTTCGACCCAAGACTCTGGTCCCCCAACAGTCTTGAGAAAATCCAGAGCTTCGCTTTTGCGACCGCAAGCAATCAAATTGCGCACATAGCGCCAGATCTCTTCACCCATTTCGGCACTAACAGCGCCAAAGTGAGTCTTAATCAGACCGACAAGCTCCATGTGCTTAGCCAAAGCTTTATCGAACTGCTTCGTATCATAATAAAACTCGACAAAGTCTGCAGTAGTATCTATAAGCCTTTCCGGATTTTTCAAAGCTTTGTTTATAGTCTCAGCTTCAAGCATGAGCGTCTCGGCAAGTTCAGGCTGTTCTGCATGTTCAAGCCAGACCGCCCGCACTTCCAGTTCATCGGCATACTCTTCGCTTTCGCGCCCATAGGCTTCAGCCATGGCTTCGACACTGGCGGCAATCATTTCATCAGCGCGCCCGCTCTGGGTTTCCATACAAAGTCTGGCATAAAGTGAGAGCGACTCGGCAATCCCCTTCTTGTCATCAGCTTTCTTAGCGGCTTCTAGAGCCTTAACCAAGTGCCCCTCAACAGTTTTCAGCTTTCCCGACTGAAACTGCCTCTCCGCAATTCTAAAGAACTTTTCCCACATAGAGCCTCAACAAAGAAAACACCAGAGCTTGTTTAGCTCAGCTATTTTAATTGATTAGGCGCCAAGCTTGCACTCAACGGAGCAAGAAAGCTCGGAACGGCAATGTTTTGGTACGATGGATGCTTGACTACCAACAAGACTCAGCGATTTGTCATTCTCAAATTCATCAGTTTTATGTGCCCCTGACTAGTCATCGTCAACAAAATGAATCTGTTGGTTGAGTTTCTTTCGTTTAGGGGCTATTGCTTGAATTAAGCGAATCTGCTCTTCGCTAAGATCTGACTTGCTTAGTCGCAAGTAAAAGATTTTACGATCTAGCAGCCACCTAAAATCAGCATCACTAAACGGCAAACCTTCCACCTCCACCAAGAAGATATGGGGATTAGCAAGGATTGCTTTGAACTGTTCCATCGTTACAGCTGTAGATCGAAGCTTCACCTGCCTTAATGCAGTCGACTTGGCAAGTGCTGCAATTAAGGCAGGTGGAAGACTTATCTTCATCTGCTCTGAACCTTCGAGAGAGAAGTCCTTAAGCGTTCTAAACGAAGGCATTTTCGCAATCTTCGCAAGATCAATATTACCCTCATGAATCTCTAGCAAGCTCAATACTCGCCGCGACAAAAAATCATAGAAAGACTGGTCTACATTACACCGATGAAAATGCAGCATATCTAATTTCGGCCATTCATCCAGCTGATCGAAAACCTGTTTCCAATCTTTCGAAGACATGACTGAAATCAATTCAAAATCTCCAACCTCACCGTCTTTAAACTCTTTCAAAAACTCGGTACCGCTCTCAGCTGGACACAATACGATACGAATAGGCCACTGGACTTCTTTCTGAAATACTGAACCGTTGAGGCGTTCCTTTTTATCTTGACGCCTGCTGGAACCGATAAAGATTGGGGCACAATCATCTTCGTCCCATACCAACCTGGCATGCCGGTTATCCATTCTTTCGACCGTTAATGAGAAGGGCTTTTGACCAACCTGATCGCTGCTATTGTGAAAGTTTCTTTCCAATTCTGCATCTTCCAAAACTTTGGCACGCTCTCTGTCTATTCCATTTCCTGGCCCCGAAGGCACTAGAAATTGATCCGATACTTTATTCGTAGGCTTGTCCGAAATAGGCTTAAAGACATAGAAAGCTGCTAAAAGAAGAGCACCTATTACCAAAGCAACCAAGAAATTGCGAAAGACTGCCCTGCTGACGAATGCTTCAACTCGTCTAATGACCTGGTCATCAGACGAAGAAGCACTTTCAGAAGGTTCGAAAAAGGCTTGGGAAGAGACTTGATAAAGCTTCTCGCCGGCAGTACCACTTTCTTTGGTCTGGTCTAAAATTGCTCGGCCAGCGTTCAGACGAGCGAAATCATGCAAAATCTCATCCATCGACTGGTAGCGCATTAAGGGCGACTTCGCAAGCATTTTCTCCACAGCAAGTTCGATACCCTCTGAAAACTTGCCATCTGGAAAGACTGTGGAGAGCTTAGGAGGAACTTTGGATTGATGCAAAATAAAGGTCTCATAAGGCGTCTCACCAGCAAGGGGAACGTGAGCTGTAAGAGCTTCAAAAAGACTGCAGCCAAAAGAGTAGATATCGGTGCGACTATCAAGGTCAACACCGCGGCACTGCTCAGGACTCATATAGAAAGGCGACCCAAAGACCTGACCTAGAGCGGTAAGAGCCTGTTTATTCTGCTCATCATTAAACAGAACCTTCTCTTTTTCATCGATGAGACGAGCCAAACCGAAATCAACCAGCTTGAAGACTACTTTTCCAGCTTCGTCTCGACCAACTACTATATTTGCCGGCTTGATATCGCGGTGAATAATTTTCTGCTTATGGGCTGCGGCTAAAGCCTCGGCAATGGCGGTGAAGCAAGAAAGGGCGTCTTTCTCAGACAAGGGTCCATTAGTCTTGAGTATCTGAGATAGAGGTTCGCCTTCAAGCAATTCCATCACATAGAAAGGCGTCGTTTCTCTATCGACTCCCATGTTATAGATTTGCACGATAGATGGATGGCTCAAGCGTGAGAGGGCTCGCGCCTCTCGTTGAAAACGCTGCCAATTTTCGGCGGTCATGAGTTCCGGCGCCAAAAGCTTAAGTGCAAATTTCTTACCCATGATGCGATGAGTTGCACTAAAGACAACGCCCATACCGCCTCGACCGAGAAGATCATTTAAAATGTAGTCATTACCGACAACAACTCCAGGCAAATACACCAGGCGGCCGCTCAGACTACGGCGAGGATTCTCGTCCAGCTTTCGAGGTTGGGCAGGAATAGTGGCGTCTAAACCAGAGTTGGAAGTCCCAGGCTCACGAGTCGTACTCGACTCGGGTGCAGGCTCTGAAGGGGCGTAGTTAGACCAAGAACCAGACCGAGCCGCGTTGTCTGAGTCGGGCGAGTCGGCTGAATATCCTGGATGATTTAGATTTTTAGGATTTCTTGGATCTGCTGGATCTCTTGAATCCTTCGGATACTTGGAATTTTCTGGTCTTCCGGAGCCTTGGTCCGCCAATGATCATCTCCGCTAAGTATTCGGTGAACGGCGACTCCGCTCGGCTTGTACGACTATAGTGATTCTGGAATTTTATAACAAGGGAAGAAAAACGTACAAAGTAGCTAATAAACTTAATTTGCTGGGCAAAATCTTACTTGAACTCTTGCCAAGAAAGAATTTTATAGCCAGTAACTTTGGGCGCCCCAGCCTCTCTTGAATAGAGCAAGCCCTTACTACCGGTTGGACCAGCAGCATTATCGCTGAAGTCATTGATCAAATTCATCTTTACACCATTAGCTTCTACCGTAGACCCCAATACCGCGCCGGTAAACGTACCTGCACCATTTAGTGAAACCTTGGCTTTGGGTGCGTAGATTGTAGCCGCGAAGGTCTTATTTGCCTCTATGTTGAAGCGAAGGTCTTTGGTACCGGAGTAATATATCTGCAAAGATGACGGGCTGTCTGGATGCAGCAACTTGCTGGCAGAGACATCGGCTGCGTACTGTGACTGACTAGAGTCATCAATGAAAATTCTAATTGGATCAGAGCCTGACGAGTTCAAGAAATCATTTAGATTGATTCCGGAGTTAGGCAGTCCGCTAGTATCAAGCGAGCCTGTTTTCCAGTTGCCACTGGAACTATACAGACCAGAGGACAGTGCCAGCTCCGAAAGACTTGGCAAAATCTGATTGTTCGTTCCAGCTGGAGTTGGAGCCACTGCCGTGGTCGGCAAATTGAGATCAACACCAGAAGTAGTTGGCGTTAAGGCTCCAGGGTCTAAGGTAACGGAGTCGCTTCCAGAATTAAATGAGAGCCCCCCTTGCGCACCATCCAGTACGTTTCTTACATTCGAACCGGATTGTGCATCACTAAATGTGGTTCCGTCACCAAAATTTTCACTCGCAGGCTTTGGCGCAGCATTCTCAAGAGCGGTATTAGCATTGGTCTGCAATGAACCATAGATCCATGAATTGGGATCTAATGTGAAATTAGCTGTTTTCGGACTAGTTTGATTAACATCCCCCCGAACCACCGATGCGCCGGTAATGCTGACATTACCATTGGAGGCAAGCTTAAGCTGAAATGAATTACCGCCGTTATTGAATTGATTGGTCCCGCCCCAGCGTGCTTTCGAGTTGCCGCCAAGCTGCAGCAAAGAATCAGCAAAGATTCCATTCTTGAAGTAAGAGTCCACCCCACCTCCTGACAGAGAAGAAGGTGTGGTCTCAAACATCGGTATGGCGACCACTCTGACCCCGCGAGAAGCACCATTTAAGGTAGCCTTCGATTCAAATACTTTCCAACCGGTTGCTAGAGTAGTATCACCCGCAGAACCAGGTCCTGCATAAATAATGGACTTTGCTAGAGATGTATCAAACGCCTCATCGTAAATCGGACTCCAGAGCCTGGATGATTGCATCTCGCCTACTGTTAGGGGGTAGCTATTGACAGTGACAGTCATTTGATTGAGCATCTGAGAATTATTGACGGCTCCAGACGATGCCCCGATAAAGCCGCCGTTGAGAGTGAGGGAAGCTGGTTCTGAATTGGTCATGCTGGTAAGCGCATATTCCAGGCCAGATTCCGCAGCGGTCCTAAGTTCGCCTCCATAACGTCGATTGGCTTCCGCCTTCCTACATTCAGCAAGGGCTTCATAAAGCGACAGCATCAAACCAACTGTAACTACTCCGATAACCAGAACAGACACTAAAGCAAATCCCTGAGTTCTCCCTGTGCGCGAGTTAGGGGGAAAAGTTATTTTCTTACTCATAGAAAATAGCCCTCCGCACTCTATTGGTTGCCTCAGTATGAATCCCAATTCTAGTGACATACTTAGGATCTGTCGTGCTACCTGAACCGGCGTCTGGTCTTCGAATCTCAAGATCTACAGAGACACCGTAAATTGCAGATACCTCCTTAGCATCGACAAATGGACTGGCAGCGAACTCCACTTTCGCATTCTGAGTCTTACTCCACTTCATGTACCGGAATATAGTGGGAGTGCCGTTCAAATTCGCAGGATCTAAAGGTCCGACAATTCCTCGCACTATCAAGACTGGCTCAGTGATCATATTGTGAGAATTGAAATCAGTCTGCCCTGCAGTAGACTCTTCGTTGCCAGACATAACCGCTTTGTAAAGCTTATACTCACCGGGTCGCTGTGGATCAGGGAAAAGCTTATAAATCACTGTTTCAAGATTCTCAAGTTGAGAGCCAATTGAGAATTTTGTTGGTATGCCGTTCAGCCTATTGGCAGAAAAGCCAGGGCTATAGTTAGAAGCACTCTTTGGATCATTGCGTTTATCTATGAAGATAGCCGGTCTTTGAATGATTAAGGTATCCGCGCCTAGTTTCTGGGTGTAGTTCCAAGCGACAGGAACACCGGGAGGCCAATTTGGTGCCCAGGCTTTCGAATTGGTAATGAATGGATTCGTCGAGCACGGGAACTCATTTCTCAGCGATGTTCCCTGATTATTGGCATAGAGGTCGCCATAACCTATAGCAGAACGTATGTCGGCGGCAATAGATTCAGTGGCAAATCTTGCCGCAGTCAAGCCCTCAGCTTTGCTATTCAACTTCACGCTGGCAAGCACATTGAGTGAAACCAACTCACCGACAAGCAAAAGTATGCCAGCGAAAATTAAAGAAGAAACCGAAACTTCAAAAAGTGATATACCTCGTCTATCTCTAGTTCTCATTAAATCAGCCCCAATAGCGAGACCCGACTCTGTTTATGAGCCCAGACCTAAGGACGGTGCGAGGAGAGGAAAACTGACTGTCGGACCAGGTGATCACTATCGTCACCAAAGAGGTGTCAATATAGGGTCCATCATCTACTTTCAGGGTGACGGTGCCTCTAAACTTTGAGTTTTTGGCTACTTCGCTATAAGAAAGAGTCCTTAACTCAAGCAAGACAGGATTCTCTCGAACTGAAGGACCGGACGGACTGGAATTATCAGCATTGACCAGGACAGTGTTTGAACCAGACCCCAAAGAGCGCAATGATTCATAGTCTAAGGCTCGAACATGCTCCCACAGGTTATCGGCAATTGAATTGGCGTAATACTCATTAAGTGTGGTGGCTGTAGTTCGCAAACTTTGCGAAAAGAGATTTCCGATAAG
>JAIETF010000077.1 GCA_019745415.1 Candidatus Obscuribacterales bacterium | reverse complement strand
AGGCAGTTTCATGGGGCGCTGGAGGCGATAGCGAGACTGGAGAAGGAGCGGGAAGCGGACGCCGATCAGATCCAGGCGCTGAATGAACACGTGGACAAGTTGGCCCAGGACGTGAGCAGCCTGGAAGCGAGCAATGCAGCCTTGAAAGCTCAGGGCGAGGCGCAAGGCAAAGACCTAGAGCGGCTGCAAAAGGAGCTAGCAAAAGCCCAGGCGGAGCGGGACGAGAGCATGAAGGCGGCGGCAGAGCAAAAGGGCAAGCTTGCATCCCTGGAGGCTCAGAACGCCGATTTGATGAAGGTAATAGGCGGCAAAAAGTAAGTAAATTGCACCGCCCAGGGCGCCCAGAAAGGGCGTCCCGTGGCGGTCTCCTTCAGGTTATCGACTGAGGGAGAGCACTGACAATGCTACAATGAAAAGGCATAAAACTAGCATTTCCATGGGATTTACCTCCTTTTGAAGTGTGCAATCGGGGCAAGAGGCGCAAACTCTGGCCCCGATTTTGTGTGTACTCTTGAATTGTATCGAGACCTCTTGAAGTGCCTCGAAAACAAGCATAGAGCAAGAATTTTCCCAATCAATTTTTTCAAGACAGGGAAAAAATTTGATGTATATTGGAGGGTTGGCCAGATTTAGGCAGGTGTATGACGGTCATCAATTTCTACAGCACAAAGGACCAGTACGGGGGCTTTTCAAACTTTTCGAGACATCCGTTTGAGCTGGACGGCAAGCAATGGCTAACAACAGAGCACTATTTCCAGGCGCAGAAATTCCCAGGGAATGAGGCTTATCAGGAAAAGATAAGGCTGGATGTGAAGTTGCGAATTAAATGGCGAGGTATGGCGAATTATTTGGCACAAACTTGAAGCTCAAATGCCCACGGATTAACACTTTGCCAAATAACTCGCCAATTTTTGCTATTTAATTCGCAAAAAAGTCTGCCAAACAATTAGCAAAGTCACACTACAAGCTCACCGAGAGACTACTAAAACGCCTGGAGTGGTTACACAAAAAGACAGGCAAGCTCTGGAGCATTGAAGAGCTAGAAAAGGCGAACATAGACAGGAGCCTGAACGCTAGGCAGAGAATAGCCCTGGCCGTGGCCCAGTTAGAAGCCGAAGGCTCAGAAATAGACATAGCAAAAGTATCCAGGCGGGCAAAAGCCTGCAACAAGACAGTAGCCAAGAATAGAGATCTTCTTTGCAGCCAAGGAGGCGAATATATAGCGGGGGGTGCCGGGGGGCTTGCTAGTCCTCCTGACTTCTCTGGTGGTTTTTTAGACTCTTCCCCTTCCGAGAATGGTCCTGATCGGTCGGTTGTAGTTTTAGATCCGGTGCCTTCTGCGGGGGAGTCTTTAGACCTTCCGCTAGCTGGATTGTGTGGGGTCTCCTTGTTTCATGCCCTTGAAGAAAGCCAACTGCAACAATCACCAAGTCCTAGTCAATCCAGACCCGTTTTTTCAGAAACCCTTCCAATAGGCTCTGTGTTCTCCCGTCGTCAGGCATTGCCCGCGCCTGGGGGTAGTCCTCCTTTATCTCCAGGGCTCTTAGATCTTGGTCTTTTCCGAACCGAACGGTTGAGAGCTTCTAGGACTTCTGATTTCAGAATTATTTGTCGCAGTTTTTGCAGAATTAAATGTCGCGGATTTTTCAGAGTTATTTGTCACCGTACCCTAGTGGGCTCTAGTCCCGCTCTAGCAGTCGGAAGGGGTCCGCCGGGGGTGTAATTTGTAGTCGCCGAACCCCAGAGCGAGCGTCAAAACCAGGATAGGCCACCGGAGGGGTTTGCAGGGTTTGAGATAACAGGCGCGCGGGCGCGGAAGGTCCAAAAATGGGGCTTTTCGCAAAACAACGCACCAAAGTTAGTAATAATAATCGTAATAATAATAGTAATAAACTGGTAATTACTCCTGTTTTCCAGTACACTTACAGCACTGACGGAGGGCAAAACATGGCACGTAGGCAACCAATAGCGCCGGATGAACTTTTCGAGACCGCCAATAGGCTAAAGGCCGAGGGCAAAGAGGTTACTGCCCTGGCACTTTTGGACGCCCTCGGCGGCGGCAGCTTGAGCACAATCTACAAGCACCTTGAGGTTTGGCAGGCTAGTAAGCCAGTCGAAGTTATTACCCCCGGCGACGAATTACCGCCCCAGGTGCTAGCTAGCTTTACGGCTTCATGGAGGCTAGCAACCCAGGAGGCCGGGCGTCAGGTCATAGAGGTCAAAGAGAAGGCTAAGGAAGAAGTGGCCGCAGCTTTGCGCCAATTTCACGGTGCCCTCGATGCTATCCGTAAGCTGGAACAAGAAAGCGAAGCCGACGCCCAGGAAATTGAGCGCTTGTCCGACAAATTGGAAAAGACCGAAACCGCCTTACATGACCTGCAAAAGGAAGCAGCCGGGCACAAGTCGCAGGTAGAGCAGCTCCAAAAGCTCATGGAAAAACAAGAAAAGACAATAGAAGGACTCAGGCAGGAAGCCGCCAAAGCTGCCGAACTTAAGGGCACAGTAGCTACCCTGCAGGCGCAAAATGACAAGCTTATGGACCGTCTTCCCAAGTCCAAATAGCCGCTTGAAAACACGCTTGGTGCTTACACAATTAGTTCAAGAAACTTCGCAAACCCTGCTAGCGCGAGCTTGGACAGGCGCACCCGTTTTCCTTTAGTGTTCGTAAATACAAGCTGCATGGGCTTACGGTCTAACTCTTAGCCTTTTGTTTATAAATGCTTGTTTGCAAAGCGGGCAATCAAACCTCTAAATGAACGAGCGTTCAGTCTGTTATCCATTCTAAATTTCCTACAGGCAAACTCCAAAAACAATAATAGGCAAAGCCTTTCAAGCAATGACTCCTAGCGGTAGCAACCGTTTGGATTGTTGCTGCCTGCGTTGGAAATGCCGATGGATAACAAAATAAACTCCAATCAACCTTGAAAAAGGAAAACATATGAAACAAAGAAAACGATGGCTAGGCTTAGCTGTCGCCCCTTTTGCGTTGGCACTGCTTGCCTTCGCTCAACCAGCGAAAGCGGCCGACTACACCGGCGACTGCGCAAATATACCCGACCATGTTACTGGCGATGCAGTGGTCAATGACAGTGCATGTGTCATTGATACCGGCGCAACTCTGATTGTTGATGGTACTTTGACAATCGATGCCGTATCTGTGGATGTGAAGTCAGAAGTCCAAGCAGTCAGTAAAGTCACCATCAGAACAACCACCGGCGAATTGAAGCTTCGCAAGAAAGCGTCAAGCCAATTCAGCGACATCTTGCTGCAAGCCCCTCAGAATCGTATCGAAACCAAGGTTCTGGAGGCTGGAAACTCAGTGCAGGTCGATGCCGGTCTCAACGGAGCGGAAGGTTCCATGCGAGATATTGTGATTGATGGGCGTATTGTGGTTAACAAGCATCAGCCATTTTCCTCCCCTGACATTCATGCAAACGTGCTGTTGAGAGCTTCCGGCCCTATCAGCACAAAGACCATTCGCACCGACGGCGCCCTGGGTGACATGAACATAAAGTCAGGAGGCATTCAGATAGAAGCCTACAGAACGATTGCTCTAGCAGAAGGAGCTGGAGAGTTCGTGATAGGCGGACCTGGAGTAAACGGTGTAGACGGAGAGCTGATAACCCGAAGCACGGTAGGAGGTGGAACGAACTCTGTAACGACGATAGGCGGGGTCAATATCGTAAATGGAAATAGGTTGTCGCAGGGAAGCATACGGCTTGTCGATGTCTCAGCGATCAAGATTAACGCAACGCAGTCAAGGTCAGGGTTCTTGGAACTTAATGCGCAAGCAGGCAAGATATTCTTGCCAGAAGGGCGGTTGGACTCGGACTCGGCACCAGGGCAAAGGGCAGGGATTGTGTTGTTGCTTGCAAAGACTCTTGATGTGCAGGCCGGCACGATCATTTCAGCGAGCCAGGCGCAAGACGATCCAGGTTCGTCTCATCAGGTTGTAATCGCTGCAGAGACAGTCAAATACAGAGGAGGTGAAGCTGGAGGACTAAAGGTGTTAGCAGATGGCCATGGTGTACCGGGCTACTTTGGTCTTGTGCAGCTTGTGCCATATGGCTATCTGACTCCCGTTAATACCACAGATCAGCACAACAACGTTAACCAGATGTTCTGGACGTACACAGTGAATACGCCTGAACTGGCGAAAGATGGTGCTCTGACGCTGGATGGCACGGAAGGCAACGCGCCGCTCTTGCTTAGAGCGGACGGCAATACCGCCGCAGTGAACGTTTCAGGATATCCGCTGACATTCAACGGCGGGGATGTGACAATTCGCTCGAGAGGGCAAACACTTCATCGTATCAATGTCGGTTTCTTTGGCACTGTAACCGGCGCCAGGGAGGGCTTGACCATCAACAACGTCGGCAACTGGGTCCTGGACGCAAATGGACAGGCTTCGGCTTCTGGCGGTGCAGCCGCAGGCGGTATCATTCAGGTCAAAGCAGACCAAAGCTCTCTGATTGCTCTTGATTCTGCTACTGACCCATCGAGCGGCAATATCGTCATCCGTGCGAATGGCGATGACGCAAACGGCGACGGCGGCATTATCTCAGTCGATACCAAGTCCTTTGTACTTGGCGATACTACACGAGCTGTAGTCAGTGCCAACGGTGCTCCCAATGGCACCGGTAATGCTGTTACTGCTCCGCTTGAGTCGGCTGGTCCTTTTGCTGTCACCTTCAAAAGTGGTTCAACCAACATGATTTTTGGCGGCGGAAACAAGGCAGTCAAAATCACCGCTACGGGTGGCAAGACATCTGGTAATGGCGGCACTATCAAGGTTCTGCCGAGCACTGGAACGATTACTGTCAGGAACTCTCTTGCTCTTGATGCATCTGCGATTGGCAACAATTGCGGGACTTCATGCGATGCTGGACAGATTCAGGTCGTTGCTTCCGGCGAAATCAAGGCAAACACCAGCACTACCGCTCCAGTTGTCCCGGCCATTAAGGCTAACGGCGCCGGTAGCGGCACTGGTGGCAAGATTATCCTTCAGTCAACCGGCGATGTAGTAACCGAAGGCTCTATCGAAGCTAATGGCGGCTGTGATGGTGGCGACGGCGGCGAAATCACTTTGACCGGTGAAAACGTCAAAACCCTTGGCGAGTCTTCCGCTTCGGGTGGTGATGGCAGCTTCTGCTTAGCTGTTGCTGGCTCTCCTAATTCCTTCGCTGCTCGGCTCGCACCCGGAAGTGCCAATGGTGGCAAGAAGACCATTAACGCCAACGACAAATGGTTAAATGGACCTCTTACTGCTCTTCACTTTGACGGCAAAGGTGATGGCAAGGGGGGTGAGATTATCATCAACAACCCGAACAAACAAGTTGATCTTTCACCGCTTCCAAAAGACGGAATTACTGCCAGAGCTGGTAAGGATGGCAAAGGAATTGGCGGCAAAGTCACCATTGCTAGTGCCAAGGGTGCCCAAAATAGCCTGATTGATGTCAATCGGATTATCAAAGTAGATGGCGGCTCTGGGGTTGATGCTGCAAACGATTCGTTTGGCAAAATCAGCTTGAATGGCGTTAGCTGTGAGCAGTGGAAAACCGGTTTTCAAAACGCTTTTCCCGCCACTTATTGGAACTGCATTGATGGTGCGCGGGCAACCGGAATGCCTGTAGCTATCGCAGCGAACAGTCTGCCCAATGGACTGAGAAGCTTGCTTGGTGAGACTAAGGACCAGCAAAACCATCCTAGCGTCCAGATCTACGTGATGGCAAGCATCGATTCTTGGGCAGACTTTTTCAAAACTGCCGATGCTGGTGCTGGGGGCGTATATGGGATCAGCTCCAGTTCCATTCGCGTCAGCGCAGCTTTTGCAAACGTCTATAGTTCTGGTGCGCTGATTTCTTCTACGGCTGCTTTTCCCCCTGCTAGTTCCGGCAGCGCCACGGTAATGCAAGCTACGATGTTGCATGAACTGGGTCATCAGTTGGATTACATCTGGGGGGATATAACCTCCAATGCCCAAAGTCCCTACAATGCTGCATATCTGCAAGCTCGCACTGATGATCTGACAAGATTGCTGAACTCAGGCGCTTGCAGCAATGCGTTCACTGTTGCAACTTGCAATGCTAACGCTGCTTCATGGGCAGGACTCACGAATTTGCAAATCTATGGTTCTGGCAATCCCGCAGCCAACCCACCCATTAAGGGACTCGGCTATTCAACTTCTAATCTGGAACTCCTTCCTATTGTGTTTGGCCATCTCATGGGGGCTGGCCAATACGGAGTCGCACCGGATTTGGAGAATGTTGTTCAAACTCAATTCACTGATTTGAGCGCATTTGTCCAAGGATTGATAAACAATCCGCCTCCAGCAGTTCAGTAACTAAGCTGGGACAGGAGGTAGGTATTACCTACCTCCTGTTTTTTTTATTCAACAGTATTCCAGGCGGCCGAAGGAATCGAAATCCCTACGATCCTGTATTTTTTCAGTAGTGAGTTTTCAAAAATAGTTTCAATCGTTATAGCATCCGCTGATTGATATGTTGGCAATGTATACTTCACAACCGGTCCAATTTTTTGTTTGGTCTTTGTTCCCCATAGTACGTCAGCATCTGACTCTCGGAGCATATTCAGAGCTGGAATTGGGCCATAGTTAAAGCCAGGTGGATTCAAGACTGCACTATTACTAGGCTCAACTCTAACGATTGCTACACAACGATTGCCATTCTTGACCCAGAGTTCTCTTTTACAAGGAAATCGACAAAGGGTTGTGGGCCGAACAGCGCAATCGGATGGATCTTTTGCTGGCTCAATCTTAGCGATGTCTTCGGGAAGGATACAAAACGTCTCTAAAGTGTAAGCAGAGTGTGGGCTTTTTTGCTCAGCCCTAACCGGACCATATAAGGATGATGCTACAGCCAAAAGGCACAATATTTTTGTAAAATACGGACTCATATAGCCAACTCCTTAATGGGCTCTGTAGTAAATAATACCAGGAAAAATTGAGATGAGTTTTGAGACGTGTTTCTCTGAGCCGTTCTTTTGGGGTTTAGTTGTAAGTGGCTCGGTTGGAGCGAAGGTGTCACCACCGGAAAAGTCAAGAGGTAGCCGAGCAAAGTACCGTGTTTTGAATTGGTGACGGAAAATCGGCATAAAAGCTGAGGAACTTTGGGCTTTTGAGGTCTTAGCAATGTTCTTTTTTGCCTCTAAAGTGCCGACTCCAGCACAAGTAGGAACATCGTCTAAAGCCGGTTTCAGAATTACTGCTGCATCGAGGGCAAATGGAACTAGATTAGCTACCTGTCTATTAGAGTCTCGAAAGCCCGCCCCTGTTACTTTCCATGGGGACGGTTGGAACTGTCAATACCCTGAAAACCCTCATGAATTCATCTCCTTTTGCTTCTTTTTGGCCT
>JAIETF010000001.1 GCA_019745415.1 Candidatus Obscuribacterales bacterium | reverse complement strand
TAAAAAGGCGAGATGGTCGGCGTTTTAGCCTAAGAATATTCGCAATGAACCATAAAGATCGTTACCAGACCTTGGCACATAGCTACAGAGAGATGCTTGGAGTCTGAATCTCTGTTCCCAAGAGCCAAAAGCAGCCCGCCATCATGGAAGAGAGCGCGGGTGCGAGAGGTTGCTTCTAATCGGTCCGCGGTCCTCCATAGACAACAAAGACAAGAATTACTGGAATGGCAACCCATATAGCAAGCGCATTTGCCAACAACAAAATGAGTCGATTATGGTTGTTTGGCTTTGTGTCGCCAGACCTCTTCATACGCAATTCCAAAACCAAGAATATCACTGGGAGTGCCGAAAAAAGCACACATGCTGAGCCAAATACCAATTTTGCATACTCAGCATTAATGATATTTGCGCGGGTAAAGACACTGAACAACACTATTGCAATCCAGGGGATGAGTGCAATTCCAAATTTTACTAACCGCGATTGAGCCTTCAACAGTCCATTAATCAAACAAGAATCAAGAATGACTAATAGGGCAAAAGCAAACTTATACGCGGCTAGCATTTCAATCTCAGTAATTTAGGGACTAGCAAGAATTATACCCCCTCCCCTTTACTACCGTCGACTCCCAAGTATCGTTGATAATCCTTTCTACCATGGCATCCACGCTGTTCCCCCGATAATCCTTTCCAATCATTGCTCCATAACGATTGTTCTGCAGATAATTGAAGGTAGGCTCCTGAGCAACAAACTTTATCAGCCATTCTCTAAACATCCAGGACAAGGCGGTTGCGGTCTTGCAATGACCGCCGGAGATGGTCGTTTGCTCTGTTGCAGAAACATGCGACTGGGAACATAGAATTCATATTTCGGTTTTAGGTGCAACGACATGAACGACTTCGAATGATGAAACCTACGTCAAAGTAAAAGGTCAGTGGAAGTACCTCTATAGAGCCATAGATAAGAGCGGCAAAACGACTGACTTCTATCTGTCCCACACAAGGAGCATGGAACAAGCACGGCGATTCCTTGGCAAAGCCATGAAAAAACAAAAGTCCTGGGATCTTCCAAATACAATAAACACTGACAAGAATACAGCCTATGGTGCCGCTCTTGAGTCAATGAAGAAATCTGGCAAATGCGAAGCAGGTATAGAACATCGGCAAGTGAAATATTTGAACAATAGACTGGCAGCAGAGTATGGCAAGCTAAAGCGGCTCATTAAGCCAGTCAGAGGCTTCAAGTCAACGAAGACCGCGTATCACAATTAAGGGCTTCGAAGATATGCGCATGTTTCGGAAAGGGCAAATGCGTCACTGGCAGATGTTTCCAGGCGTCAAGGGCGAAGTGTATCTCGTCGAAAAACAGTTCGGGTTAGATAGCCAAAATGCCTACAGCGAGTTTTTGGAAAACACTGATGGCTGATTTTGAGGCTGCATAACCAGAAAGGCGGCTCAGAGGAACAAGTCTCGAAACACATCTCTATTTTTCCGGGTATTATTTGCAACAGGGCCTTCACAACAGCCTCAAAGCTATTTCTTGCTCACTGATACCTGCCTGAGAGAGATAGTGGCGAAGTTCTTTTCGCCAATTAGGATGCTTTTTGGCAACCTTTAGCAATGCAATTAATTGTACCTCTCGGGGAAGCTCAGCAAAACTATAGTCCTGCTCTTCTGAATAATCCGATAGAACGGCTTTAACTGCTGGGATATTACTCTTCAACTTCTGAAAAGCATAAGAATTCAGTGTTGTTGATGACAATATCAATGCGAGGAACAAGTGGAGTGTGCTTACTTTTTCTTCGTTGGCTGCACGACATAATTCATGTGCTTTTTCGATCACATTCTCAGCTGAATTAGTAAGTTCGAGTCTTTGTTGTAGGATTGAACTTCTACTATGAGTTGCGGTGACTGGAACTGGTCCTTCGATAACCGAGTTGGATACCAGAAAGCCATAAATCTGTGGTGAGACTTTTGCCAGGCCATACAAGATATCTGCTTCATCCAGCTCCTTGGAACCAGCTGTGTGAGCACAGAAAAGAGCTTCTGCTATTGCAGCGGAAGCTCGATTTGAAAAATTGGCGTAAAGTTTATCCATACTTCCAGTCTAGCGGAAGATATTAGAACATGAAAGCCAATCGGAGACCCAAAGTTCCTGGACCAGAGCAATTCCCTCTGTGCCAATAATGTTTGAGACAGATATGGTTCAAAGTTTAGCGTAGCAAATCAAACAAGCGAGTTCGAAGTCTCTCGAAGCCATGGGCAACGACCGGCTCTGGCTTCGCTGTGCGACCAGGAGAGAGAATTCACTTGCATCTATCGAGGGCGACTACCAAAAAGCTATTCGCAATTTAGAAACTTAGGCAATTTCTGCAACAGAGCTAGGATAACAAACTGGATACAACTGGGAATGTAAAGCTAGCAGCTGTTTCTTAAAGGTGACTCAACAAAGGGGGCAGCGTCAGAACGACACGCAAAGGTAAGAGGCGCCGCCAGCCCAGAAGACCCTTGTCTCAAGGATCACTCGCAAATACGGGAAGAAAAACGCGAAGCCCGCTTGCGGCGGCGCAAAGTAACAAAGTGCCCTCGCAAATTAGGGCCGGATGCGCGAGCCGGATGATGCGAAAGTATCATGTCCGGTACGTTGAGGGACTCGGGCGTGGTGACACGCCCAGCCTACCCGGCAACTTACAGGATGACAGATGGCTGGTATTTTGCTAAATTCGCAAGTCAGTTTTCAACAAATGCCAGTTTCGGAGATGAAGATGTCAGCTTCAAAAAGAAATCAGTCTGAACTAGAACCACTAGGTAAGGAGGCGCTAGACTCGCTCTCCCTGATAGCGCAAAACCTAAAGAAACAATCTGCCGAAGACCTTGCTCCGTTTGCCGTTCTGGTATTTAGGGACAATTTTGAGATTGCACCATTCACAACTTATTTTGAAGAAGAAACTCTTGCGGTAGATGAATTCTTTGAGCGACTAGTAAGAGCTCTAGTGGAAGAATTGAGAAGCGGTCGCTACATATACGCTGGTATTTGCAGGGATTTATCCGGTACTTATGAAGATGGAGAGCGCTTTGATGCCCTCGGACTTTACCTAGAAAAAAACACTCGCGAAGCTTGGTCTTATGTCCAGGTTTACAACCGAAGTAGCGATGGAATCATAGAAGTGGGCGACTACTGTCCAAGTGACGCAGTCGCCCAGGAACCTCTATTCTGAAGAGGACGTTAAGCCTCCTGGGGTCCTTTGATACCGTTTAGCTGCTGCAGTTGGTCTAGAGTCTGTAAAATTAACTGTGTCAAAAGGTCAGGTCAATGACAACCACTAGGAAGGCGAATGACCATGACGACAAAGGCAACAACAGACAGGCTGGATGCTCTGATAAAAGAGCATTTGGCACAATGTAAAAATCCGAAATAGCCAATCTCGAAGGACGGGTTACTAAGGCGGCTGACCAAGGCATTTGTCGAGCGATACCTGGAAGCTGTGATAGATGAGCATTTGCGTTACGAGAAAAACGAGCTTATTGGAAAGGGCAGTGAAAATCGCCGCAACGGCTACCACAAGAAGACAGCAGTTACTGAACAAGGTGAGTTAAGTCTTGGGGTTCCAAGAGATCGCAACGGCAAAGACTAACCGCAGATAGTGCCCAAACGTCAAACAAGGCTCGAAGGATTTGATGAGAAAGTCCTCGCCATGTATGCCAGAGGGATGACGGTACGCGACATTGAGAGCCAGCTCAAGGACATCTACAGCACAGAAGTCTCTCCGACATTGATCTCGATTGTGACAGACGCGGTGATGGACGAGGCTAGTGCTTTATGGGGATTATTATTGGAACAACCCTTCTGGAGTACTCAAGTCATAATGTCTTGGTCCTTATTGAGTTTAAATCTTCAAAGATACTAGGGCATAGCCCCAGCTAAAGATTCATCACGAGTCTGATTAATGGTGTTAGAGAGGATTTCCAAGGGAGCAAAACTTGAATAAGGCGCGAACAACCCCCACAAGGTTGAGGCGGGAGAACTTCAATGAAAAGGAACAACTTTGAGCTTCCAGTAAAACGTTCAGCAGTCGTACCTACTCTACTGTTTCTCGGCTGGGCTGTAACAATCTGGGATATCGTTTCCGGCAGAACTTCTATTAATACTTGGCAGAACCCGATAATTGGAAGCCTTATTGGAATCCTCATCGGCTCTCAAATTCTGGGAGTTTTCTTGGCAAGAAATAGCAAATACAGAAATCTTGGGCTAGTTTTCATTACGGCATCAGCCGCGCATGGAATGCTATTGCCGTTTAGTATAGTTTTCTGGGTCACTTTGTGGCCTAAATATTGAAAAGCCGCAAGAGTTGAAACCCTTGCGGCTCGCAAAGACTTCTCAAATTTATGAATTCCTTCCCGACCGTTGGCTCTCTTTTTGACAATTGCATTGCCAGAAGCTGGTTGCCCAATTAACTCACGGTATTTATCGCCGGCCGGTTCTCGCTTCTGAATCAAACTCAAGTAGCTGATTTCCTCGATTATCGGAACGGATTAGTTGCTCAAAAATCAGTTTCCGAATGCTATGACTGATGGAATCGTAAGGGGTACTCTTAAAGCATTGAAATCGGCAAAAAACAGAAAATGGAATTACACTAGACTCAAACAAAAATGTGTCTCACAGTCATTGACAGGTTCCGGTCTTTTGAGCAGCGATACTAATTGAGGTGCGGTATGCTAAAGAGATGATTCCAGTGGGTTACATGTTGAAGACCGCAGTGCGCCGTCCAGAGTGGATCGAGGCTGAATCTGTTGCCGACATTTACTCAGTAAGCGGTTGTGTATCCTACAACTTCGCTGACTACATCAAATTCTGGAAGCACAATGGTTACTGGTTTTTTGATTCTCCGCGAATAGTTGAAGATCTCACAGAAGCCGAAGGTATTGACGCCTCTGAAATGACTCTTTTCTTTTACGAGGTATATGAAACTGAGTACAATGACCAGAGCAAGCAGTGGCTTCCATTCAGCCCAGACACTGCATTCCCTACTCTCGTTGTAGAACCACAAAATAAGTGCCTTGAAGGCTTTGACGTCACGACTTTTTCAATACACACAAGCCCTGAATGTTCGCCCTTGTCTTGTTGCTCGCTGGCAACGAAAATTCCTGTCAATGAACATTGTCTGTTCAACAGCTTTGAAGAGGCGAAGAGTGCCCTGGAAGAGGGCAAATTTAGTAATTCTGAACCCGGTCCATTCCGGATATTCGCGGTCTACAAAGTTGACGCAAAAATAGCGTAAATCGCTTAATACTTGCCTAGCCCCATTCTTGCCTCGTTTTCAAGAGAATGGTTGCCCGATTTGGCACGAATCGTTGCCGCCCCCCGATGACGCCATATAATTCGCAACTTTACCACTAAGCCGCCTAGTAAAAGAGTGTAAAAGGAAAATGCTCCTATGGCTATGAGCTCACGGGGTTTAATTTAAGAGCGGAACGTGTCAATGACTTTGAGACAAATTCTTGTTTGAGTTTAGTGTAATTCCATTCTCTGTTTTTTGCCGATTTCATACCTTTAAGGGCACCCCACGATGAAGCGATGCGCGCGTTCCACCTTCTCTAGCGCGCCAACGGGATGCGCGCTCTAAAAGAGGCGGTCCCAAATATAACTGATATTAGGAGACGCTTGCAGCCAAGGTCGGAATAATTCTGCCATCAACAGCGATGGCACTTTAAAAATCAAAAAGTGCGGAAAAATTGAGAGAAGCTCAAGCCGCAGAACGAACACGAGTAAGTCTCCCGCTAACCGTTATACCCTGCCCCTCAAGAAAGGAACAGAGCCAATCCTCCTCCAAGAGTTGAGCAAGCTGCCACAAAACTGAACGATAGCTGAGGCATATGAGCTCTCAGTACTATGCCTACTACTAGATGAAGCACGCAAAAGCAGAATTAAATCCAGGTAGTTAAAAGGGTTTGAAGTCGTCAGGTTCTCCCACGTATATCGTGTACTTTTCCATATTGAGCTGATCTCCAGGCGTCATTAGGTAGTCAATCCATTGGTCCAATAGTCTTCCACTCGAGGCATGATTCAGGAACTCAAAAGCTTCGCGGTATCTAACAACTACCTCGTGGTAAAGACTGAGGCAGAACTTGTCAATTGCTATACGGAGCTCTTCTAAACTCACTTCGGCAGAGGCATCCTCGGGACCTGAATTGATCAATAGGAGCTTTTCTTTGCTCAATCGACAAACCTGCAGAAATCCGGGTCCGTCAATATGCCAAACGAATGCACGATGACGAGGCTCAAGCGCAACAAGATAAAGTTTAAGCTGGGTTGCGAATTCAAAAACGGGGGTTGTTTTCTCAAAACTATGGTAGTCACTAAAATCTACACCATTCACTTCCATCGTAAATAAAGCATTCGGAACTTGCCAAAAGAATGCCTCAGGACAGCTAATCTCTGAGAGAAACGCTAGAAGCTCCTTTTCATCTTGAGGGCGCAGTGTGTAGTCTATTTTGATCAACCTGACTCCTCCCTTGCTCTTTCGGTCTGCCAAAAGTTTGAATTATCAACCCCCAGTCTTCAGCTTCACCACGTTACATCATAAGTAGCCGAAGTCACAATGTCCGCCAAGCCAGATGCCGACTTAACCTTCAGGGTTGTCTGCGTAAATGACCATTGTCGCCCCTGAGATCACATTTAGTCACCCTGTAAAATGGAAGTGTGCCAACTTAGCAAGACTCGGAGCTTTGGTTATGGTAGAACCTATTGATTTTACTCCACCAGCGGAAGAACAAGGCGATATCAAAACTGGGCGCCTTGGTATCTCTATCGGCGCGGCACGAATTCAGTTTGAAAAATATGGTGAAAGACTTGGTCCACAGATTTATGCACTTGAACCTGGTCTGCCGGCACAACAAGCTGGCCTGGAGGAAGGAGACCTGATTGTGGAACTCGATGGAAAGCAAGTCGCTGACCTTCCGGGCTCTGGGCAGGATATGGTAACGGCGACCGCCATGTACCTGAGAGAACACGGAAATAAAGGTGTTGCTCTAGTGTTCAAACGGCCGGGTCGAGAAGAAACGATCAAACTAGTTCTGCGATTAGCAAAAGACGTTTCTCTTTACATTACCGAAAAAATCCATTTACGGTAATGTTACAGACAAAGAGAAGACCCAAAGGCAGATTTTCACTCATGTCAAAAAAGTCGAACCAGAAATCATTTTCGGGAAAGTCCAAGCAAACAACGAAGAAACAGGATGGTCCGCCCATTAAGGCGCCAAATCGAGAGAAGCGATCCAGAGAATACTTGACGGTCGCCGAGGTCAACAAGCTCATCAAAGCCGCCAAAAGCCTGGGGAGGCACAGCGAAAGGGACAGCCTGCTCATCCTTGTGATGTATCGACACGCCCTTAGAGTCGGAGAGGCTGC
>JAIETF010000105.1 GCA_019745415.1 Candidatus Obscuribacterales bacterium | reverse complement strand
CCGCCGAAGTCGAGACCGACTCCGTCGAAGCCACCGTCGAAGTCACCCGAAGCTCCGACGCCGATAGATGCACCATGTGCCATGGTTTTTCTCCTTGATACACAGATTAGACATCAAGCGGCTTCCAGCTGGTTGCCGCTCACTTGGGTTTCGACGGTCTCTCCGTCGTTCGCCACGCTGGCGCGAGCGCCTTCGGCGGCAAGCCTTTCGGCCTGACGCGCTTCCAGCCACTCGCGGTTCTTCGGGCAGCTCATGCGGAACTGGCAGCCACGGCAGTGACCACCGTCGCGCAAGGCGAACCGACCCGATTCCCAGGTTTCGTCCATCTTCTTGATGGTCGCCTGGATGCCGTGCAACTCCTGCTCGTGACGCTCGTTCAGCGCACGCCCGCTCACGAAGCGAGAATCCTCCATCGGCTCCTCCAGGATGTTGCCCTGGAAGTCGCGGAGGTAGCGGATCACCGTCTTGATCGTGCCGGTGAACCCGAGAGCTTTCGACTCACGGGCCACGATGGCGAAGAAGAAGGCGGCGGAGCTGTGGTTGCGACGGCGACCCTTGGTGGTCTTCTCGTCCACGATAAGGAGATAGCGGCCCTTGCTGTCCCCGCTCAGGGACATGACGTCGGGCTTGGCGTACCACCAGGTCTTCGTGTACGAGTCGAACCAGACCATGGGTTCGGGCTCCTTCTGCGTATTCTCGGAACGAGCTTCGTCCCGGTCCTGCGCAGCAGCGGCCTTGGCGATGAGCGTCTTGACCTGCTCGGCCACCTGAGCCCGTTCCGTTTCCGGAACCGACTTGAGCAGCTTGGTCACGTCGGTGAGACGCTCATTCTCCGGCTTGGCGATCTCGTTGTGGACAGCCTGACCGATGGCGTCGCCTACGGTCCGCTCGCCCGGCTTGTCGCCTTCGGCCCACATCAGGTAAGCACCGGGGCATTCCATGAACCGGTGGATGTCCGAGATGGACACCGTGCGAGTCCAGGCGCTCAGGGCGCTGATGGTGCCGTCCGGGTTCATCTCACGCACGCGACGCGTACGCTTCTTGAACTGCTTGGCCGGCTTGGTTTCGCCGTTGACGATTTCGGTGACAGTGGCTTCGGCAACCGTCGGCGAGCAGGGCTCGACGCTGTTGTTCAGAAGTCCGTTGGTGTTTTGATTGGTCATATCGAACATGGTTTTTCTCCGTTTTTTGGAGCCGCGGCTCCGGTTAATGAACGCTGCTCCACGCCGCCATGACGTGGACGCACGAGAATTCATCAGCTTTTGCCGATGAGGTTTCTCCAGTCGTGCCCCTTACCCGGCACGACCAGCACTAGACCGTCTGCATAGAAGTCAGTCCCAAAGACCTTCTAATGCAGTTCGACCTGCCCCACCGCAGGATGGTGCGGATAGGAGATTTGCTATTACACCTTCGAAACCGGCACGAGAACGAGATTCAAGTTTTCCGGTGTTTCAGGCGCGACTTCGAAAACATCGTTTTCCTGGGCGATAATGGTGACACCATCACGCAGGAGGCACTGACGCAGAGCTGACGAGTTTCCTTGCAGTAGTTCAATCTTGCGTCGGGTATTTTGTTTGCCGAGCTTGACTGAGCGCACTACGAAGTCTGCTTCACCCAACTGTGAGAAGTGCAACTGTGCTGCTTGCATAGGCGAGCAGTCTTTGATGGAGAAAGCCGACACCAGGTTTTCGCCAGAGGCGAAAATCTTAGCGGTGAGGGAGCCTCCACAATCCGAGAGAACAACAGCCTGAACCTTCTTGTTTTTGTTCTTGTTCATGGCAGTTTCCTTTCTTGGCACAATTTGTGCCGGGCTAAAGAAGTGTGATGGGGAAATACTGGGACTGACTGTTGGTTAGACTCTTTGGTTTGAATGTGTGTTTTAAACGAATAAGTTGATACTAATCAGATAGAAAGATGTCAAGCAACTAATGATTTTGACTTAATGTAATTGCCTGAAAATGTGCAAAGTGCCAGCTGTATTTGGCTTTGATGCTGATCTAGTGGGCTTTTGGGGGAGGTTGTCGTGTGATTTTGGGGTGCCCCGAAAATTATTTGTATTTTTTCTCGGATTGCTTTTAGCTGCGGTTTTTACGAGTGTTTCGGCTTGAGGGTGGTTATCGCAGTTAGTGATAGGTTGGAAGAGCTAGAGCGGGGTTGGGGCGATTTTGCTTGCGCTAGCTTGGTTATTTATAATGAGCCTTGGTTAACCTTTCTGCGCTAAGTCTTAAGCGTGCTCGTGGCTGGGAAGCCAGAAGCGGCGTCGTAGAGGATTAGTAATAGCCAGACTCATTTGACCACTAGATCAATTTGCCCTTTGATAAGTCTCTAACTGGTGTCGCGTGTGGTGTCGCATGTGGTGGCGCATTCGGTGGGCAGGCGCTGCTAGGTGATGATGCTTGCTCGATTTTCTCTTTTACTGATTACTGCTGGACGACTGGTTCTGATCAATGCTTCAAGAAGGAGGATTGGCGAGCCTTCGCGAGGTTGTTTAAGTTGCGCTAATGTTATTCGGGAGGATTTAAGATTCCGGCTGCAATTATGCGACCTCTGCTAGAGAGCCCTATAGGCAGAGTTCGCGGTGAAAAGCCTATGGATCTAGGTTCTTTGACCTGTATGCGCGTTGCATTATTGGACTTGCATATCGAAAGTTTTTCGTTTAACGATTGCTTATCTATATCTCTAATCAACCAGAAACCGTAAGCCAAAAGCTAGATGAACTAAGCACCATGACCATTTCTTTTAGTAGCCGTCGCTACTGATAAGGAGCCGCAATGAAGCGATTCGCAAATAGATTGAGACCGGCTCTCGTCGACGGCACACTGGTGATCGTCGATATGCAGCCGGGCTATACACATGACTGCTGCAACAGAAGCCTTCTTGCAGCGGTTCTTGCCGAGATTCGAGATGCTCGTGCTCGAGGCTGGGCTATCGTTGTGCTGGAGGTTGAGCCTTTGCGCTTCGGCGAGACCGCTGAGGCGATCATGCACTCACTGGAAGGTTACAAGCGACACACTGTCAGGCTGAAGTCGGAAGACGACGGTTCGACGCAAGTGCTGTCTGCCTGCCTGCAGTTCGGCTACAGTCGCAACAACTTTAGAGTCACAGGAGTTTATATCGACGCTTGTGTTGTCAGCACCGCAATTTCATTGGCAGAAAAGACTGCTGATGCTTTTGTGCGAGTGGTTAAGCGTGCCTGTTCGACCAACTTTGACGAGCAGGGCGCCTGGAAAGCTTTTCGCAACCATCCCCGCCTCAAGGTAGCCTGACGCCTGGTTTCCGCAAGGGACCGGCGCGTCAGTTCTTGGCGCAGGTCTCTTTAGTGGAGGAAACCATCATGGGTACTCGTCATCTTGTAATTGGCGCGGGTGGCTCGCGCGCCTTCCTCACCGGTATCGGCGCTATTGTCGCCTTGAAGCTGGGAGGTCTGAAAGAATGGAGCTCGATTGGCGGAGTGAGCGGTGGTTCGATTCCAGCTCTGTTCATGGCGCATGGATTGGGGCTGCAGGAATTGGTCGAGGGGCTCATGTCTCTGGACTTCAGGAACCTGATGCGCTCTTGCCCGGGCGGTAAGGATGCGATGCAAGATCATGCTCTCGACGATGAGGGCAATGCTCCTGCTCCCAACTTTGTAGCTCGGCTGCTCGCTCGCGGTGCTCTGCACACCGACATGCTCGGACAGGCTGTTGAGTCTGTGGTTAATGAATGGCCGGATAACTTCTGGACCATGGCCATGAGTGAGCGTTCGCATGTTGTCTTCACCAAGGTTGGTGTCTTCGAATATGGTTTTGACGGTTCTGTGCGTCAGCTCACCGAAGAGCCCGCGCCGGTCGGCTTAGCCATTCGTGCTACTTGCGCCATCCCTGGTTTGCTGGAGTCTGTGCAGTTCAAGGGCTTGTCTCTCTTCGACGGGTCTTTGAGTGCCTATGGCGGCTGTCCGGTCGGCTTCGTGCGTAAGCACTTCGATGCCGACGAGGACCTGGTGGTGAGATGCCGTTCGATTGGTAAGGGAGCTGGTCGCGACCGCTTCCTCGTCAAGCTTGGGCAGAGGCTCCTCTGCCAAGGAAGTCGGCGGGTTGCAGTCGAGAATGAGGAGGCTGAAGTAAATATCGAGCCCGTCATGCCCGACTTGCACACCTTCCGTTTCAAGCTCACTGTCGAACAGAAGCGCCAGGGGCTTCTTGCCGGCTTCAATGCGGCTGTTGGTGCTTTGATGTCCAATAAGTCGTATTTCGAAGGACGGCTCGATAGTCTCTCTCACTCACTAGATCGGGATCGGCTTTCGCGGTGCGCCGATTTCGATGAGTTTCTCAACCGCATCAACTAGATGGAGGTTTGTCATGTCTTTCTTCAAATCCAAATCCAAAGACAAAGGCCGCGGCCGTAAGAGCCTCGGTCGGCGTCTGGGAGAAAAGCTGGGCGAAGTCTTGGGTGGTATCGGTGATGCCATCGCCGATGCGCTCCGTCCTCGCCCGGCTCCTGTCCCGATTCCCATTCCCGTCCGGGGTGGGCGTCGTTCCCGCTGAATCGGCTTAGGTCGGCTCAGCAGCAACTGTCAGCAACTGTCACCAACTGTAATCAAGCCTAACTCTGGAGTCTTACTATGAACGCCATCAATCTGGTTCTGTCTCAAAACGGTGTCGACAGCAAGTTCGCGCCGGTCCTCGCGCAGTTCTTCAGTCTGCCTGTGCCCGGCACCGGCTGGAACTGGGGCGACAGCGTCGAAGCCGCCCTGGAAAGCGGGCATCGCATCGACATGGCGGCGCTTCCTCTGGGCGCCTTCCTGTCCAGCGCGGTGCCCGGCGTGGTCGGCTTCACCTGGCGGCAAGCCGTGGAAGAAGCGCTCAGCTACGGTCAGACCGTCGACCTGACCGAACCGCTCACCGCCTTCCTGGCTGCGCGCGAGTCGGCTCAGGCGGCGGTTCAGGTCATCGGTCTCGAGACCGATGACTTCGAGCGCAGCACCGGCTGGAGTCGCGGTGACGCGCTCATGCTCGCTTGCGAGCTGAACCGCGAGCGTCGCATCTTCGGCTATCGCCACTGAAGAGAGCTGTTTCACCCACAGCTCAAACTAGGCATCGCCGCAACAGCAAAGAAAGGGCGTAAATGACGCATCTGCTGCATGTCCTTCTCGGGCTGGCTTTCGCCTATGTGCTCGTTTCCTTCTCCGAATATGTCGTGCATCGCTTCATCCTTCACCGGATGAAGTATGCACGACTGTTGGGCAGTCGCTATCTGGAGAGACTCTGTCGCACCCATTCCGGTGTTCATCATCGGCGCGACTATCTCCACGACCGACACGAAGGCGACGACCGCGTGCGAGACCTCAGTCTCACCGGCTTGCCCATCCCGATTCTGGGCGTGATTCTTGTCTGGCCTATCTCGTCGACCATCTCTCTGACCATGTTCTTCTTTGCCATGGTCTATGGTTTCACCTGGTGGGTGGTGCACGACGAGATGCACGAAAGGCGGGGGAGAGCTTTCACTCGTACGGCGGTCTACCGCTATATCGAGTGGAAGCACTACCTTCATCATCGTTATCCCGGCTCTAACTTCAATCTGATTCTGCCGCTCTGGGACACGCTGCTTGGCACTGCCACGTCGCGTGAACAACAGGCGCTGGTTCGGAAAGAGATGAGCTTCACCTGAGGAACTACTGTGAACACCTCTCAAGCAAAGGATGCTGACGACGCCGTCACCATCAGTTCTCGCTCTACCATCGGCGATATCCTGGTTGCCTTCGGCTACTGCAGCCGCGAGGCGGTCGAGGAGACTTTCGCCCTGCAGCAACGTGAACGTGAGGCCGGACGCAGCCTTCTCATCGGCGAACTGCTGGTGGGGCGCGGCGTCTGCACCTCCGAGCAGCGTGACTTCGCGCGTCAGGTGCAGATGGCACTGCGTCGCGAGAAGCCCTAGCTCGACAAGTCGCACCGTTCCTGCTTTCCACGCCTTGCTGTCGCCCCGCATCAGATTTCCTTGTTGAACTCTGATGCGGGGCGGCGGTCTCTTTCTGACTAACTTTCCAATCAATAAAGTGAGGAGATGATTATGAATATGCTCAATGCAACGGGGCTGACCAAGGGAGCCACCTGCTTCCTCAAGGCGGTCGAAGCCTTGGACAAGGTCTCGACCGTGAAGATCGTCGGGCAGCCGCAGTACGGTCGTCCGGTTGCCGGCGATGCCGAGTTCAAGAAGGCGGTTCAGGCGCTGGAAGCAGCGGCGCGAGCCTTCCAGGCTGCCGGTGTCGCCTATTCCGAAGGCAGGTTCGAAGAGGCGGACCGCTGCGAACGTCGCGCCCGTCGTCGCTTCGGCTCGGGCGAGAGCCATTACCGCAAGGGCTACAAGCTCAGCTGCGGCGGCTGATTCGAGAAAGGGCAATCGGTGCTTGGCACCGGTCGCCCTTTTCTTTTGCAGCCAAATACTAAACAGTATAGTCTTATGCGGTCCCGCGCGAGCTGCGCCAACTAAGGCAACTAGAGTATTTCTCTAACCTAAACGCCAATTAGTCTTCTGGTGGTTGTTCTAGGTGTTTTTGGCAGATTGGGACATTTCCTTTGCACAAAATTAGTTGGTGCCCATTGTCGAGAGTGCTTACATAAAGTCCTATCTCCCCCTTCTTTCGTACGTGGCAAAGAAATAAAGCAACAAGCAAACGTACCAGGCAACCAGCTTCCGTCACCAAGAACTCTGCGCTAAGCGGGGTTTGAAGCTGGTCTTTCATCCATCCATTTCGAACTGGTATCAATCATGAACCTTCGCGATTTCAAAATCCGTCTCGTCGGCACCCCCGTCCTCTTCCTGGTCGCTTCCCTGCTGGGTGTGATCACGTCTTCCTGGTGGGCTTCCGCCCTCCTCGGTCTCGGCTTCGCCTTCGCCTACACCTTCCTTTCCGAGCGCATCGGCCGTCAGGTCAGCTCCGGTCTGGCTGGTGCGGTGCGCGGTGCGGCTCTGGCTTTCCACTTCTTCCAGGTGCTGTTCGACACGGCAGCCATGGCCCTGGTCTTCTTCCTCTTCTCCTTCCTCGGCCTGGCCAGTGTGCCTGGTCTGGGGTTCACGATCATGGCCGCGGTCACCTGGTTCTTCCTGACGCGCGAATCGCTGGTGACCTTCATCCAGCTCTGCCTGCTCTGGCTGGCCACTCGCCGCTGAATCTACTTAAGCAACGCTCGTAGCGCTACGGGCGTTGCTCTTTTCTGAAAGTAGAGCAAGCTGTAATTGGAAGACTGGAAAGTTCTGGCAAATTACTGCTTAAGGTGAGGTGGCAAGATTTCTTTTTTTTTGCTTTTATTACTATGGCATATAAGAAAACAGGTGAATTCGTTTTTTTTGAAACAGGTTTGCAACTTTTGTCTGTCAATATTATCTTGCTTTGTCGGCGGCACTACATGTAGTGTCGCTATTTTGGCTGCTGTTTTTTTCTTGGTCTTGAAAGTGGCTCAGAGTCAGGGTTTGCTCGCTTAGCTTGCGTGATGTGAGTCTGAATTAATTGTGCGATTTGCCTTTGTTTTTCTTGCTTCCGCCTGGCTATATTGTCGTTACAACGTCTTTGCTTCTCAATAGAGCCCACAAACCAAGAACATCAAGAGTGCAGTCTTTCCAGATCGCCAAGCTTTCTTTCGAGAAGCTCAGTCGTTGCCGGATTGCAGTGTGTAGCTGCAATCTCTAGAAGTTTTCCGAGATTTTCTTTCACCAAGATTGGGGAAGAGTATGACCCTTTCCAGTTGGGATGTGTCCGGGTCGACCGAGCGCGGTGGACGGGTGTCCAATGAAGACGCCTTTGCTGTTTTGATGAACAAGCGTCTGCTGATGGTGGCTGACGGTATGGGGGGCCACAGTGGTGGAGCCCTCGCCAGCTCTGCCGCCTGTCTGAGCGTGCAAAAGGAGGCGGAGTCTTTCTTTACCGATGAAAAGCCTGATATTCAGGGCTTTTTGCAACATTGCACGGCTCGCGCCCATGCGTCGATAACTGCCTTGAACGGAGACCGCCGAGGGCGTGAGCGCATGGGTTCGACCTTGACTATGGTCTATCTGGACGATGCTGAAATGCATATGGTCTGGGTCGGCGATAGTCGTGTTTAT
>JAIETF010000091.1 GCA_019745415.1 Candidatus Obscuribacterales bacterium | reverse complement strand
CTCTTGCATTGCTATCCGGTACCTTCGCAAGGCGAAATGAAAGTTAGAGTGGCTGTAGTTGTTCCGCTTAAATTGCATACCCTGACCGAAGCCTCTGTTTCGCTGCCACGTTTTATCGATAACAACTTCGCTATCGCCACCGACAACACAATGAGTATTCGTTCGCCTGAAAATCTGTCGATGAATCTAAAAGGAATTCGATCTGGAAAATCTGCAACCGGAGAGAAGGTGCTTACCGGCACCATTAAGGAGGAAGATCTCTCCGGCTCTGGTTTGTCGATTCGTGTGTCTCGCCCCGCTACTCTCGGTCCGAACATTGTACGAGACCCGTTTATCAAAGCCGGTTCGTTTATCGTTCAGACCGTCAGAAAGATAGATGCACCTTCTCCCAGTCATCTTGTAATTGTTGTCGACGGCTCGCAAAGCGTAAAGGATCACGTGAAAGAGCTGAAGTCTGCACTGTCTAAGTTGCCTGCCTCTATGCCGAAATCGATAATCATTGCATCCGATCAAAATGGAGTTCCTGAGGTTCTTCAATTCAATGAGGGGTTGGAGAAACTTGGCGCGACAAGTATGAGCGGCGGACAAGACAACTTGCAAGCCGTTGTGAAAGCGGCTGAACTCGCAGGGGAAGCTAAGGGTGGAACTGTTCTTTGGGTGCATGGCCCACAGCCGAGCTTCAACGAAGAAATCTACATTATGGCACCGTACATAGCCACGCCCAAATTCTATGAACTGGCGTTGGATAACGGTATTATGGATGCCCATGAATTTTTCAAGAACCATCGCGAGATCGGTCCCTTTACTGCAATCGCGCGTAGTGCAACTGCCGGCGACGACCTGGAAAGATTTATAGCAAAATGGCAGCCAGGTGGAACGGATTTCTCGGTTGACTACTCCGCTGTTTCCAGTGCAGAAGTATCAAAGAATAGCACTCCTGCGCAAGCCTCTGAAATTGCCTGTCTTGCTGCTAACAAGAAAGTTGAGGAATTCTTGCATGCGGGTAAGGTCGCCAAAGCCGCTGTCATTGCGTGCGCACACAATATAGTGACGCCGGTATCTCTGGCATCTGTGCTGCCGAATGTTAGTCGCACCAACTATTCAGCGACAACTAACTATCAGCAGACAGAGGTTGCAGCACCTGTGCTTCAAGGGTCCTTGCAGCCGGATGTACTTGCTGCATCAGGCGGATATTCTCAACGCAATTACGACCAGTACTCCAAGTACTCGCCTGACCTTCAAGCTGCTACCAACGGAACCGTTGGTCCACAAGGCTACGATGCGACATACATTACGGGTGTCAATACAGCGGGAACCGTCAGAGTAAACAATATGGCTAACCTGGAAGCGATGCTGAACATTATGGCCAATGGAATAGAAATCCTTGGACTCTTGTTGGGTGCTGCTCTTGCCTGCAAGGCAATCTTTGCTATGGCTCAGGGGGCGCCGAAAGAAAACGATGGGCTTCCTCATTCAGCCAGACTTGCCTACGGAATACTGGCGATTGCCGGTGGGCTAGCGGTTCCTGGAATGGTCAATTGGCTGGTTGCATCCGCACGAGACGCCAATCTCTTCAGCTAAACACGAGGTATAACAGCAAAGTTTAACCACGACCGCAACATGCCAGAACTGTAGGGACGATGCCAAAGCGTCGTCTCTGCAGTTTTTAACATTTGTTATCGGTGGTATATTGCGCACAAGTTTGCTCGCATTGTGGGAGCTTCAATTGTTCGCTAACTCAAATCAGATTCGCGTGTCTCTTTTGCTTGGTCTGCTCATAGGACTATGCACATCGTCTGCTGCAGCGAAAGTTTCTAATTTGCGCAAAGCTGCAATTTGTTCAAAGCAGCCTGTCAATCTTCTGAAAAAGGCGCAAAAACTTGTAGACCAAAAGCAGTATCAGTCTGCGTTGCTGATTCTAAATCAGTTGATTGCAAGGAGACCGAGAAGCGCAGATGCCTATGCCGAGCGTGGTGATGTCTATTCGTTTTTGGGCAAATACCAGAAAGCCGTGCAGGATTACACCTCTGCAATTAAGCTCGCCCCCCGCTGGGCTTTGCCGCTGCATTTACGAGGTGAAGCATTTAGACAATTGGGAGAATTTCAAAAACTTCTGGCAGACACAGATGCCGCCATCAAATTAGATCCTAAAGATGTGAGATTCTATGAAACTCGTGCGAGCGCTTACGCTGATGTGTGGCAACCTCAGAAGGCGCTTGACGATTGCTACACTATTTGGAATCTTGGTCACCACTGTAATTTTGTGAATGGAATCGCAGCAGGTGCTTACGAAGAGCTAGGCGAATACGAAAAGGCGATAGGGTTTAGGACTAAGGCTTTGTCTTTCAAAAACACCGATGTTTTTGATTTGGGTTATCGTGCCAGGACTTATGAATTAGCTGGGATGTCTCATTTGGCTCAAGCAGATTGGCAGAATTTTGCCAAACGTGCAAAACCCGATGAGCTAGCGGAGATGCGGCTCTGCAATCCACTCGTGGATTTTGCAGGAACTGCAAGTGTGAATCCGAAAGAGTTTTTAAATGATCAACTCAAAAACGGACCGATTATTTTGCCGTTTCACTATGATGACGAAAATCATATCGGCGTGCCCGCACAGGTCAATGGTCATGCTTTGGAAATTATGTTGGATACTGGCTGCGGGCACTCTGAAATATGGAAGAACGCGGTATCTGAAATTTCGGAAGTAGAGAAATTTCGATTGAGAAAAAGCAAGGCAAATGGTGAAGAATATTTCACGGGTTTTTTTACATCTAGGGATATGAATTTAGGCTCTTTGAGCGTGCCGAAATTTATTTTTTCTGTCGGTGACGGTCTTCCCGATCATAAAACCATGCGAGGATTTTTAGGAGGCAATCTTCTGGAGAATTTTGTCGTTGCAATCGACTACTCGAAAAAGCAAGTGACTCTAAGCAATACTTACAGTTCCAAACTGTCAAGCAATGCAGTTGTCGTTCCAATGTTGATTCGATTGCACCAACCTCACTGTGCTGTCAAACTCAATGGAAAAATCGATGCAGTTGTGCTTTTGGATACCGGGTGTGCTGTAAGTACTTCCGCCGATTCTACGATAAGGTCGATTTTGCCTCGGAAGTATGAGTATAACGGTTATATATCTGGGCCATGGTTGGGGAAAATGAGAAGAGCTCCTGTTGCCTTGAAGAGCATTCAAATTGGCTGCGTTGATTTTGGTGCGTCAAACGTGGATGTGTTTCCGTCCCATGAGGCCCCAAAAGCCGCAAATGAATTTATTTTGGGTAATAACTTTTTTCGACGATTCAAAACCGTAGTGTTTGACTATCCTGGTAGACGGGTTATTTTTGAGCCTATGCCGCCTGGCGAAATGACTGCTGCAATGATGTTTGACGATGCGCGAAACTTTTTGCGCAGCAATCAAGAATCTAAAGCTATTGAATTGTTCGACAAAGTGATGAAGTTGGATAGCGACTTCATCCCTCAGTGTCACCACTATCGTGCTGTTGCTTATCGAGAGCTTAAAGACTATTCGAAGGCCCTGGATGACCTGAGCGCATTGATAAGGATGCAACCAGATGCACCGATGCACTATTTGAGTAGGGCTTGGGTTTATACGGAACTCGAACAGTACAAACTTCAAGTTGAAGATTCAACAACAGCAATCAAACTCAATCCGAAATTGATAGATGCATATGAGCTTCGCGCCTTGGGATATCATGAACTTGGGAAGATGGATTTGAGCAGGAAAGATCTTGAAACAGCGGAACATCTGAGAAAAATCCCCTGATAATCGATCTTTATGTGTGTGACTATAGTGGTGTCATTGATTCATCGGATCAACTAGGCGCCAGGTGCCGTCAGGATAGAGTATTTCTGAGGGCGTGTAATGTCCTTTGTATTCCATTGAGCGGCAGCCTTTTACGAAGTAGCCGAGATATGCATACGGCAGATTCAATTCTGCTGCGCGTTTGATCATGGTGATCAAAATCCAGGTACCTAGTCGATGATTTTTGTAATCCGGATCCCAGTAAAAATATATGCCTGAAAATCCGTCTTTCAGTGCATCCATATAACTTACAGAAACCAGCTTCCCATCGATGTAATAGCACCACTCTTCAACTGGGAAAGGTCCTTCGATAATTGATGATAGATGCTCCACTCCACCAATCAAAGACGGAGCCGGCCATCCCTTTGTCTGCGAATGACTTTGATGGTGCCGCATGTACAGTGACAGCTTTTCGTCGTTCAAACTGGGGACCTGTACTTTCAGCTCTACTGTATTCTCATTTTGTTTTATCAGGCGACGCTGGCTCCTATTCGGTTGATACTCCTTCGTCAAAACGCGGATCGGTTGGCATGCCGTACAGGATGGGCAGGCTGGACGAAAGAGAATCTGGCCGAAGCGTCTCCATCCGGTATTGATCAATTCCCAGTATTTGTCCGGCGTCAGGTTATGCACCATCGCATATTTCAGCTGCCATGTTTCGTCAGGCAGGTAGCCGCACTGGCTTGGGTGCGCAACGTAAGAATAGAGGATTTCCGGATCTTTCAATGAGAGTAGGTCCCAATCAGGTATCCTTGCCCTATAATATGCCCCTTTATCGCTGACTCATACTGCTGTTTCGTACAGCCGGGACTGAGCGCGAGCTTCGCGTCGAGCGCAACCACCTTGAACTGATAGTGATGGTTCTGCCCTTTGGGTGGCATTGGTCCATTGTAGCCGAGCTTTTCGAAGTCATTTTTTCCTTCAAAAGATCCTGCCGGCAAATTCTTACTCCTGCTGGCTGCTTCACTCAGTTGAGTGACACTTGCCGGAATGTTGATCAGAATCCAATGCCACCAGGTACCTCCTGGTGCATCCGGGTCCTCGACAGAGAGTGCATAGGACTTAGTCCCCGCCGGACCTGCTGTCCATTGCAGTTGCGGCGAAATGTCTTTTCCGTCACCTGTGAATAGCTTGGGAATGGTTTTGTTTGCACCAAAAGCGGTGCTATTGATATTGATCCGTGCTGGTGGTTTGTTTTGCTTTATTCCGGTCGCTGCCTTGGTTTCTCCAGCGTTTGCGCAGATATTGGAATGGTTGATTCCGAACGCGAGCGTTGTGAACAATGAGAGCGTCAATGCAGTCTTTCTTTGTTGCAAATTCAGCATATCCTACCGCCTCGCTAAAAATCTGTCGCTGTGAAGACAGGCAATTAGCATATGCCACGGCGGCAGATTAAGCTATCAGTCGTTTGCTGAACGCAGATTGCTCGATATTGAGAACAATTTGCTGGACAATTAATGATTCACTCTATTGATGTGCAATTTGAATTTGCTTAGTGCGGACGCGGTAGTCCGGTTGAGCGGAGCTCTGAAAGACTTGTCTATTCCTTCCTTTTGCAATTTCATACTTGCCGGCTATGCGTTTCTGTGCCGCCATTGCTGCTGCTGTTGCTGTTGCTGCAGTCTTTGCTGATACTGCGCGCTCCAATCTCTCTGTTGTTGATGGTGGTGAATTTGAGGAATTCTAAATTGACTTTGTTGCAATTGTTGGATTGGCATCGAGAAATTTTGCTGTGGATGTCCGTAATGCGAGTAGTTTACCGGCTCGCGGTATTGCTGAAACTGATGCGGTCTGTAGTTTTGATAGTTCGGATAGCGAGGATTGCTGTAATAGCCGCCATCGTAATAGCCTGAGCCGCCATATCTGTCGTATCTGTCATAACCGTAATCGTCATAATACGGGCGAGGGCGGAAGTGGTGATGGTCATTTCCTCTACCCAGGACATTTCCTAGAATGGCGCTGCCAGCCACCATGCCGATCATTCCCATGATCTCCTTAGCCGGGCCCATGTCCATCTGTCTTTGGTTGTATCGTTGATCTCCGAATCTTTGATCTCCGTATCTTTGATCTCCGTATCGTTGATCTCCGTACCTCGGATCCCCATACATTGGATCTCTGTGCTGTGCAGAGCCATAGTCGGTGCGTTCGCGCCTTTCTCCCCTGTGCCTGTGTTGCTCAGGCGGAGTTTCACCGTTTTTCGGTGCGTTTTCTTTCTCTTTGCGCTCGCTTGGCGGCTTATAAGTTGTATGAAGCACTTTGCCGTGCCCCAGTTTTGCTAATTCTTCGACGCTGTCGACCTTGAGGGTCCAGCCGCCTTTGATCTTGTCGGGATTTGCTTCCAGCCCCTTGATTGAGTCTTTGTTCTTTTCTACTAGACCTTTGACCACATCAAGTTTGAACTTGTCCGATTTGTCTTTGTGGTTTGAATCATTGACCATTTTGTTGGCGATGGACCAGAGACTGTCCTTGTCCTTCACTGTGTAGGTCTTTGCAGCATCAGACGGATTTGCCGTCGCGGCAACGACCTTCTTGTCGCCTTGATCGCCTGTAAATTGATAGTTGTCCGGCTTTGTAGAAGTTCGTCTCCAGTAGTCGCCCGGATCAATTGCAGTCTCAGTATTGTCTATTGCAGATACGCGCGTTACTTCGCCAGGTGTGCGCCCGCCATCGTTTCTATTCATGGGAGGATCTCTTCGGATGTGTGGGAGGTCACTGACGATCGTATCTACGGCAGGGTGAAGAGATCGTGAATGCAGCCCGCGAACTGCGTATTTACCGCAATCTTAGCAACTGAATTAAAGTTTAATCGCAGTATTTAAAGGGGGTACTCTTTCCACCTTTGTCTTCTGCATTTCCTTTATCAGCCTGCTTCTCCGCGTGACAGGTGAGGACGGATCGCTCTGCGACCAGTTGCGTGGTCTCACTAGCTGGAGGAAACTGTCCCAGTTAGGATTGTTAACGATTCCACCGGTGGCTGCCATAGCCGTCAGGACGCTATCTATTAATAGAGCGGGATAATTGTCCAACCACGGACCGAAGTGGTTGGAATTTCGGGTGGGATGTTGGTAGAGCGGGCTTCCGGCTTCTCCGCCACTGAGATTTTTCAGGGTGGGCGCATACAGAGCATCGTAATCCACCAATTTAATTGCGCCGGCTGGATCAATTATTATATTACTAGGCTCTAGATCACCATGGGCGATACCATGGTTCAAGAACAACAATTGCATTGCTCGAAAATCATAGATGAGCCTGTCGAGCGCTTCTCGGTCGTTGGTGGCTAGCATGCTGCAAGCATATTTGTCGATGGTTTCTCCTTGCTGCCAATTCATCTTCAGGCATGGAAACCAGTTGCCTTCTACTTTTATGCCTTCTTCGAGATAGGCCGATTCGACAAAGTATTGGGCGAGAGGACCTTCTTTGATTAGGGCTATCTCTTTGTAGCGCTCTTCTCGGTTCGGTAGTTCTTCGATGAAACATTTGACGGCGAATTGCTTTTGCTTCGTTGTGAGCTGATAAACGATGCCGTGCTTGCCCTTGATCTTCAGTTTTACAAATGGGCTGGCGCTTGCCAGTTCTAGATCTCTAAAGGAGGATGCTGGAGCGACAACCGCCTTTTCGTATTGCTCAAGGGTGGGCCACTTCAATTTTGTAGGAAGGCGTGGCGGTTGCTTTAAGTGAGATGGAATCGGCCGATTCTGTGGCTTTTTCACTGAGCCCGCGATTGGCTTCGGATCGGAAACCGTTGCTGTGACATCGTCTGGAAGCATCCAATCGGGGAAATTTGGCTTGCCGGCTTTATTGACTGGAGCATCGCAAGCGGCTTGAGTCTCTTGTTTGCGAACCTCTACTGGAATAGTATCTACTGTAGGCAGCTTGTCGGCAAACGGTGGGACTCTTTCGATGGGGCACTCCGCCAGGCGTTTGATCAGGTCTCCGCGAGCCTTCACCTGTGCGTTGGGATGAGCCAGCAGCTCTCGAAACAGTCTTGATCGGCTGGGGTCTTTCAGGTCCGTATGCCGAAACAGAATACATTCGTCACCACCTGCGAATTTCTTGAATAGCAGAGGATCTAGCGAGAGGATCAAAAGTGAACTGTGAATCAACCATGCAGAAAAGTCATCAGTCGCTGCAGAAAAGTGCTGCGCACCTCTTTTAGGATGCTGGTAATTTGAGTGCCCCAATTCGTTCGTCAGCTTGCCGGAAAGAGAAGGCACAAACATGCCATCATAGTCTACCAGCCGGATATCACTGGGTTGAACCAAAATGTTGCCGTGTTGTAGATCACCGTGGGCGATACCAATACGCTTCAACTCTTTGATCATAGCCAGGAATTGAGCGGTGAGTTTTTCCATCGCCGGTCTGTTGGCGACGTTTTTGCGCAAAAATTGGTCGAGTGTTACGCCCTCTACCCATGCCATTTTGAGGATTGGATACCAGTCTGCCTTCACTCGTATGCCTTGTTCCATGTACTCGAAGTCAACTATGAAGCGAGTCGGATTTGCCGCCATAAACGCGCTTATCTGCTTGTAGCGCTCTTGCTGATCTTGCACAAAGCGGAGAAAACACTTGACCGCCACTCGCTGCTGATCCGTGTCGAATCTGTAGACGCTTGCAAAGTTTCCCGTTACCGGCTTCGGTAAACCGATCGGTGTCAACTCCGGCAATCCACGAGCTAATTGCTCGTCGGAAAACGAATATTCAGGCATCTGAACTG
>JAIETF010000100.1 GCA_019745415.1 Candidatus Obscuribacterales bacterium | reverse complement strand
CAATTGCAGAAAGCGGAAGACATACTTGGTCAGCTGTAGCCGGTGCGCTGGGAATTTCGAAGTCTAATTTGTATGAACAGGCAAACACGACAGAGAAGCCGCCGGATCGCAGACATACAAATTACTCCGACCAGGAGCTTCTCGAACAGATTATGGTGATTGTGAGCGAAAGACCAACATATGGATATCGCCGGGTCATGGCATGCCTGAATCGGCGTCTTCAAAAAGATGGGCGTCCTAGAGTTAATCCTAAGCGTATTCACAGGATTATGCGCGCTAATGCTCTGGTTTGGGCGCCGCCCCAGAAGAAACCCGTACGCACCCATGATGGAAAAGTCATCGTCGCGAAGAGCGACACGAGATATTGCTCAGACACTTTTGAAATTTGGTGCTGGGACAATTCCATCGTGCGCGTGGCATTCGTCATGGATTGTTGCGATCGTGAGGCAATCAGCTGGCTCGCAACCACTGCCGGCATCGATGGAGCGATGATTCGGGATTTGATGGCAGAAGCTGTTGAGGCGCGATTTGGCAAAGTCGAAATCCTTCCATATGAAATTGAATGGCTGAGCGACAATGGTTCGATTTATCGCTCAAACAAGACTCGAGAATTTGCCAAAGAGATTGGCTTTGATCCCTGTACAACGCCAGCCTACAGTCCCGAAAGCAATGGGCTTGCTGAGGCATTTGTCAAAACTTTCAAACGAGATTATGTTCGAGTTCACGATATTGCTACTGCTGAGGAGGTGCTGCTGCAGCTGCATGCCTGGTTCGACGATTACACTCAAAATCATCCGCACAAGGGGCTAAAAATGATGTCTCCGCGGGAATTTAAATTACAACAAACCGGCTAGGAGCAGTTCGGTTTTCGGGGGCAACTCCAATGGTGCAGGCCAGAGTGACTTGCTGTGGCGCCGCTCATCACCAAGATTCCTTGGACTACGCCGGGGCATATCGGTACTAAATAATCGACAAGCTAGCGATCGGTTTTACTCTTGTCAGGTGGTAAAGCAAATTCCTCTGAGGAGCCATCGCGAGTTGAGCTTGAAAAAGAATGGACATTTTGCAAAGAGGAGGGAAACTTGAATAAGGCTGCGGGTGGGGGCGGAGGAATCAATCCATATTTGTATAATTTTGAGTTGCCTGGAAAACTCTCTTCCATAGTACTTGCAATCGACCTATCGGGTATTTGCTCTTCAGGGTAGTCGGGATACTGCCTACTTTGAGAATCGCTCGACTCAACAAGCAGTATACTGTCTGAAAGATTTCGACATCTCAAATCATATTTCAGAAACAATTCGCTGAGGATTTCAGTGACAGTGCGATTTGAATATGTCTGAACGACCCTTTCATTCAAAACAGATCGGTCGAAGATGCAATTTGCCCCCCCGTTCAGACAAAGTGCACGTACTAGTGTGTATAGGCTAAGGCCATTTGAGCAAGTCAAACGTAAAATTTGGTCATTGGGAACATGAAACGACAATTTCTTTGGCTTCTGAATATCCTTCCAAGATTCACTTTCAGGTGGCTCGCTAGCCGATAGGGCTCTGGAACAGGAAACATAAAACAACGTGAAGCATAGCAAAACAATTCGAATTACCATGTCTTATTTTCTCCAAACTTGAAACTCATTTTCATGAGTAAAATCAACTTGAATTTGCTTGGACTCCTTAACTTCGATACTCTTCGCAAAATCTGGCAGGAACCAAAAAACACATCGCTCATCAGTCAACAGACTTGCGAACAAAAAATATTTTCCGGAAGGTAATTTCCCGTTGTCCGTACTTATAGAGCATCCAGTAATCTCGTAGTCACCATGCATATCGGTCTCCGCCGCAGAGAGAGCGATGCGACTAGCAACTGACTCCAGCATCTTCATTAACTGCTCGGATTGTTGATAATTCGCAGGCCACGTATGGCCGAAGTCATCCATCGAAAGTCCGCGATACTTTCCGAAAGAGTCCAATACTCTGTACAACTGTGAATATTGCGTATCGCTCAGCAAGTAAATTCGCTGACTAGCAACATTGCTCTCACTTTTCAAATGTCCAGAGCGATATCGCGTCCCTTCTAGAGTCAGTTCTTGTTTGGAAGATGTGCGAGTTTCCGCTGTATATGTGAGATCTGAATTCACCTTCCAGGTTCCAATGATTGTTGCAAGTCCATGCGGAACTTTCGCAAGACTTTCTCTTTGTCTTTTCCATTTCTCAGCACGCGCGCGCGCTTGCTGTTGTTCTAATTCTTTCTGCCTTCTCTCACGCTCCCTTTCATATTGCAACTGCTGCAGCTGCTGCCCCTTCATAATGACACTGTTTGCGAGAGACAGCATACCTCTTCCGCGATCGACTCCAGTATAGGTCACAAGATTGGTACTGGCCTGCTGAGGCACGGGAGGTGTGCTGGACAAGTCGTCCGTTTTATCAGGTAAATCACTTCGTCCACGGCTATTCACACTGGTCATCCTTATCCTCAGCAGGTCGGATTCTTGGATCAGTTGCCGAGTCTTTTCGCTGCAACTCCAGGACTCATCAGGATCACTTTTAGCCAAAGCAACGGATCGCTGCCTGTATCTAAACGCTTCCTCCAAAAGGCTCGCAGCTCGATTATTTGGTGGATTCATTAAGTCATAAGCTTGGTGTTCTAGTTGATGTGCCTGATGAGAAAACATTCTTCGCTGCGAGGGACTTTCAAGACTGTCATCTAATGCTCGATCGTGATATAGCGACGCCAGATTCATCATGCTATGCGCACAATCCGCGTGATAGAATCCGCGTCGACTTGCTCGAATTTGCAATGACCGGAGCAGCACTGAATCCGCCTGCATATAATAGGCATGCCTTTCATCCTCATTCCTCGTCTCGGTTGCGGCAGCTCTCAATGACATGCCGTCAAAATCCAAAATAGGTGCTAAACAGATTGAGGACGCGGACGTTGCTTTAGCTGCCTCACTGACAGCTCTTTCGAAAAGCTTGTGAGCTGATGAATAACGCCGAAGTAAATAGTTAAGACAACCAAGATTGCAGTAACATTCGACGATATCACGCGGAGACTTCACCACAGTCGTAGCATATTGCAATGCCTCTTCAAGCTTTGGTAATTCCTTTTCTAACCCTGCAATAGCTCTTGAGTCAAATGACACAGGTCTGTTATTTATTGTTGCAATGACAGCGCTATTACTCGCGCTTAGAACTTCATGCCACCCTGTTCGATCTGTGGGAAAGGTTGGAAAATCACGACACTGAGAAATCGTTGGACTAGCAGCCAGAGCCGTAGAAAGCGGCGCAGTAAAAAGGCATACGAACGCTAATACCACGGGCAAGCGCGCCTGATAAATCAGGGTAGAGACATTGAGTACTTTAGAAAGCATGAAGTCTCCGGAATTGGACAACCAATATATACCCCTAAAATATTGATAATTCACCTGATGGCTTGAGCAAATTTCAATAAAAGAATGAAACGCCCTTTGCCAGAGCAATCCGCGCGCATGAAGTCCCAAAGTTCATTTCCGATGCTTCGATACGTTTTGATGCCATCTACGAATGCAGATGCAACAGCATAGATTCGGCGATGAGCGGAAGACTAAGGTTATATTTGATGACTTTTACGCGCTAGATTTTTGATCTGGTCTAAATTGGTCGAATTTTGAAGTTTGATCACCTAGATAACCCAAGGAACTGGAGGCACGCAACATGGCAGAAGGTAACTCTGGCGACGAAGTGCTCGCGGTAAAGGATGAAGATGAGCAGCGTCCGATTCCAACGGCGTGGCGGCCGATGTTTCGCGAGATTGTCCAAGCCTTGATTGCGAAAGACTACCAACTGAGCACTGGCATCCCTGGCGTGGCTCCTGTGTCCGCCGAGACGGCCAACCAGATCGAAGGTTATATCGAAGACTACGGTGAGACGCTCGTCGAGCATCCCGAGAATACCTGGGCATCGTCAGTCTGCATTTGGATGGGCAAAGATTGGGACGTACTAATCGACCTGTGGACCAAGGGAGACGGTCGCAGCGACATGGTTTTGAGTGCGCGGGTCTCGGAATCGGAGAGCGGCTACTTGGTCCGAGTGGAAATGGTTTATGTTCCCTGAGAATGCAATGTCCGCAAAGACCCAAAACAAGAAAGCGACATCGGAAGCCCAACTGCGGGCTTTCATCGACAGACCTGCCCAACTTTGAGCGCGATGTCATCCGCCAATGGTTGCATGTTGGTAAGCTCCAAGCTTTACTTATTCTTTTCGCAGTGAACTAGATAGCCGCATACCGGTTGGTCTTTAAAAATGTATTGTTGCCGCGAGACTTTTGTATTGAGTACATTCTGGATTAGGTGCAGTTCCAATAGACAGAATTGGCGATACTTCTCTGCCAAATTGTAGATGGCACAATTTTGATGGAGCAGAAAAAAGTTGCCGTCAGGTAGTCGCTTCCATTCGCTCATATAGCCTGCGTCTCTAAAGTATGTGCACAGTCCCTCGACGCGTTCTTCGAGCGGTTTATCACGCAGTCGTGCACTTAGGTCTTGAATAAGCCTATCGTTGGCTGAGTTTAAGAAATCCAGCACGCCGCGGTGACCGGTGTCAGCACACAAAGTGTCTAAAAGGTTTAGCGCGACCCCCTCATAATCAGTTGGAAAAAATGACTGTGATTTTGCAGTGAGCTTGAACATATGAACTGGGCGCCCAATGTCGGTTTCCTCAATTCGATGTGTGACGAACCCTTCATTCTGTAATGTTGAGAGGTGACGTCGAACGGCCGTATGAGTCACGTTTCTCAGTTTGCACAACTGAGCAACTGAGAGTTCACCGTTGAGCTTAAGCAGTCGCAAGATCTCGCTGCGGCTTGTCTCATCAATCTTTCGCGGTGAGCGTGTATGCGGTTTGACCATGACCACCCTTAAGTGCTCGATATCTTATTATTACATAGTTGTGTGTATTAAGGCTGGCGTTCGCTTTGCTGTGTGTGTAAGCTGATCTCAGAATCAATAAAGGACCGGCAGAACCCTTCTGTCGGAGGAGATTGCCATGGAAATCAATGCATTTACAATCGTTTCTGATGTTTGCGAAGGTATTGGAGACTGCTTCGCCGCATGCCCAGTGGATTGCATAAGCTGGGCTCAAGACAAAACCAACGCCAAAGGAACCAAATACGCGTACATCCGCGGCGATGAGTGCATAAGCTGCGGAGGATGTCTGTCTGCGTGCCCCATCGAAGGAGCCATTCTAGATGAGTGGTTTCCAGAGTTGCAGAAGGTTTAGCGATTTGCCAGATTTAGATTGAAGTCGTTGTGCTTTCCGCGCTCTGCATCGAGGTTGCGATGGAGAAGTAGATCATCAGAAGCGCGACTCCTGAAAGGATTGCTGTCTAGACTTTCTCTTTCATGGCAGGGCATAGCTCGTCCGCGGGAAGCGTACCTCTAATGACAGTAAATTGGTGGGTTTATAGCTAGGTGACTCTCGGCGAAAGGCTATGGGAAAGGCGCGTAAAGGCCCTCGCAAACTGCATTGAATTATGCTCGAATCTCAGCGTTGGAGAGATGTGTGTATCGAACGGTTTTTCACTGGGAGCAGGTCCACCTCCAGCAGATTTTGAAGTCGTCCTCATTAGTGGTCTGCTGCTGTTACAGGCGCTTCTCGTCGGCTTTCTATAGTTTCCGTGCGATGCTCTTTAATGGGGTATATTGTAGGTAACTATACTGCCGGTAGGCTGGCTAAATGGCTGACGTTCGAAAGTCCAACGATTCACAAGAGAAGAATCCTGAGCCTAGAGCTTCGGATGCTGCGGTCGAGTCCGGTGTAATCTCGGATCAGACCAATCAGGATGCGCATTCAACAGTGCATCAAGCAAGCCACGCAAATGATAAGAACCTCACAGATCCCGAAATGATTGCACTGAAAGATGGCGATACGCCTGAGGAGCATAATGCGCGCGTCGCCAAAATCCAAGCCAACAGATTCGGTTTATACGATTCATCGCTTGAACCAGAAGGCAGAACAGAGGGGCAAACCCTGATCGCCCAGTCGTTAGACGAAGGGGAAAACTAAATCCGCCCCATGGTTTTGGAGATGATGGAAGGTGGCATTTTCAGAATCCACAGGTACGTCTGGGACAAGATATTGCGGGAGCGATGAAAGAGTGGCTTTGGAATGACATGCCAAATCTGCCGCGTAATGCCACTAATAATTCATGGGCTCTGAGCGAGCCGCTTCTCAAAGGTCTAAACGAATGGATGCAGAGAAAACCAGAGCTCACCTACATGGAATATCTCACAGGCATTCAGAATGAGCGCGGAGAGTCTCCCTGGAAAGATGTTAGTTTTGAAGGAGTCGACAAGGCGTTTTCGAAATTTCCCAAGCTGGCAAAACATGCACTTCCAAAAGAATTCATCGCTGGAGTCATACTCAATGAGACTTTGCACGGTGGCGACATCAGAGATGTAGGAGAGGAGCTTTCGGTTAAAATATTTGGGACTGTCCGTAATTGGAATGGTCAAGAAAACAGTACCGCCTCAGTTGGACCGGCTCAAATTCAAATTAGAAATATTCGTCATTTGGTTGAGAAATATCCAGAGCTGTCAATTTTCAAAGATGATCCAATCAGAGCGGCGTCAAATCCAGAAACAGCTCCAATGTTTGTAGCTGCTTACATTAGCGACAAGATAGACCTGATTGAAAAGTACAATCGTGAAAGACCTAATGAACATATCCCAATCAACCAAGCAACAATTGCATATTTATACAATCCTGATGTAATTAGCGCTGATGGAAGTTATCGGCAGATAGACAGCTTTGATAAAATTTCGGCGGCTTTGCATATCGATACTCGAAAAGGGTGGAAAACCGAGACTATGCCAAATAACGATGAAATAGTCAGACGGTCCAAAGTGATTCAAGATATCTTGAATGCTACGAAGGCGTGTTATCGATGAATAGAAAACTGCGTTATCTGATCTTTGTTGGGCTGCCTTTCCTGGTTTTTGGAATGTTTTGGTTTTCAGCTGGTTTGATGCATGGACAGCCCAATGCCGAGCCGCGCACGATGGACTTTGGCGACTTTCTCAATTTTCTAATTGGTGGAGGCCCTGCGGCGCTAGTCGGTTTGTTGATAGAGAAATTTACGAGAAAAGCAAAGTCCGACGGGACGTGAACTGCCAACTTCGTTCTGTGTGACCTTGTCCCCTAAAGTTGGTCCCTTGCAAAGCAGGTGGGCGGCATGTATGCCGCCGCTATGCAGTGGGTCTACCCGGCTCTGACCGGCACTGCTTCAAAGTCATTTTCCTCGCCGGCGTTTGCAAGATCATCGTGCCTCGTTCAGCCTTTGCTCGTCTGTTTCAGCGCGTCCCAGCCTGTGCTCGTGCGTCTCATCTTTTGCTCGTGCGTCTCATCTTGTGCCCGACCATTTCTGCCCGCCCGCCTCAGCTTTTGCTCGTACGCCTTAGCTTGTGCCCGAGCCCGATAGCCAGATTGCGATAAATAAGCACGCCAATGTCTTGACGCCGCCGCACCAGCCCGACGAGATCCTCACGGCTCAATACGGCTGCTTCGACCTCACCATGAGCGGTGGCGTTAACAGTGTGCGTTTCTCCAATCAGCAATGAAGTTTCGCCCAGGCATTCTCCGCTTTTAACAGTGCCGATATGACTGTCCCCATCACCTGCTTGAATCGACACTTCGCCTTGAATGATCAGGTACATCTCCTCGCTTGGTGAGTCTACATCGAATATCCGGCTGCCGGACGGGAATTTGCGCAGCGAGCACACTGCCGCTAGTCGATCGATCTGCTCCTGGCTAAAGCCTTTAAAGATGGCGACTGAGTCGACTGTTTCTCTTACGCGCGGCAATATCCTCTGGCAAGCAAATCCGTGCAGCACGATGTCCGCCATTTCCTGCGCCCTCTCAGTGAGCTCGAGCGGTCCCAGGTCGAGCGGCACTGTGAGGCGCACCATCTTCACAGCATCGAGTCGTTCTACCTCGTGAAAGACGAGTGCCGGTACATACGCTGCCGGGACAAAACCTAACTCCAGAAAAGTACGTTGCATACGAGGCGCATAGGCACTTACGTCTACTTCCATGAACTCGACTTTGTACTCTTCGCGCAAGAGACGCTCCGCCTCGAAAAGAAGTGTGCCGATGACGTCATCGGACAGAGAAATCAGCTCGAAGATGCGCGCTGCTTTTTCTACTGGGTCTATCGTGAAGCCCACGGCGCCGGCGATATGTCCCTTGTGCTTGGCGAGAAGGTAGTGAGAGTTGCGCGCTTTTAGTTTGAAAAAACCATAGTGCAGGCGAACAGGACCAAAAATTTCACGATTGCGAACTCGACCGCGCTCAATGCGAAGCAATGGGAAATAGCCTTCAGTCTGCAATTCTGAAAGAGTGAACTGATCGTCGTTGCGTGGGTAGGAAGGGGCTGCTTCGTCGACGATTGCGTCAAATTCCAGACCGCAATTTTTCATGGCGCGGGTGGCGACGGGATAAATCTCCGGGATGATGCGAGGATGATTGTTTCTCAACTTCAACGCATCGCCAAGGTATTGCACGAGCACTGCAATCGACTCTCGATAGGCGAGAAGCAGTTTCATGGGGACAAAACCTGCCACAGAAAAACCATGCGCCTCGGCAATTTTAAGTGTGTATGGATGGACAACACGCCCATCCATGAGGGCAACATGCAGGCGATCTTGCACAAGGGAGAGGCGTTCTTCCATCAATCTTTTTCCGATGCCCAGATTGCGTGCCTCCGGTTTTACAGCAAGGCGGCCAAACTC
>JAIETF010000086.1 GCA_019745415.1 Candidatus Obscuribacterales bacterium | reverse complement strand
GCTGTGTTTGGATGGAGCTATTACCAGCAGAATAAAGGCGAGGCGGGTAAGGCAAGGCGCGAAGCGAAAGCCGCCGGGCCAGCTCCAATAGTCACGGCAATGACTATGCCTGAGGCTTTTGGCGCGGTCCGGAACATATTGACCCAAAGCCATTTCGGGCAGAACTGGTGGCAGCTTCGAAATGTAGATCCGGAAGCTGGTCAAATTCAGTCCGTTATGACATGGAAAGAGTATTTCGGGGACCATGTAGGAGAACTGGATAGGCAGGTTGTTCTGACAATTACCTTCATGCCGGGCGAAGGAAATACCCAATTGAAGCTTGAGTGGGATGTGCAGTCACCAATGAATCGTGGGCAGGCCAATCAGGTTATCGAAAAGACTACAGCCGAGATTAAGGCTGCACTTTCCTAATTTCTAAAACTAATAACGAGATTTCCAAAGAACGCAGCCAGTCCCTTGACGGCATTTTGACTAGGCCAGTCTGTAGGTTTCAGAATTAAATGGCACGGATTTTGCAGAATTATTTGTCGCGCTTTTTATAGAATTATTTGTCACTATGCCAGCCTGTCTGCCTTTTGGGCACTGGTTCGATAGCCGAGTGTGACAAATAATTCTGGAATTTATGCGACAAATAATTCTGAAACTTACATATGAGACGTGTTTCTCTGAGCTGGTCTTCTTATTATGCAGCTTCTAATTCAGCCATGAGCGATTTCCAAAACTCGCTGTAGGCATTTTGGCTGGCAAAGCAATGGTTGGAATGCTCTCTATCTTCTCCAACTTCGATCGAGATATGCTTAGTGAACGTATTAAGGCAGGAATTCATGATTCCAAGAAAAAACATGGCAGGCCAAGAACGGCTCTGAAGCACCCTACGCGAATAAAAAAACTCTATCAGCATGGCATGAACAAATCTGCTATAGCTAGAAAGCTAGGCATTGGGCGCACTTCCGTGATCAGGATTTTGGCGAACATCGAAAATTCTGCCAAATAATTCGCAAAGTCACAAACGTGATTGGAAAGTTCTGAATTCAGAGTGAGTTCTACTTGCTTGGCATGGTAATCTTCAAAATCAGCAACAACTGTTATTGCAAGATTTACCAACGATTGCCAAAAGTCCTTCGCGTCCAATTATAGGAACCATGCAGATAGCCGCCGCAGAATCGGCCCACCACCATCCCAGTACGGTATTAAATACTAAACCTAGAAGTAAGATAGCTGACAGGTAGCTGCAAAAGACTGCCTGATTTGAGTCAGCATTGAGCGCCGCTGAACCTAAGTTCTGAGCCACATTCTTTTTTGCCTTTGCCAAGCGCGGCATTATTAACACAGACGATACAGCTAGGAATATACCAGGCATGCTGGCTTCTGGTACGTGGTGAGCTATGAGTGCTTCAACTGACTCCCAAGCCACATATAGAGCAAGGGCGATGAAACAAACGCCTATGATCTTGAGACTTAATTTCTCCATTTTGTCATGCCAGTAGCTATGTCCATCTGCTTTGAGCCTGGCAAGCGAGGCTACCCCAGAAGTGACTTCTATTGCACTATCAAGCCCGAAACCGACTAGCGCAACGCTGCCACAAGCAAAGCCCGAAACGATTCCTACGATTCCTTCCAACCCACAATACCCAAGTGTTAAATACTGCAAAAGCAGTCCACGTTTGATAAGCGATTGACGCTCGTCGTTGTTAGAAACTACGCAACAATCAGAACTAGAGCAATCCTTGCTCGTCTTTGAAATAAGGGACAGGGAAAACTGCTTCATTGCACAAGGCCCAGTGTTTTGGAAATTGATTCAAGTATAAGTTGAAACTCGAGGCTAAGCTAAGCCGTTTTGGACAATTAAACTGTGGCAAGCTTCTCCGACATCCTGAACCCTAGTCATACAAACCTGTTCAGAGTAAGGCGACGGAAAGCCGAGCTCGCTCAAAATTAATAAAATCCGCGTGCAATAAGGACTGACGATGGTTTTCGTTTTCACAACAAGCAACAGTATTTTTGTTTATTCGCCCAGTGTGCGGAAATTGACAAATAGATTGTCAGCTATCATAAGAGGCGACTCCAAATGCCACTTCTCCACAAGACGTTCAAAAACCGCACATCCAATTACCATGGGATGTGCCAAAAGTCATTAGTTTTGGTAATGACTGGTGTTTGATCGACGCCTTCATGGTGCGTAAACTTCGATTTAGCAACGATAACGATTTTTATTTTGGCATAAAAAAGAAACGATAATCAAACCCTAAAAGCCAAGCCAGTAGTAAGTTTTGCTTGACAAGGGCTGGAGGCAATGCTAATTTGCATCCAGGAAAAATTTGGACGGTAACACCGAGATAGCAACTCACTGTTGTTGCCAAAAGCCGCTCTTCTTCGACTAATTGCTAAGGTAGAAACCTTGGAAGGACGCCAATTATGAGTATCGGTTCGATGGAACAATTTGACGAATGCGGCAGTTTAGCCCATGGTGGAGAAATGGTCCGCCTGGCAGGCGAGGTTGATAAATCCGCTGCACTCGAATCACAACTTACTAGCCCTTCCGATGTATCGCAAGCAAAAAACTACTTTGGCCAGTTTGAACCACCAGCGCCACCATCAAACGACTTGCCAAGCCTTTCTTTGGGGGATGACCCGGCAGCGATTGAGAACTTAGTGTCAGCAGGAGACTTTTCAGCTTTGCCCGGAGCTGACTCAGCAGTTGGAGCACCTGGAGGGTTAGTTTCTGGTTTGTTTGAGATAATGACTGAAGTGCTGACCACAGCTCCGATTGATCCGACACAGTTGGCGTCGAATGCTAGCTCGGGATGAATAGTCAGTTAACAGCATGACAAATGATGCGATGCTTTTTTGACAGCATTATTCAACTCGTGTCCAGACAGGAGGGGGCAGCCGCATGGATACCAGAACATCAGTAGATCACCCTTATTGGATTTTGTACCAGAAGCTTGTGAATTTAAGAGATAAGCCGAATTCAATACAATCAAGAGCTAAGCTCGTGGAACTCGTCCGAGAGTGTGATTTGGGAACTTTGGAAAAATGGTTTGTAACATTCCTTTTTTATTGCAGAAGCGTGAGCAATCAGTCTCTTGAACGAAGATTTTTTCTCAGGCTGAGAGAGCGATATGCGTATTCAGCTTTATCACCAGCAATACTAGATATAGTGGCTCGTCATTCGCCACTTGTAGAACTTGGCGCAGGTAATGGCTATCTCTCAAGCCTTTTACAAAAAATGGGAGCTGATTTAGTTCCTTTGGACGCCTACCCCGTAGAAGAAGGCAATAATTGGTTTTTCAATACACGCTTTGGACTTCCGAGAAAAGGTACCCAAAGCTGGACAAGAGTACACAAGGGCGGCGCAGAAGAACTTGCCCAGTACAAAGACAGAGCCCTACTTTTATGCTGGCCAGCTCGGTCTCGGATGGCAGTAGATGCTTTGGATAACTTCTCCGGATGTACAACAATTTTGATCGCGGACAAAACCTGCTGCGGCAATCCAGCATTCTATAGAAAACTCACAAACGATTGGCAGTTAGGGCTTTCTTTAGATACAGGGAGTTGGAGTGGTTGCCACAAAGAAGTGCTCGAAGTATACACTAGAGTGAACTATCGCACTTAACTTAGTAGCAGAATGAAGATACTTTGATATGATGAAATTTTCGACGATTAGCTACTTGGGAATTACTGCTGACTTGGGACCTTTGGCGATAACTTTGAATTTGCTTTTTCTGTTCATTTTTGGAGCAGGCCAGATTTGCTTTTGCAGCGAAAGTGACAATTGCCAAGGAACTGCAAATCTAATTGTCTCGAAGAAGACTGTTAAAGAAGATTCCGAAGAGCTACAAATCAGACAGTCTCCACTCTGGAATCAAGATTGCTGTGTTCATTGTTTCAGCTCAATGGAAATAGCAGTTTGGGCGTTCAATTTATTTGATGGTACAAGTTTTGAATTAACTTGCCCGATTCCTCCTTGGACAACATTTGAGATTGCAACGAATGATGGTGCTGATCGTCCCCGTGTTAGGGCACCGCCTAATGGTTTTGGCAGCCCAGGGACTAAGACGTATCTAGCAATTCAATCATTGCTCATTTAAAAACCACCTAGAGAAGCCCCGAAAAGCAGCTGTGCTGCTTTGTATTTGCTTGTTAAAGGTGGTTTTTAGATGAGAAATAGTTCTGCTCCTTTGGGCTTAGATACATTAATATTAGTCGCGCTTATATTCTCCCTCACGATAGTTTGTGGCATTCAGCAGCCAGTATTTGGTCATAGCGGAGACAATGAGGCCTTTAATGAGAACGAGAGTTCATCAGGACCTAAGGAAGTGTCTGTGGATGAACAGGGAATTCGAGCTTTAGAAATAAAGACTGTTAAGGTGCAGCTACAAAGGCTGAGGAAGTCACTTACGGCAACAGGTGAAGTTCAAGCGGATGAGACACGCGCCTTTACTGTCAATCCTCCTGTCACAGGTGTAGTCACTGCAGTTCTGGCCAAGCAAGGTGACATAGTAAAAGCTGGGCAAGTTTTGGCTGTAGTCCAGAGTATAGAGGTCGCTAGCAATCTCACACTGCTACTAAACGAGCGCACAAGAATTACAGCAGAAATTTCTCGAGTCAAAACAAAATATACTAGTGAACTGACTCTACAGAACAACCAAGTTCAACTCAATAAGAGCGCCTTTGAACGTGAGGACGGACTTTTAAAGGAAGGTATAAGTGCACGCAAAAACTACCTAGAAGCAAGGAATGCCTATGACTCAGCTCTGGTGAGACTAGCAACACTGAAGCTACAGCTTGCACAAGAAGTTTCTCTTCTCGAAAAGCAGCTAGCAGTGACAATTCATAACGCTAAAGGGCAGCTTCGGATAATGGGCATAGCGGAAAGCGCGGTAGATGATGCTCTTCGCACCGGTGAAGTTACTTCAGCGCTATCAATTAAGGCACCGGTTGCTGGCTGTGTGATCAAGCGAGAGATAACTCTAGGCGAGCGCGTCGACCCCAGCAAGAGCATTTTCTCAATCGTGAATCTCTCTCCAATTTGGGCAATGGTTGACATCTACCAAGAGCAAATCCCGAAAGTCAAAGAAGGGCAACAAGTCTTACTTGCGACTCCTTCAAACGAAAGAATTTCAGGACGAATTTCTTCTGTGGGCTCGGTTGTTGACAATGATACCAAAACTCTTCACGTGCGAGTAATAGCAGACAATCCGCGGGGGATCTTGCGGCCAGGTATGTTTGTAACAGCGGAAATACTACTTGGCTCTAGCACCAAAACGGCTCTCCTGGTGCCTGAGTCGGCGATAGTAACTTACAAAGACCGCCCGTATGTTTATATGCACCACATTGGCGAAGGGCATTTTGAACCATCGGCAATTGGAGTAGGAATTAAGGCCGGTGGCTTAGTCGAAGTGACTTCAGGTTTACACGAAGGCGATTTAGTGGTTGTTTCGGGAGCCACTCAGCTTCTCGCACAGTCAGTCTTGAAGCCGGAAGCAGAACATCAACACCAGGGAGAAAAACATTCGGATCACCATGGGCACCAGGAAGCAGAAACTCATAAGGCTAGCTCCAGTGCCCAGATCGTTATGGGCTTTGCGTTAGGACTTGGAGCAGCATTTTTAATAGTAGTAGCATGGGTACTTATGGCCAAGCTACGAAAGAAATCAGAGGATTAGTAAGATGCTGAACCAAATTATCCGCTGGTCTGTAAGCAATCGCTGGGTCGTAAATATGTTGGCCATAGTGTGGTTCTTGGTTGGAATTTATGCCACTTTCAGTATGCCGGTTGATGTGTTTCCGGACTTTGCTCCCATACAAGTCGTGGTATTAACGGAAGCGCCTGGTTTTGCTCCAGAAGAAGTTGAAAGTGTCGTTACAAGACCACTTGAGACTGGTTTGAACGGCACTGCGAACGTGAAGGTGGTAAGGTCGATCTCCACTATCGGGTTGTCAGTAATAACTGTGATTTTTCAAGATGGCACCAACATATTTACCGCAAGACAACTTGTTTCTGAGAAGTTGCAATCAGCTAGAAGTAAGCTGCCAGAAGGTGTTCAAGAGCCAGTACTTGCTCCAATTACGACTGCTGCCGGTGACATTCTCAAAATTGGATTATATAGCACAGGCAAATCAACTCCGATGGAGGTGAGGACACTGGCTGACTGGACCGTCAGAATGCGCCTGTTGGCAATTAGTGGCGTCGCCAACGTTGTTGTAATAGGCGGACAAGTGAAACAGTATCAGGTGCTAGTTAATCCCGATAAACTACGACAGTACAATGTGACACTAGCACAGGTTCTAAGAGCCGCAGGTGGTAGCAGTGTGAATGCTGCTGGTGGAATGCTTCGAACGAACGACAAGGAGCAACTTATCAGGGGATTAGGCAGAGTCTCTTCTCCGGAGGAAATTGCACAATCTGTAATCACTAGCCGAAATGGCCTTCCTGTTCTGCTCAACAACGTCGCGAAGGTTGAAATTGGTCCAGAATTCAAAATAGGTGATGCAATCGTAGATGGTCATCCAGGGGTTGTTCTAACGGTCTTTAAACAGCCATGGTCTAATACTCTTGAAACTACCCGCCTTTTGGAAAAGGCTCTTGAAGAATTAAAAGCCGGCTTTCCAGAAGACGTAAAAACCGTTACCACGTTCCGCCAAGCAGATTTTATAGAAGTGGCAGTCAAAAATGTCAGCGAGGCTGTAATTCTTGGCGGAGTACTTGTAGTTGTTATTCTCTTTGTCTTTCTACAAAACTGGCGCACTGCTTTTATCTCTTTGACCGCGATTCCATTGTCACTGCTTTCAGCGATTATTTTTTTAAAGTTTCAGGGCTATACCATAAACACAATGACTCTCGGTGGTCTTGCAATAGCCATTGGAGAAGTTGTTGATGATGCAATTGTCGATGTAGAAAACGTTTATCGCAGACTGAGGGAAAATAAAACGTCGGCTCGTCCTAGAAGTTCTTTCCGGGTGGTGTATGAAGCATCTGTAGAGGTTCGCAGCTCCGTTGTTTATGCAACTTTCATTGTTGGACTGGTGTTTTTGCCAGTTTTATCACTTGGAGGACTTGAAGGCAAAATTTTCAGCCCTCTCGCATACGCCTACTTAGTAGCACTTTTTTCATCACTAGGGGTGGCTCTAACCGTCACTCCCGCGCTCTGTTATATGCTTTTGCGGTTACCCAAAAATCTTGCCGAGCATGAAACTAAAGTGGTGAATTGGCTTAAGAAAATCTATTTGCCTGTAGTGAAGTTCAGCCTGTCTAGACCTAAAGCTGTAGTTGCTGGCGGCATCTGCCTTTTCTTGTTGTCAATTGCGCCTCTCACAGTCATGGGAAGCGAGTTCCTACCAGAATTCGATGAGAATAATTTGGTTGTAGTCTCGACTTCTGTACCGGGCACAAGCTTGCATACCACAACTAGTATCGGAAAGGAGTTAATAGAACACTTTCTCAAACAGCATGACGTGATGGCGGCCAGCCAAAGAGCGGGAAGAGCCGAAGGCGGTGAGGATTATGGAGCCGGAAACTTCAGCGAGTTTGACATACGTCTGCGACCGAATAGCGAGCACAAAAAAGACGCTCTCTATCATGTACGCCATGAATTTGCTCATATCCCAGGACTAATTGGAGATTCCGGATCTTACTTGCAACACAGGATGGAGCATGCACTATCAGGTGTTAATGCTGCCATCGCAATAAAGATTTTTGGAGCCGACCTAGAAATACTTCATGAAAAGGCAAAAGAAGTCGAAGCAGCGATGAAAGGTATTCGCGGTGCCGTAGATGTCCACGTAGAACCAATTGTTCCGGTACCTCAAATCTCAATCAAAGCTAACCGTGCTAACGCGGCAAGATATGGTATTTCCGTGAAAGAATTGTCGGCAGCCATAGAAGCAGCATTTAAGGGAGTCGCCGTAGCGCAAGTTATGGAAGGGCAAAAGGCTTTTGACATCTACGTCTGGTTCGCTCCTGAGCAGAGAAACAATTTTGAAGTCATTCAATCAGTGCTCATAGATACTCCCTCAGGTGCCAAGGTGCCGCTCGGTGCTCTTGCTTTAGTTTCTGAAGGTACAAGCCCAAACACAATTAGTCATGAAAACATTTCTCGACGTGTGGTTGTGCAAGCAAACGTTTCAGGACGTGACTTGGGAAGTGTCGTCGAAGAAGCCCGTAAGAAAATTAGTGCTGAGGTAAAGCTGCCGACTGGCTATTACATGGTTTACGGTGGTCAATTTGAAGCACAGGAAGCAGCCGCAAAGCAGCTTCTATTGCTTTCGATTGTTGCTCTTGTTGGGATGATGATGTTGTTAACATTAGCCTTTAGATCTTTGCGAGCCGCGATGCTGATAATGGCAAACCTTCCTCTGGCTCTACTGGGTGGAGTATGGGCTGTATTATTTAGCGGGGCTGTGATGAGTGTGGGCTCTCTAGTCGGCTTCATCACACTTTTTGGAATATCAACAAGAAACGGAATCATGCTTGTGGCGCATTTTAACGACATGTTGAGCGAAGCAACAAAAGAATTTGATGAAGTTATAACAGACAGCGCTCTAGATAGGCTCAGTCCTGTTTTGATGACAGCCATGACCGCTGCGTTAGGAGTTTTGCCGATAGCAGTTATGGGTGGTGCTGGCCGTGAGCTTGAGCAACCTCTGGCAATCGTCATTTTAGGGGGAATGCTCAGCTCAACTGCTCTAACTCTAGTAATGATACCAGCCCTCTTGAAGCTATTCGGCTCAGATCTGGCAAGAATGAAACGCAGTAATAGCGAGGGGGATTGAAGTTGAATTCGATATACAATTTCCGGCTCTGTTGCAAAAAATTTCTAAATCTCTAAGTTGCGAACAGCTTTTTGGTAGTCGCCCTCGATAGCCGCAAGAGACAGGTGCTGATAAAGCTCAAGGCTCTTTCGGTTTCCGT
>JAIETF010000117.1 GCA_019745415.1 Candidatus Obscuribacterales bacterium | reverse complement strand
CGGACGTCCCGTCCGCCCATGACCTCACAGAATTCTTCGCTCCATTCGATCCCTTGAGCGCCGGCATCCTGCCGGCTCCGATCTTTTGATCGCTATTCGCCCTTCCACTGGTGACGCTTGGCGCAGGTACTTTCTGCAGGGACGACGCCTTGCATCGCTCCCCTGAAGAGCTATTCGCGTCCGCAAGATCATTTGATGCAAAAGCGCTTGCAAGATTGACTGATAACACACAAAGAACAAACAACGCGCTCTTACATGTTGCTGTGATAGCGATGCCTGTGCGAGATGCGCGAGTGATGCCTGGAATGCCTGTGGTGGGCGACGGTATGGGTGCCGGCAGGAGTTCCTGACATGCCTGTTCCTGCGAGTGCTTCGCTTCCGTCATTGACCATTCCTACATAAAGGTTCTTGGAGATCTGCCGGATCATCTCATTAGCGCGGCGATCATTGTGTGGGCGAGCCACTTGAACCGCAACAATGTACCGCTTACCGGTTGGGCTGGTGATGATACCACAGTCCCCGACGAGGGATCCGATGTCACCTGTTTTGTGAGATATTTTTGCGCCCGGCGGTAAACCTGGCGGCAGAAGGGTTCTCGTCCTGGTTCTCTCCATGATTGCCAACATTCGCTGGCGACTGGCCGGCGTCAATAGATGCCCCTTATCTACCCTGGCGAGCAGATGGACGAGATCTTGAGGACTTGTTTTATTGGTTCCTGGCAAGTCGGGCAACCAATCGTTAATGTAGGTCTTGCGCAGTCCCCAGATAATGAAATCCCGGTTGCAAATATCTTTGCCACCGACCCGGTCGATGATCAAATTCGTGGCAGTGTTATCGGAAAAGATGATCATCGACTCCATCGCTTCCTTCAAACTAACCTTTGACCCAGCTGGGCGCCATTGCAAATAGCCACTGCCGCCGCCGATTAGATCCTTTCGCAAGGTCAAAATTTCCTTTGCATCAACATCACCCTTGTCGATGGAGTCGAGCAACTTGACGAGTACCGGCACCTTAATCATCGACGCAGCCGAAAAAGAGTCGTCGCCGGAAAGGCTCAAGTAGCGACCGCTTGCGGGCTCAACGGCAAACAAGCCGGCCTTCAGCTTTGGCTTGTCAGAAATCTTTTTGATCGATTCGGAAAGATCAGAAAGTTCTTCCCGCTTCTCAAAAGGGGCAGGAAGCTGCGGGGCGACGCATGGCGGATTCATATCAATCTCTGTCTCATTTGTACCCGCTGGCACATATACAGAAATCGAGCAAACAATTGCCATGGCGACAGACAAAAACCTGAGCAGCCGCTGCCCCGGCGGTAATTTCTTCTTCCTACGAGCCTCAGCCCCAGTTTTAACCGGCATAAGGTTCAGCGGACTCCAAGTCGAACTCAGACAACGCTAAATATTGTACTGTCTCTTGCGATCTTTGCTGCAACGAAATTTTGGGATATCAAACTGACACTATTTTTTGTAGAATAGGGGACGAATATCACCAACGCACCCAGAAGCTATCCGAAATATGAGCAAAATACTTTTAGTAGAGGACGAGCTGGATTTATCGAATCAAATTCGAGATTGGCTTACACGAGAACATTATCTTGTTGAAACACAAGAGAATGGAGAAATGGCGTACCACCAATTGAGGGTGTCTAAGTACGACTTGATCATTCTTGATTGGCAGCTTCCCGGCATGAGCGGTATAGACATATGCAAGCAATATCGGTCCACTGGTGGCAAGTCGCCTGTTTTGATGCTAACGGCGCGCAGTGCAATTGATGATCGCGAAAAGGGATTGGACGCCGGTGCTGATGATTATCTCTGCAAGCCTTTCCACTTGAAGGAGCTTTCGGCCAGAGTGCGAGCACTAATCCGGCGCAGCTCCATTGCCACAACAGGTACTAATGTGTTGCACCTGAAGGATATAAGCTTGGATCCGTCGGCAAGACGTGTCACCAAAGGCGGTGCCGATGTTAAATTGGAGCCGAAGGAATTCTCCTTGCTTGAATTCCTGATGCGCAATCGAAATATTGTGTTCAGCGCCGACGCATTACTAGACCGCGTTTGGGAGTCAGATACTTCAGTATCGCCTGATTCGATACGAACCTATATAAAAGCGCTGCGCAAAAAGTTGGACAACGCCGGCGAAACTTCGCACATCACAACGGTCCACGGCCTGGGCTACAGGCTTGAGGACAGCTAAATCGTCAGGATAGGTACGAAGACTTGCGGACCCATTATTCAAGAGTCCAGACGTCCAGTCGAATTCTTTTGACAATCTCCCCTCCCCTGATAGTGACATCGAGCTTTGGAATTCCTTCGACAAAACGACCGCAAACCGTGTCAACCTCACATCAGGTGGCATTGCCCTAACATGGTGGAGTGCTGCTAAATGTTCCAAAAGATTCGCATCAATCTTACGGTGGCGTTCTTCATTCTATCCGTGACGGTATTCCTGTTCATTTCAGGGATTGCGGCATTGGCGTTCTACAATGGGTTGACCGAAGCACTTGACGAGCAGCTCGCGGAAATCGCAACAGGGACCATCCCCCTGGTCAAATACGAGAATGGCAAACTGTTCTTTAGCGATCCAGCCTCACCTCTGAAGGTAAGCATCTACCATGCAACACCTACGGTAACCTTGTTCGACACGTCCATGCATATAGTTTCCACTGCAGGTCCAAAGGGTTCGGAACGATTCTTGTACACGGGCGACGAGGTCGCGTTTCAAAATACGCGCTTACGCGCGTTGTCGCGCCCGATAAAAATGGATGGCAATGCAATCGGTCACATCCAGATCGAGCTGTCGACACTTCATCGCGATCGAGCATTGACTGAATTTCTACAAGCGATCGGAATAGCGGCACCCTTTCTCATCTTAGCGCTTGGCGGGACAGGCTACTGGCTTTCGGGCAAAGCGATCAAGCCAATGGAAGAAACATTTGCAGTATTAAAACAATTCATGTCCGACGCAGGACACGAACTCAAGACACCAATTGCGGTGATACATGCAACCTGCGACAATCTTGGAGCCGACCTGGAAGAAAACAGCTCAGCACTAGAACGCGTCGATGTGATCAGGCGTTCTGCGGATCGGATGCAGCGTCTTGTTTCTGATCTACTGCTTTTGACAAAATCCGAGCGGGCGCAGCTGACACTACAAATGGTGCCTATGCGATTCGACATGCTACTGCGCGAGGTGCTCGGAGAATTTAGCGATCTATGCGAAGACAAAGGTATCGAACTGAAAGCCGATGATATCGCCGTAGGACGGATGCATGGTGATAAAGATGCTTTGCACAGAATGATCGCAAATCTGCTGGAGAACGCGTCCAACTACACCAACAGTGGCGGCACGATCACGGTGTCGCTAACAGCAGTCGGCAGCGGCCTAGTTTTAAGAGTTGCAGACACCGGAATTGGAATTCCGCCTGAATCGCTGGAAAAGATTTTCGACCGCTTCTACCGCGTCGACGAATCCCGCACTCGTGCAAAGGGTGGCTCTGGCCTCGGTTTGTCCATTGTCCGCGCAATCGCCGAATCGCACCACGGCAATGTTACGGTGCAGAGCGAGGTCGGGGTCGGCACCACATTTACAATTTCACTACCAGCAATCGGCCAGACAAGTATTTTTCGCAAGACGCTCCAGGCAAGCGATATTGCTGACGAAATGACGAAGACCCGTTCGTAGCTATTGTTTATCGATCAAGGCATCCTACTACTTTTGTAAACCGCGATGAGACCTGCAGCTCGCCAGGGAGAAAAGGCAAAACATGCCACAGTTAAACGTCTAGTCGTGTAAAGCAAACGAACACGAAAGATGTGAAATTTTAGTACCGGCATTAACACACAGTGCTCACTGCATGAACAAACACCTCGATTGCACAATTAAGTGATTCGGATCTGAAATCGATACAGACTCATTCAGTTTATCGTGAATGAATACACCGAAATTAGCCCATCAGACAAAGTTTTAGTAATTGCCCCACCCAAAACGAAAAACTATCCGCTAGTATGTTCATGTTGCGTGGTTGCGGTTTTGCCAACCCGGACTTCCGCCATGCATTCCGACCGGAAAGAAATTACACCCAAATTTACCGAAGCATCGCTTTTACAATCCGATAGCAGCCGCCATGTACTGACCGAAGCTGCAATATCGGCAGTCAAAGCCGGACTCGTGGATCCGACTCGCGCCATAGCACAAGTTAGTGACAAGATACTGGGTAGCAGATCTGCGACAGAGATAGCGGAGAGCGCTAGCTTCTATGGACTAGAAAACACGGCTTCAGAATTTGGCACCGCAAAGTGGTTCGCACAGCAATTTGGAGCAGCCGTCGGAATGATGGCACCATATTTAGTTGCGCGCGGCGCAGTCCGAGCTGGTGTCAACAGTACGCTTGGCGAATCATCGCTCAGTACGGCTCACATCCTAACACGAGAGTCTGGCGGAAGAGCGTTATGGCAAGCAGCCAAGGCAGAGTCCATAATAACCGGGAGTAGCGGCTTCATTTACGGTCTGACCTTTGTCCCCGCCAGCGATGAAACTGTGCTGAAGGGCACCGGCGCCTTCGCTTTTGAGCGGCTAAAAAATGCCGCCTATGACGGTCTGGCATTCGGTGCAATCGGAGCGATGAGCCCATACATCGGATTTGGGTTGTCCACAGTCGCTAAGAAAGTTGACAATCTTGACACAAAATCAATAACCGAAAGCGTGCGTTCATACGAACATAACTTGCCATTGCACGACTTCTTGCCGAAGGTTCAAAGCCACTTGGTTCATGCTTTACGCGGCCCTATTCTAACCGGCGCAATTTCTGGTATTCCGATAGGGCTGGTTAATGCCGAAATCGGAGCACTCAAAAATGGAAAGGCACTGCCAGAAGCTCACGAAATAAAAGAGAACATTGTTTCAATGATGTTCGTTGGTTCAGCTCTTTCAAAAATCAATCACATCGCAGACAAAAGGAATCGAAGCGCCGCGGAGAAAGAAATGGATGCAACATGGCGCCCCTACACAAGTGACTGGGAGTACCACCAGAGAGTTATTCGGCCGACCACCAAAGAGATTGACGCACAATATGCTCGCAGCCTTAATCAGTCTGCAGATTTCGTAGCATGGGTCGAGAAGAACCAGAAGAGCCTCAATAGCGGGAAATTCGCATATGCCCAACATAACTTGCCTGAGCTGGCAAATATTTGGAACGAATTGCCGACATCAGCTCGAACGCTAAAAATCGAAGATGCTGCATCCATCATGCGATCATGGAAGGCCATGACCCCAAGGCAGAAAGAACTATCAGGACCTGAGCTCATATCCTACGCAAGAGTACTTGACGATTTTTCCTATGCATTTGAACTGGCAAAAATGCTCGACCGCAGTCCCGATTTTGTAAGTGTGTATCGTGGGCTTCAGTCACGATGGCACGACCGCTCAATTTCATTCGATGGATCAAAACTATTGGAGAATTGGTCGATCATTCCAGAACACATAAAGAAGGCAGGCGACCGCGAGTTAATGATAATCGGTGGATCGTGGGATAAACTCACGCCCACGCAACAAAAGCTTCCTCTAAATGAACTTCTGAAAACAGCCACAATTATCCACGACGTTCACCTTACAGCAGCCGATTCAGCAATGATCGAAAAAGCTACCGGCTTTGTGGAATGGTATCAAAGGAAAACAGGGTTTGCACATCCAGACAAATTACGAATCGGAAGAAATTCGTTAAGCAGGTACGACTTCAGCGAAGTCTTGTCGGTTAACAGTCTTAAGATAAGAGCAATTCTGATGAATTGGGCTGAGCTGCGGCAGGATTTGAAAAATTCCAACTTGCAAACGATGCTGCCTATATCTGAAATATGGAGTTCCCTTACACCCAAACAGAAGAAAGCAGAAATCGCAGAGCTAAGCGCACTTGCGTCAGCACAAAAATCAATCTACTTGGATAAGTCTGGGTTTGCGAATCTGGAACGAGCCCCGGACTTTCTCAACTGGTTTAAAGCACGCGAAGCTGAACAATACAAAGTAGTGCTTCAGCGTAGCGAAGCCGCAAAGTTATTAGACATGTGGCCAGCTTTACCAAAGGGAGAAAGACAGACTCTGACCCTCGAACAAGCTTTAGACATTGGTTCCTACTGGAAGTCCTTAAAGGAAACCAACATTGATAAACCGATAAAGCAAATACTACATACGGTATCGATTGCCAAAGCGATGGAACTGGATCCAAAGCAGGCAGAGATACTAGCCAAGAATCCGTCCTTTGAAACATGGTTCAATGCAAACATAGGCTCCGCGGACCTCCACATACTGAGGAACGAAACGACGCGAAAGCAATTTCAAACAATTTTGGAACAATGGCCCGAATATCAGCCCGAGATGCGGGGGCTGTCAGTTGACACATTGAAAGCGGTCAGCCAATTGTGGCCGGATCTTCCGTCCGAGCTTCGTATTAATTCAGGGGAAGTCCGAAACGTGGCAAAGCTGAGAGAGGATCTCGAGCTATCAGGCAAAGAAGCTGTGTCGCTACTCAAATTCGAGCCGCTCATGACGCGGATAAACCGCCACTCCGACAAGATGCTAATGGTCGCAACTAATCTGACGGAATTGAAATCAGAGATCAAGACTATGCTCGGGGTATTGGATCGCCTCCCAGCCAAAGACAAAAAACAATTTGCAGCATGGTTCGATAAATACGCGGGAGACCTCACGAATGACTCCCGTTATCAGCTAAAAGCTTTGTTCAAGATCATAGCGAACTGGGAACACTTCTCCAGGGCGGAACGCGGTCTTGAGCCTTTTCAGCTCATGAACAAATCGGAACTCATATCAGATCTGCGCAAAGCGCAGACATTCCAAACCGTACAGCCCGGAGCAAGAATCCCAAATTCAATAACTAACACTTTGGCCGACCTAAAGCCCTGGCAGCAACTGGCTTTCTTAAAAGCGTGGGAAAGCGAGTTGAAGAATACCTTCGATGGTAAAACGCCTGCGCCTGCAGAATTCAACAAAGCGGTAAACGGCTCAGCCTTCCGCAATGCTCTTGATGAGCGCTATTATGAAGTTCTCAAGGCAGGACGAAATCAACTTCTGGCAGAATCAAATGATGTGCGACGCATTATTGGCAATTCGCACCCAAATGCGGAGCGCCCCATAGTCGAGCTAATCGCAAGCGCCTTGGAAGCCCAACAGAACGCATTAGATTATATGCCACGCATAAATCCACGTGAGTTCGAAGAGGCCTTGAGCAGAATGAGCCAAGCAGGAAAGAGTTTCGTCGAGGCTCTCGGAAGTATGAATCAATTCGAAGCAATGCATTCCAAGTTCGTCACAGACGCCGTCGCTCGCCGCAATTGGGAGGCGGATTCGGCAGCCAAACTTCTAACGACATTTGGGGCGCGCTGGCGTTCTGTCAATAACCAGCCGGGCTGGCTCGAAGCGCAGCAAGCACTTGGAAATAATGCACACGATGCAACAGTCTGGCTTGCTTTGACGCCAAAGACTCACTCACAATCCCTCGGTGAATTCTTGATGCGTTTCCATGATCGGCCGCAACGACAACTAGCTGTGGTTGCGCAGAAATGGTCTCGGCTGACACAGGAAGAACGAAAAGGTAGCTACAAATCGATAGTAGCAGCCGCTGCCACTACTAGATATGAAAACAGTAAAAGCCGAGAGTTCGCCATCGAAGCATCTCGCTGGGGAGTCTCGGAGCGTAATTACCCTGCGATAGAAAATCGATTCTTGCGTTCACAGGAAACACCGATGCCATTCCCTCTAAATAAGAGCTGGACCAATGAAGATTTAACTGGAAGGTTTTTACCGCGGAACGATGCACGCGGAGTGTTTCTAGGCAGCCACACTGATTGCTGCCAACACGTAAATGGCGGAGCCGGAGCTGCTGCAGCTTGGCTCGGACAGGAATCACCGATTGCCGGTTTCTTCGTAGTCGAGAACAAGAAGAAGGATATTGTTGCCCAATCGGTCGCTTGGGAAGCAGACAATGGCGGATTAGTCTTCGACAGCATTGAAGGGAAAGGTTTGGGTGAAAGGGCAAAGAAAGTTGCCGATATCTACGACGCTGCGGCAGCCGACCTCAATAAACGATATCACACCATCACCGTGGGCGTCGGCCTCCATGCTGGAGTAGGAGTGACTGCACTAGGACGCTGGAAGCAGATTGCAAAGGAGGAGCATTTATCCTTGCCTTTTGACTATGCGGGCTACACAGATGCTAAGTCTCAAGTACTACTTAGCTCAAACAAAGAAATCGCAAAGAAAAATGAACCTGCAAAAACTGTCTGGATGCGCGGAGCCTCCGACGCGGATCTACCTTCTCTCAAAAGCATAATGGAGCTTGTTTATCCGAGTAACTGGCGCTTTGTTACAGGTGGAGATCTGCATAGGGTGATGGAAGCGCGTGGCAGCGGGGTGATTGGCGGTTATGTTTTGGATACAGTAAATCGTGCTGTAAACGACGCGTTCGTGCACCCGGATTATCGAGCGAATTCACGTACCATGTTATTCGACATGCTGAAAAGAATTCGCAGCCACGGGGGAGAGTGGAATGCCAGCATGAGAGAAAGCACCTCATTTGAACTGCTTCAGAAAGCGGTCAAGGCCGGCTGGATCACAATCCTCAACGAAAGCAAATTGGACGGCGCAATGCAAGGCGAAAACATGCATAACATCAAGTTTCGCCTGAACAGCCGCGTGCCCACACTATAGTTTCTTGGAATCACAGCTTTTCCACGCCCCACTGTTTTTGGCTAAAGCTGTTTATGCAGACTGCACTGGCAGGGGAAATCCTCTGACATCCACGTTATTGCTTCTCAGCAATATTTGACACCCCTTTTTTATTGCTGCTAAGCAATATTGGAGTGGATTATTGCTTACTTGGACTGGACCCCAAAGAGTGGACACTTGACGTGATAAATCCACCTTCGTGACTTAAAATGTCAGAAGGAGGAATT
>JAIETF010000018.1 GCA_019745415.1 Candidatus Obscuribacterales bacterium | reverse complement strand
TTGCCTTTTTCGGCGCCTTTGCAGGAGCCTTCTTTGCCTTTTTCAGCGCCTTTGCAGGAGCCTTCTTTGCCTTTTTCAGCGCCTTTGCAAGAGGCTTCTTTGCCTTTCTTGGCTTTCTTGCACTCTTTTTTGCACTCTTTGCTTTCTACTTTCTTGTCGGCTTTGGCGTCGCCTTCGGCATCAGCGGCACGGGCAATTCCGTTGAAAGAAAGTCCGAGAACTGCAACCAGGGCAGCTGCCAATTGAGTCTTTTGCATTTCGACCTCCGTGAACACAAACTATTTAAGTTAACCAATCACCTTTGAATGATTTGATGATGGAAAAGTTCCACACTTTACATCCCGGGTGACATGAGCATCATGCTAGGCCAGGCTTATTAAAAAAAGTCCAAATATTGGTTACGGCTGTGTTAAATCTGCCAACCGCTCACCTATACCTGAAATAACCCCGGCAAACAAACTTAACAATTCCTCATTTCGCTTTATGTTTTTCTTTAGCCGCTTCAGCCCCTTTTTTGTCTTTGCCGCAGCTACCTTCTCCACAAGATGAGTCTTTACCTTGCTTTTCAGCCTTTTTCACTTCTTTGCCTTTGGCTTCGTCGGCTTTATGCTTAGACTTAGCAGCGGCAGCGCCTTTTTTGTCGGTGCCACAACTGCCTTCACCGCAAGATGAATCTTTGCCTTGCTTTTCGTTCTTCTTGCTTTCCTTGGCTTCCATTTTGCCTTCCGACTTCTTCTCCTCCGCGCCGGCCGGCATCTGACTGACGCCGTAAGAAAGTCCGAGTACAGTCAATAGGGCAATTGTGTCAAGTTTTCCAGGTTTAGCCATTTGCAACCTCCAAGTCACTAGCTCAAACACCTATATAAAGAACGCCCATCCAAGAACGCTCTCTCATGCAATCTACCCGTTATTGAAAAATTCAAAAGTCCCCAAAGTGCCACCAACCGCAGTATCACTAACCGCTCAAGCAAGAATAAATATGTCTTGCCTAAACGGGTATAAAGTGTTGTGTTGCCTGAGGGCATGGGTTAAGCTAACAAAAAAACTGAAGGGAAACCAAGATTTATGTCTCCAAGTTTTAGCTCTCAAAATACTGTAGGCAATTACTTTCAGCAGATTCTAAGAGACTGGGTAGTCAACGGCAAATTTCCGGAGACCACGGTTGAGGCCTGCTCACCATCGTTGGCAACAAAATTGGGAGCAAGCACCGAGACTTTTACTTTTGACAACTACATCCATTCCAGCCAAACTCCCGAATGGAGCTTGCGACCCCTTGATTTCGGTCCAGACTTGGGCGGTACTTTATATATATATCTGCCGACCACTTGGGCGCAATTAAACAAACTTGACAATGCCACTCAAGTGCTAAGCGGTGGCTTGCCTCGTCAGACCCTCTATTTAATGGATAAGCCGGACTGGTCAAAAACACTGGAACAGTTCTTGAGTCAAGGCGAGATTTCAGCCTTCGTCTATTACTTAATTCAACCTCCCGAATTTCATCAATGGATTTGTTGTATGGAATCAGGAAATAGAGTCTGGGTCTTTGGCTTCTATACCGCACCCGGCAAGCTCTTGATCACAAAGGCGGACGCAACAGACAAAGCCTCGCTCGAGTTGCAGCTCACCTCGTTGATCAATTCCAACCCGTGGTACGGCTTTATAAGCACAGCTTCGTCCACCTCACTGAGCCCGGTCTGAGTAGCGACAAACAAAGGCAGTGTCAATCAAAGTTCTTTATTTGCACGGATTTGCGTCGGGTCCAAGTTCGAAAAAAGCAGCCTATTTTAGGCAGCGCTTTCTTGATAGAAACATGACCTTTATGGCACCGGATCTCAATGTGCCTAATTTTTTCGGAATGACTCTCTCAAGCCAACTAACAGTTTGCAGAGAAACGCTGCTTCAACTAAAGACAGATCAAGAAGACAAACTCATTGTTTTCGGCTCTAGCTTAGGAGGTTTACTAGCCTCCATCTTGCAAGCGGAAATACCTCAGGCCACCTATGTTCTGTTAGCCCCCGGATTTGGTATCACCCAAAGATGGACATCCTGGCTGGGCCGGGAAGAAATGGAAAAATGGCAAAGAGAAAATTCAAGACTTTTCCCACACCATGCTACAGGCAAAGATGAAGCCTTGAGTTTTGAATTCGTCAAAGACTTTGCTAAACACAAGTTGGCAGTTCAAGATCCGCTCAAGGAAGCGATTCACTTACCGGCGCGCACCTATATTTTTCATGGACAATTTGACGAGACTGTTCCCTGTGTCATGAGCGAAAAAGTGTCAGAGGCTAATGAGCAGACGACAAAGCTTTTCAAATTGAGGGATGGGCATGAACTAATAGAAAGCCTGCCCTTTATCTGGCAAACAGTTGAGCCACTGCTAGACTCTTCAGCGAGATAAGCAAAAGAAAAAGTCCGCAAATGCTTGCGGACTTTTATTCAACTTTCTTAAGAGGAATGCTCTTAGGAAGCTTCACCTTCGGAAGGAGCAGAAGAAGGCGCATCGGAAGAGGCTTTGCTACGCTTAGTAGAGCGCTTAGCAGCAGGCTTCTTCTTGGCGGCTACTTTCTTGCCGGCAGCTTTCTTAGGAGCAGCTTTCTTGGCTACAGCTTTTTTGGCTGTTGCTTTCTTCGGAGCAGCTTTTTTAGCAGCAGCTTTCTTAGGAGCAGCTTTCTTAGCTACAGCTTTTTTGGCTGTGGTCTTTTTGGCGGCAGCTTTTTTAGGAGCAGCTTTCTTGGCAGCGGCTTTCTTCGGAGCAGCTTTCTTGGCTACAGTCTTTTTAGCAGCAGCTTTTTTAGGAGCAGCTTTCTTGGCTGTGGTCTTTTTGGCTACAGCTTTTTTGGCTGTAGTCTTTTTGGCGGCAGCTTTCTTAGGAGCAGCTTTTTTAGCTACGGTCTTTTTGGCAGCAGCTTTCTTGGGGGCAGCTTTCTTGGCTACAGCTTTTTTGGCTGTGGTCTTTTTGGCTACAGCTTTTTTAGCGGTAGTTTTCTTTGCAGCTTTCTTAGGCTTAGAAGCTGCTGTTGTTTCTTCGACGGCTGCAGCAGGATTTGCTCTCTTACTTGCAGTCTTCTTCTTGGTTGGCTTGGTTGCCATTATTATTCCTCCCTTGTAATAAACACAGAGGGAAACTTCTTATATAAGGATCTCTATAAGAGGATCGATATATAAGGATCAAAGAGGTTACAACCGACTCATAATTTTCCAGAAATTATCGGCATCTAAATGTCGATATAGCATTCGCTTTTACTATTTGCTCGGGCTCTTGCAATGCGACATATGCCTTAGCCGCCTTTTCCATATCTATATAAATACTATTTTGATAAATATGATCTTGATAAATATGATCTTGGAACGGCTTCAGGTCGGTTTAATTCTTTGCTTTAGTTTCACCACCGTTTTGAAAAGAGCAATCAGCTTTTTGTAACTACTCTTTTTTTGTCACACCACACGCAGCATAGAGTAACCTCGAATTCAATAAATTGCAATAGAAATTATTGAACTGAATTTTGGCGAGACGATCCAAATTCAGTTAAGAGCCTGGTATCACCACTTGCAGTGGCTTGGGAAAACTGGCTCCGCAAGCCACTTTCAACACGCACCATCCTGAGAAATCAGAGTCGATAGAAGGACCTTATCGTCCGAAAAAAATTTTTCAAAATGCTACGAGATTTTTGCTTTTCGAATCACAAATCAGAAATCGAGTACAAAATCGGTTCCTTCTATCGGGTTTGCCCCTAAGTTGCTTTACCGAAAAAGCTCAAGGGAAGAGCTTAAGGCGAAAGTTCGGATCAACTGCAAAACCGAGTGTTGGTGCGCATTCTAATGCCTAGCGCTACCGACGAATCCGAACGCTGATCTAAATCCTTCATTCTGGATTTCCTTCAAGTCTCCAAAATCAATCACGTCATGATCGATCAATCGTTCATACTCTCCAGGCAAAGTACAAGGGGCAGGGTTTCGCCCTGGGTTATCCGTACACACTGCCACAGCCACACCTGCATCCTTGCAGCGAGCAAAGACTGTGCGTAAATCTGAGAAATCTTTGAGCACTCCAGTCTGTCTATAAGAAGTCGGACAAACTTCAAGTGTGATCTGACGTTTAGCTAATTCTTTCAAATACTCGGGTTTTGCAAGAGGAATATGGATACCATGACCTATGCGATCAAGAATGGAAAAGTAACGCGGATCAACGTTGTCGACACTGGTTTCACCAAGATGGCAGGTTGTCTTCAATCCACTGGCTCGAGCCCTGGCCATTAGCTTGATCCATTCTTCGGTCTTCTCGGTGTTGATCTCTGGACCGGCAAGATCGACCCCGACAACTGGTCCAAGATTATCCTGAGCAACTTTGAGAATGGCCTCATTTATGTTCTTGGGCAGTCGCCTATCAAAGCAGAGAATCTGCTTGACCGTGATCGGATATTCGGCCGGTCTCAGATTGGCTGTAATTACTTCAACAATCAAATTCATCTGCCCCAATCGTTTCGGAGTGGGTAAATCGTGATCGGTGCGAAAGAATGGATTGTAACGAAGTTCAAGATACTGAAGATTCTCGAAAGTGTATGCACCACGGCATAAACGCAAGCAGAAATAGGGCAGATGTTCCAGACTCTGCAATTCTTCCACCAGAGAGTGAATCTTGACGAATTCCTCCAGAGTACGACAAGGTCTGGTGAACCAATTATAAAAGCCGTCATAGTCGGGGAAATAACTCAATACTTTGTGGTCTTGCCTCTGCAGAAATTTATAGATAATCCGAGGGTGCAGTGCTCCACCTAGATGTCTGTGAAGATCCGCATAAAGTGTCATTATGGCCGCCTTTCCTGATTAGAGTTCCCGACTACGGTTCTTTACCCTGGCAAACATGTTCCCGCATTACGGGGTTTAGAAACACGAACCCGGGTGGATTAATAATTATGGAAATAGGTGAAAAATAAAGAGACTGCTTAGAATGAACCTGCACAACCTTCTAACCGCCAGAATCAGGTCTGCAAAATTCTGGTCTAAGAAAATCCAGACGAAGAAAGTCCGGGTCACAAAATTGTTACTTCCTCTTTTTGCACTTTTGCTCGCTCATTCCAACCTCACACCGGCCTATGCCGGTCAAGATCCGGTCGTACTAATGGCTACCACCAAAGGTCCAATCGCCATTCGAGTCTTTGCCGGAATGGTGCCTCGCACCGCCAACAATTTTCTAGACTTGGTCAATAGAGGGTATTACAACGGCAAGACTTTTCACCGCGTCGAAAACTGGCTCATTCAAGGCGGCTGTCCTTTCGGCAATGGGCAAGGCAACTTTGTCGATCCTGATACCGGACAAGTTCGCTATGTACCGCTGGAAATAAATCGCAATCTAGGTCACGGTCAAGCGGGCATGGTAGCCATGGCCAGAGCGGCCAATCCAAATTCGGCTAGCTGTCAATTCTATATTCTCAAAAAGGGAATGCCACAGCTAAATGGTCAGTATGCTGTCTTTGGCATGGTGGTGGGTGGTTTGCAAAACGTTTACCGAATCGGGATCGGAGACCAAATCATTTCAGCGCAGATCACAAACAATGAAAATCATCGAAATAGTGAACAATCTCAAAACAGTTCACAAGGTTCAGATGAAGGCAACAGTCAAAAAAGTTCTCAAACCGCAGGTGGCTCTGAACAGGGCTCAGGTGGCTCAAGCGGAGAGAGCGGCTTTTGAGTCGAGCATGTCTGAAATATAAAAAGCATCGCCGGCTTTCGCAGTAAGGCGACCCTCCTCATCCATAATCTCTCTGGCGATTAACCATGCTTCAAATTCAGGCGCAGGACGAAGCGAGTTAAGTTCGCGCAGACTGGCTATGTCGTGGAAACTGGACGATTGATATGACAACATAACATCGTCACCCATCGGCACTCCCATAAAGTAATTGACACCGGCACTGGTCAAAAGCATCGCCAGTGTTTCCAGATCATTTTGATCTGCATCCATATGATTGGTATAACAAACGTCAACCCCCATGGGTAAGCCCATCAATTTGCCCATGAAATGATCTTCCAAGCCGGCTCTTATCATCTGCTTGCCAGAGGCCAAATATTCCGGACCGATAAAACCAACCACGTCATTAACCAAAAATGGTTCAAAGAGACGACAAAAGCTATAGCACCGGGCCTCTAGTGTGAGTTGGTCGGCGCCAGCATGGGTATTGGATGAAAGTTCAGAACCTTGGCCGGTCTCGAAATACATAAATCTTTCCTGGGCGCCCTTACTTTTGGCAAGTGCAAAAGCCTCGGCCACCAAATCATAATCAAGACCGAAGGCTTTATTGCCGGCTTCGCTGCCGGCAATGCTCTGAAATATAAGACCGGCACGAGCCCCACGCTCTACTGCTTTCATCTGAGTAGTGATATGAGAAAGCACGCAGTTTTGCGTGGGTAAAGCAAGCTTGTCGATTAAGTCAGCCGTTTCATCAAGCAGGCGTGCCACTGTATCGGGGCTGTCAAAAACAGGATTTATGCCTATTACAGCATCCCCTACGCCGTAAGAAAGCCCTTCAAAGATACTAGCCTTTATGCCTTCAACATTGTCACCAGGATGATTCGGCTGAAGCCTTGCAGACAACCTCCCCGGTAACCCGAGGGTAGTTTTAGCTTTAACCACCACGGCACATTTCTTTGCCGCTAAGGCAAGATCGAGATTAGACATAAGTTTGGTGACAGCGGCAGCTATCTCACCAGTAAGCGCCGGTCTAATCTTCTCAATGTCAGACAGAGTGGTTGTATGCAAGAGCAGCCAATCGCGGAATTGACCAACGGTCATAGAACCGATCATAGAAAAAGCCACTTCATCTATTGAGGCTTCAACCTTATCGCTTATCTCATCACCAAAAGGCAAGACCGGATTTTCTCTCAGCTCTCTCAGTGTAAGTTCGGCAAGGCAAGACTTGGCCGCCACCCGCTCCAACTCACTAGTGGCAGCTATACCAGCCAGACGATCACCTGACTTCTCTTCATTGGCCTTGGCAAGAACATCCTTAACAGATGAAAAATGAAAATTCTCGCCGCCTACAGTCGCAGATAGTTTCATAGAGAATTGATAAGTGGTTACAATTTAGTGATGTTGGAAAAGAGCAAGAATATCACAACTGCCAGTCTCGATTACCTCAGCAGGCTAACACCGGCAAGACTAGCTGTGGGCAGGGCCGGCAGCCGCCCTCGCTTCGACTCGTGGCTGAGCTTTCGAAAAGACCATGCCCTGGCTAGAGATGCGGTGCTCGGCGATTTAAAAGCTTCATTCATCAAAGATTTCGCCCAAATTTACGATTTGCTGGTAGTGGAATCTCAAGCCGGAGACCGAAAAAACTTTGTCCTCAATCCGCCTTCAGGGAAAAGACTGAAAGAAAGTGAAGTGGCGGAAATCAGAGCGAAGCTCGGCCAAACCAGCCCTGATGTGCAGATAGTAATGAGCGATGGTCTATCGGCTTTGGCTCTGGAAGAAAACTTGCCTGACCTCTATCCAATGTTGTTGGACGGCTTTAGACAAGAAGGCATTACCATGGGCAAAGCTGTCATTGCCTTGCAAGGTCGAGTGGCCATTGCCGACCAGATTGGCTATCTAAATGGCGCCAAGATCGCTATCAACCTCATTGGCGAAAGACCCGGCTTGAGCACGGCAAAGAGTCTGTCGGCTTACATAACTTATAATCCATCGCCGTCGACAATAAGCTCAGATCGCACCGTGGTCTCTAATATTCACCAAGAAGGAACCCCACCTGTCGAAGCCGGTGCCTTTATAGTCAAAACAGTTAAGCGCATCCTCGAGCTAAAGGTATCGGGTGTAAAATTGCAGGCTTTGAGCTAACTGACAAAAGATGTCTGCTAAATCTATCCTTTCAGTCGGCATCGACATCGGTACCACCACCACTCATATGGTGCTGTCTCGACTTAGTATCGACACCATCTCAATCTTCAATAGACTGCCTGAAAATTCAATAGCGGCACGAGAAATCGTCTACCAAAGCCCGATCACATTCACACCGATTGTCTATCAAGGCGAAAATAGACTTATTGACTTAGAAAAGATAAGCCTTGTTCTGGAAGACTTTTATAGACAAGCCAATGTAGACAAAAATGAAATCGAAAGCGGCGCCCTGATTGTCACAGGCGACTCAGCCCGCACAGACAATGCCCAAAAGGTGGCCCAAGCCTTGGCAGAGGCCGCCGGGAATTTTGTAGTGGAAACAGCAGGGCCGAAGTTGGAAGGAGTTTTAGCAGCTCGCGGCAGTGGTGCCGTCGAAGAAAGCAATCGCAGCGGCAAAACAATCTGCAATGTCGACATAGGCGGGGGTACGACAAACCTAGCCTTTGTCGAGAAAGGTAGAATCGTCGAAACTGCCTGCCTAAACCTAGGCGGCAGACTCTTACAAATTGAAGAATGCGAACCCAATCAATATAGAGCAGTGCATTGCAATACCGGTGGCAGAATTCTTTTGCAGTCTTTGGGGCTCTCTCAAACGGCTCAGTTTTCAAACAAAGATCTAAGCATGCTAGCCGGTAAAGCAGCCGATCTCATTATCGAGTACTGCCGCCTAAAAAATGGAGACCAAGTAAGCTTGCTGGAAAGCTTAAGCGAAACCGAAGTACCATCTAGCTCTTGGTTTGGAAAGGTTGATCAGTATTGGTTCACCGGTGGTGTCGGCACCCTGATGAAGACCCAAGGCGCAGGATGTTCACTGGCCCCCTTTGGTGATCTAGGGCAGATGCTGGCCCTAGCTCTCTTAGATTTGATCGGACAGGAAAATATGAGGGCAAAGGTAAGACTTGATGCGGCAGGAATCTATGCCACTGTCATTGGAGCAGGCTTGCACACTATGCAAGTTTCGGGATCAACAATTGGCATTCAGTCGTCTAGAGCGGTTTTGCCCCTAAGAAATGTGCGCATCTTAAAGATAAAAGCTGAACCAAAGATCAATGGTTATTTAGCGACGCAGGTGACAGACCAACTGCAGCATCTAGATCAGTTTCAGGGTAATGAGCCGCTCGCCTTGTGTATAAACAATCTCAGTCGCGACGATATCAGTTATCGAGGCATTAAAAACTTAGCTGACGAAATTAGAAACCTGCTTGAAAGATTCCCGAAACTCGCAGTGCAAAATGCCCTGGTTATAGTATTGAAAGAAGATATAGCAATGAGCCTGAGCCAAATTTTAAAAGGTATGCTAAGAGATAAGATAATACTCACCAT
>JAIETF010000058.1 GCA_019745415.1 Candidatus Obscuribacterales bacterium | reverse complement strand
TTTTTGTCCACTACCAACTCAGGTCTTGCCAAGACTCGGGTTAAATTCGTCATTCTGACTACCTCGGAAGGTCAACCTGCTAAATACCATTATATTGATATATTGATTGAAATCAATCAATAAATCTCTAAATTAATCGAGAGAAAATACTAATTTGCTCCAAGGTTAGACTTGCCTCTAGCCCGAGCGCAAATCTATTTATAGATTGGCTGCTATCATACTGAGCATGTCGGGTGCTGATGAAAAATTTCTGGTCGGAGCCCAGGCGGCTGAGTTTCTCGGTGTTAAGCCGGCGACTTTGTATGCTTATGCCAGTCGCGGGCAGATTGAAAGCATTCCCGGCGCCAGTGGGCGAGAGCGCTGTTACAGGCTGAGCGATCTAATCAGATTGAGGCAGTCGGCGCGGGGCGTAAAGACTCAGAAAGACTCTGAGCCGGTTTGGACCGGACCGGCAATCAAGTCGGCCATAACCGAACTTAGAGAAGATGGGCATCGCTATCGCGGGCAAAATGCCTTAGAGCTTGCTCAGACCGGTGTTAGCTTTGAGGCGGCGGTCGAACTGCTCTGGGAGACCGGCGCCGATGAGCAGGTCTGGCAGGAACTCGAACCCTTGAGGATGCCCGAGCTATCCAGCCTCGTCTCTCCTGATACTGATTGTCTGGAATTACTCAAACTGCTTGTCGTCTCTCTTGAGATGACCGATCCGGTTAGCCGAAAGCTCAATCGCGAAGATATTTATGACACCGCCAGGCGCTTGATTTTGACCATGTGTGTTTCTTTGTCGCTCAGGTCAGGGGGTATTGAGGTTCTTGAGCTGAACTCCAGCGGCAATCGCCATGCTAACCAGCCCAGACTATTGGCCAAGATTTTGCTGAAGGCTTTAGGTGGGGCTTCTGGTCATGGCTCTGAGCTGGAAGCGAACTTTAAAGTTGACGCCGTCAATTTCTTGCTTGTTCTCTGTGCCGACCACGAACTGAATGCTGCGGCTTTGGCTTCGCGCATTGCTGCTTCTTGCGATGCCTCAATCTACAGCTGTTTGCTTAGCGCTCTTGGTTCATTCAGTGGCAGTCTTTCCACTTCGGCCAGTCGTCGTACCGAAGACATAGTTTCTGCTTCACTCGGTTTTCGCTCAGCCAGAGCCTGGTTGAAAGAGTATCTCAGACAGAACGATACGATTCCGGGCTTTGGCTCAGAACTATACAGCGAGGGCGACCCTCGTGCCCGGGCTATGCTGGAGCACGCTCTCAAGCTTAAGCCGGACAATGAAAGGCTTAATCGGCTGGTGGAGATTGTTGAGTGTGCCAAAGAAGAGCTATCGCTCTTGCCCAACCTAGATGTGGGTCTGGCAGCCCTCAATTACGCCCTTGAATTACCGCCTGGTTCCGGTTCGACTCTGTTTGCCGTTAGCCGGGCCGCCGGTTGGATTGCTCATGCTATTGAGCAGAAGCTCTATGGTGGAGTGATTCGGCCGCGGGCACGCTACATAGGCAAGGGCGGTTGATTTTTAAGTATAGGGCCTGCGTTCAGGGGAAGTTCACACTCTTTATGCTAATGTGCCGGTAGTGAAAAAATAATCGAACGTAGAAATGATCGAACGCAAAAATGATAATAGAGAACGACTGAATTGACGGCATCTTCACATAGTCTTTCAAAAATGCAGGCAAAAGCAAAAGTCCCGGTCGCCTCCGATGACTCATGTTATTTCAATTATGGTCGCTCGGGCCTAATATATAATCTTAGACTGCCTGCCACTCTGCGTTTTCTTGATAGCGATTATTGCGGCGGGGGGCGTCAGGCTATGCTTGATGGTCAAGCGCGCAGTCGTATAGACCGTTGGTTGCCCTTTCTCTTTTTGCATTTTTTCGCCGGCTTGGCTTTGTTTTACCGCCCCAGCGTCACTGCCGTCTTAGTGATGGTGGGTCTTTATTTTGTGCGAATGTTTGCTATTACGGCCTTTTACCATCGCTATTTTTCCCATCGTACTTTCAAGACCAGCCGTTTTTGCCAGTTTTTGTTTGCGTTTTGGGGTGGTCTTTCGGTGCAGCGCGGCGCGCTTTGGTGGGCTAGTCATCACCGCAATCATCATCGCAATAGTGACACCGAACTAGATATTCATTCACCAGTGAAGCGTGGGTTTATGTGGTCTCATATCGGCTGGATCACAGCCGAGTGCAATATGCCGACACGGTATGAGGCGATTTCCGACTTGGTCAAGTTTCCTGAGCTGGTTTTTCTTAATCGCTTTGATTGGTTGCCGCCTGTTTGTTTGGCGGCTGTGCTCTATTTATCTGGTTGTATGCTCGATATTTATTGTCCTGCAGCGGGGACCAGTGGAGTAGAACTTTTGCTTTGGGGATTTTTTGTGTCGACCGTTGTTCTTTTCCACGGTGTCTGTTCGATCAACTCGCTTTCTCATATTTGGGGCGGCAAGCGCTATGAGACTGGCGATGAGAGTCGCAACAACTTTTGGCTGGCTTTGCTCACCCTTGGCGAAGGTTGGCACAATAATCATCATCGCTTTCCCGGTTCGGTGAAACAGGGCTTTTTTAGGGGCGAAATCGATATTACTTACAGTATTTTGCAAGTTATGCGATGGTTTGGTTTGGTATCTGATTTCCGACCGGTGCCGCAGGAAGCCTATGACCAGGAGCTATTTATCAGCAGAGATTTGAGTAGAGGAAAGTGATGCGCTCTCTCGCTATAATTGGAAGCGGCATAGCTGGGATGGGTCTTGCTTACAAGCTCAAGGATCTTTATCGCATCACCGTTTTTGACGGTAACAATTATGTCGGCGGTCATACCAATACTATTACAGTGGCTAGTTCTGCGCCGGGCAAAGAGCAGGGTGAAGAGCAAGTATCGTTCGATACCGGGTTTATGGTCTTCAACTATCAGACCTATCCACTTTTGACCGCTATGTTCAAAGAGCTGGATGTGCCTGTTAAGAAGACCGATATGAGTTTTTCGGTGCAAATTAAAGAGCCCGGACGCCAGCCCCTTGAGTGGAATGGTGCTGGTCTCGATAAGATTTTTGCCCAGCGTCGGAATTTATTTAGTCCGCGTTTCTGGCGCATGCTCATGCAACTGGACTGGTTCAACAAGAATGCGCCAATTCATCTTGAGACAGTCGATATAGCATCTCTGAAGATTCGTGACTATATAGCAAAATACTCGCTCAGCGCTGATTTCCTCAACTGGTACATGATTCCTATGGGCTCCAGTGTCTGGTCTACACCTTTTCAGTCGATGCTCGATTTTCCTGCTGCCACTTTATTGCGATTCTTTCATAATCATGGCTTTCTTGGTCTAGATACCCACTATCAGTGGTACACCGTGGATGGTGGCGCCATTCAGTACATGAATAGGTTGATCAAGTCTCTCAAGGCAGATGATAGAGTGCTTACATCTAGTAAGGCAGAAAAGGTCTTTTATGAGAATGACCGCCCGACTGTGCTGCTCGCGAATGGTCATAAGGAAGCCTTCGACCTTGTATGTTTAGCCTGTCATGCCGATGAAGCTTTAGCTATGCTTGCCGGTCCCACCGACCTGGAACAGAATTTGTTAGAGCCGTTCAAATATCAGAAGAATGATATCACCGTGCATACCGACAAGACCGTTATGCCTGTCAGTCGCAGAGCTTGGGCTTCTTGGAACCACCGCGTGGAAGCAGGTGTGGGCACTACGCATTATTGGATGAATAACTTGCAGAGCCTGGGTGGTGAGACAAATTATTTTGTTTCTCTAAATGCTGCTTCTCTCATCGATCAAGGGAAAGTTCTGCGCAAAATGAACTATACCCACCCGCTCTTCAACCTAGAAACATTTAAGGCCCAGCCCGACTTGCACCTTCTTAACAAGCAAGAAGGGCGCTCTATTTTCTTTGCTGGTAGCTATTTTCGCTATGGTTTTCACGAAGATGCTTTTATGTCGGCTGTGCAGCTTGCCGAGCGCCTCAGTCATCTCAAAGAGTCGAGAGAGCCGGCCCATGTCTAGTGCGCCCGCTGCCTTCAAGAGTTGTTTGTATAAGTGCCGTGTCTTTCATGAAAGACAGACACCGGTAAAACATAGATTCTCTTATGGCGTCTTTATGTTCCTACTCGATCTTGATGAACTGTCAGTTCTAGACAAGTCTTCGCCATTATTTGGCAATGAAAGGTTCGCTCTTTTTTCATTCAAACAAGAAGACCACCTCAAGGGCTATGGTCAAGCTGATGCCCAAGGCGACAAGCTGACTTTGAAAGAGCGTCTGCGTCTTTATGTGGAATGCGAATTGGGCGAAAGATTTGACTTTGACCGGGTGGAACTGCTCACTTATCCGCGCGTGCTGGGCTATGTTTTCAATCCAGTTTCGTTTTACTTTCTTTACCGGGCTGAAAAGCTTTGCAAGGTCTTGATCGAAGTCAGCAATACCTTTGGTGAGATGAAGATCTTCAGCACACCCACTATCTCTCAAACCGCTAAATTTGATGAGCCCAGCAATGTATTTGCTTTGCGGGCGCCAAAGAAGTTTTATGTTTCGCCTTATGGACGCTTGCAGGACTATTTTGATTTTAAGGTAAAAGAGCCTGGCGCCGTGCTTGATATTGCTATCGATACAGTCTCTGATGGTCGTTTTGAGAAAGTGATGCTGTCTACTTTGAGCGGCAGAAAGTTAGACTTCCAAACATCTTCATTGCTTACTCTCTTTTGGCAGTATCCGTTTGTGACGCTCAAAGTCATTGCCATGATTCATATACAAGCGCTTCTTCTTTTCCTAAAGAAAGTGCCTTTCTTTGAAAAAGACCAAGACCTTCATTTGCAGACCGATGTAATGAATCCACGAGTTAGAAAAGTATGGGAGAAAAGAGTATGACCGCTTCGATGGAAAAGAAAGGAAGTAAACAGTCAAATTCTAGTCTTTCAGGCTTCGCCGCAGTCGTCTCTGGGCTATTGGAGCGCCTTCCGTATGGAAAGTTGACCCTCTATCTGCCTGACGGGGAGAAGCTGGTTTACGGGCGAGAGCATGGTGTTTATGGTAAAGAGCATCCGCGCGGTCGCTATGTAGAAGCCCAGATAAAGGTGCTTGATAATAATTTCTTCTCTCGTGTGGTCATGTTCGGGCACATCGGAGTTGCCGAGTCTTTTATGGACGGCGAGTGGCAGACTGACGACATCGCCTCGGTAGTGGCTTGGTTCTTGCTCAACTTGAATGATAATCCTCTTTTGGAGGGGACTGGGAATAAGTCAATCTTGGTCAATGCTCTTGGAGCTCTTAATCAGCTTTTGCATCTCTTCAAGTTTAACAACAGAGATAACAGTCGCAAGAACATTAGTTATCACTATGATTTGAGTAATGATCTTTTTGAACTCTTTCTCGACGAAACAATGACTTATTCGAGCGCCCGTTTTAACGATGACTGGTTGCTCAGTCTAAAAGAAGCACAGATTTCCAAATATGAGGCTCTTTGTCGCAAGCTGAAGTTGAAAGAAGGCGAGAGCCTTTTAGAAATTGGCTGCGGTTGGGGCGGCTTTGCTCGTTATGCGGTGAGCAAATACAGAATCAAATATACCGGTATCACTATCTCGAAAGAACAGTTGTCCTATGCCGAGAAAGCATTTGCAGATTTGCCCGAACTTAGGGGGCTGGTTGAGTTTAAGCTTATCGATTATCGCGATATGAAGCGGGCAATGAAGCCCGAGGGCTATGACAAAATAGTTTCTATCGAAATGATTGAGGCTGTCGGCGACGAGTACTATGATGCTTATTTCGCCAAAATAGACGAGCTCTTAGCCGAAGACGGCTTGGCTGCCATTCAGATGATCACTTGTCCCGATAACCGCTATGACTTGATTCGCAAGAATACCGACTTTATCCAAAAACATATTTTTCCTGGTTCGCTTTTGCCCTGTCTCTTCCGCATAAACAAGGCGACAAGCCTGACCCGACTCTCTCTCTATGAGGTGGAAGATCTCGGTAATTCTTACGCCAAAACTCTCTTCACCTGGCAAGAACGCTTTGAGCATCAGCTGCAGAAGGTTGGAGAATTAGGCTTTGACCAGGTCTTTGTGCGCAAGTGGCGTTACTATCTTTCCTATTGCGCTGCTGCCTTTGCTATGCGCAATATAAGCGTGGTGCAGGCAGTCTATACTCGCCCCAATAACCTAAACCTTTGTCACTCTTCATTTCTTGAGAGATTTGCCTCCCCTAAGAATTTTGAGAGTATTGGCGAAGCTATAATCTAGACTTATGAACGACTTTTCCATCGACCAGAAAGAGATAGAGCGGGCCTGCGAGTTTTTGAGGGCTGGTCAACTAGTGGCTTTCCCCACTGAGACGGTCTATGGTCTTGGGGCTGATGCCGGCAATGCCGAAGCCATCGCCAAGCTCTACAAGGTGAAAGGGCGACCGGGCAATCATCCGGTTATTGTGCACTTAAACGATCTTGCCGCTGTCGAAAACTGGGCTTACCTTTCAAAAGAAGCGAGACTGCTCGGCGAGACTTTTTGGCCCGGTCCGCTTACCTTGATTTTGCCGCGCAAAGCTCAGGTCTCAACTCTTTTGACTGGTGGTCAAGATACTGTAGGCGTTCGTATACCTTCCCATCCGACAGCGCTTGCTTTGCTTTCGGCTTTTGGCTCGGGAGTGGCTGCACCTTCGGCTAATAAGTTTGGTAAGTTGAGCCCGACCACGGCGGCAGCAGTGAAAGCCGGCTTGGGTGGGGAAGTGGCCATGGTGCTTGATGGTATCGCCCCTGATATCGGTATAGAATCTACTATTGTTTCACTGGTGGGTGAACCGGCAATCTTGAGACCAGGCATGCTTTTGCCCGAAGACATTGCAGCTGTCTGTGGACTAGAGCTCAAGCTTGCCTATCTCAAGAGTGAAGGGGAGAGTATCTCTGAAACGGTCGTGAAAGCGCCCGGCACCCTAGACAGTCACTACGCGCCGGAAAGACCTTTGATCTTAGTGGAGCGCGGCAATCTTGCCGAAGTCTTGCATGACCTTGGTAATAGAGGATTGACTTGTAATCTGCTCGCTTTTGCCGATTCTAGAGGTTTGATTGAAGCAGTCGAACAAGAGTTTGGGGCTAAGCGCCCTGTCAGCCGCAGCCTTTTTGTTGAGCGTCAAGCTAGTGACTATGCGCGAGGTCTTTATGGTAATTTGCGGCAGTTAGACCAAGTCGCAGCTGCTTGTATTGTTGTGGAAGAACCGTCCGGTGCAAGTGCCTGGCATGGGGTGCGGGACCGCCTGCGCAGAGCTGGTCATGGTAGTAGTTTGCAGTCTCTTTTCTTGTCTGTTTGATTGTGCCCGAGAGGTTTTATGCCCGAAGCTGCGCTAAATCTATGGTTCTCCGGCTTTCCCGTCATTATTGCCTTGTTTATGGCTGTTCTCGTTTATGCCGAGATTAGCAAGAATGGCGGTATCGTTGATGTTTTCTGGGGCTTTGGCTTTAGCGTTATGGTTTTGTTCTATGCCTTTGTTTACGGACAGGGGGCCGGGCAGTCAGCCATCGGCTTGCGCGCCCAACTGATTATCGGCATGGTTTTGCTTTGGAGTTTGCGTCTCACCTTTTACTTATTACTTCGATTTCTGCGTCTTTATCCTGAGGAAGATCCGCGTTATCGCGCATTTCGAGAAGCCTGGGGCGATAGGGCTCGCCTTGGTATGTTTCTTGCCTTTCTTTTGCAAGCTCTGCTCTTGTCGAGTTTAGGGCTTGCTTTTGCCGTGCCCCTAGTCAATTCTAATTCCGCCAATCTTTCCGCTCTTGAATTAGGCGCCGTGGTTCTTTTCTTTATCTCGTTAATGGGTGAGAGTCTTGCCGACAAACAGCTGGAAGACTTTCGCAAGAACCCGGCTAATAAAGGGAAAGTCTGCCAGTCGGGTTTGTGGAATTATAGTCGGCATCCGAATTATTTTTTTGAATGGTTGGTTTGGCTCTCCTTTTCTCTTTTTGCCCTGGCTTCACCGGGTGGATTGTTCACAATTTATTGCCCGTTGATAATGTATTTTTTCCTTACCCGGGTAACCGGCATCAAGGCTACAGAAGAACAGTCTTTATTATCCAAAGGCGAACTGTACAGAGCCTACCAAGAATCTACCAGTGCCTTCTTTCCCTGGTTTAAGCGAGCGAGCAAATAATAATGAGTACCATATCCGAGTGTAACACTAGTAATTCTCAAAGCGGCAAGTTTGAGCCCGATTTTGAAAGGTTGAGTGAGCCTGGTTCGGAGAGCTGGATTTATGAACTTCTCGCTCTCAATATTCTGCCTGACTGGTTGATTCGCCTTGGTGTTCGCAATATGCTCGCCACCAAGATTAAGGAAGAAAGCGCTCCTGAAGCTGAGCTTGCTAAACGGCTCGACAAAATGGTGGAGGAGCTCGGTCGCATGCCTGTTGCCATCGCTACAGAAAGTGCCAATGAGCAGCATTATATGGTGCCCACAAGTTTCTTTCAGTATTGCCTGGGACCGCGCTTGAAATATAGTTGCGCTTTTTATGAGCGCGAAGATATGACCCTAGCCGAGGCGGAAGAAGCAATGCTGTCTCTTACCTGTGCCAGGGCTGAAATTGCAGATGGTATGGAGATTTTGGAACTTGGTTGCGGTTGGGGGTCGCTTACGCTTTATATGGCTGAGCGTTTCCCTGGTGCTCGCATTACCGCAGTTTCTAATTCTTCCACCCAGAGAGCTCACATCGAGAGCCGTCTGAAGGCGCTCGGTCTAAACAATGTCAAAGTGCTGACTTGCGATATGAATGACTTTCATTATGAGGGTCAAGCCGATCGCGTGGTTTCAGTTGAAATGTTCGAGCACATGAAGAACTACAAAGAGCTTATGAAGCGCATTTATGGCTGGCTTAAGCCGGGAGGGAAACTCTTTGTGCATGTTTTCAGCCATAAGCGCTTTTGTTATCACTACCAAGATAAAGACGGCAGCGATTGGCTCACTAGAAACTTCTTCGAAGGCGGCATTATGCCTTCTTGCCAGTTACTGACTAGATTTCAAGATCACATGAAACTGGAAGCACAGTTTGAAGTAAACGGTCGCCACTATCAGAAGACAGCCAGGCATTGGCTTGAAAATATGGATAAAAATAAGAAGGACATTATGCCCTTGCTTGCCTCTACCTATGGTGCTAAGCATCAAGTACGTTGGTGGGTTTTCTGGCGATTATTCTATATAGCCTGCGAAGAACTCTGGGGCTTCAAAGGTGGTGAAGAGTGGAATGTCTCGCACTATCGTTTTGTCAGACCTATTTAGGGGTTGTTTTTTCAGAGCTGCCTTCTATCTTGGCAATGGTCTGATAATTGAATAATCTCTTGGCATTGGGATCCGGGGGTTATCATACCGATTTTCAGGGCATAAAGGTCGAGTAAGACAAGCCGTATCGAGTTAGGGTGGGCAAGTGCCCTTTCCTATTGCTGTAGATACGGGCACAAAGGACGGTATTTATGCTCAGGAGAACTGGCCC
>JAIETF010000031.1 GCA_019745415.1 Candidatus Obscuribacterales bacterium | reverse complement strand
CATGTATTAAGAGTCGGCTGCACGACGCCCATATATTCACATCGGCTGTGCAATCGTCTTCTGAATCTGACAGAATTTGTGACTTTGTTTGATTAAATCGCAGAGAGTAAGCCGGTTTCGCCGCGCTGTCTCTCCATTTTCTCGTCTTGGCGCCACCGTCGCGGTGAGCCAGGGTCTTTGACTGTCTAGTTTTTCCTTCTTTCTGTCGCTCCGGAGCCAAGCCGAGGTGGCGATACAGCAGCGCTTGCTGCTGTTTTGGCTCAAGGAGGCGTGCGATGAGAATGGCTCTCGACTATGGTTTGGAACTAACGAATAACAGCAAAGTGGGTTGGGCGTTCAGCCTTCCGAGCACTGAAACTTGCATCAATGCAACATCGCTTTGTCGGAAGCTTTGTTATGGTAACAGTGTCCGCTATCAATCGGCTGGTCAGAAAGCTAAGCGGGGTCGGAACTTCCGCACTTGCGAGTTCTTGCTTGCGGAGGGTGGACCGGAGTTATTAGCCGAGAATCTATCGATGCTTGTTGATCAGGCTCGTCCCAGAGATTGGCTTACTGCAAGGATTAAGGGGACTAAGACCGCGATTCCGTTTACAGTCAGGATTCATGACGTTGGAGATTTTTATAGTGTTGGCTATGTTCAAGCCTGGGCTCTGACCGCTAAAAAGCACACTGAGTGCAAGTTCTGGTTTTATACTCGGAGCTTTATTGACTTGGGTGTCTTTGCCGAGTTGACCAAGCTTGCCTCATTACCCAATTGCCAGGGCTGGCTTTCAGTGGATTCGGAGAACTTTGAAGAGGCTATCTTAGCTCTGTGCAAAGCCCCTGCAGGGGTGTGGAAATTAGCTCTTCTTCAAGACAGTGAGCTGCATTCTGAAATTATCCCAGCCTTCGAGTCGCTTGAGGCTTCTGTCGATATAGTCAATTTCCCTTACCACAGAGGTGGCAGGCATATAGAGCCGGTGAAGCATAGCTTGCTTACTGCCTGTCCTGCCGTGGTTGGCAGCCTTGCATTGCAGCCGCAGAAAGATGTCATTCGTCCTTGCCAGGCTTGTGCTTTCTGTTTGCCGTAACCTTACTTTGGCTATTCATCTTGGTTTAGTTCGTTTATTCCTTTGTGGTGATTGCCGCTGTCGGGTGGATTTACTGCGCCTTGGTTTTGTCTCTTCTGCTTGCCTGGTCCTTTGGGATTCGTCTTTGTAATGGCTAGGATGTCCTATTCGTGGGACTCTTCCGCATGTGTTTGCTTGTTGAGTTGTTCCGCCGGCAGGAGTGAGCTCGGGCAATACCTATGCCACCAGATGTGGTTTGTTGGTCATATGTCTACCTCAGGGCTGTGTTAAAACAGTGCCCTACTCTGGCACCTACTTTCTACCGTGCAAGGGTAAACCTCACTGTGTTCGGCGCTTTGCGCCCTTGCACTCTCGCAAGTAGGTGCGGGGTCTTTTGGCACTTAAACACAGCACCGGAGGTTACATCTCATGTTCAATCAAATCACACTCGTAGGTCGCGTTGGTCAAGCCCCAGTAGCAACCACTTTCACCGATACGGACAACAAACTGGCCAAGTTTTCTCTGGCGGTAGCCGAATACTCCTCTAAGGAGGACAATCCTGAGCCCATGTGGGTGGATGTCGAGTCCTGGAACGGACTGGCTGACCGTGTGATGAAGACCATCACCGAAGGCCGCGAAGTTGTAATCACCGGCAGGCTTTCAATCTCCAAGTACAACAAGGAAATAAACGGGGTGAAAGTCGAGATGAAGAAGCCTGTGATCAAGCTTTCCGGGTTCCATCTCTGTGGGGCTAAGCCCAAGGCTGAGAAGGAAGAGGTTGAAGTTAAGGCAGCCACAAGGAAGCGCAAGGCAGCCTAGCGGGCAGGAGGCGGGGCTTATGCCCCGCCTCACCGATCTTTCTTTTATCTCTGTGCTTAAGCACATTAACGGTAGTTGCCGCCCTGGACTATGCTGGCTGGGGCTTTTGAGAGGGCTCTTGTATGACTTTGGAAGAACAACTTATCAATCCCATTGAGCGCAGTCTTTTGACTGATCTAGTTGGCCTTTATACCTGTGATCTAAAGACTGAGAAGCATCTACCTGCTCATGCCTTGTGTCTGGCTTGTTCTAAAGAAGCAATAGTCAGGGCTATTCTTGCCTATCAAAGTCTCGATGCTCGTTTGCGGGCTCAAGAAGAGCAGGAGCCGCAGAAGCCGCCTTAGTTCTGGTACCTTCCTTTAGGGACTTGCGCCAATGTTTACTAATTCAATCAGAGCTTCTTCGCCCCGCAGTTTTACCGGCATCTTCATTCTGTTGTAGTCGTCGTGGCTTGCCCACTTCCTTCCCATGCCTGGCACATAGCCTACACGCCGCCTCCCAGCGTCCAGCCCAGGCCCTCTTCGAGGGTCGCAAGCGAGGCTGGACGCCGGGACCCAGGCAGGCGCGTTGGTTGCATGTGCTGCATGGGGTGCGCGGGCACCCCGGAAATGGCAACATTGGAGGACGCGCACATGAACACAATGACGAAAAACGCTGGTAGCCCGGCCGGCTCGGCCAAGAGCCCGGCCAAAATTGAGGCTAAAAGCCCGGCCAGGAGCCAGGATTTTGGCACCTCGGCCACCCCGGCCAAAGCCGTAAAGAGAAAAGCTGCCAGAACTCTCAAGAAGCACTATCAATACATTGTCCCTCAATACAGGCTCATCTTGGTCAAAGAGCCGGGCGTGAAGCCAACAAAAATCACTAGCCCAATTTCCTTCCATCACTTCGTTCAGCCGCTCACCCAGTACTCAGAAGAGCATTTCATTGCCTTCCATCTTGACGCAAAGTTTCAAGTGATTGGCTACCACGAGGTATCGAAAGGTACACTAAATGCTAGTCTCGTTCACCCTCGCGAAGTTTTCAAAGCCGCCCTTTTATCCAATGCTTTTGCAATCATTGTCGCGCACAATCATCCGAGCGGTTCAGTATCAGCTAGCCGAGAGGATATTGAGACGACAAAGCAGCTAATCAAAGCTGGAAGACTCTTGGGTATCAGCGTGATAGACCACTGCATTGTAAGCTCAGAGAGCATGAACAGCTTGCGCGAAACTGAGTGTTACCTCTGGGACGAGTGATCCCCTAAGTCCATATCTTTATTTTGCATGTCTCAAGAAGCCGCCCCTGGCGGCTTCTTGCTTTTAGGTCGCCCTGGGCGACTTGAATTAGAATCGAAGTTGAGAGGAGAAAAGCGCAGGCTAACGCCTGCTGTGGCTCCCGCCCTCCTCCCTTTGGTTTGCGCGCCCTGCCTGGGCGCTGACTGTGCGCAGGCTGCCAGCCTGCTGAGGTTGTCGCCGCCTTGTGTCTTCAGTAAAGCACGTGGGGACCCCGGCGCGTCCAGGCGCGCTTCGCTCTTCGACCTGGACGCACCACCCTCTTCGTGCTCCCTGTGTGACACGAGGCTGCGGAGCCTTTTGGAGGTTGACGATATGGAAAACGAGCAAATTGAGCAATTGATGCAGGAAATCGACGAGGCGTTTGACTTAGAGGCTTTTGAGCAGGACCTTATTGCCGAGTATGGCAGTCTGGAAGCCGCTATCTTAGATATGAGCGACCGGCCGTACTGAGAGGCAGGACAGGGCGGGGGCAAGCGTCCCTGCCCTGTGAAGTTGCGAATTAAAAGGCGGCATCCAGGCTGACAATGCACTGGTGATAGAGTACCTGCAAGGGTTTGGGAATGTGCTTGCCGGGATACACAATGAAGCGGCGAGAAGCCGCTACTACAGCGAACTAATGACCAGTTACGCCGTTGACATTCAGAACCTGATGGTAGAAGGCAAGGCGGCAGAGAAGGGCGCAAAGCAAGACCTGATGGGAGGGTTCAGGGCAGCGTCAATGCAGGAAGCGCGGGAGGCATGGTTAAGGGCCTTAGGAGTGAAACCAGACCAGGAAACCAGATAGGCAATGGCGAGATCGAGGGTTGCAGGGTACCCCAAAAGGGGCGCCGGCGAAGCCGTAAACGCGAAATGCCCATGGGCTGCGCATCTTCGAAAAGTGCAGATGAAGCATAAGCTAGATTATCAGCCGCTAGGCGCAAAAAGAGAGAAGCCGAGCCGGGTGTATTGGTGATTTAACCGGTTCGGCTTTTTTGACACCGTTCTAGTCTTTTACCCTGGTCGAAAATGGCCCATTCATTCCATATTTTTTACACAAGTCTTATATCGCTCACATCTGGAAAGCCCCACGAGATCGGGCTTCGCGCTAGCCGCGCTTGCCAAGGCTGCGCACTTGAAAATTAAGGCATTGTGAATAACCCCGGCTTTGCGACCTATGTTTACGCAGTCGTTACTTTGTGCTCGCTTACAAACGTGGAACCGGCGCCCTTTTCTGAGCCATTGTTCATACAGGCTTTCTCATTACTTTCACCAGGACAAATCAACAAATTACTGCCCCATGCGGTTATACAAAATGACTTCCTCAGATGCGCAAGCATTCCAGGCGTCTACGTCCTTTGAAAAGTCAGTCTGAGAGCCAAACCCAACCCTTCAACAACTAAATAGGAAATCCTATGAAACCAAGAAAACGGTGGCTAGGCTTAGTCGCCGCACCATTCGCCCTTGCGTTATTGGCTTTTGCGCAACCAGCGCTTGCTAATACTTTCAATGGCACTTGTGCTCAATATCCTGGCAATTATGATGGAAACGGTGACGTTAACATCAACAATACCGGAGCCTGCACACTTCCGGCTGTGACATCAAATACTGGCTCAGTTCATATTACATCGTCAGGAGCTATCACCAGCCAAGCGATATCCGCCGCCGGTGAAATAACGATCTACTCTGCTTCCGGCAATGTTGGTACGCAGGCGCTGACTTCTGGAAACTCAAGTAATGTAGAGGTAATTGCTGATGGAGGCAATATTTCTACAGGTGTCGTATCCGCCAGCGGAAACATGCGAGCTATTGCACAAAGCGGTACTATCCTCATTTCTGGCAACCTTACAAGCAATGTCGGCGGTAATGGCGGCAACATTATCCTGCAAGCGGGCGGCACAGTAAGAGCTGGGGCAATCAGCACAAATGGCGGTGCAAAAACCGGTGGTGTTCAGATTGACGCCCAAATGAACGGTGGTAACACGCTATTCAGAATTGGCAACAACGCCACAAATGGTGTCACATCTATTAACACATCGAATGTTTCTGGTGGCGGCAATGCGGTGAATTTTGTTAGTGGTGGTCTTCAAATCACCAATGGCAATTCAAATTCCACCGGCGGAATTACCGTCACGGCAATGTCCGCAATTAATGTTGTGTCCTCTGCTTCGCGTTCAGGCATCATCAATCTCAACGCGCAAAACGGCACGCTGACTCTACCCGGCGGCACGCTGAATGCTAGCGGTCCAGCTGGTCAAGGAGCTGGTTACATTGCCCTCCTCGCCAAAACTATCACTACGGCCAACGGCACCATCATCAAAGCTTCTCAGACTACTGCCGCTGGCTCAACAAACCACGGGGTAGTAATTTCGGCTGAAACGGTTAATGTCGCAGGAGCCAGCGGACTGCAAGTTTTAGCGGACGGCAATGGACTTGCTGGAAACATTGGTTATGTAAGTCTTCTTCCGAAGGGTGCAGCTACTCTAACTAGCAATAACGACTTCAGCAACATCCTTTGGACACTGAATACCACCAACCAGCTAAGCACCAATGCCGGTTTGACTGTTGCGGGTGCCGGTGCGCCCTTAACAGTTTCCGCAAATGGGAACAACACGCAGGTTACCGTTAGCGGTTACCCCATTAACTTCAACAATGGCCCAGTTACCCTTAGAGCAAAAGGGGGGTCTGCTGACACTCACCGAATCCTCATTCAATATACCGGTGCTTTTAACAACACCAACGGGCTTACCTTTGGCGGTAATGGAGCTGTCACGCTCGACACAAGTGGGACTAGCAATGGTGATTCTGCTGGAAACATTTATGTTCTGGTAGATCAGATGAGCATCGCCAGTACTGTCCCTAGCTTCACAGTCTCTGCTAATGGCCTAGCGGCTGGAACCGGCGCCTTGGTGCAAATTCAACCAACCAAGGTTGTTACCGTCGCTTCTCCCGCGGTGAGCATTTCTGCAAATGGTGCGGGCGGCAATATCACGTTTGCGCCTTGGACTGGTACTGCCTCCGGTGACGTTGCAATCACCTCCGCAACGTTTGACCTAAACGCCAACGCTCGCGCTTCAGGCAACGGAAACGCTGGAACCATTTACTTTGCAGCTACGAATACCAATATCGGAGCTTCAAGTAAATTGAAGTTCTCTTCAGTTGGCCCAACTTCCGGCACCGGTAACGGTGGAAATATTACCGTTTTCCCTGGCGCTTTGACTGGTGGAACCCTAAAACTCGGCACCAATAACGGAAATCTCCAAGTGCTAGCGAATGCCGGTTCAACTGGTGGTGATGGCGGTACAGTCAACGTTAACCCATATCCAGCACCGAACGGCAACATTAGCATTGAAACTGCAAATGCAGTCAGTGCAGCCGCTTCTACCGGTGCGAGCGCCAACAGCAAAGGTGGTAGCGTTACGTTGATTGGCAACCCCAATGTAACAGTGCCTGCCACATTGACCGGCGCTTCCATCAACGTCGATGGTAAAGGAAACAAAGACGGGGGAACCATCAAGATTCTCGGTAATGGAACCCTTAACCTTGGCACGAATGCTGGCGGGCTCTCTTTGTCTGCAAAGGCTAGTGGCACGGGCAAAGGCGGCAATATCGAAGTTGGTTACACAACAACTCTCACCCAGGATGGCGAGATTTCTGTAGCCGGTGGTTCTGGCTCTGGAAGCAACGGACAAGGTGGAGCAATCAATTTGCATGACCTTGGAACTGCAACCATTTCCGGCAAACTCACTGCTGACGGTGCCGGTACTGGAAAAGCAGGCACTATCAGTGTGAACTCTAATGCCTTCAATACGATGAACCTCAATAACTCTACCTTCTCGGCGTCGGGGGATTTGAATGGTTCAGGAGCAGGCAATACCATTACCATAGCCAACCAAGGCACAATCACTGTAGACCAGGCAATCTTCAAAGCTAACGGCGGTGGCACCGGTGGAAATGCTGGCAGCATTTCCATGAACATCAATACTGGTAGTCAGGCCGTTGTGCTTACTAAAGCCAAATTTGAAGCGAGAGGTAACCTGCCTGCATCGTCGAACGGTCTAGGTGGCATCGTTCAAATCAACAAAGCAACAGGAACCTTTACTGATACCGATCCCAACGTCGGTATCAACGTTCCCTATGTCATCAACGTAGACGGCGGTGTTGGGCTTGGAACAACCGATTTTGACGGCTCAATTGCATTAAATGGAGTGACCTGTCAGCAATACAAAACAGTTGCTGCCATTTTTCCTAAGGTCGGCTGGGATTGCATTACTCCAGGGTCGGGCTCCTACATTCCAACCCTTGTCAGTGCGGGTGCCTCCCTTTCTACGACAATTCAAAATCAGTTTGCGAACCTCATCTCCCCACCACCAGCTGCTCCTCGGGTTGGAGTTTATGCGTTTAACAGCTTGCTGGCACAGCAGCAGTTTTTTGGACGCCCGCAAACCGGTCCCTATGACTCTCAGTTTGGAATAAGTGCTGTTAGTTGGCTTCGCGTGTCTTCTACCTTCCTTTCCAGCAGCAACGGAAACAATGCAGCCATCAGCGGTAGTCCGACGATCATGGTAGGGGCTCTGGTGCATGAACTGGGTCATCACGCTGACTACATTTGGGGGCCAGGGTTGCAGAATCTATCAGCACAATCTGGATGGACCAGCCTAATTGCTCCAGAATTCGCAGCTATGGACACCAAACCTTGTGTTACCGTTTTCAATTCAGCAACTTGCACTGCGAACCCAGGAAAAACAAATAGTCAAATTTTCGACATTCGATTCCCTGGAATCGGACACGCCCCTGGTGAGTTATTCGCTGCCATGTTTGAGCATGTAAACTCATTCCTGACAGGCAACCCGCCGTCATACCAAGTTGAACCTGAGCTTGAAAAGGCTTTGGATACAATGACTTCCCTAAAGTCATCCATGTCCAATTTGATCGCAAGTCCTCCTCCTGCGACTAAATAAACCAATCAAGTTCTAACGTTTGGGCGTGCATCCTAGTGATGCACGCCCTTTTTGCTCGGCCCCGCAAAATTAGTTAGAACCGCCGAATAAACTTAATAGTAGACCGTCTGAGTACAGCCATAGCCCCAGGGACGATGCAGGTTGATAGGAATCTGGTTCCATTTTCTATGGCAAGAGCTGCAAGTCCATTCTTGAACTTCACCCCCGTAGGTGACATCGGAGTTGCCGGAATCTCTATTGGCTTTAGTGCAGTAGACCCCGCTACTAGATCCACATTTTGAGCAAAACGGGCCGTCCGCCACAGGCCACGTAACCAGGGAGAGAATAAGCACCAAAAGAGGTGCAATGAGAGCTGATTTCATTACCCAATCAGCTTTGTGGGCTTTTAATGCAAACATTGGTCCTCTTTTCTCTTCTTTTTGCCAGGTTCTTACAATTACTGTGACCCCAAAACAATAATGTTGCAACACGGTTTTGCCCAAAAACTGGCCGGACTACCGATAAACCCCCCCAGAAATTTTTCTGTACTCTGCTTTACTTGTAAGTTTCAGAATTCAATGGCACGGATTTTGCAGAATTATTTGTCGCACTTTTTATAGAATTATTTGTCACTATGCCAGCCTGTCTTCCTTTTGGGCACTGGTTCGATAGCCAAGTGTGACAAATAATTCTGGAATTTATGCGACAAATAAATCTGAAACTTACAGTCACACTCCCTAATCATTCTCTGCGAGAAACTTATGAAACGCACCAGTGTAGTCCTCGTACTGCTTTCCTTGTCTGCTATCTTTAGTTTCGATAACGCCCTCTCCTTTGGGCCAAATTATTACGTCCCACCTAGAGAACAGAAAGAAATACAACCCTGGTTAGACAAAATAAAGACCACGCTGAAAGAGAACCCGAAATATTCTGAATTGCTTCGTAAGCTCGATATCGAAAAACTAGTCTTTACCTTTGGTATAGGGACCAAAGGCGAGGTAATCAACGTGACCAAGATAGGTGGTGCATCTATTGACAATAATGTGGAAAAGTTTGGTAGGGATCTTCTCTATTCGATTTCTCCGCTTCCAGCGCCACCAAACAAACTTCCGCTCAGAGCGGGTATTAGACTTGAAATTGCCAAAGGCACAAAGTATCCGGCTTTGTACTGTCCACCTGTACCCCCCCAAAAGCCAGGAAGCCTGCGCTTTGAGTAGATAAAGCCATGTCAGCTTGATCGTCATAGTTTTTGACCACGCTCAATCTCGCATGAATAGAGAGTCAAGGAAATTTATTTTGCCTGTATATACGATTGATGATAGTACAAACTGGTTGGGACGCATCTCGCCCTTGCTATGGGCTACAGAGTGGCTGGATAAGGCTACGGCGTCGGGCTGAAAGCGATGGATCGTCTACGGCTGTACGGAGGAACGAATCGATAGTTGCGCTGGCTGCCAGCCCGCGCGGGCTACCCCGCACGCCCCGGAGGGGCTTACGCCGCCCGGGACTAAGGAATAATAGAAGCCGGTCTAAGTGGTTGCCCG
>JAIETF010000065.1 GCA_019745415.1 Candidatus Obscuribacterales bacterium | reverse complement strand
GCAGCCTCTCCGACTCTAAGGGCGTGTCGATACATCACAAGGATGAGCAGGCTGTCCCTTTCGCTGTGCCTCCCCAGACTTTTTGCGGCTTTGATGAGCTTGTTGACCTCGGCGATCGTTAAGTATTCTCTGGAGCGCTTCTCTCGATTTGGCAGCTTAAGGGGTGGACCGTCCTGGTTCTTTGCTTTTGACTTGGACTTTCCCGAAAATGATTTCTGGTTCGACTTTTTTGACATAAGTGAAAATCTGCCTTTGGGTCTTCTCTTTGTCTATAACATTACCGTAAATAGACATTTTCGGGAATATTATACTGGCGGAGGGGGTCGAACCCTCATATGGTTTCCCATCGCTCGTTTCTAAGACGAGTGCCCGTGCCTATAGGCGGACGCCTCCATTCGGAATATTTGCTGTTAAAACAGCATAACCAGAGTGTAAGACCTTCCGACCGCGTTGTCAAGCGTTTGCGCTGTGCCATTAACCATTCATCATAAGACCAGCTACTTTTGCATTCTTCAGAGATGTTGTTGTATGTTCAAAATATAGGACGTGCCTTAGGGGAAATCGATGTTTCAAAGAAGACCGACAACGCAGGAGATCACATGGTTTCTTGATCTTGCGCGCCAGCAGCAATTAGATTTAGATCCGCCGTACCAAAGACGAAGTGTGTGGACTGTGAAAGACCGCCAGTTCTTCCTTGATACGATTTTTAATGACTACCCATGTCCGCCAATTTTTCTGCATAAGACTACTGATGATGTTGGAAGAGCCACCTATCACGTTGTTGATGGCAAACAACGACTAGAAACAATCTTGTTGTTCAGTCGCGGAGAGCTTCGAATTGCTGACGACTTCGGAAACACGAAGCTAGACGGCAAAACATTTGATGCATTGGACGCCGAAAACAAAAAGCGTTTTTGGGACTATGTTCTTTCAGTCGAACTGATTAGCACCGTCGAGCTTGTCAAGCAGGTGTTCGATCGCTTCAATCGAAACTCCCGCAAGCTTGAGCGTCAAGAATTGCGTCATGCGCAGTTCGAGGGCTGGTTCGTTAACCTGGCGGAAGATGAGGCAGAAGCGCAAATCTGGCTCGACCTTAAAGTCTTGGCTAAGTCCTCTCGAAAACGAATGAAGGCTGATCAATTCATTTCAGAGCTGATTTTAGTAGTTTTGGAAAAAAACATTTTTGGGTTTGACCAAGACTTACTCGATGCAAAATACGCGAAATACGACATTCCGGAGACTGTGCCAGATTTTTCGATTGAAGAGTCAACGCAACAACTGGCACTGGTGAAGGAATACATTAAGGAGATGGAAAAAGAGCTCAAAGTGGTTTCGACCCATTCAAGAACGCTCGCTGATTTCTATAGCCTGTGGGCGCTTATCGCGCTTAACTACACTGAACTGCCACCAGCCAAGGAGCTGGCCCGCAAGTATGAGAGTTTTATGCGCGACGTCGCAAAGCAGAAAGCAACACCTGATCCGAAAAGCGAAGAATTTAAGTATTTGACAGCGAGCCAAGGAGCAACTACAGATCTCAGGCCTCGCCAAGACCGGTTAGAAGCTATGGAAAAATCGATCCTGGGTAAGACGCAATCAGAGAAAATTGAATCCGCCACAACTAATCCTGAAGCACAAAAGCATGAAAGGAAATCAGGCGCCAACCAAATAACAAATAAGAAATGAAATGCAGAAAGTTAGCAATTCAATTCGTTGCTGCTATAACGATCAGGTGGAACGTAACACCAGATTGAAGAGCACTGTAGATGGACTGATTCGCCCGTCTGCTTTCGATAAGGGGTGGCACTACACCAGTCGACTTAAGGAAATCGGCAGCTTTGCCCAGAAACTTGAAACGGGAAGAGTCAAGGACCCCGCTAAGTTAGACGATTTTTTCGCGTGCACCATCGTTGTTAAAAATGCAACCGAGATCACAGATGTGCTAGAACTTGTACTCAGCCATTGCACTGAAAAATACCGCCAGCCTAAAAAAGCAGAGGTTACATTCAACTCACCGGAAGAATTCAAATTCGATGACTTACGGCTTTATGTAACCTTAACCCAGTCTTTTGGTCTTCCAGACTTGGAGAGCTACAATACTGTGTTTGAAGTGCAGATCAAAACGTTTTTACAGTATGCTTGGGGCATCGCCACTCATGATCTGGTTTATAAAACCGATAATATTAGTTGGTCTAAAGCCCGTATCGCCTACCAGATCAAAGCCGTTCTTGAGCATGCTGAGGTATCCATCACCCAGGCTGAAAGCCTTTCAAAATCGCCGGAATTGGCAAAGCGAGATGCGCGAACCACCCAGCTAATTGAAATAGTTGATTTTCTTAAATCCTCTTGGGAACCGGGTTCTCTGCCCTCAGACTTGAAGCGTTTAGCTGAGACTATCCAGCAATTATTGTTAGCCACCAATATAAACTTGTCGGAACTAAAGACCGCCCTTGACTTAGAAACTACTGCCAATCGAGGAACTAAAGTTCTAAATCTTTCGCCATACGGCATCATCATTCAGTCGTTGTTGTTGCAGCAAAGCTCCAAAATGGATGCCTATCTGAAGAATCCGAACGCCAAATTTAAGATATTGATTCCTGCAGAAGTTGACGTCCCGGCAACAATAGATCTTACCACTGCCGTTAATGCAAGACTGGTAGGTCAACGGCTCTAGCGAGAATGTACTTTACTTACTTCCCAATGTTTGAGCAGCGTCGCGATACAATCCAGAAATACAAGACTTCAACTCTCATCTTGGACCGAAGAACCGGTCACCGTTGTAATGGATCAAATGATCAGGAACCTCAGCGATCCAGACTTCTGTTTCCCAAGCGATCTCTTTCGACCATTTTTTGAATTCTGCAAAGTCCAGAAAAGCCGTGACGTATATGATTCCAGCGGAACACTGCTTTAGAACATCTTCCAGTTCAAATAATCGTTTTGGCGACATTGGACCGACCGAGGTAACGGCTTCAATCAAAAAAAGCCAGTTGCGCTCTCGGTCGTGAAGGATCACGTCAGGCAATTTATCGTGTTGATTGATTGGAATACCAATCATGCTTAAAGCCGATGAATCAACGAACAAATCCTTTTTCATCGTATCCCCTAGATAGAGTACTTGTGCGCCTTTTGCGTATCTAGGCCCGAATTCTTCAATAATTGCTGCCTGCAATATGTTATGTTTGCCCGGTGACAAGCCGAACTTCTTACCATTTGGAAGCGTGACCGGTACTAAGTCCTGTTCACGATGCCGTGCGTAGATTTCTAACAAAGTCCCGTGAGTAGCCTTGAAATTTTCAACCGCCGCTGCCCAGCCTTTCGTTCCGTAGAGCTTAATTACCTCTAGCGCCGCTGGTGTTATTGCGTAATGTGCTTTCGAACTATTTGTTGGTATTGATGGATCATCCGGATTGTAATCAATCACTTTCGCTTGATGGAACTGATGCAATGAGTGTTTTCGGATGCTTTCCCTCGTATTTTCTTTGTAGACCTTTCCGTACTCAACAGCGATGAACTCCATGATGCCGAGACGAACGCCCAGGCTCTTTCTAGTGGCATCGGCCCACTTGTCGCCGCGTTTGACACCACACAATGCAAGAAATATAAGTGCAGATCTTTCGTTTTGCTGTTGCGTTGGCAAACCGAAAGCTCGTAGAATTTCTTTTGCCTCTGTTATTTTATCCATATGCAGGAACTAATCTATCCAATGCAGCAATCTCTTGGAAAAGCTCATCCATCACAATAGAGTCTATTTCGGAAAATAGATCATTGCATTGCATTACTCTCTGTCCGAGTCGAACAATTAGATCTAATGGTGGCAGCGGCATGGCTCGAAGTTCCGTAGCGCTTACCTGTGTATTGCCGTTTACTGCCCTAAAATACTTATCAAAAAGCGAGCTTGAAAGCAATGCCGTCAGCCCCCAAGTCTCTTGTTCTGTCAGAGTCCCTTTGGGTCTGTGGATGTAATTTAGGTGATTTTCTAGTCCGACATGCTTTCCTCCGAACTCGCCAGCTATGTATGCACCCGCTGTGAGTCGTCGTTGCTCTTCTTTTGCGCTGAAACGGCGAAGCAGTACATAGTTCTTGTCTGCAACAAGCAAAGGCATGGAATCACCTGAAACTTCTATATATTGCGGCTTTCGAACTTTGATTGGCCATTCCACAGTCAGATGTTTCACGTGCTGCATCCATAGCAGAGGCACGAAATGCTCACCAATTCGACCTTCTTCATGGAGCAAAGTTAATGCACGAAATGGAACTACCGGACCCGTGGAAATCTCAAGACCGTATTTTCGAAGTGAACCTGACCAGGAATGAAACAAGCGAATAATCTCGTCATCTTCACTTGATACCGGGATACGTAGAACCTTATCAGTGCTGTTTATGTCAAGCGCAAAATCGAGTGGCACAGTACGTAAGGTTGGGTTGCCCAGATCACCAGCACCGTTGCTGCTACTGATAATTATACTTGTATTAGAAGCCTCTTGAGCGCCTCCGCCACTGCGCGTGCACTTCATGATGATGTTTTCTTGAAGAATCTCATCTCGATTAAAGGCGTCTCGCCTCGAACCAAAAATGTGGATCAGTTTCGGGGTGACCTTCTCGAAAAACTTTTCTCTAAAGCGTTTGAAATAAGGACCGGATGCGAAGCTTCTAGGAGTAATGAAAATCAATTGGCCAGAAGCAGACAGTAAGTTTGCCGAAATGGCCATAAATAATCCGTAAATATTTGGCTGCCCGTAAACTACTGCTGCAGCCGCCTGAGCTCTCGGATCGCTTTTGGGAATTTTGAAGTAAGGAGGATTAGAAATGACTAAATCAAAGCCCTCCTCCCTGTCAGCTTTGAAAAGCCTAGGAGAATCGTTCAAGCATGCCGCATGCGACAGAACAAAATCATCGCTTTTGATTTGAAAATCGAGCTTTACTTCAGCTAATTCTAGGCGCTTTTGCAAGTACCGCAGCGTTTCACGAAGATATGGAAGTATCTCCAAATCCGTTTCGTATACCGTTAGAGCTATTCCTTTCGGTTTTGGTGAGCTCGCTGCAAAGGTTTCGCAGACAGCGCACGAAAGAACGCCGCAACCCGCTCCAGCGTCTAGCACCTTTATAGTGTTGTTGTTATTCTCAAACAGACTGCCCATGTATCTTGCGACCGCGACAGGTGTTAGGTACTGTCCGAATTCCTTTTTGTGCTCAGGAGATACTTGAGCCGCGTACCACTGACCAATCCGATCAGCGTATTCTGTCGCTGTTTCCCCTTCCCTTGTCTCTGGAACTCCTAACAATTCTGCCTCCAATCACCAACCGCTATTGCCCTAATCCCGCTTCCGGCAACTCATAGGGCTATTGCCCGACAAGCTAAAAATTATCAAGGAGAGCTTTCCGGAACCACTCCAGACTCGCTTTTCCCTAATCATTGATGCATTTTGCTGCCTCTTCCATTCTCTTCTAGGAAATCAATTTTTAATTTCCTGTTTTACTCATTGTAAGTTAATCTGCAACTCTTATTGCTTGCAGATTACTACTCTGGTGATTTGAACAGCTTCTGCCACCAAGGCTTTTGCGACTTTTCTAGCCTTATTGCTAATGCCGCAAGCTCATTTTTTATTGCCGCCGTCTCAGAAGCCTTTTGCTCTTCTGCCTTGTTGCGCTCCTCAAGCGTTCGTTGAAGCTCGTCTAGCTTGCGCTGAGCCTCCTCGGAGAGGCGCTTGTACTCTTCTACGTCGGCAAGTCGATCTTGCAGTGCTTTGATTTCAGCGTCTTTTGCTGCTTTCGCTTCGTCTAGCTGGACCTGGAGTTGCGCCACTTCTGCTAGTTTGGCTGCTTTCTCCAGTTCGAGTTGTCTTTCGAGTTCGGGAGCCGCGCTGGTGTCAATTCTTTCTTGTAGCAGACCAATCTGCTTCTTAAGCGCTTCCACTTCGAGTGCTTTTACTTCGGCGTTCTTGCGCTCTATTTCGGCACGGCGGCTTTCTTCTTCTGCCCGGCGACGTTCAACTTCGGCAATCTTATCAGCTTCTTCGCGGGCTTTCTTTGCTTGCGCTTCAAGGTCAGGCAGAAGTAATAGCTGGCGTTCTTTGTCTTTCAGTTCCGTGCGTATCTCGCCGATCAGTTGGTCTTTCTCTTCCAGCTTTTTTATGAAGCGGCTGATAACGCTATTCCAGAGTTCTTCGGCCATGCCGGTGGCGGCCGCCTTGCCATTCTCCGTCCACTGCTGTCTGGGTCTGGTAGAGCCCTCTACTATGTCCTCAGGACCAAAGGTGGAGTCGAATATCTTGTCCTCTTCGGGTACCGTCTGGGCTTCAACCACATCGAACTCTATGTCACCGTCCGAGGCGACCAGCGGCGAGTTGATACGCTTTAGTCCTTCAATGATTTCCTTAGTTGGATAAATCCTGTACTCGTCGACACCACGGTCGTTCTTGACCAGAATCCCTTTGAGTTGTCCCTTCTCCCGCCGGTACAGGACGCCCCTGGGAGAGATCCCTAAAGCTTCTGCTACTTCTCTTACGGATATAGTCTTCACGCTGCGGCTCCATATCTAATGGCGATTTATTGTATATACCGAATGCTGGGGCACCCGTATTATAGAGCTTTTCAAGGCTTTTACAACCACAAAATTGCATTCCAAATCTGGCTAATTCTAGTCTAGTTGCGGACACGGAATAAGCCCGAAGCTGCTTCGAGATCGACCCCGAAAACCCCGAAGCCTGCAATCCCCAACTGCTGGATCGTTTCAGGGTCCTAAAAAAGTTTTTGCTGCATTTATCAGCTCCGCTTTGCACGTTTCCGAATACCCGGAAGTGCTCTGAAGTGGTCTCGAAACAAAACCTGCCGGCTCTATTGGACGCACCCTGAAGTCCCCGAAGTGGTCCCGAAGTGACCCTGAAATCATTTCGGGGTGTTATCGCGAAGCGCTTCCGAATACCCCGAAGTTTTTCGCTGTGAGCTTCGCAGTGTCCCGAAGCTCGCTTCCGAATTGCTTGCTGTGGACTTTTGTGGCGCCCGGTAGTGCCCGGCTGGTTTGTTTTGTGGGGCTTTCTGGGTTCTTCGTGGCTGTAGCCCCGGTTTCGCGGTAGTCTCTTCTTGGTGGCTTCTTGATTGTTCGCGATACCTCGAAGTGGTTCGTCGTGATTTCGCTGTCTCTTCTCGCCAGTCGTTTGCTGGTTTTGCTCTACCGCACGGAAGGCTGATCTTTTACCCCGAAGCGCAGTTCGGGCTAATTTCCGGTTAGAATGAAATGCCTTGCGATCAGCTTTTAAAGTTCTAAAGTGTTGATCGATTGCCGGGCACCTTATATAGTGGCTGGTGGCACTTGGTATTGAAAAGCTGGTGCATGTTTATCGGATATACGCGGAGCTTCGCTCCCTAGAAAGCAGAGCCGACAGCCATAAATAAACTGAAAGCAAAAAACACCGCGTGGAAGGCAGTGTTTTTTACTGAGACCTTTTGAGGACCTCGTTATTCTGTTTTTATCGCGTTTTTCGACTTTCGCGAAGTAACCACAGAATAGACGAATGGTCTGGATAGGTCAACTCATCCCTATTTAACTTTGGGTGACCAGCTATTACCGGACAGATTCAAGCGCGCTCGACATCGAGCACGCGGACTAGATTTGCGCGCGAAGATTACTTCCCGAAAGGGTGGGAGTCTTGCTTGGCGCAGTTTGTCGAGCTGTTCCACCCTTATGACTATATTTATCGGCCGGTTAGTGGTGGCACCTGGTCCTCAGCCAATGAGAAGTGGCGGCTCACCGACACCGAAATAATCAAGGCTATCGCCTGTGCCAACGAGTCCTTCTATATTGGAACAAGGGCCGGCAAAAAGACTCGCTACGCGGTGCTCGACATTGACGCCAACAGCAAGTATCACAACAAGCCCCAGTTGGACCGCCTTCTGCATGCTTTATCTAAGGCTGGTCTGAACAGGTCGTCTCTTTTCCGATCAAGCTTCAGTGGTGGCTGGCACCTCTATATATTCTTTGAAGAGCACCTGAACAGTGCCCAGTTGCACCGGCAGCTAATCACCCTGCTCAAGCTCAGTGACTTTGATGTCGCCAAAGGAACGCTTGAAGTGTTCCCCCACCCGGGTACTGCGTCCAAGGGCATGGGGCTGAGGCTACCTCTCCAGCACGGTTGGGCCTGGCTTAGTAAGCGCGACCTGGAAGTCGAGCACGAGCGGTATGAGATGACTGCCACCAAAGCGCTTGAATGGTTTCTGGATCTGCTCGACTCCGATGCCAATCCTATTAACTCTTTTAAGCAGATGGTTGCTCGCATCGAGGAGCTAGAGAAACGCAAAGCTGCGGCGCGTGCTCATGGGATAAATGATAAACCGGACAACGTTATCCAGATTAGAAGGGTTACCCAAGTCCCAGTAGAAAGTGAATACACGGCCTTCGTTGGTTCAGTGTTTGGGCACATCCCAGCCGGAATGAACGTTGAAAACTGGAACAAAGGCCGCGCCTTTCACAAAGACGGACTGACCGGCCCATCGCAAAGGGCTGAGGCTATCTTCTGTCTCGGACACTATTTCTTCTATGGCGACCCCAGCCGGAACCTGCCAGCTCTCGGCTACGGCTTTGAAGAAGAGCGCAACTGGGCTATCAAAGAATATCTCGAAGCTAGGCATAACGGATATTCGATGGATATAAATCGAGGGCGGGCTGACGCCATCGCCCAGGTCGACCGAGCCACAAACTGGCGGCCAGCTCACAAGAAATCGGTTGAGCCCAAAAGGTACTCGGCGGTGCGCCCCATCTCATGGGTGCGCGAGAACGCCAACCGTAAGAGTGATGCTCGCAAAAGAATTGCCGACGCCCTGGCCAGTATCAAAAAGCTCCAGCGCTCCTTCACTACCGTTGAATTGCAGAAGGCCGCTAAGTGTTCCCGGGAGACCCTATACAACCACCAGGACATCTGGCGCGCCGATTATGAGGATCTTGCTTCCGGCTTCTTTGCAATGTGTACGGACGAATATAACGCTGTGGTGGAGGCTGCTTGTCCGGAAAGCAAGCCTCCTTCCACTGTCTCTCAAAAAATTACGCCGCCGGGGCTCCTTGCTGCTCGCCGGATAGTCTATGAGCTGTCTATGCGGACCAAAAGAGATATACAGACCAAGCAGAAGGTCAGCCGCGTCTCCACTGAGGCCGCTGATAAAGAGTGGAGGGACAAAGTAGCATCTCTAACTGGAGAGGTTTCACTCGCTTTGCCGATTCCAAAACTGAAATCTTACTTGCTTGTGCTGTCTAATTATCTCAGTCTGGCTCCCTGCGAGGAGGACGCTTTGCCTCTCCAGCGCTTCATTTCGAGCATAAGACAGGAGTTAGCTGCGCGCTCTCATGGTCCTGAACCACCACATTTTTGCAGCTAGATCTTTTCTCTTTGCTTTAGAGGTGTTAAAATACAGCCACTGTATGCGGTACTGAAATGAATCGCTTTCTTCCCGGTTTTTGAAGTCGCAAGATGCACTTCCTGAGCCGGATTTTTTGTCTTCCGTGTTTGTGAGAAATGGATAGATTTCAACGCTACTAAGTGTACTTTCTTGACAAGAATATTTGTTGAGAATTGTCAAATTCAGAAGACGATTGCACAAAATTTCAGAAGTCGGCTGCACGGCTGCAAAG
>JAIETF010000112.1 GCA_019745415.1 Candidatus Obscuribacterales bacterium | reverse complement strand
AGACCTCTTTGCTTCTATTTAACGAGGAGGGCAAATGACTTACTATTATATAGTTACCGCAACTCCCAGGGAAATCTATGTTGGATTCTGTATTCGAGCGCTCTAGTGACAGTCTATTGCAAGTAATGCAGTTGGCTCTTGATGAGTGCATCAACCTTGAACATGGTTATATTTGCACCGACCATATCATTACAGCTCTTACCAGCGACTATGCCGGCATTGCCGCTGAAGCTTTAGGCAGCATGAAAATAGACGAAGAAGCTGTGCGCAAAGAGTTGGAAGAAAAGGTGAAGAGTAAGATGGAATCCGAGCTGCCTTTCAGCGGCCGACCGGATCTTTCTTCGGGCTTGCCGTCGGTGACATTGCCGGTAGTGGCACACTCGGCCAGTGGAGATACTCGCAAAGCCTATGGTATGAGTGATCTAACCGTGCAAGCATTGCACCGTGCCTATGAGTATGCTCTTTTCTTGGGCCTAAATTACATCAACCCAGAGCATCTTTTGCTTGGCATTATGGATTTAAAAGAGTGCATAGCGGTGCGCACTATCGTCGACTTAGGCGGTAATGTTGATTTTCTGCGCAAGCAGATAATGATGCTCATGGCCAAGAATCTGAGCAGTGATTCCGCCTTACCTGGTTTAAAAGATGCTGTGGTAAACGGCTTGCGCGAGCTTATCGACAAACACTACCGGGCCATTTCCACCCTGCAGGCTCTTTCGGTGCGTAGCCGCCATGCTCTTGGTTCTCTGCCGCCTCGCTCCGAGATTGTGCATATGGTTTGCACCGGTTATGTGCCCGATTTTCTTATCAATCAGATGGCTTTCCGTCGCTATCTGCTGGAAGAAACTCTCAACCAGCTGAATTGCCGAGTCGGTGGGTTGGAGAAAGAACTATCAGCTTCGATTATTTCGGCTGCCGCTCAAAGTTTGCGCATGGAAGTGCGCAATTCTATCGAGTTTATGTTGGCTAATGAGTACAGGCTCTTTTCGCAAATGCTTGATGATGCCGAGCATGACTTAATTGGTTCGGTCATAGAAGATCTCTGGTGGGCCCAGGGCGAAGAAATAGCTTTGAACGAACTCTTTTCGGAAGCTCTCGATGATCACAGACGCAAGCATCTACTAAGCTTGCAAGAGCGTCGTCTCGAGATCAATGCGCGGCTCTCTAAGTTGAGAGAAAAGCTTGACGAGACTATTCGTCACTGTTTCGTCAAAAGAGCAGCCACCTAAGCCGTCACGCTTAGAATTGGTCTCTGCTTAAAGAGTTCTTCGGGAAATTCTCTTTGAAGAGTTCTATCGAAAGAACTCTCAATAGACTTCTGCGTCAAGAGCCTTAGTGCCGCTATTGTTCATTTCAAAGTGAATGGACATTTTTGGCAGAAGGCTTTGGCAAAGAAAATCGGGTTTTCATTGATATCGAGCCCTTCTTGCACTCGGCAGCGCAGTGTATTGCCGCACTGCGGACAGGAAAGCTCCCGCGCTCCCAGCAAAATCGATTCGGTTAAGTCGTCGAGAATGGCTTGCCAGCGTTTAGGATCGGCACTAGGTTCTAGTCTCGGTTTTACTTCTACTTCTTGCAAGACCGGTGGGTCGACTGTAAGAGCCCGCGCCAGTTTCTGCCTGTCCGTGGCCGAAAGCCAGGTTTCCAGACCGGCTTCGATATCTTCCAAGCGCGCCACTGTAAAATTAGTTCTTTCACTGACTTCTTCCAGAGTCAAATTTCGCAGGCGACGCAGTTGCGAAACCCTTCTACAGAGAGTCGTCTCCAGTGGTTCGCTGATTTTCCAAAAGTTTTGTTTTTCCACGTATTTAGATTTGAAAAGAGCTTAAAATTGTCACGCTTAAAGTTTACCGCAACTACAGAAGGGGCGTTATGCTCGATTTTCTAAAGCTTATGCCCTTACTTGCTGAGCTTGGCAGCGACAGTCTCCAAGATATCAAAGAGAGTGAACGGTTACTTGAACTGGCTCTCAGGGCCTTTCATCAAGCCAGCCTTGATCAATCTTTCGCAGATCGCCTAGACGAGAATCGACCCTGGGTGCTTTGGCCCCTGCTCAAGCCTCTTACCGAACTCGGGTGTTTCAGCTCTGTGAGCGAAGAGTCTGAAAGTTACATAGCAGTCGGCGTCGATGGTTCGCAGATTATGAGCAGTCATCATGAAGTTTCCACTGCTTACTTGCTTAACGCCGGAGTTGCGGCGATAGACTATTCCGGCTCAGCCAGGCTCTTTAGCGAACCCAGACTCTATGCCCGTCCCGATGATCTCTATCCTTTGGTAGACAGAAGACGCGTGCACATTGATGAGCTTTATGTCGCGCTCGAGCGCTCTCTCTTTGAGTTAGAGATTCTTTTTCGCGAATGTCTTTTAGAGAAGAAAACCGGCAAGGAGAAAGTCTTGGCTTTAGTGGATGGTTCACTTCTGAGCTGGTCGCTTGAGAAAATGCCTGTGGGCTATCAGGAAGCCTATTTGCATAAGCAAGAGACTATTTTCGATAATTTTGCCGCTGCCCAGATTCCCTGTATCGGCTATATCTCTAAAAGCCGCAGTGCCGATCTAGTCAACGCCCTCAGAGTCAGTATCTGTCCTTATGAACTGAGCCACTGCCAGGCTCATTGTGCTGGTGCCGGTCTCAATGAAGAAGCATTTCCTTGTTCTAGTATCTGGCCCCTCAGCGATAGGCTTATTTATTCTAGATTGCTCAGGCGAGGGGAATTGTCTTCTGTTTTTGCTTCACAGGCTTCGGTGTCGAAGCTCTTCAAAGCTGAAAATCAAATTTGTTTTGCCTATCTTTCAGGGCTGAGTGAAGTGGCCAGGCTTGAGTTTCCGCGGTTCGTCTTTGACGACGGCGAGCTTTTTCAGTTTGCCTTACGAGCGGTTATGTCTCAGTGTAATAAGGGTTTTGGTTATCCGGTAGTTCTAAGCGAAGCTCACAACCAGGCTGTGATCAGGGGAGTGGAACGCGACCGCTTCTTTGAACTGATTGCTAAAAGAATGCTTGGCTTGGGAGTCGGTCTCTCCAGTAGCCCCAAAGAGCAGAAAAAACGGCGCAGCTTTATTTGAAGTAACGATTCCGAAGATCTGTATATCTAAGGAGTATTTAAATGGTCATGACCAGAAACCTGGTTTATTCTTGAGGCAGTCAGCCACCTCTTAAATTTAAGGGGGGAAACTACGTAGTCGCGCCTTGACTTGGCACCAGGCTTAACCTACATTGCTTGCATGAGAAGTCAAGCACTTCTGGGCGAACAAGGCGGCGGTTTAGGGAGAAAGACATGTTATTCAATGTCATGCTTTTGGTTAAGGGTCTTACAGAGCTGGCTCGTCCGGCCGTCCTCGCCGAAGTCAATTCAGGCAATCTGCCCATGCCCGACCTGAGAGCAGTTGTTCACGACCAGAGCAAGATGTCGAGCATCAAAGAAAAGTTCGAAGCCGACCATGCCGCCAATCTAGGCAATCTTAAGCGCAGAGCAACAGGTGAGATTTCTTGCCCTGACGGTCTATCCACCCGTGATAGACAGCGTAAAGCTCTTTCTTACTGGTTCTCTGCCGAAGAAGAAAGAGAGAGTCAAGAAAAAAGCCTGAACGAAAGGCTCGATGCCGCAGCAAGAGCGACACGCCTGCCTATATTAGAACCGCTGCCCTCCAGTGAAGACTGCTTTCTGGCTTGGACCTCGGAAGATGAGTATCTCTTTGAACGTCCAGTGAAAGAATCCTGGCGCAATTTCGAGGAAAGCAGCAATAGTTTGGTGAAAGTCGAATATGTCCATCAAAGTGGACAATCCTCCTTTGCCCCTGAAGCAAATGCCGATGGCGATGAAAATGCCTTCGCCGAGGTTTCGGACGATATCGGAGTCGGCACTGCCTATCATGGCGGCAGTTTGACCATGCCGAGCTATTGGGTAGACTAGACCGATCAACCAGATATTTGATTTATAGGGCGGTTGCAGAGATCTGCAATCGCTCTTTTAGTATAATTCTTCTCCGTCATCAGAGAATGACTGACTTGAGTGATAAGTGAGGCTCCAATTGCAAGATCTCTCCGCCCAAGCTAAGTTAGTAAAGCCGCAGCCCAAGCTAAATACCGGTCGTTGTATTTTGCGCCTGCCCGAGCCCGCTGAAGCGAAGGCGGTGGTCGAGTATTACTCTCGCAACCGCGACCATTTATCCGGCTCCGGTCCTGCCTGGCCAGATGATTTCTTGACTGAGTCCTACTGGGTCAGGCGTCTTAGCGAAAATCTGGAAGAATTCGAGCATGACCAATCGGTGCATTTCTTCATCTACGAACGAAATTCCGATTCGGGCACTGTCATAGGCAGCGCCAGCCTGACCAATATTATCAAAGGTGCCTTCCATGCCGGCATTCTTGGTTATGGCATAGACAAAGAACGAGAAGGCCGTTCGATGATGAAAGAAGCCTTGCAGTCGGTAATTACCTATGGTTTTTCAGCTCTCAATTTGCACCGCATTATGGCCAACTATCAGCCCTCCAACGAGCGCAGCGGCTGGCTCTTGCGCAGTCTGGGCTTTACTGTGGAAGGCTATGCCCGCGATTATTTGCTTATCAACGGCAAGTTCAAAGACCATGTGCTCACATCAATAGTCAATCCAAACTGGACCGCTCGCTGAATTAAAGACTTATTGCCTTTACCTTAGAAAGCATGGCGGGGCAATACCGGTGCTTTGGTGCTACGATTTGACTTGATAGCGGCTATTCGGGGGATTCCAAGGGCATGTCTGATTGTCTCGTATCGGAAAATCATGAATTGAAAGACATCGTCGATAAGGTGATGAAGGGCGAGCGCCTCAGCCGGCAAGACGCGATCAGGCTCTACAAAAGTGATGACCTTCTCACCGTTGGTCGTTTGGCCGAATATGCCAGAGCCCGGGCTGCAGGCGCCGGCAAAGAGAAGCATGTTTATTACATTCACAACATGCACCTCAATCCCACCAATTTTTGTGTAGAAACTTGCCGCTTTTGCTCATACGCCAATCCGGTCGAGCGGGAAAAGGCCTACACCTGGTCGGTTGACAGAGTTTTGCAGGAAGCTGGAAGAGGTGCCGCTTTGGGCATCAATGAAATACACATGGTGGGTGGACTGAACCCGGCCTGCGACTTGAACTATTACGAAGAGGTTTTGCAGGCAATCAAAGCCGACTATCCACAGATTCATATGAAAGCCTTCACTGCTGTAGAGATTGAATACTTGGCCAATCTGGAAGGTTTGAGCTATGAAGAAGTGCTGCAAAGGCTGATCAAGGCCGGACTAGGCTCTATGCCTGGCGGCGGCGCCGAAATATTCGATGAAGAAGTGCGTGAACGCATGGCTGTGAAAAAGACACCAGCTCCCGTCTATCTTGAAATTCATGGTATTGCCCATAAGTTGGGGCTCAAGTCTAATGCCACCATGCTCACCGGCATTAGTGAAACAGTAGAGAACAAAGTCGATCATATGTTGCTTCTGCGCGAGCAGCAAGACAAGTCCGGCGGCTTCCAGTGTTTTATTCCACTTAAGTGCTATTACGAAGGCACTGATATTGAGCCGGAAGTACATGAACCGACAGCGCAAGACTTGCTCAAAGATGTGGCGGTATCTCGCTTGGTGCTCGATAACTTCCCCCATATCAAGGCTTATTGGATTCAGCTTGGTGTGGAACTGGCTCAGCTGGCTCTTTCCTTTGGTGCTGACGATATGGACGGCACCATCGGTGAAGAGAAAATCACCCATGCCGCCGGGGCAAAAACACCTTTGCAGTTGGCTAAAGAGCGAATGGAAGAATTGATCTCGTCGAGCGGTTATCAACCAGTCGAGCGTGACACTATATACAATATCAAGGCTGTTTCCAGCACAGCACCAAAGGCAGTTCCACCTCTGCAAGAGCGCTTGGCGGTTATCGTCTAGAAAATAGGTTCCATTTTTGTCCTACATGACAAACTGACCTATTTTTGCCCCTCTTTGAATAATCATCTGCACTCCTTCATTGAGCTGCTTGCGCTTGAGCATGTCATTTAGAGCGTTGTTGTTTTCAGTTATGGTGCCGTCAACAGCTTTGATAATATCGCCCTTCTTCAAACCGGCCCGGTCGGCTCTAGATTGGGGCGCAATAGCTGTTATTTCCACACCGCCATCCCCTTTCTTGGTAAGGATGCCATAGGCGGCGCTTGCCTGGGTACTGCCCCGGCCGGCAAGATTGCCGCCCTTCACGGCTTTGTTTGTTTTACCGGCCGCATCATCATAGGTCGCTTCGGCTTCTTCTCTTTCTTGCTGAGCCTGCTTTAGGTTTGCCGAGAGCTTTTCCACTGCTTCTTTATAGCGTTCGTCATCGGGTTTGATTTTGTAGGCTTGTTTGAAATAGTCGAGGGCATCCACAGGATTTTTCAAGGCAAGATAAATTGTGGCGATGTTGTATTTGACCATGGCCTGACGCGGAGCTTTACTATCCAACTCTTTATAAAAGCCCAGCGCTGAATTGTATTCGCCTCGCTTGTAGGCGGCCGAAGCCTGCATGGCTAATTCTTTGAGTTCGGCTTTCTCGCCTTGTTCTGCCTGTTCTTTTTCGGCTTTTTTGCCCAAAGATGAAACCGCTTCTTGATATTCTCTTTTGCCTGGATTGAGAGCCAGGGCTCGCTTATATGAGTCAAGCGCTTCGCCGTATCGGCGAGCTGCCTCATAAATCACACCCATACTAAAATGGGCCTCGGCATAATCGGGTGCCAATCGCAAAACCTGTTGGAATTTCTCGATCGCTTCTTGCCCTTTGCGCGCTTTCCAGAGTTCCACCGCCTCCGCCTGCAGTTGGCTGACCTCTTCTTCTTTGGCAAGCATGGCGCGGCGCTTGCGGTCCATTAAATCGTCGTTTGAACCCTGGTAATTAGATTGACTCGGCTGTTGGCTATTGCTCGGAACAGTTTTATTGGGAACAGCTTTCAAGTCTATATTTGGTTTTTTAGGCGTTTCTTTTATCTCTGGTTTGATTAGCTCTTTTAGTTTGGCAAAGCGTTCGGCAAGACTACCTTCACCTTGATCGCCAAAGACTTTCTTTTCCAGCCTGGTGATGCGACTTTCCACCTCACCATCTTCGTAGTTTTTAAAGAAAAGCTTTTCTTCCATGCCCTTAAGGCGGGCTAGGTCATCACTCGACATCTGCGCGATTGCAGGCAAAAACAGACTGAAAGCCCAAAAGCCTGCCAGGGTAAGCAGTGCGAGCTTTCGGGGCGGGCCGCTTTTGCCTGTCCCGACAAATTTTATCTTTGAATCTGGTCTTTTCATTGAACTTTTTCCGCGGAAAACCTGTCTTAAATGCTAGCAAGAACTTTAGTGTTAAGCTCTAGGGCAAGAGGTGGAAATGGACGAAGATAAGAAAGCAGTTGAGAATAGTCCTGCCAAAAAGGCATTCTCTTGCCAACTGATGCAAGATTCTGGCTATTCTCTTGATTTTCTAGAGAGTGAAACCAAATATTGGGTGGCTTTCGACCGCTCCGAGATTGGTATGTCGGGTACTAAGCTGAGACTGATCTACGACCGCCTTGGTTCCCTTGAAAAGCTTTGGAAAGCAGATCCCTTGCAAATCGCCGAATTGGGTCAGGATCCTTTTGCCCGGTTGCCATTTTTAACCGACGAGGTAGTGGGCAAAATTGTCGCCGCTCGCAGTCGCATCCAGCCCGACGAATTGATGCAAGAACTCAAAGAGAAAGAGGTCTGGGCCCTTTGTCTGGCGCATCCTAATTTCCCTTTTGGGCTAAGAGAGATTCATCAGCCGCCGGCAGTGCTTTATATCAAGGGAAAGCTCGATTTTGTCAGGTTGAACAAATCTATTGCCGTGGTTGGTACACGTAACCCTAGTCCTTACGGACAAAAGGTTGCCAAGCAATTTGCCTCCGAGTTGGGCAAAAGAGGTATCACAGTAGTAAGCGGCATGGCGCTCGGTATCGATTCGCATAGTCACTGGGGTGCCATCGAAGCTGGTGGCACGACAGTGGCCGTTTTGGGCTCCGGTCCCGATGTCATCTATCCAGCCACAAACCGCCGACTGCATCAAAAGCTCATTGATACAGCAGGATGTGCCGTTCTGTCTGAATATTTTCCCGGTACCAAGCCCCAAACTTGGATGTTTCCTCAGCGCAATCGCATCATCTCGGGGCTTTCTCAGGGCGTTCTAGTGGTCGAGGCCGGGCAGAAATCAGGTTCGCTTCTCACAGCTAATCAGGCCTTTGACCAAGGCCGCTTGGTTTTTGCCATTCCCGGCCGCATCGACTCCCCTGCTTCAGACGGTACCAATCAGCTTATTTCTTCGAATAAAGCCAAGCTTGTTTCTTCTATTGACGACTTGCTTTCAGAGTTTGCCTGGATCACTGGACATTACGACGGCAAACCAGTACCAGTGGAACTATTTGGACCGGAAAAGGAAGTCTTTGACCTTATTTGTGCCAATCCGCAGATTCATTTCGATCAATTGGCTGAGAAGAGCAGTTTGTCGGCAGGCGAGCTTTCCAGCGCTCTAATCATGCTTGAGCTGGCCGGAGCGGTAGAAAGGCTTGCCGGGGACAATTATCAGGCATCATAACTTTTCTATTGCCAAGCTGATAATTTATCTAGCTGTAGCCTAGCCGGGAAAACTCTCGGTGTAAGGGCCACATTTTTGGGTAAGTTAAATAAAGACCATAAGATCTTTACTAACTCCTGCGCCTTTCCCCACCCTGAAATTCGGTCAACCCAATGAAGTTGTGCTTGCGATGCAATAACTACTTCGACGACGAGAACACCGTCTGTCCGAATGATCGCGCCCCTCTGGAATATGTCGGTAAGGAGCCTCTTATTGGTGCCCTGATAAACAACCGTTACGCTGTGGATTGTGTGGCTGGTAAGGGGGCTTCAGGCATAGTCTACAAAGCCACCAGGCTTATGATGGGCGGCTTCGTGGCTGTCAAGGTTCTGCACACCTACCAGGGAGCTGATTCCAAAAGTCTAGAAAAGTTTTCTCGTGAGATAACCGCCTTAGAGAGATTGCGGCACCCCAATATAGTCAGTTTCTTTGATTCGGGCATCACTGACGACGGTCAGCCCTTTCTGGTCATGGACTTTCTGGAAGGTACTCCCCTGACCACGATTATTGAAAAGGGTCCGATAAATCCAGGGCGAGTCTTAAATATAACGCTCGAAATCTGCAAGGCGCTGCAGTTTGCGCACGATCAAGGCTTTGTGCATAGAGACATGAAGCCCGACAATATAGTTCTGGATCATTCTTCCGGCAAGGATATGGTGAAACTCCTCGACTTCGGTATCAGCTATACAATCTTTGAAAACCGTATGAACGCAATCTCGCGTCCGACCACGGTGGCGGGTTCGCCTGCCTACATGAGCCCGGAACAATGTCGTGGCTTGCCTCTAGACCATCGCACCGATATATATTCTTTGGCGCTGGTGGTGTTTGAGATGTTCACCGGGCGCAAACCCTTCCGGGCCAACTCAAACAAAGAGTTCATGGTTAAGACTGTTAACGAGAAAGTTCCCCTCATGGCTACCGTTAGACCAGATCTGGGTATTCCTGAGCCAGTGGATCTTGTGATCGCTCGGGCTCTTCAGAAGAATCCAAAGGACCGGCATAGTTCTATCAACTTGTTTGCGTCCGAACTTACTAAATCTTGCGAGGGTTCAGGCTTTGCCTTTACCAGCGTTAACGAGCAAGACCCCGACAGGTTGCAAAATCAACCAAATCGGGTAAGTGAGCGAATGAGGGGGCAATAGGCTCGTAGTTTTGACCT
>JAIETF010000033.1 GCA_019745415.1 Candidatus Obscuribacterales bacterium | reverse complement strand
TCCGCTTGAAACTCTTTAAGCAGTTAATTTAAACTGGCTTACGTGCATTAGATCTTTAGAGAATAATTATGACACTCAGTGCCGAAGATAAGGCTAATCCCGCCCTCCTGCCATGGCGCCCACTATATACGATTGAAAGAGGTGAAAAGACCGAAGTAACCGTATATGGCATTATTAGCGCGGTGGTGAGAAAAGCTGAATACAATAATGACCATGAGCAAGATTCTCTAACTAATCCTTTTGCCCTTCCGCTTGAAGACCGCTATCAAAAGCTTGTCAGTGTCGGTGATGATAATTTCACCCTCTGGACCAGATCTCTACTTAAACCCTGGCAACTACTCTCTCACATTGAAATACTGAAAGCGGCCTATCCGGCCCTAAAAGAAGAACATTACGCCCTTTTCATGGCTTCGCATTCAGGCGAACCAATTCACATAGCGACCCTAGAAGAAATAATCAAGATTACCGGCATAGAAGAATCAATGCTGGCTTGCCCACCAGCCACACCGGTCTCTAGTGAAACCAAAGCCTTGATGAAAGAGCGAGCGGAAAAGCCTCGCCGGCGATACCACAATTGCAGCGGCAAACATGCCGGTTATCTTGCCGCTCTCAAGGCAGTTGATCAAGAGTCCTACGGCAACTACATTAAGAGCAATCACCAGCACCACAATGACTTGATCAATATTTTGTCGAGCTTCACCGGGCGCAGCAAAGAAAGTTTTATTGCCACCACAGATGGTTGCCAATTACCCAACTATGCTTTGAGCACCTTTGAAATCGCCTGCCTTTATGAAAGTCTATTCGGCTTAGCCAAGGAGAAAGCTGACTTACCAAGCCAGTGGCAGGCTTGGGGTGAACTCGGTGCGATAATGAATCACCATCCCCGCCACTTGTCCGGTCTCAGTCGCGTCGATTACAAAGTCATGACCGGCGAACTCTTTCCTGGACAAACTTTCACTGCCGCCGCCAAAGAAGGGGCGGACGGACTGCTTGGCGTCTCCATCCTCAGCGATCTCTATCCCAATGGTCTGGCAATATGCATCAAACTAAGCTCCGGCTTTGAAAACAAACATATGGAGATTATCTTGAAAGAATTGCTTAGGCAACTTCATTTGCTGCCCCCTAAAGTAGAAACAAAAAGTGACGCCGCCAGCGGTATCAAAGTCGACCACATAAAGACCCATTTCCACTTCCAAGTGCAAGGAGCTTTCAGTGAAGAAAAGCAGCCTGAGCTTCAATCGCATCATTGATATTTCGCAACCGGTAAGTAGCCGCACCGCCTGCTTTCCGGGCGACGTTCCCTTTTCTAAGCAAGTCACCCTGTCTTATCAGGAAAGCGGCGTCATCAATCTCACCGCTTTCACTATGAGCCCGCATGTAGGTAGCCATGCCGACGCACCGGTGCATATCAAAGGCGACTTGAGCGATCAAAGTCTTGGGGCTGCGGCAATGCAGCTTTCACCTTTCCTTGGTACGGTTCTAGTTATTGATTTGACCAAAAGAGAAAGCTCTCTTGAAGCTTGTGAAAAACCAAACCAAGACTGGCGAGAAGAAATCGGCGGCGACCGCATTGAAGAAATCAAAACAAGGATAGAGAAATTACTGAAGAATAACGACTTATCTGGGCCAGAGAGGGTCTTGTTCAAGACCCTTACCAAGGTGGCACCGGAAAAGTTTGAAGATAGCTATGCCTATATCGGCACTGAAACCGCCAAATATCTTGCTCAAGAAAAGACCAAGTTAGTCGGGCTTGATACGCCCTCGGTCGATCATATCAATGCCAAAGTGTTGGCCACCCATCATATCTTAGAGCAAGCCGGCATGGTCTGGCTGGAGAACCTAGACCTAAGCCAGGTAGATGAGGGTATTTATCAACTAATTGCTCTGCCTCTGAAAATGGAAGAGTTGGAAGCCTCACCACTGCGAGCAGTTTTGCTTGCCTAATTTAGTTTGCAGGTTTGTCAATTGCTGCCGGAGATAAAAAATGCTCGACAACTTCAACAAGAAAAATCCGGCTCTCATCGGCGCTGTGCACGTCAAAGCGCTGCCGGGAGCAGCCGACTTCCAAGGGGCAAAAAGCATCGATGACATTGTCGATGAGGCTTTGAAGGATGCTGAAACCTATTTAGAAGGTGGCGCCGACGGCATCATTCTTGAGAACATGCATGATTTGCCATATTTGAGAGGAAGGGTTGAGCCTGAGACTACGGCGGCTATGACCAGGGTAGCGGTAGCAATCAGACAGAGATTTACTTGCCCTATCGGTGTGCAACTGCTGGCGGCAGCCAATAGAGAAGCTCTTGCAGTCGCAATTGCAGCCGAACTAGATTTCTTAAGAGTAGAGGGTTTTGTCTTTGCTCACATAGGTGACGAAGGGCTGCATCAAGCTTGTGCACCTGAACTGATTAGACTGCGCGCAGCACTTAGCGCTCAGCACATAAAAATTTATGCCGATATCAAGAAAAAACATTCTTCACATGCCATTACCGAAGACCTGAGCCTTGAAGAAACTGCTCATGCCGCCGAGTTTTTCAAAGCCGACGGAGTCATCGTCACAGGCTTGCGTACAGCTGACGCCCCCGCACCACATCTAGTGCATGCTACAGCCGGCGCGGTAAAGATTCCGGTATTGATTGGCTCAGGCATCACCCCGGAAAATCTAGACAAGTATAAAGACGGCGCCGCAGGCTATATTGTCGGCACGTATGCCAAGAAAAACGGCAATTGGCAAGAACCGGTGGATCTTGAGCGTGTCAAAAAATTGAAAGAAAGACTAAGTTTATGAGGAAGGCGAAACAGCCCTATCTAAATAGGCTATTTTTTTGTCAGCTTCTCTGGCGTCAGCTTTTCTTGCTTTGCTTGAGCTTATACGCCTGCAGAGCCGTACAGGCTTCCGAAAACCTTTTTGATGAAGCACTGACGGCTTATAAAGGTGGAATGTACAGCCGCGCACGTAATAGTCTGGAGCTGTATTTGAGAAAGAAGCCTCTCGATCAATCAGCCAATTATCTGATGGGTTGCATTTTGCTCAAGCAAAACTGCCACGACCTGGCCAAATCACGCTTTGAATACTGCCAAAAACTGAACCCTAAAAGTGCAGCCGGCAAACTTAGCACCCAGGCCCTGCAAATTATGCAAAGTCCGCCGGGGAGCAATAACTTAATGAATCTGCCGAGTTTGCCGCACTCTGCACCGGTGACTGATTCGTTGACGCGGGAGCAGCGGCTTAGGGAAGAGAGCGCGCGCTTGAACAAGGAAGCCGAAGAAAAAATTGCCGTCAAGAAGAGAGTGCTGGAAGATCAGATTCACGATTTGAACCTGCAAGAAGAGCAAGCCTTGCGCAATCTCATGCCTGTGCGTAGGCGTTTTGGCGGATCTTATGTCAACCAAGAAGCAAGAAATGCAGTCAAGAAAGAGTTTGATGAGCGCAGAGATGCCCTTAGGACTGCCCACGAAGAGGAAGCGGATCAGATCAGACGGCAATACCAAGATAGAATAGAAGCTTATGAAGATACTCTAGAGAGTATCGAAAGTCGAAAAGTGCATCGACGCAATTAGAAGCTCTTCCGCCTGGCCAAAGATTTGAAGGGGTCGGAAGATACAGCCGGTGCCGCCGCAGCCGGCCTTGGCGATGGCGTCGCCGCGGTTACAGATGGGCGAACGCGCTTCACTTTCTTAACCGGTCTCTCAACCTGACTGGCTGAAGGCTTGCCGCTCAGGGCCGTCTTTTTCACAACCTCTTTGCTATCGCCTTCAGATTTGCTGTCACCTTCAGACTTACTATCGATATTCTCTTTAGCAGTGATGGTTGACGCTGGCACAGGCTTGGTTACCGACTGAACAGACTGCGCCGGCGGCACTGCCTGTGGTGTCGTGCCCCCTGGGCTAGTGGCACCAGTGGTACTGGCCGGAACAGTTTTAACTGGAACGACTGCGGCATTATCTTTCTTGCCATTCATTAGAATAAAGCCGCTAACTGCCAAAACCAAAAGAAATGCTGCTGCAATGCCAAGCAAAACAGGCGAAATCTTCTTTGCCTTCGTCTCCGGCTCTGAACCAGGCATGGTCGGGAAATCAGTACGAAGGACTTGACTCTTTCCAGGCTTGGGAATAGCAGTTTCTAAATCTCGGCAAAGTTCAGCCATGCTCTGATGACGGCTAGCCGGATCTTTAGCCATCGCCTTCCAAATAACCGCTTCCAGACGTTCAGGGATGTAGAGGTCGGGGCGACTCTCGCTGAAGCGAGGCGGCATTTCTGAAATATGCTTACTCATGGTTTCGACCATGGTCTTACCAATGAGAGGCAACCGCCCGGTCAGGGTCTCATAAATAACGATACCCATGGAATAAATATCAGACCTGACATCAAGTTCCAAACCCTGACACTGCTCGGGGCTCATATATACGGGGCTGCCGCAAACTTCCCCCATCTGGGTGAGGCGCTGCTGTTCGCCGCCGGCGCCAATAAGCTGGGCAACGCCGAAATCTACAATTTTGACAAAGTCTTTTTCGTCTTCATACTCGATGAGCATGATATTGCTTGGTTTCAGGTCTCGGTGAATGACACCGGCTCGGTGTGCATGATCTAGAGCATCGGTAGCTTGAGTCAATATCTTTATTGAGCGCTCCACTGAAACCTGACCATCTTGCTTGATCAAATCTGATAGCGAAATGCCCTGCAAATAATCCATAACGATAAACGGTTGTCCGCTCTGAGGCGTGATCCCGAAATCATATACAGTAATTATATTTGGGTGATTCATGCGGCAAGAGGCTTTGCCTTCTCGCAAAAAGCGCTGCACCGACTGACTATCGGCAATGTGTTGCGACTGCAACATCTTGATGGCGACAGTGCGCTCCATAAGAACTTGTCGCCCTTTGTAGACGACCCCCATACCGCCATGACCGATAACATCGATGATGTCGTACTTACCCATCAGACAGGTGCCGATCATCGGATCGCGCGCCAGCGGAACAAGAGCCGCCCCGTCATGGGGACAGGCTCTGACTATACCGGTGAACTGTCTGTTGCACTCAAGACAGATTTTCTGATCTAGCCCGTCGTGTATGTTTCCAGCGTGCACTTTTGTCCTGATTAGTTGAGGGGGTGTAAAAAAGAAGAAGGTAGGGGGTTAAGTTAAGAGCCAAAGACACCTTAACATATGCTAATGTACCCTGCCCAATTCAAATCTAACCCAGAAGTGACCTTTTATTCAGTGAGCTGACCATTTACAACCTTGACAATCTGCGCCCCGGCCAGCCATTCTTCCTTAAATCCATCAAGGTGAGTGGTGGTAATTATTGTCTGCATGTCGCTCTTGACCAGCTCCATGAGCATGCCTTGCCGGCCTAGATCAAGTTCTGCCAGCACATCATCTAGCAAAAGCAAGGGTGGCTCGCTAAGGGCATCCTCGACAAGTTTCAATTCGGCCAGTTTTAGAGCTAAAACAAGCGACCTTTGCTGCCCCTGACTGCCAAAAATATGAGCCGGCATATCATTGATGACGAAACTCATGTCGTCTCGGTGAGGACCAGCCAGAGTTTGCTTGCGGGCAAGTTCTTCGGCACGACGGCTCTTAAGGGCCAGATAAATTCTTTTGGCTAGTTCTTCTTCCTTGTTCTGGGCAAATTCGGCTAAATTAACCACTAAATTTGCTTCAGAATCACCACTCTCTTCTTTGAAGAGATAACCGGCTTCAAGCTTTTCGCGGTGTCCCGATATTCTTGCCAGGTTAGCTTCTGCCACAGGCAGAAGACCCAAGAGAACCTCGCTGCGGGCTTTCACTAAACGAGCCCCCAACTTAGCCAGCTGCACGTCCCAGACCTTGAGTTCTTCTTCATCGGGGGTAAGTGATCTTTCAAACCAATTCTTGAAGAGGCGGTTGCGCTGACTAACCACTTTGTCATAACGAGCAAAGACTTCACTTAGACCTGGACGCAATTGCAAAACCACGTCGTCGAGCCAATCTCGCCTTTCTTTTGGACCGCCTCTAAGCAAACTCAGGTCTGCTGAGCTGAAAGAAACTGCGGTAAGACGAGTCGTCATGCCTCTACTCGTCTCGGAACGAGGCACTTTCATACCGTTTATCTTGATAGATCGAGATAAGCGCGGCTGAGTATTGAGCAGCAAACTAACAGTTTCTTCCACGCCTTGGCTGCGATAAGTCACTTCCAGGTAGGTCTGACTTTCTCCCTTCAAGACCAAGTCTCGATCTGAAGCTGTGCGCCGACTACGAAAGCCGGCCATCACCTCGATTGCTTCTAATAAATTGGTCTTGCCCTGAGCATTCTCGCCGATTAAGATATTGCGCTGAGGATTAAGACAGAGAGTGGTATCTCTGTAATTGCGAAAGTTTTTAACGACAAGACGCTTGACCTGCACGTTAGATCAAACAAGGCAGACTATGTCTTGCCAGCTGACAGTCGCGGGTTATCTGCTCTTTTAGAGAATCGAGACCGTCAAATTTTCTTTCATCGCGCAAGTGCTTGTGAAACTCTACCTTTAGAACTCTGTCGTAAATGTCACCATCAAAATCAAGCAAATGGGCTTCGACTGTGAAGTTCGGCTCCAGAGCCCCGGGTGAAAGTTCAGGATTCTTGAAGGTCGGCCGCACACCAATATTAATTACACAGAGCCTCTTTTCATGATCAGTGCCACCGACCACTTCAGCAAAACCAGCATAAACTCCAGGCGGCGGCACTAGCTGATTGAAGGCCGGACGCACATTGGCGGTAGGGAAGCCAAGCGTTCTGCCGCGCTGATCGCCTTTGACAATGGTGCCGCGCAAGCTGAACGGACGAGAAAGCAACCGACTAGCCAGATCTAGATTTTTGCCAATGACAAGATCTCTAATTCGGCTACTTGAAACCTCGAGTCCATCTACATAGACCATATCGGCAGCATGCACGACAAAATCACGCTCCGAACCGATTGATCTGAGCATATCGGCATCGCCTTCACGATCACGGCCGAAATGATGATTATGACCTACAGATATTGACTTAGCTCCGAGACAGTCAAGAAGCATTGTCTCGACATACTGCCTGGGCGAGAGTCGACAAAGCTCTTCCGAGAAAGTCAAGACAAGTGCAAATTCCACCCCGAGATTCTGAAAAAGCTCCAATCTCTCCTCAATAACAGAGAGCAAGAGTGGCGCTTGCCCTCTGGTCAAGCCGCGGGGATGGTCTCTGAAGGTGACGACGCCAGCCCGGCCGCCGAGACGACGGGCTTCATCAACGGCCTTCTTGATTACAACCTGATGTCCGGGATGCACCCCGTCAAAGAAACCGAGAGCTATAGCTGAACGGTCTACCAGGCTGGGTTTGGGCTCGAAAAAGACTTCCAAAACTACTCCCCTGAAAAGCTATCCTGTCAATACTTTCGTTGCAAGTGTTGATCATAACGCAAGTTGGCAATATCGGGTTAAAAAGGGCATGAGATAGGCATCTATGCTAAAATTTCTTAGTCGATTCGGGCAACCAATCGCACTGAGCAAAGAAGCCGCATTCTCTGATATATCGAGACGATATCAGCTTGCGGCAAACAATTGCCTTGATATTAGAATATACGGGATCTCGATAATGGCGAAAAAAGAGCAGGGGACAGTGGCATCTTTGACAGAGCAAGAAAATAACGAAGAAACAAGCAAATCCACCGGCGTCGTTGCCGAAGTAGACAATAAAGTGCAGGGTGACTATGACGCTTCGGCCATTGATGTTTTAGAAGGCTTGGAAGCGGTTAGAGTGAGACCTGGTATGTATATCGGTACAACCGGTCCGCGCGGCTTGCACCATATGGTCTGGGAAATTGTTGACAATGCCGTTGATGAATCACTAGCCGGCTACTGTACTCGCATCGAAGTGACCGTAAACGCTGATGAATCTTGCACGGTGCTCGACAATGGTCGCGGCATCCCCACCGATGTAGTGGAAAAAACCGGCAAAAGCGCAGTTGAAACTGTCTTTACCGTACTGCACGCCGGCGGTAAGTTCGGCGGCGGAGGCTACAAAGTTTCTGGCGGTCTTCACGGCGTAGGCGCTTCAGTAGTGAATGCCCTTTCGGAGAAATTGGAAGTAGAAGTCTCTAGAAACGGTAGAGTGCATAAGCAAGTTTATTTGCGTGGTGTCGCCGATGGTGACCTACAAGTCTTGGGCGAGACCGATTACCGTGGTACAAAAGTTACATTCTGGCCCGATGATCAAATCTTCCACGACTTCAACGAAGACAACGAAAGAATCAAAATTTTCTTTGAATGGGATGTGCTGGCTACGCGTCTGCGTGAGATGGCCTTCCTCAATAAAGGTCTAGCTATCATTCTGACAGACAATAGACCTGGTAAAGGCGACGGCAAGACCGAAACCTACCACTACGAAGGCGGTATTTCCAGCTATGTGGAATATCTCAACGAAACTCGCGATGTATTGCATAAGCCGCCGATTTACTTTGAACAAAAAACCGAAGAAGTAACGGTGGAATGTTCGCTGCAATGGACCGCTCAGTACTCAGAATCTATCTATAGCTTCGTCAACAATATCAATACTCATGACGGCGGCACCCACGAAACTGGCTTCAGAAACGCTCTTACACGCATAGTCAACGAATATGCCAGAAAGAACAATCTTCTCAAAGAAAACGATTCTAACTTCACCGGAGATGACGTTAGAGAAGGTCTGACGGCTATAGTCTCGGTAAAGGTACCCGACCCGCAGTTTGAAGGACAAACAAAAGAGAGACTGGGCAACAGAGAAGTGCAAGGCGTCGTCCAGAGCATAACCGCCGAACGTCTCTCAGACTGGTTGGAACTAAACCCCAAGTTGTCTAAAGAGATAATCAACAAGGTGGTTCAGTCGAAAGCAGCCCGCGAAGCGGCGCAAAAGGCCAAACAAACAGTCAGACGTCAATCAGCTCTCTCTGGCGGAGGATTGCCCGGCAAACTAGCCGACTGCTCCGACAAAGATCCGGAAAAATGCGAAGTCTTTCTGGTGGAAGGCGATTCAGCCGGTGGTTCGGCAAAACAAGGCAGAGACCGTTCTTTCCAAGCAATTTTGCCCCTGCGCGGAAAAATCCTAAACGTGGAAAGAGTGCAGCCGAGTCGCATCTATGACAACGCTGAAGTCCAGGCTATGATTCAAGCGATTGGACTTATAGTCAAAGAAAATGACGAAGACGGAAGCAAGACAGCCGGCTTGCTTAAACCGAATGCCGAAAATCTAGACTTGAGCAAACTGCGCTATCACAAAATCATCATCATGACTGACGCCGATGTAGACGGCAGCCATATCCGTACTTTGCTTCTCACTTTCTTCTTTAGATATGCTAGACAATTGGTTGAGCGTGGCTATGTTTATATCGCCCAGCCACCTCTCTATAAAGTTGAGAAAGGTAAGCGGGTGGAATACTGCTACAACGAGCACAAGTTGGAAGCCCTGCTGGCTGAAATGGGCGATAAAGCCACGGTTCAACGCTTTAAGGGTCTTGGTGAAATGATGCCCCAACAGCTCTGGGACACAACCATGAACCCGGCTACCCGAACCCTCAAGAAAGTAACTGTGGCAGATGCCTCTGAAGCCGATCACTGGTTCGACCTACTCATGGGTGAAGTGGTAGGACCACGCAGGCAATACATCGAGGAAAATGCTCATAAGAGCAACCTAGACATCTAAATGGTCAACGTAGCCAATATAATCACTGTCTCTAGGGTTTTTCTGGCTCTCATTACTCTGACTCTGCTTTTCTTCCAAGAAGACAGCTTTAGATGGATAGCCTTTTT
>JAIETF010000078.1 GCA_019745415.1 Candidatus Obscuribacterales bacterium | reverse complement strand
TCGAAATCTTCAAAACTAACCGGAGTGAATGCCATTGCTTCCTTAAGTGTTGGTTGCCGGTAACAATTCTATCTTCAAGAAGTTAAGATCAAGAGCAGATTAAAAATAGAGCCATTAAAACTTTAGAGTAAGGAGAGAAAGAGATGGTCCTGACACAAGAAAACAACTTGGAAACCATTAATCTCATCCAAAAACTAGTCATGCCTGATGTGGGAGCCGCCGCGCCTGATGCCCCTGCTCTCATTCAGATGACCGCAGCGGGAGAAAGAAGACTGTCCTATAGAGACCTGCGAGTTCTCATTGATAAAGCCGAGAGCCGCCTTCAGGCTTGCGGTCTAAAAGCCGGCGATAGACTCTTGATATTGGCGCCTAATTGTCCCGAAGTGGTGGCGGCATTACTCGCCGCCTTTCGCCTGGGAGCCTTGGTGGTGCCTGTTGACTTTCGCATGACCCTGCCGGAGTTGACCAATATAGCCGAAAAACTAGCAGTCAAGCATCTCCTTTCCACAGACTCCGTGGTTCAACAATTGAAAGCTGATTTCAGCGCTTTTGCCGATGAACATACCTTGATCCCGATAGAAACCATTGAAAATGAGCCGACCTCTCATTCTGTGAAAAGAAGAGAGAAAGTGACAGATCATAAGCAGCTTACCGATCCGGCTTTCTTGATTTTGACCTCTGGTACCACTGGTACACCCAAGGGTGCACTACACGATCTGCATTCACTGGTGCACAATATTAAAGAGCTGGCTGAAATGGCTGCTCTCACCGACGGCAAGAAGCTAGTTCTGCCTGTTCCTCTCAGCCATGTGCTCGGTCTAGAAGTGACTATGGCAGCCATTCTAGGTAATGGCTGTGTCATTATTGCCGAGATGAGCGTAGAAGGCATAATAAAAGCCAACAACTTGCATCAACCTGAGTTTTTAGTCGGAGTCCCCACCATATATGGTGCTATATTGACCTTACCCAAAGAGATGATAGACTTGAGTCAAGCTCAAGTCTTGCTCTGCGGCGGCGCTCCCTTGCCCTTGTCTCTAGCAGAAGAATTCGAGAAGAAATTTGCTAAGCGCCTCAATAATGGTTACGGCTCTACTGAATCAAAGATCATCGCAGTTAACTTGGAAGGTCCAAGACAATCGGTGGGAAAGGTTGTGCCTAGCTGTCGCATTGAGATTCTGCCCATAGGCGAAGAAACTAACAACAAGCCTTTGGGCGAAGGTGAAACCGGCGAAATAGTGATCTGTGGGCCGACCTTGATGCTCGGCTATATCGGACAAGCGGAAGCGACAGCAGCCGTGATGAGAGACGGCGGCTACCGCACCGGTGACATTGGTTACATGCAAGACGGTTACCTTTATGTCATGGGTCGCAACAAAGAAATGATCATCGTGGCTGGAAACAAAGTTTTTCCAGCCGAGGTGGAAAGTGTACTGCGCAAATGTCCCCAGGTGAAGGACGTGGCTATCATCGGTGTGGCACATTCAAGGCTGGGTCAGATTGTCAAAGCTCACATAATATTAGGTGACGAAGAATTGTCCACCGCGCTTTCTGCTGAAGAGACAAGGAAAGAAGCTTTTGCCAAGGCAAAAGAACAATTACGCTCTTACTGTCAGGAAAATTTAAAGAGAGAGCTAAGACCGATGGAATGGGTTTTCTATCCTACCAGCCATGTCTTCGCTAAGACCTTTTCAGGTAAAGTAGACAAGAAACAGTTGAGTTGATCGCTTACCGATTTAATTCTACTTTCTTGACGGCGAATTAATTGCTAACACGCAAAAGCTCATAAAGAGCTGCTTTTAGCCCTTGGTCAAACAAATAACTAAAGTCTTTGACGCTGACCACATCTCTTTCGGCACCTAAACTCTCAAGCGACGAATCAAGTCGCTTGATGATCTTCTCGCCATCTTCATCTTTACCAATCTGAAAAATACAAATGGAAAGCTCCATGTGATTAGAAGCTCTGGCAATTATCTGGTCTACGTTTTCACCTCGATTGGCGAAGCCGTCGCTAAAGAGCACTACCAAAAGAGGCTCTGCTTTGTACTTTTCAAACACGTAGGCGAAAGGCTTGCTAAAATTGGTCGCCCCTTCAGGCGTCAAGCCATCAAAAATAGCAATCAAACCAGCACTATCAGCGATCTCCTTCTCTGCAAAATCTTCATTGAATGTAATTACAGAGACTTTCTTACCGCCAAGCAAAGGCAATACACTGCTAGAGAAATCCTCCAACTGTTGACGCAAATAGGTAAAGCGCGAAATATCGCTCCTGCCATAGCTAAGGCCGCCGTCCATAGAATCGGAGCGATCAATGAGAAAGACAAGGCGATAATGGCTCAGTTTTGCTGCCAGGGCTTTCAACCTAGCTTCGTCGAAAACCACGCCGCTCTTGATACTCTTGCTTGGCGGGCCGGGCTTGGGATTGCTTATCCCTTCATTCAACTTGCGCCTGTAGACGCTCAGCTTAATCGGCACCATGCAGGAATATGACTTTCCCGCTCGCTTAAGATCCATTTTCAAAAAATCTTCCGAAGCCTGTATGCCATTTACCAAATCGCCGCTTTGAATACCGCAATAGAATGCGCTTGAACCATTGCGCACAGCATCCACTTTAGTCTTACCGGGTTCAAGCTGGCTGGAAGAAAGTTTGATCCCGGCCATGGATGCAAACATAGCTAGTTCATCCACTCTTCCCTTGAGTTTGAGAGTCTGTCTTTGTGGCTGGCAATAAACAATCGCAGAGGAGAAGCAGAAAAGAACCAAGCAAGTGAGTGCCAAGCAAAAATTCATTCGAGAAAACTTCAATGTTGCTTCGCTCCCTTGCTCGCTTCAACTTTATTCTTGTTTGGCAACCGTCCCGTCTTTGCCGAAAGCTCAGAATCAAGCTTATTCTTCATTTGTAATCGTCCAGTCTTTGCCGAAAGCTCTAAAGGCAGAGGAGGAGCGGCGGTTCCAACTGAACTAGGCATAGATTCTTCGAAGGCACCGCCGAAGTTGACATAATTGCGCACAAAAAGTCCCGAACCCAAGGAGACTGCCTTATTCTCGCCACCCTTTGAGGCATACTGTCGACGCAGATTCTCCCCGCTTTCCTTCAGCTTAGTTTCTTCACCATCAAAATAAAGTTTCTCACGGGCCAAATCTTTGGCGTTCTCTTCACTTATTTTCTGAAGGCGCGCCTCACTCTGCGCCTTCAGTTCGGCAACAATTATCTCTCGATCAGGATTCGGAATGCGTTTTCCACCAAAGTAGATATAGCTTGGCACTTGGGCTATATCTTTAACCAGATTTTTCTCAACAATGCTGCGCTGACCGAGGTATGTAGCATTAATGTCGTTAATTCTCGCTGTTCTAGAAAGACGCAAACGCTCGAGCGCTTCCTTCAACTCTCTACTGAGCGCAGGCGGCGGCTCCGTACTCATGAAATCAGGAACAGGCTTAGCGAGATTGACAGCCGGCTGCAATTCCCGAAAATTCTTAGATTGCCGCGCCGAATGAATCTGCTCAAGAGCATTCCAGGCCTTACTAGAAACCTCTAAGTCTGGATTTAGACTAAGACAGGCTCTAAAAGACGCCACGGCATCATCTAGACAACCCAGCTTTATTAGGCAATTGCCTAAATAATAACGAAGGCGAGGGTTATAAGGATCAATTACCGCCGCCTCTCTAAACTTGACATAAGCAAGTCTATAGTTGCCAGCTTCGTACAAATAGAGAGCTTCTTTCAGTTGCTGAGAAAAAGCCAGAGATGGAGTCTGGGCGGTCCAGAAGAAACACAAGAAAAGAGCCATTAAGGGTCCTATTGAACCCAGCCTCTTGCTCTTAAACCTTTCTGTTCTTCCCATGCACTCCAGTCTAGATCAATTTAGACAATCTCTGGAAATAATCCACAAACATGACTTGCCCGCCCCTTGCCTGCTGCCAATCGAAGTTCTCGTTGATGGCGTGATAGCCGTGCTCGGGCAGGCTCAGACCCATAAAGGTAATCGGCACATTTAATTTTTCCTGCATGCTGACCACTGCACCAATAGAACCGCCCTCGCGAGTAAAGGCCGGTTCCACACCGAAAGCTGTCTGCATTGCACCTTTGGCTGCTTCAGCAAAAGGTCCGACAAACTCACCCAAGAAAGGCTTGAGTGAACCTTCTTTGAGCACCTCGAAATCGGGGTTATAAGACTGCACAAACGCTTTGATTAATTCGAATATTTTCTCTGGATCTTGATCAGGAACCAGTCTTGTCGAAAGTTTAGCTTCGCTTTGATAAGGGACAATTGTCTTCACGCCCGGGCCGGCATAACCACCGGTAATACCATGAACCTCGAAAGTCGGGTGAGCCCAGATTCTTTTGGCTCCCTGGGCGGCATCCATCGTGCGAGTGCTGCCCAGTTCATGGGCTCTCTTAAAATTCTCCACGGTAAAGCCGGAAGCGACGAAATTCTCCAACTCGCTCTCATCCACCGGGCGAACAGCGTCATAGAAGCCGGGAATGCGCACCTCACCGGTGCAAGGATCGTAGATGGCAGCAATGAGACCGGCCATTTCGCCGATAGGATTACGAGCCAGACCGCCTGTGGTGCCGCTGTGCACATCTTTAGTACCGGTCTTAAGTTTAATTAGAAAAGCCTGCAGACCTCTCAGTCCATAAGGTATGGCCGGTCGCTCTCTGGAAACCCAGATAGTGTCTGAAACTACGACCGAATCGGTCTTGAGTTTGGCTAGATTCTCAGTCAGAAAAGACTCGAACGAAGGCGAGCCTATTTCTTCTTCCAGTTCCCAGATAAACTTGATGTTGATTGGTATTCCGGCTTGATGAGCAAAGTGGGCCGCCGAAAGTACAGTCAGTGCCGGTCCTTTATCGTCGGTTGTGCCCCGTCCACGATAAACCTCTCCATCAATTTGCATATCGAAGGGCTCGGTGAGCCATTCACTTGCCAGGGCCGGCTGCACATCCAGATGGTTATAGACAGTCACGGTAGGAGCATTGGCACTATGATGAAACTCGCCAATCACCACCGGATAGCCCTTAGTCTTGACGATCTCGCCCTTGCCGCCCATCTCGCGCAAGTAATTGAGAGCCAATTCGGCTGTGCCATCAATCTCGGGACGGCGCTCAGGTTCCATACTTACAGAAGCCAGGTCGACTATTTTCTTGAGTTTAGCCTCAAAAGTACTGCGCTGCTTGTCGGCATAAGACAAAACAGACTCTTTTTGACTATTGGCTTCTTCAATATTCAAGGTCACTTGGCTTTCCCCTCTCTTAATTTAGACGACGATCTCATCGGTCGCTCTAAATTATATAGGTTCTAAGCCACCAGAGCCTTATCACCTAGCTGGTCCGGCTTCTTACCAGGATTAATCGCCTTTTCCAAATTGGCTTTCAGGGTGGTACCTGACTGATAGCCAATGATTCGAGCCTCTTCATTCACTTTTCCGTTCTTCTCAATATTGAGCACTGAAATAGTAGGGAAAGCCTTGATATCTAAAGCCCTAGCCAATCTCATCGAATCGTTCTCAACACCGTCACGCAAGGCCACCTTCAGGAAATTGGCCTTGCCAGCCAAAGCGCCAACAGCAGGGTCTTTGAAAGATGTATCCATAGCCCTGCACCAGTCGCAGTCTTTGCTGCCTTCGATGGTGAAGTAAACCACCAGAGGCTTACCGTTCTCGCGAGACTCACGCACCTTTTCTTCAATATTCTCCGACCACTTGATGGGAGCAGGTCTATCCCCTCCATTAAAAGATTCGGGCGAACGGTCAGGCAGACGGAAAGGATTAATCAGATTGGCTACTTCGCTGTTTTCATTCTTATTGCCAATTGCATCACTGAATCCAACTGATCGGTCAATCATCACAAACTCCTCTTTCGCCAAGTGAAGAGTTATATGCGCGCACCGGTTAAACTTGACATTAAATTTGCAGGCTAAGCAGTGGTCCGTTCGGCCATCTTTATGGCGATGCCCCGCCCCGAGAGTTCAGTAAGAAATAGACGAGTGGGCACAGACTCTTCCTGTCTAAGAACGCCTCTTCTGTTAATATCGCCACGAGCCAGCATTTGCCCCAAAATAGAAGCGGGAAAGGCAGTCATACGCATCATAGCGGAGAGCCCGACAGCCTGGTCGGCATAGTCGACACAATCAAAAACCAATTGAGAAGGCTTTCCACTCTTGTTGCCCGAAACAGAGACCCGCAAAAGCACTGCATCGGGTTCGCCAACTGGTAGATGTTTGGCCAATTGACCGGCCAAGACCGCCCTGGGGCAAAGGTCACTACCGGAAAATTTCTCAGTGCTGAAAAATCCTAGCTCCTGGATAGCCTTGATTGACTGACAATGCCCGATATAGCGCACCGTTTTATAGTCTAAATGCTGTATTCGGTTCAGATAAGACTGCGGCAAAGTAGAAATACCACCCGAAGTATTGAAAGCCTCCATAAGGCCAAAAGGAGGCGGGAACTCGATCTCTTCCAACTCAGACAAGGCCGGCAATTGAATCAGCCGACCGTCGCGAATGAGAGTACAGTCTTCACTGTATTCATTTATTAGGCCTTCTACCGAAAAAACCTGGGCATAACCGAGGGAATTAATCTCGCGATCAACAGGCACTCCGCCAACACGAATGCGCATATCATAGACTTCATCGAGACTTTCGGCGGCACTAGCGGCTAAAAGCGAGACCATACCCGGAGCCAAACCGGCATCTGGAATAATTGAGACGCCTCGTTCCTTGGCCAATTCATCGAGCAGGAACTGCCTGCGCACGAGTTCTTCATTGCCGCCTAGATCGACAAAATGAGTACGTGTTGAAAGGGCCAACTTAGTAAGCTCATAGTTATGCTCATAGGTAACGCAGCTAATGGCCACATCTACTTCTTCCATAAGTTGGCCAAGTTCACGCTCATTGGTGACATCCACCAGAGCTGCTACAAGCTTTGGATCTTTCAAGCGATCGGCTGTGCTTTTCAGAATTGATTCAGAGCGGTCAGTGAGAACTACTTTCTCCACTTTGGGTGAGCGAATTAAATCATAGGCTACGGCATAGCCCATTTTGCCTGCCCCAAGCACTAGAAACTTCATCGCTACACCTCAAGCCTTGCTAAATTTAATAGGTACTTCTGCGCTTGCCGCCGTCTATGGCAATAGTCGAGCCGGTAATATAGGCTGCTTGTTTAGAGGCTAGATAAGCAACACAACTGGCAAATTCATCTGGAGTGCCCAGACGTCCGGCCGGAATAGCAGAAAGATATTGCTTTTCGTACTCTTCCTGACTTTGCCCGGTGCGGGCAATTCGCGCCTGCATGAGAGACTTAAGTCTGTCAGTATCGATTGCGCCTGGGGCAACACAGTTTACTGTGATTCCGTCAACGGCCACCTCATCGGCAAGAGTCTTGAGCATGGCTGTAACAGCCGAACGCAAGGCGTTTGATACCGCCAGTCCGGCAATTGGCTCCACCACCGATAGCGATGTCACACAGATTACTCGTCCAAATTTATTGGCTCGCATGCCCGGTATAAAGGCCTCGTTCAAATGACTGACCGATTGGAAGAGCCTCTCAAAGCCGCTTTGCCAAGCTTCAGCCGAAGTGGAAAGGACATCGGAAGGAGCTGGTCCTCCGACATTGTGGACCAGAATATCGACTGCACCAAAAACTTTCTTGGTATGCTCAACGAGAGCCTTGCGGCTCTCCAACTGGGTGAGATCGCAAGCAAAGACTTCTATACCGTGACCGAGATCTGCTATTTCGCGAGCCGAGGCCAGTACCTGAACCCCTTCCCCTGCCAGGGTCTCGGCAATGGCTCGCCCGATGCCTTTGGTGCCTCCGGTAACCAGAGCTTTCTTACCCTTGATGAACAGATCCATGATTTAGCTTTACTCCAGATTATCGATATTTATAAGAAATACATTTGGCTTCAGAGAAAAATTCGAGACTATAACGCCCACCCTCACGTCCAATTCCAGAAGACTTTTGCCCACCGAAGGGGGTGCGCAAGTCGCGCAGGAACCAGGTGTTGATCCAGATCATGCCGGCCTTGACCCGAGAAGAGAGTCGATGCAATCTATCGATATCTTGACTCCAAATGGAAGCCGATAGTCCGTAGGGAGAATTATTGGCTAGAGCAATCGCTTCTTCTTCATCTTGGAATGCCACCACCGGCAATGTCGGACCAAAGATCTCCTCCTGCAAGAAACGTGAATTGCTCTTGAGCCCGGCAAAAACGGACGGGCTAAGGAAATAGCCATTTTTGAACTTCTCGCCTAGCTGGGCGCCGATGGGTTCGCCCCCAGTTAGCAGTTGCCCCTCTTTCTTGCCGATTTCAATATAAGAGAGTACCTTCTCAAGATGTTCACGCGAAACCAGGGCACCCATTTGTGTAGAGGCATCGAGAGGATCGCCTACTTTTATCGCCTTTACTCTCTGCACCAATCTTTCCACCACCTGGTCATAGACCTTTTGGTGCACAAACAAACGCGAACCGGCAAGACAAATCTGCCCCTGGTTGCGGAAAGCGGCACGCACTGCCGTGGGTATGGCCTCATCAAGATTGGCATCATCAAAAATGATATTGGCGCCCTTACCACCCAATTCAAAAGAGAGCTTCTTTAGCGTATCAGCCGAAGCACGCATAATCGCCTTACCGGTGGATGTCTCACCGGTAAAGGAAATGGACCGCACATCGGGATGGAGAGTGAGAGCCTCGCCGGCCGACTTGGCGCCAAAGCCGTTCACTATATTGAATACACCAGGAGGTAAACCGGCAGCTCGGGTGATGTCGGCAAAGAGGTAGGCGGTATAAGGAGTCCATTCTGCCGGCTTGAGGACGATTGTATTGCCCATTGCCAATGCCGGTGCAATTTTCCATGTAGCCAGATAGAGCGGTAGATTCCAAGGTGTAATCAAGCCGCATACGCCAAGAGGTTCTCTAATTGCGACATGCCTTTCATCAACTGCGCCGCTGTAGGCTTCATCTGCATGACTAGCAGCGAACTGACTGAAAAAATGGAAATTGGAAGCGGAGCGCAAGATGTCGCCATCAAAGCTTTCACTGATTGGTTTGCCGTTATCGGTAGATTCAGCGACAGCCAGTTCTCTGCGACGCTCCATAATCAAATCGCCGATGCGCTTCAAATACTGACAGCGCTCTGCAACAGACAGGCTCGACCAGTCGCCTTTCTCGAAAGCACGACGAGCAGCTGTGACCGCCCTATCGATATCGGCGGCATCACCGCTGGCTACGAGAGCATGAGGTTCACCGGTAGATGGGTTGATACTCTCAAAAGTGGCGGCTCCCACCGACTGCGTGTACTCGCCGTCAATAAAATGCTCGATCTTGGTCAGGGCTGAAGACATTTTTAACTCCAAAAAACTAGATTTCTTTAGCGAAACTGGCTATGGCTTTCATCTCGATATAGTTGCGGCCTGGCAAACGCGCCACCTGCACCGTGGTTCGGCAGGGCGGCACAGGCAGGTGAGAAAAATAAGAGGCATACACTTTGTTGTACTTTTCAAAGTCATTCATGTCATGCAAGAAAACAGTAATGTCGACAACATCGCTATAGTCGAGACCGGCATGTTTGAGAACAACGCCAAGATTATCGAGAACGCCCCTAGTTTGGGCTTCAATGTCATAAGCAAGCACTTTTCCGCTCTCGTCGAAAGTAAGACCTCTCTCCACACCGGTTTTGGCATCGCGGCACCCCTGACCGCTGATGAAAAGCAGATCACCTACCCTAATGGCGTGCGAATAAGCACCCAGAGGTCCGGGCGCCGACTGCCCCGGATTGATGGCTTGTTTTCCCATGAGACCGCTCCGCTTGAAACTCTTTAAGCAGTTAATTTAAACTGGCTTACGTGCATTAGATCTTTAGAGAATAATTATGACACTC
>JAIETF010000083.1 GCA_019745415.1 Candidatus Obscuribacterales bacterium | reverse complement strand
GCAGGATAAAGAGTGATTTCCCTTCGGTGTAATCACTCGCCACTACAGTATTATTGACATTTCCCGGCGTGAGCTCATCGTGCAGTGTTTGTATTCCTAAAGCTTCTTTTCTAGTCTCTAAAAGGTCTTGACTAGTTTCCTCAGGTTCATTGTATGTAGCGCTGTCCAAACTGTTTGTTTCCGGACTAGCAAACAAATTTTCAGAACAAGAACCATCCGCCGCCCCCAGCCCCCCGGAGATCAATACGCCTGATCCCGCTGCAAAGTGCTTCCAAAGATCGCCATGCTTTCGGACAGTATTGGGCGAGCATCCGCTAATTGCCTCTAGCGTCTTGCGGCTAATCTGACGTCCTTCTTGGAGGCAATCAGCTACTGCCCGCTTTATTTTGTTGCGTGCTTCCTGTTCACGGTCGTCATTTGCCTTTTTCAGGTCGGACATTTCCCAGATCCGGCCGGTCGCCATGAATAGTTCAAAGAGTCGTTCCTGAGCCCTCTCAGTTGCTCTGTAAGGCTCGTAATTTGAAAGTGCCGGTAGATCACTGCGCTGCCAATTAACAATGCGATAGATATGCGCCTCAATCGTTCTCCAATCGCCTCTATTTATATGGCTGCATTTTTGATTGTGGTTCTGCTCGATCCAGTCCCTCAAGAATTGATAGCGCCTGCCTGCATTTTTGCGCCCAGGCAGCCTTGGCACCCCAAGAAAGGGATCGCCATGCCAAAGCAAGTGCTGAATTGCATAAAGAGCTTCATGCCTTGTGCCCTTCTCGGTCAGTCCGGATGCCAGATATTTCCTGGCTTTCTCGCATTGCTCCGGAATCACCCTGTAATTGAACAGCTCGTCAAAACCCTCATTAGCGATGGCTTTTTGATGCTCGTCGCCGGCGCTGCCGGCAGCGGCTTCAATATGAGCCAGTTGGCTTTCTGTGCGGCTTTTCGCTTCTGCCCAACCTGCAGCATTTTCTTCCAGGTCCTGCAGGAAAAATGCCAGAGCCTGATCAAAACTGACTTCTTCTCGTTTGCGGATAATGCAATTATTTTGGTCGAGCCAGGCAAAGCCCGGCTGAAGCGGCAATCTAAGCGCGTTGCCGCTCGGGAACACTTCCAATTGCCCGCCCTTCAATTCATATCCCAAAGACTTGAGCCACTGTTTAAGGGTGTTCTCTACGTCCTTGCTTTTCTCCCAAGCATCAAATGGCAAGTACAAATGCCAGCCGCCCCCGTCGCTACTGCGATACAGGGTAAAGTTCAGTCCGATCGATCGAAGAGCCTGTGCGATCGCTGCCAGTGATTCCTGATTATGGTATTGGCTTAGCTCGTCTATATCTAATACTGCAAAACGTGTTTTCTCAGCCCAGTGGCAACCTCGCAAAATGCCCCGGCCCCCGTCCTGCATTACACCTAGAATCTGATGATCTTGAAGCGGCCCGGTCCAGGTCTTCCATCTGTCCTGACCTGGCAGCTTGCATATAAACTTTGTTCGTTCTGGATATAACGACAAAAATTCTTGCCGCTGAAAAATAAAATCTCCACTCACTGTGGATTTTTGAATTGCTGAAGCGCTGGTCACTGTCTGCCTTTTACGTCAAAGAAGACGTGCTTGACTGTGCCAGATCTATCGCGTATTCTTTCTGCATTCGAGCAAAAGGCGCCAACCAAAGCTCAATACAAATTGAATCCGAGAGATCCGGTCTTAGATTTCCTGAAAGCATCGCCCCTGGCGGTGTTTTTTTGTTTTTGAATTCGATACCTTAGTGTCGCAACTGGTGGCAATCAAAACTGCTCAGAGTAGATGTTACGCCTGATCGATTTTTGGATCAACAGTGGCTATGGGCGTTTCGGGCATATCTGCGACATATACGGCTCCTTTACAAATATTTCTGAACAGGGATAATATTCAAGTGACTTTTTTTTCAATAAGCCCTAGAAAGCGTTGTCCTTATGGAAGAAGTAGCTCAAGCGAAGCCTGCTAGCGACCTCTATTTAACTGGTTTTGAAAAGGTGTTTGTTCAAGTTTCGCCCACGGATAATCACGAACATTCCCAAGCTTCGAATGAACAGACACGAACTTTTAATGAACTTCAGCCTATCGAAGCTGAATCATTTGAACTAGTCACAATGGCCGAGGCTGCTAGACGACTAAACATGCCTTACCCAACTTTGCGTCGCCATGTATTGGGCGGAAAGATTCCAAGCGAACCAGGCGAAGAAGGAAAACCTTTAGTCAAACTGGCGAAGATTGAACAATCAGAAAATTCAACCGAACATGCCAAACAATCATCTGAACGATTGGAGACTTTACCAGAATTTTCATCGAACATTCAGAGCCTCCTAGATGCACTTACAGCGGAACGTGAATACTCAAAACAATTAGCGCTTAAACTGGAAGCAGCAAGCCACAGAAACGGCTACTTGGAAGCTCAGACGGAGAATTATCAAAATCAGATAAAGCTTCTCACCGACAGCCAACCCCCAAAAGGTTGGTTCAATCACTTCTTTTCTTGGTTCGTAGGACAAAAGAGGTAGGCTGCAAGCAAAAAAATTCGAAGGTCGTTATATACAGTTGAAGAACCAAGTGTAAATCACTGAATTATTTGGCAGACTTATTCAAATCCAAATATCTCCAAATATGCTTCAGAATTGAACTTTGACTCGAAACTTAGCATACTTATGTCTCTCGAAAATCCGATTTTTGGACCCCGGGCACAGTAAATTGCAACCATAACGCCAACTAGAACACCATCATTTATAAAAATGTAGTAATTTGCATCACATACTGTGGCTACGATTAGTGCGCTGCGGTGTCTACAGGAAGGTTGTTCTAATAAGCGCTCGACCTCATCTTGCAAACAAAATCCCTGCAACTGATATTCGCTTACCCCAACCAGCACTGCCGCCAGAGAATTTGTGAGTTCCTTGTCGATATAAGAGAAAGTGACCAGAGTCAATTCATTGAGTAGGTCCCTCTGAACCGCTTTACAGCATATTTCCAAGGACTCATTGAGTTGGTAATTTCCTTTCAAGTAAACACAGGCTATGCATTCGCCTTCATAAACAAGAGAAAAGCTGGTTGAAAGTCTTTTGGCATTTTTGGTGCTCAGTATTCCAGAGACTTTTGCCGTCTTAAACGATGCGATTACCGCTTGGGCGGCGGGACTAAGTGCCGATACATTGGAACACACTCCAATGCCAACAACTTCCGACAGCCTCTCAAGCAACAAAGTTTGAAAAGTCCATTTTTCGAAAGCCACTTGTAATGCAGGAAGATTGCTAAATTGGGACCATGCAGGAATGTTCATGGCTAATTACCTACCGATCTCTCAGGAAATCAAGCACTTTTATCAGAGTATTTATGAAGCCGTTAATTTCGTTTGGACTATTACTCGGACTATTGGCAGGAAATAGCGCAGGTCCATTTGGTTTAACTGTTCGAGGAGCCTCGCCAGGACTATCTTCACCTTTGGGTTCACCAGAAACCGGACCGTTGTATGTATTAGTAGGTTTTGTGGTTGATGGATCTTCCGGTGGGCTTGGATTGCCTTTTACACCTTTTTCTCCGAGTCCTGACTTCCCATCATCACCATCTCCACCCGAACCGGATCCGGCCTCCCCCGGAGTGTCAGAGCTTCCACTACCGGAGTTTCCACCGCTATTCATGATTATATTGGGCCCGCCAATGGCTCCTCCCGATATTCCAGATCCACCCAGCCCAGGAGAAGGCGGCTGAACAAACGGACCTCTCATACCGCCGCCCACCACTAACATGCCAGTTGGGTCAGTATTGTTAATCGGATCGTTGCCAACATACGTATAGAGATTCTGATGAGAGTCGCTTGGGATTGGGTCCGGCTGGTAAAACCGTCCCAGAGCAGGCGAGTAATAACGGGCCTTATAGTTATAGTCAGCAAAAAGCCCGTTGCCAATTTGCCCTGTGAATCCGAAGGGCTGCCCGCCTAGTGTGATGCGAGTTCCCTGCCCGAAGACATCAAAAGCTGCTTGTGCGGCAACCGCACCTGTGGAGTTGCTTACTGAAATTATTGATCCCAGCCAATCAGTATGGTTGTAAGTGATTGAGCCCCCGGCAGCAACCTGAATAAGTGACTCATCTGCTTTCACACCAGGAACGAATCTATTTAACAACGTGTTCGTAGCGCCATTATAAGTAGCGATAAGCCGCATGCCGTCATAGATGTAGCGAGTTGGAGACGTAGCACCATTTGGCTTGACCTGCGCCTGCCTCTGCAGGATCGGATCATAGACAAAAGTAAGATTTGAGCCTGTTTGAAGCTCCTTGGTCAGGTGCTTCTCGGTGTCGTACTGCAGTGTATTTGTGCCTATTTTAGTCAGGCAGCCATCGGCGCTGTAAGTATAAGGCGTGGCACCGACTGCCGTGTACTGGTTCATGTTGTTGACGGTGAAGGTAGTTGTGCCTCCAGCATCAGGATGCTTGATATAAGCGCCATCAGAGCAGTTGAGGCTGTTTATCTGATGGACGTTGTTATACCCCATCGTGTAATTAACGGATGAACCGACATAGTTGTGCTGCAAACCTGTCAGGTCATTATTTAGCGCATACGAGTAAGCAGTGTTAGTACCATTATTGAGAGTTAGACCTGTGCGCCTAGAAAGCTGGTCGTAATCAAAATGGGCAGCGCTTGCTGTTGCGCCGTTTAACTTGATGTCTGTAAGCCTGTTTAGCTGGTCGAAATTGCGATTGATGTAATAGCCATCGGGCCAGGTTGTTTTGGTCCGGTTGCCGTTAGCATCAAGCTCATGCGCAACGACCTTTCCATCCGGGTAGGTCTCTGAAATGAATCTACCGGCTGAATCATAACCTCTCTGGAAGTCACCGGTTGAAGGATCACCAGGTACCTCCGGCGTTGAAGCGCTCAGCAAGCGCCCAGCCAAGTCGTAGCTGTAGCTTACAGTGGCTTGTCCTTGCGGAAATTTTGATGTTACCCGATAAAGAGAATCGTATTCATAGTTAATGGTCTTATTGGCTCTAGTCCTAAATGTGAGCAAGTTTCCATTTGGATCATAGGATTTATTTTGTTCGAATTTTGCATCCGGATATTTGACGCGATCCTTGCGATCAAGCCCGTCATAAGTGAATTCGGTTGTGTTGTTGTTCGCATCTTTTTGACTTGCCAGAAGTCCATTTGTTGTGTAGGTTCTCGTGTCGCAAACAATGTTAGCCGGATCAGTCACCGTCTGGACGCGGCTTACAGGGTCATAGGAGTACTGCCATTTCCTGTTCTCTGCATCTGTTATTGACTTAACGCGGTCATTGATGTCGTATTCATAGGTCGTCACGTGACTGGCGGGGTCTGTGATCGTTTGCAGCTTGTCCGACAATGTGTACCCGTAATTGAACGTCTGCCAGGGAGTCGCAGGAATGCCGGTCTGTTTTTGAACTGATGTTTTGTTGCCGTTGTCGTCGTAAGTTAAGTTAGTGACGAAGTTGAAAGGCGCCGGATCTGTTATCTGCGTCATTCGGCGTAGCGGGTCGAAAACATACGCTGTGCTGTTACCTCTCGGATCAGTCATCGAAGTTCTGTTACCGACTGCATCATAGCCATATTGAGTGGTCAGGTTCAGGTGTCCAGGACCGCCTTGATCTTCAACCCTTGAAAGCAGCTTTTCTGTCCCAGCATCGTAGTTGAACTGAGTGACGATGCCGGTTTCATCGGTACTGGTTAGCATCTGTCCTTTAGTGTTGTACGTGAAATTTCTTGTTGGAATGCCAGCTGAGACTTCCGGATACTGTATTTGCATCAGGTTGCCGGTGCTGTTGTCGTAGCTGTAGGTGGTCGTAAGCCCAATTGCATCAGTGGCTGTTTTCACTTTGTTGAAGGTCTGATCAAAAGTAAAAACGTTCTTGACGGTGAGCAAAGTGCTGCCAGGCTTGGGCGTCGATGTGACGCTGGTTACATTGTTCTTTGAATCATAGGTATAAGAAAAGGCATTACCTTCCGGCAGCGTCTTTGTTGTGAGCCTGAACAATCCATCATAGAGCGAATCAGTCTCTTGCCCGAGCGCGTTTATGTCTCTGAGCACGTTGCCAATTTGATCGCTGTATCTAATGTGCGCATTGCCTGAAGGGTCGTCAATTTCGGAGCGCAAGCCAGCAAAATAAAAGTTCGAGACGTTATTAAGCGCATCTGCCTGGCTGGCTATTCTGCCAAGCGTGTCATACGTGTTTATAAGTGCTGGGTTGCCTGGATGAGCTGGCAAAAAGAACTGAGTCATCACGCCCGGGTCTGAATAGGCAAATGTGGTGTTCTTGCTGTTTGCATCAGCAAATGTTGTCAGGTTGGCATTTGCATCAACCGTATAGGAGACAGATCGGCCGGTGCCGTCGCTGACACTTGCAAGCCGGTTGCCTGAGTAGTTAAGGCTCAAGCTGCGCCCGGTGTTGTTAGCAATGCTTGCCAGTTTTCCAGATGTGTAGGTCAAATTGACCTGCGTACCGGCCGGATCGACGATACTAATCAGATTGCCGCTAGTGTCGTAATTTAGAGCCTGCTGCTGGGGGTTTTTGTATGTGAATGAGCCATCAAGATTCTGAGTCAGGCTGCCTGCGTCCTTCGGCGGCGGATTGTAGCTGCCATCAGGCAGCTTGACGAAGGTTTTGACCGTGTCAGGAGTCGCCACAACAACAGTATTTTGCGAGATCTGATCGACAAACCAGCATGTGCACAATGCTGCAACGACGCTCTTATTTAACGGCTTTGTCAGATCGTTATAGAGATCGGTAGTGACAAAAAGCTCAACGATAGCGGCAGCTGCATCAACCGGTGAATCTTCCCCCAAGACCTGATAGCCGTCGCTGTTGTGCCTTGTGGTGAGTGCAAAATTATGCGTCCAACCTTTACCTAACGGCCCGTCATTGTATCTAGCAGCCGAGTTGTATTGTTTCTGGAAAGTCAGTTTATAAGGGAAAGTCCCGCTTCCAATGCTCAAGTCATCGTTTACGTAGTTGAAGTTACCACGGAACATATCGACGGGGTCACCGCCGGGCTTCCCTGGCTGTGGCTTTCCAGGCTTTTGCTCGCCCGCCCCCTCAGCTGCACCTGAAGGCGAGCCAGTTTTTCCCTTCTGACCACCTGAATAGGATCCTGGCCCAGTTATGGTAGCAAGCGCGCCGAGGTTGTTATTGCCGGGTGTCCCATCCAAGCCTTGCAAAAAATAACCATAGCCGGTCCATTCTTCAATGGCTATTTGTCCGTCTTTCGGGACTACGGCCTGATAGGGATCAAACGGAATGGTGATTGATGCGCCGATAGCATTTAGTGTGTCAGTCGAATAGTTTGTGAGTTGTGGCCGTACTGTGGAGTTCCAATTTTCGCTAGTTGCCAAATAGATGGGCAAGGAACTGGAGTTAGCAGCCTCTATTACCTTGGCAGTATTGATACCGGTGGCAAGTGGTGGCACTTGCAATTGCTGCAAGATTCCGGCTTCGTAGGCGCTTGCGTGCAGGGTCGCATTGAGTCCACAAGCTGTGGCATTTATCGTCTTGTCTTTTTTGTCCAGGCTTGAGATGGCAGTAATGGCCTGGCCAATGTCCGTATAAGTGGCGCCTGGGGGCGAGTCTGTCGGCATCAAAAAGCCAACTATGCCAGCATAGTTATGTCCAACGAGTCGGCAGCGATTCATCTGCCCGAGTAGACCGCCAGTGATGCCTGTTTGTGAGCTTTGTGTGTGCCAGTTAACAGCAAGCATCTGTCCCATTACAGGCTCTGAAGTGGCGGGCAACCCGGAATCTAGAGCTTGCGTCAGAAGGCTCTGGTTGTAATCAACCATGGCGCGGCTGCTTGAGCCCCATGAATTGCCAAGAAAAACAGGGGTCAGCGAGTAAAGCGGCTGCACCCATATATTATCGAAGCCGTAGGCGAAATGGGTGATGCGGAAAACAGCCGGATGGAAGGTTCCTGGTGTTACTGGCGTTGTGCCTGTAGCAACAGCAGTTCCGTCAAAGTAAAGCACCGGAACGTTTGACGCATTATAGAAAACGGTCAGTCTGTGCCCGTATAGCTCATCGCTAAAGAATGACTGATTAATGCCGTTCAGAAAGGCAACTTGATATGTGGTTCTATAGGAATCGGGAATATCAGTAAAAATCTCCGGAACGTCACCCGGATTCTGGTAAGGCAAGCTTGTTTGCCGCAACTGCCCCAGATACTGATCAATTGTCCTTCCGCCGATGATATCGGCTACGGTGGCAGCCGGATTATAGCTTCTAATCCAGCTTATGAGATTGCCTGCCATGGTTGTGAGCTGGCTGCGGATATTATCCTTGTTCATATTTTGAACAGAGATAGGCGTTATCGTCGCGCCTTCTTGCGCTTTGGAAATGAAGCCTGGCCCGTAGTAACCAATCTTGCAGCAAAGGTCTCGGACTCCGTCCTGGTACATGTAGGACTTAAAGCTGGGGTCAAAAACGTAGTCAGTGCCGCCGATGTTTGCCCGTACCCACATGTGCGTGAGCCGGACGAAGTTAAGACTGCCATCTGGCTTTTTCTTCACTTCATGCGGTATAGCACCGTTTGCAAGCAATTCATCTACGGTGCTTGCGTCGCGTGTGTTTACGCCAAGCCAGTTAGATATTTGCGTAGCGTTTAGCTTGATTGTGCCTAGTACGAAATTTGCTGTAAAACCAGCCTCGCGCAAGAGTGCCACCATCAAGGCCGCTTGATCGAAGTCATTGGCCTCGCCATCAACTAAAGCACCAAAGGAACCTTTCATCACGCCATAAATAGGCGTATAGTCAACATTGTTGGTAACATATTGGTAAATGAGATCAGGATCGTTTTTTAGCGCCCGGGCAAGTTCAGCTATTGACGGAGGACCAGAGGACCCTGCTGATAGGAGCTTTAGTGCTGATTTTCTCTGAATGCTTTTCTCAAGGTTTTTAATTCGAAAAACATTTGCCGGTACTTTTCTTTCTGCTATTTGCTTTTTGGATTCTTCTGGGGTAACAGATGGAAACTTCACCAGGCGGCTCACATTAGGGCGCTTCGGCAGTTTGTCTATGTATGCCTTTTCCTCTGGGCTCAGCTTGGCATACGTTACTTCCTTCAATGCAGATCTCTTAGTTGCCTTTGGCTTTTGATCTGATGCAAAAGCTGGCAGGGTCGGCAGCAAGACATTGAGAAGAAGCAAAGCCAGCAAATAAAAAGCTTGCGTTTTTTTTGCAGTTGAATTCATAAAGCCAGAGATTTCCAATAGGTGTGAACGATAAAGCAGCCGACTTAACAGCCGCCAGGGGAGCAGGTTACGACGACAGTAGTTCTGTTTCCGACCGCGTCATAGTTGTAAATTATGGTAGTGCCATTGGCGAAAGTTATTTGCTTTACGCGCCCGACAGCGTCATAAGTAATGGTCATGCTATCGGGTGCCGCCAGCGCGACAGGCGACAAGGCAATAGATAAAGCCAAGGCAATTGCGATGCCTACAGGTCTCAACATTTGGAGCCCTCATGTAATGACAGGTGAGGGGCATGATATCGAATGTATGCTTAAGAATTCAATCCCCAGAGAAAGTCAAGGGATTAATTCTAGAAGCTAACTCTTTCGAGGGAGATCAGCACGGCTAACGCTCTTGGCAAGATTCAAATCAAGCGCGATGATAAAAAAATGTATTTCGGGTATGCCAGCATGACCTTTCACGACAAAATGCTCACATGCCGCAGGTGCCGGACAGTCTTTGTTTTCACGGCAGCAGAACAAGAATTCTTTCAGTCGAAGCAGCTACAAAATGAACCAAAGCGTTGTTCTAACTGCCGAATTCTAAGGCGACTGGAAGAGCAAGGCAAGGACATTAGTGTTTGCACAGAGGTTGCCTGCGACAGGTGCCAGACCTTAACGCTTGTTCCGTTCAAGCTGACAGGAGGAAAACCTGTTTATTGTGCAAGCTGTATGCACGCCAAAAAGGCACAGGCTCTAACATGACTGTGTACCCCAAAAATGGCTGAACCACCTGTAATATCAGTCGCCAGGGTGCCATTGAGGCTGCTCGTAAAAATTCACGTCCCGAGAACCTTACACTCCAGGCATTTCCAGCGCCATGAAACATATTCAATATTATC
>JAIETF010000055.1 GCA_019745415.1 Candidatus Obscuribacterales bacterium | reverse complement strand
GAATGGACCTTCGTCGTCAAGTCGACCATCGACGACTGGACCATCGCCGACCGCAACCTGCCCACCAATCCCGAGAACTACCGCTGGAGCTCCTGGAAGGGCATTCCGGACAGCTGGGAGACCGACCCCTACCACACCGGTGTGCCCAAGCGCTGGCAGGTGGTGAAGGACCGTCTCGACGCCGGTCGCCCCGACCCGGTGGCGGTGCGCAAGGACTACGAGAACTACATCCTGGCCAGCCAGAACACCATCCTCAAGCAGTACAGCGACTCGATGGAGAAGTACAAGGCGGCCGGGCTCTTCCCCAGGCTGGCGGTCAGTCCCTACGACATCTACTATCTGGACCGCGTCTACTTCGTGGGCGTTCGTCCGGAAGGCGACTGGAACAAGGCGATCAACCGCTTCAACGCGGCTCTGGGCACGACCCTGCAGGGTGACCTGCATCTGGTCGTGGTCGACGCCAACAAGGTGACCGACCCCAACAACTACCACCTGGCTCTGATGGCTTACTGGCAGGGTCCCGATTTCGGGAAGCAAGCCCTGTCCAAGAACGCCATCGTCGTCATCCTCGGCACCCGCGACGGCAAGACCGTCGAATGGGCCAAGGCTTCGACCGGCATGCCCCTGGGCAATGAGATGATGCTGCAGCAGATGTCCACCGACCTCAAGGGCGTCGCCCTCGAGCCGGAGGCGATGCTCGGCTATCCCTCCGCCACGGTGCTCGGCGAGCGTCAGGTGCAGGTGAACATCACCCAGAGCGCTCTGGAGAAGATCATCTGGGGTCCCAACAAGTTCCAGCGGGTGCGCATGAAGGACCATGGTCCCGATTCGCCCGGCTACGCCTACCTGATCAAGGAGATCCGACCGACCACCGAACAGCTCATCTGGATCCACTTCTTCGTCTTCCTGTTCACCGCCGTCTGCTGGACCATCTGCGCCTACATCGGTACCCCCGGTCTGGGCCACCGGCGCTTCCGCTAAGCCCTCGGGCTGAGCAACGGCTGCCCTCTCATCGAGTCGGCGGCTAAACCCTGATCTTTCAACTTTCCAAAGAGGAAATCCAAATGACCAAAGGCAAAATCACTGCTCTCATCGTGGGCGGCGTGCTCCTCGTGCTGGCGCTCGCCGGCTACGGCTACTTCAACGGGCTGAACACCGATCGCGTCAACATGGAGACGACGATCACGGCGCAGTACCAGAGCAACCAGCTCGAGCTCGACACCTACCACAAGAAGATCAAGGAAGCGGTCGGCATCGCCAACGTCAAGAGCGACAAGCTCGACCAGGTGCTGCGCAACGCCGTCTCCGGTCGCTACGGCGACAACAAGGACGAAGCCGGCAACCGTCAGGGCCAGGGCGGCGCCTTCTTCTCGGCCATCGTCGAAGCCTACCCGGACATCCGCGGTCAGCTCGACCTCTATGACCGCATCGTCGACGCCGTCTTCGCCGGTCGTGAGGCCTTCAAGCAGAAGCAGAACCTGCTGCTCGACCGCGTCCGCGCCTACGAGGTCTGGATGAACGACGGCCTGGTGCAGTCGGTCCTGATCAAGAAGGTGATCGGCGCTCCGACCGACCTGCTGCAGGCCCGCATCGGCACCAAGGTGATGCGCGGTCAGGACGCTCTCGACCAGATCCGTCTGATCGTCACCTCGCAAGCCACCGGCCAGGCCTTCGAGACCGGCCAGGACGAAGGCGTGCAGATCCCCGGCGCCAAGCAGTAAGCCTCTCCGTCAACCTGCCACCCAACTCTCAACTCAACTGAACGAGGACTGAAACCATGAAGAAACTGATCATCACCGGCGCCATCATCGCCGCCATCGTCGCCGTCGGCTTCAGCCTGTACGGCTTCTTCAATTCGCTGAACAGCCAGCGTGTGCAGTACGAGACCAACCTGACGGCCTCCTACCAGAAGAACCAGACCGAGCTCGACACCTACGTCAAGCAGATCAAGGAAGCGGTCGGCATCGCCAACCTGAAGAGCGACAAGCTCGACCAGGTGCTGCGCAACGCCGTCTCGGGCCGCTACGGCGACAACAAGGACGCCGCCGGCAACCGCCAGGGTCAGGGCGGCGCCTTCTTCTCGGCCATCGTCGAAGCCTACCCGGACATCCGCGGTCAGCTCGACCTCTACGACCGCATCGCCGAGCGCGTCTTCTCGGGTCGTGAAGCCTTCAAGCAGAAGCAGAACGCCCTGCTCAGCGAAGTGCAGGCCTACGAGGTCTGGATGAACGACGGCCTGGTGCAGTCGATCATGATCAAGAAGGTGATCGGCGCTCCCACCGACCTGCTGCAGGCCCGCATCGGCACCAAGGTGCTGCGCGGCCAGGCTGCCCTCGACCAGATCCGCCTGGTGGTGACCTCCAAGGGCACCAACGAGGCCTTCGAGTCGGGTCAGGAAGAGGCCATCGACTTCGGCGGCAAGAAGAACTAAGCCTCTGACGGGGAGCGTTTCATAAAGCGTACAAAAAAAGCGTTCCCCGCTCTGGCTGCGAAGGAGGGTATCGGGCTCAGCCTGGTACCCTTCTTTTTTGTTGGTGAATAATAGACCGGTCTGCTAGTGGTCAAAAGTTTGCTTGCATAAAATCGCTTTGGGCATTAAGCTCAAAAAATCACCACCGGCTGTCTAGCTAGACAAGCCGGTTCTAAGGGGTGTTTTCTTATGCCGAGCCCGCTCCTGATAGAAGAAGGCGACGTCTATGCTTTTTTTGGAAGATCATATGCTGCTTCCGGCGATGATTATCAAAAAAGCGGGCGAGTGTTGACTGCTATTCTTGAGCGGGAAGGTCTGCTGCTCTCGGGCTTGGTGCGGGGTTCAGCCGAAGCACCCTATCAAGTCTCAATAAAGTTTTCACAAGATGGTGATATAGCTGCCGCCCAGAAAGACTGTACCTGCCCCATCGGCGGACGGTGCAAGCATGCTGCCGCCCTTTTGCTAGAGCACATTCGCACTTGTGAAAACACCGCTGTATCTGTGGCTACTAACTTATCTCAGCCGGTGCAAGAATGGCTTGGTTTGTTGCTTGGCGGCCTGGCCAAATCTGAAGTACAGAAGAATGAGCCGGGCGGCGCCGTTTTGTATGTGCTAAGTAATCACAATGGGCGGCTTGAGCTACAAACTCTGCATGGCACAATAGCCGACGATGGACTTTGGTGTCCGAGCCATAAGGTGCAGCTTTCTCTGGTTGCTAGTCGCTCTTTATCTTATGTCAGCGAAGTAGACAGTGAAATAGCAAAGCTATTTATGGCTGGGCGTTCTTCTGAAAATTGGTTTCAACGCAATTATTTCCCCACTCATCCGCGTTTAGCCGCTATGCTATTGCGCGAAATCTTGCTGACCGGAAGGGCCTTCTTTGCCGATCTCAAAAGAGCTCCCCTGAAACTAGGCCTCCCAGCTAAAGGGTATCTGCAATGGCAAGATAGGCAGGATGGTAGTCAGAAGTTAGAAGTTGGCATAGATGAATTTGTCGAAGAGCGTGACCAGATTGTCATTGCCGGTGGTGCCTGGTATTACCGCGGCGATCTAGGTGAGATGGGTGAAATCAGACTGTCTGTACCCGATGAGATTGAACGAGCTCTTTTGCTTTCACCATCAGTTGAGGCTGAAGATGCCGCTGAGTTGGCTCGCATTTTATCTGCTTCAGAACTGCTCCAGTCAGTATTGCCACCGCCGCGTATTTTCAAGATTGCCGGTGCCATTGAATCTGAGCCTTTGCCTGTGCTGACCCTGATCACCCGCGGCGCTCTAGAAAGACAATACGATGCTAAAGATTGGCCGGGCAAGAGCGAGCAGTGTTTGGTGGTGCTCAGATTTGACTATGGCGGCAAGAAGTTCAATCGCCAAACCGGCACTGTCAGGCGAGAACTAGTGGATGACGAAGTGCGCATTTATAAGCGCAACCTAGACTTTGAGAAAAGAAAGTTTGCCGAACTTTTGAATCAAGGCTTGAGGCGCCTGCCTATACCGCCTGTTTACGACGACTCTATTATTTTGACTTTGGCGGGCTCTGATGAGGCTTGGCAGCGCTTCGTCGATGTTAATCTCAATATCTTGAGAGAACTAGGTTTTGTTGTAGTTATCGATCAGTCCTTTCGGTTTCGCTCTCTTATAGACGAGAGCGAAGTGAAGTGGCTGCTTGAAGTTGACCGAGGCGTCGATTTTTGGCTAGCCCTGAAAGTAGGAATATCTGTAAGAGGCGAGACTGTGCCTCTCCTGCCTTTGCTTATGCAAGCTCTGAAAAGACTAGATTTAGAGGTCGAGGGACCATGGGACACCGAGTCACTTGAAGAGCGTCTATCTATGCTTAATGATGATGGCTTCTTTTATGCCAATCTGCCCGACGGGACAACTCTATCGCTCGATTTTGAGCGCATCAAGCTCATTGTTCTCACTTTACGAGATACCTTTCTTGCCGACCTCGAGCCCAACGAAAAGAAAAAAGCCAGCTGTCAGGGCTCTGATCCTGTTCTTGTCACCTTGCCGCAGGTACTGCGCCTTACCGCCGCCTTGACTGGTAAAGAGCAAGCCTTTTCGCCCTTTGACACTGGTTCTCATAGTATCGATCTATTCCAGTTTCAGCCGCAATTACCTACTCTAGCTGAAGAAGACGATAACGATTTTCAGTCGCTCAATCTTGATGACGGAGAAAAAGATCTTGATGTTGAGTTCAAAAGAGACTGCAAAGATCCCGAAGACAAGGAGGAGGACGAAACAAAGAAGAAAACAGACAGATCTGTCTATACGCCTCGCTTTGAATTGGGAGCAAGACTGGCGAAAATTCTTTCTAAAATAGATAGTTTCGACGCCAAGGGCATGAGCCCGCCGTCTTGGTTCGGTGCGCAACTTAGACCCTATCAGTGGGAAGGTTTTTATTGGTTGAACTATCTGGCTGAGTTTGAGCTGGGTGGTGTTCTTGCTGATGATATGGGGCTTGGCAAAACTGTGCAGACCCTGGCTCATATTGCTTATCGGAAAGAGAGCGGCGCCCTGCAGAAGCCGGTACTGATAGTATGTCCTCGATCGGTTTTACCCAACTGGCAAAGCGAACTTGCTAAGTTCGCCCCAAAGCTGAAATATGTTGTTTTGTGGGGAGAAGACAGACAAAATCGTTATGACCAGGCTGAAGAGTGCGACGTTGTTTTCACCACATATGGTGTGCTTTTGCGTGACACTGCCTATCTTTCTAGGTCGAAGCTAGAGTTCAGCGGTGTTTTTCTTGATGAAGCCCAAGCCATCAAGACTAGCCATACTAAAATTGCCAGGGCGGTGGGAAGCCTTTCTTGTCTCTATAAAGTCTCATTGACCGGCACACCTATTGAGAATAATTTGAATGAGCTTTGGTCGCAGTTCAATTTTCTTTTGCCGGGTTTTCTTGGCACTAGACGTGAATTTAATCGCTATTTTCGCCGACCAATCGAGGCATTGCGCAGTGCTAAAGCCCTGCGGCAATTGGCTTCCAAAGTGAGACCCTTTTTGCTCAGACGTACAAAGGAAACAGTAGAGAAGGATCTGCCGCCCAAGCAAGTGATGCTCAAGAAGATTCCACTAACCGGTACTCAGAGAGATCTTTACGAAACTCTGCGCATGACACTTTACAGCAAGATCAAAGAGGCAATGGAGTGCGGTGGCAGCACCGAGGTGTCCATACTTATTCTTGATGCTATGCTCAAGCTCAGGCAGGTTTGCTGTGATCCGCGTCTTGTCAAACTGGAGACGGCGCAGCGCCTGGAAGAGTCAGCTAAGCTTGAGCTATTGATGGTAATGTTGGAAGAACTTCTCAGTGAAGGGCGTAAGATTCTTCTTTTTTCGCAGTTTACCAGCATGCTCGATCTGATTATCGAGGAATGCAGGAGTCGAAATATCGACTTTGTGGAGATAAGAGGACAGACGATTGATAGAGCCACTCCGGTGCAGACTTTTCAGAGCGGCAAAGTGTCACTTTTTCTGCTCAGTTTGAAAGCTGGAGGAACCGGCCTCAATCTCACTGCTGCCGATACGGTGATTCACTATGATCCTTGGTGGAACCCCGCAGTAGAGGAGCAAGCCACAGATAGAGCCCATCGTATTGGCCAGGATAAACCCGTTTTCGTCTATAAGCTCATCTGTGCTAATACTATCGAAGATCGTTTGGTAACCTGGCAAGATCGCAAACGTGACCTTGCCGATGAGTTTTATCGCAATGAAGGAAACTTGCCAAAAAAAATCAGTCGTGAAGATCTAGACACTTTCTTTGCATCTCTCAACGACGATTGATTATTTCCCGAACATCAAGCCCATCAGTCCGCCTACTGCTGCACCGCCTATGGCGGCATTGCGCAAACGTCTGCTACTGACGCGCCCGGCTCCTCCTCTGCTCAAGAGCGTACTGGCCAAGACTGAAGTTGCTGCTCCCGCCACGCCGTAGGTGATCGCTCTTTTGATGCGGCGACTGGCGGCATCGCTCGCTGAGGCTTTTCCGGTCAAGGTGCTTTCATTTGCCTTAGAATTGGCAAAGGGCTGCAGTCCCCCATCGTCTGAATTGGTACGGGCGGCGCTTGCCTGAGGGTTAAAGTTTCCATTCGGGTTGCTTAAATCGGCTCGGGCTGAGGCTATGGCGTCTGCATAGAGGCGGTTTTGCGGAGCAAGAGAGCTGGCTCTGCTCAAATAAGACATTGCGCCAATCATGTCTCCTTTGGCTCGGTAAGCTTGCCCGATGGCGTATTGCACGTCGGCGTCATTAGGATTATTGGCCGCCACTCTTTTGAGCTTGTCGATTGCCGCATCATAACGAGCTGCTTTGAAATCGGCAGTGGCTTGTTCAACCAGTTTTTTGTCGGCTGCCTTTGTTGCTTTAATTGGCTCAAAGCCCGGCACTGTGCCGTTCCTTGCACTGGCTTCGGCGAAGGTGCCCGAGTCTCGCGGTGGGGCAAGGGGAGGTAAGGCTTCGGCTGGTTTAGTTGTACCTGTGTTGTGGGCCACACTGTGCTTGGCGCTGTTTTTATCGCTGAAAGCCGGTCCTAGTTTTAGCTCGAGGGCTGAGACTGCTTGTCTGTAGTCGCTTTCCTGTGGATTGAGACTCTGGGCGCGGCGATAGTTGCTTAAGGCACCGGCAAAGTCGGAGCGACCTTCCTGAATCACCCCTAAGTTGTAATAGGCATCAGCGTTTTGTGAATCTCTGGCGATAATGGCGTGAAAGGCGGCTTCTGCATCGTCTAGCTTCCCTTCCGAATAAAGACGCATCGCTTCCTCCAGCGCGGCCGAGCTGTCCACCTGGTATTTGGGCAAGTTGTTCGGCAGGGCGGTCGATTTGCTAATTGGTTCAGCTGCATCAAGGGCGGGCTTCTGCGATTTCAAAGAGCTTGAACCGCTGCTTACACTGGTCGAGCCGAAAGAGAGAGTCTGGGTGATTTTTGCCAAGCGGGTTTCATACGTCCCGGTTTGCGCTTTACCAAAGAGCTTGGTTTCCAATTCTTTCAGTCTGGCATCGGTGGTGAGATATTTTCTTGGTTCGCCGTAGATAACTTCTTCTATGTCGTCCAGTCTTTCGATTGCACTGATGGTACCTGGTGTTTTTTCGGCAGCAAGAACTGCCGGGCTTGGCTGAGGATTGACCCAGGCGAAAGCTTGCACCTGACTGTTCAAAAATAAACCCAGGGCTAAGAGGACTGCTTTGTTGTTACGGCTTTTCATGGCTTTTCTGCCTTGTAATGCTTGCTTTGAGAAATTGCTCAAGTTTTGGACACATGTTAGCTATGACGCAGTCTCGCCGATTTCGTTCCTGATTTTTTCGGGACTCAGGCTATTTAGCCTTAACCAGCTTCTGAACATTTGCGGCCGCTACTATTTTTTGCTCGATAGCTCCAAATATACTCTTACCCGAGTTATCCAGCATTTCAATCTTCACAACATCGCCGAATTTCATAAATGGCGTCACCGGAGCGCCGCTCTCTATCTTTTCAATCATGCGCTTTTCGGCCAGGCAGCTGACACCGGTATTGCGGTCCCGGTTGGAGACCGTGCCCGAGCCGACTATAGTGCCTGCGCTTAGGCATCTGGTTTTAGCGGCATGGGCGATCAGCTCGGCCAGGCTGAAATTCATATCGCAACCGGCATTGGGGTTGCCAATTAGTTTGCCGTTCAAATAGGTATTGAGCGGTAGGTGTATTTTGGCATCTTTCCAACTAGATCCCAGTTCATCGGGGGTAACTGCCACTGGGCCAAAAGAGCTTGAGGGTTTGCCGTGCACAAAGCCAAAGCCTTTTGCCAGTTCGGACGGTATCAATTCCCGTAAGGACATATCATTGACGATCATGAGCAGTTTGATGTGCTTGAGGGCCTCTTCGGCGCTTGTGCCCATGGGGACGTCATCTACAATAGCCGCTACTTCGGCTTCCATATCGGCGCCATAGTCTTCTGAACCAAGGGGGAAGCTTTCGTGGGGCGGCAGAAAAGCATCGCTGCCCCCTTGATACATGAGGGGATCGGTCAGGAAGGAGTCGGGCATCTCGGCACCGCGGGCTTTTCGAACCAGTTCGACATGGTTCAAATAGGCACTGCCATCCAACCATTGATAAGCCCTTGGAAGAGGTGAGTGGCAATCTTCTTGAGCAAAGGGGATGCTCTCGTTTGCTTGACCAGCTTCAAGGCGGTTGAATTCCTCCAGAGCCTTGGCTTCCAGCTCTTGAAAGTGGTCCATGAAATATTGCAAGGTTTCGGCAATGTGCGGAATCGGCAGGGCTCGGCTGAGAGCTCTATTGACCAGTACTAGCTTGCCGTCTCGGGTACCGTTTTGAACGGTTGCAAATTTCATTTGAGCGCCTCCACTTTTGACAGCATTATGCTAACACGCCGCAGTCAGACCCTCATATTGAAAACAAGCGGTTTTCACCAACTGTTGAAGCCGGCTTTATAGCGCCATACATCGCACTGCAGATCTCGGCTTGGTCTAAGTTCGTTTCTGGCTGCTTCTGCTGAAGCTTCAAAAAGCGGTCTTGTGTTTTCGGTGACCATTGCCGAATCTGGATTGGCAAAGTTGAGCTTGAGGTTGTTTCGCAGTTCTTCGGCTCGTTCTTGCGATGCAGCATCCGCTGGTGCTTCTAAGTTGAGGTCTGTGAGCATTCTTTCGGCTGCTTTGTCATCGTGTCCTTCAAGATTTCTTTTGTTCTCTTCTCTTAGTCTCACGGTGTCGTTCGGTCGGCCTTTGTTTGCTTCAATCGCAGCTGTCAAAGAGGCTTGAGCCAGGGTTTCATATGGAGCTGTTATTGCATCGAGGGCTTGCTTCTTGTCGGCTTCGGCACCTTCTTTTTTCAGACCGCTCCAGCGGTCGCTCAAGGAATTGGGATCGTAAAGATCAATGCGCTCCATAGTTCTTTCAGGCTCATCGACGGATGAGAAACCGCGTAGAACGTCAATGTCATTGACATTTCGATCTTCTTTGCCGACTCTCACATCAACCACTAAGGCCTCTTTGTCTACGCCCGGTCTTAGTCCCAGAAGTTGGTTGTATTCGTCGACGGTGGCGTGCAGATCTCTGGCGAGCTGTAGTCTATCGTCGCTTGAAAGGTCGGCGATGGCTTCTTTGTAGGCTTCGGCTCTGCCACCGCTAATGATATCATTTGCGATTGCTGTAGCGAGGGGCATTCTCTCGGGATTTTGCGATACCAAGGTGTCTAGTTCCATACCGCTTTTCGAAATATAGGATGATGAGGTCGGCAAATCATATTGTTCCAGTGCTTTCTGACAATTAGCCCGAAATTCATTTTCCGGAGACTCGAATGCAACCAAATCGGAAGCTACTGGGGAGACTGCGGAACTGCTGGTTTCGCTAGCATTCCCGCTGCCACTTTCGTTTCTGCCTGCTCCGGAGTTACTGCCAAGGCTTGGCGGCGGGGCTCCATCAGCAGGGCTGGAGTTGTCATAATTTTGGTATCTGGGGTAATTGTTTTCGTAGTATCTGTTTCCTTGATAGGTTCTGTCGCTTCTGTCGAAGTAGCTTCTATGGTCAAATGCACTGGGGCGGCGCGGATAGTAACCGCCCTTATCTATTTGTTGGTGGGGTTGATAGCTGGGCTCGGCGGCTCGATAAGTTCTGCCATCGAGTTTGTCATTTGAGTAACGATCAAACCCATAAGCTTCTTCTGCAAGTTTAGAGCCGGCTTTGTCTAGGCTTTTTGATTTCCACAAGTCATCTTTATCTAGTCCGTAATTGTCTGAACGTTTGGACATAGCTGCTGCTTTGGCATCTTCTTTGTATACGCCAGTAAAATCGCTCATGATTTTTTATCCTCGATAAGAAAAATAGACTTACCGGTTTGCAAACCGAAATTCGTCTTTTGTGTCGGGGTGGGGCGGGGTGGGGTGGGTCTTCCCTCTTGTGACATGAA
>JAIETF010000099.1 GCA_019745415.1 Candidatus Obscuribacterales bacterium | reverse complement strand
ATTGTTTCATCGAGGTCTTCTTGTATCTCGAAGGGCAGCCCGGCTATGCCATAAAACTTGATTCCTTCAAATCCTGCTTTCTCGATTTTGGCGACTGCTTCTTCTATCTCCTCGCTGCTAAGGTTCTTTTTCATTATTCGCCTCAGTCTTTCCGAGCCCGATTCAATGGCAATGGTAAGGCTTTTCTGTCCCAGTCCTCTTAGTACCGCCAAGACCTCGTCATTGAGGCTGTCTGCTCGTACTGACGCAATAGAAAGATCTATCTCTTTTCTATCTTTTAGGCGAGCCGCTAATTTATCAAAGAGAGGGTGTTCGGTGACGGAGGGGCCAAGTAGACCGATTTTATTGGTCACTTTAAGCGCTTCTTCGATGGCTTGCATCATCGTATCTACATCGGTGGCGCGAAAGGGGCGAGTCAGATAGCTGGCAAGACAAAAACGGCATTCCTGGGGGCAGGAGCGCACGACTTCGATCAGGAACCTGTCACTCCAGGTGGTGGCACTACTCAGTATTTGCGTATGCACTGCATACTCTTTTGGTGGGGAAAAGTTTTGTCTCTGCACCACTGGTGGTATTGTGGTATCTATAGGATCAATAGATTCTATGGTTGCAAAGTTTGGCTGACTCTCTGCGCGGCCCTTCCTATAGCTGACAACATAGCGACTAGGCACGTATAGACCGGCTATCTTAGCCAGTCTATCCAGTATCTCATCGCTATTGATGAGGCTCAGTCCACTTCTCTTCGATTCTTTCAATGACTCTACCAGTGATGGCACGGAAGTCTCCGCATCTCCTAGCAAGATTACGTCGAATAAATCATGGAAGGGTTCTGGATTAGCCGTCAGGACGGGACCTCCGCCAAAGATTATCGGCAGTTCTTCGCCGCTTTGCGCTCTTTCAAGCCGCTCTTGTCGGCTGAGCGGGATGCCTTCTTCTTTGAGGAGTCGGATAATGTTGGCGAAATCCAGTTCCCACGATACCGTGAAGCCTATAAGGTCTAAGTCGGCTCGCCCTGGTTCTTTCATATCCAGGAAGCAGCGTTTAACATTTATCTCCGGATCTTGCTCCATGAGCCACCAGACAAGCTGATAGCCCAGCCCAGACATGCCTATTTCGTAGGTGTTGGGAAAGTACCAGGCTACTTGCAGAGAGGGGTTCTGGTTCTTGCTAATTTTTGGGGCTAATCTGGTTTCAGTGTTGAACATCTCTAAATCATAAGCCTTGGCTGTGTCGGCATTGCCGCTGCGGGGGCTGTCAGGGGTGGATATTACTTTGTTCTAAACAAAAAAGAACCGTTTCCGGTTCTTTCTCGAGCTTTTGAGTTTGCTTCTTGTCTTCTAGCTGGCTTTCCCGACTTTTGGCAGGTGCTTGTGCCAGTCGGTATCCAGACTCTTAAAGAACTGATGGGCATTCAAGACATCGTCATAAGTGATGGGAGGTAGCCCCACCAAGCGGTCTTTATCTCGCTTCGTCCAATCACGCGGATGGTTCTGGGCCGGCTTTACTTGGGCTTTAGGTGTTGTACCCACGATGGCGACACCGAGTGGGTGTCCGCAAGTGCTGCAAGTAACTCTGACTACCAAAACACCCGGTTCTTCGCGCAAAAGCTGGATGCCGTCAGGCTTAAAGGAATTTGAACAAAAGCGGCATTCTTTCTGTTGGAAGTATTCCTGGATCGCCTGGAAACTGCCACCATGCAGGTTGCCCATTTTATTCCGCCAATTCTAGGTTCCGAAAGGAACGATTTAGTGAAGACTACGTTTTCTTAGTTTTATGACCTGAAAGATGATCTTTCCTGGTGCATCTAAATTAGAAATCCAGTGAAAGGATTATACTTGAACCTTTGTAAATCGCAGCAGTGAAATTTTGCATTTCGGAGAAACTTTCTTTGATAAATGCAGACACCGATTTACAAAACGCCGGAGAGATCGCTCTACGGCGGCTCTCTGAGCCAACTCTCTAGAAAATAAATTTTGTCTGCAAACAGGAGCGCAAAGATAATGACGCATATTGAAGAAATATCGGCGATGGAAATCCTGGATTCACGCGGGAATCCGACAGTGGAAGTTACAGTTGCCCTCACCAGTGGTGCTATGGGCCGAGCTGCGGTTCCATCAGGCGCTTCTACCGGCAGCTTCGAAGCCGTGGAATTGCGCGATAAAGACGAGAAGCGCTATCACGGCAAAGGCGTTCTCAAGGCTATCGAGAATATACATGATGTAATTGCCGAACATTTGATTGGTATGGACGCTGTAGAACAAGTGGCCATCGACCAGGCTCTGCTCGATCTTGATGGTACTGATAATAAATCCAAGCTTGGTGCTAATGCCACCCTTGGTGTCAGTCTTGCTGTTGCAAAGGCTGCAGCAGAAGCCCTCGGAATGCCACTTTTTAGATATGTAGGCGGTGTTAATGCCAATATTCTTCCTGTACCGATGATGAATATTCTCAACGGCGGGAAGCATGCTCAAGATGGCGTCGACTTTCAAGAATTCATGATCGTTCCTTTGGGTGCATCAAGCTTTTCGGAATGCTTGCGCTGGGGCGCTGAGATTTATCAGGCACTAAAGGCAGTGCTTCATAAGAAAGGTCTAGGCACCGGGGTTGGTGACGAAGGCGGCTTCGCTCCTTCGTTGAAAACAAATGAGGCTGCTCTCGAGCTAATCATGGAAGCCATTGAAAAGGCACATCTCAAGCCTGGTTCGCAGATTGCCCTAGCTCTTGACCCTGCTTCTACCGAGTTTTATCAGTCGGGTAAATATGTACTCGCTACAGAGAACAAATCTCTAACCAGTAAAGAGATGGTGAAAGTGTATGAGAACATGGTCAACAATTTCCCCATCGTTTCAATCGAAGACGGCTTGGCTGAAGATGACTGGGATGGCTGGAAAGATCTCACCGATACTATCGGTGCTAAATGCCAATTGGTTGGCGATGATCTTTTCGTCACCAATACCAAGAGATTGCAGCGTGGTATCGAACTTGGTGTCGGTAATGCTATTTTGATCAAGCCCAATCAAATCGGTACTCTGACTGAAACCATCGAAGCCGTGAATCTGGCTAGAGAGAATGGCTATGGCAGCGTGCTTTCCCATAGGTCGGGAGAAACCGAGGACGCAACCATCGCTGATCTGGCTGTGGCATTAGGTACCGGCCAAATCAAGACTGGTGCACCTTGTCGTTCGGAGCGCACTGCTAAGTACAACCAGCTGCTGCGTATCGAACATATGCTCGGTAATCAGGCCCGCTTCAGAGCTGAAAAGTCTTTCGCTCAGAATCGCGCTTCTAGTAAGCAAATGGCTTGCGCAGGCAAATAAACCGCCAAGGCGGATACAAGGCAAAATAAAAGGAGGAGAGGGCAACCTCTCCTCCTTATTTACTAGCCACGCTTCGATTATCTTCGGCTACTCTGCGCAAGACTGAAACTGTTCTGTAGCGTCCTACATACTGACCATTAATATATTGATCGACATAGCTTTTGGCCTTAATAAGATCATCGGTTTCTTGCAGATACTGGTCACGGGTGCGGGCAGCCCAGGCTCCCTCCGTCTTTTCGCCGAAATAATAGGAAGTCGTGTCAGCTTTAGCTTCGTTGCCGTTGAAACTTACGGTCAGACATTTATTTCTCACCCAGCCCGGCTGATAATGGCGCATCTCGATACGACCGTCGGCTGTGGGAAGGAAATGTACCTCTGATTGTACTTTTGTGCCGGGCAGCACAGTCGGAACTGATGATTCTGTGATTGTAGTCTCACAAACCCACTTGCCTGCATAGTGGGCGGGGAAGGTGTTGGGAATCAGGGCACCCGGTTGCACCCCAGGGGCGGCATTTTCATCAGCCACTTCTACTTCTTCCAGCTGTCCGTTGAGAACTACCGCTTCGGCCGGTGAAATTGCGCTCAAGCCCAGAGCCATAAAGATAGCTGCTGTCAAGGTGCTTGTGAGAGCTGATTTAGGCGCTTTGGCAATTTTATAAGCGGACATGGGGGCTACCTGATCTAGGGCTGCTTCTCTAAGTCAATAATTCCCTTGAAAACGGAATTCTAAGCGTGTCAAGGGTTAGCCCAATTGACTGATGCCAGACCTCTCCAGAGGGCTCCACCGTCGACTGAGGCTGCTTCCTATTCTGAACCATTGAGGAAAACCTAAGTTATTCAGGCTAATGGTTAGTTGCTGCTACCATAAAACTTTACGTTTTGGAGCGTGCTTTCCAGAGGGGGATTCAGGTGAGTAATAAAACTGCCATGGCTTCGGAAATTAAGGATATTGAACTGGCTGGCTTGGGCAAGCAGCGCATCGATTGGGCTTCGGCGGATATGCCTGTTCTCGGCATGATTACCGCTCGGTTTGAGAAAGAAAAGCCCTTCAAGGGTCTGAGAGTTTCAGTCTGCGCCCATGTAACCAGCGAAACCGCCAATTTAGCCAAGGCTCTGGTGGCCGGCGGCGCCGACTGCGTATTGATCGCCTCTAATCCTTTGTCTACCCAAGATGATGTTGCTGCTTCTTTGGTAAAGGACTTGGGTATGTCGGTCTATGCCATTAAGGGAGAGGACATACCCACCTACCATAGGCATATCAATATTGCCCTCGATCACAAACCACATTTGATTATCGATGACGGTTCCGACTTGGTGGCGACTCTTTTGCAAGAGCGTCAGGCTCAAGTTTCAGAAATAGTCGGCACCACAGAAGAAACCACTACTGGTATCACCAGGCTAAAGGCTATGGAGCGCGATAACGCTCTTAAATTCCCTGCTATGGCTGTTAACGATGCCCAGACCAAACATATGTTCGATAATCGTTATGGTACTGGTCAATCTACTTTAGATGGTATTATCCGCGCTACCAACAGATTGGTCGCTGGTCGCACGGTTGTAGTGCTTGGCTATGGTTGGTGTGGTAAAGGCACTGCCATGAGAGCCAGAGGTTTGGGCGCTAATGTGATCGTCACCGAAGTAGATTCTATTAAGGCAATTGAAGCGGTTATGGATGGATTCAGAGTGATGCCTATAGACGAGGCGGCTGCTCTTGGAGACCTTTTCATTACAGTCACGGGTAACCGTCACGTCATCGACAAAGCTCATTTTGAAAAGATGAAAGACGGTGCCATTGTTTGTAATTCCGGTCACTTCGACCTCGAATTAAATCTCACCGCCCTTGAGAAGATGGCTAAGCACCGTAAAGAAGTGCGTCCACTTATGGAAGAGTTTGAACTCAAGAACGGACATCGTATTTATGTTCTTGCCCAAGGTCGGTTGGTCAATCTTTCTTGCGCAGAAGGACATCCGGCTTCAGTGATGGACATGAGCTTTGCCAACCAGGCTCTCGCTCTAGAGTATCTTGTCAAGCACAAGGGTAAGCTTGAGCATAAGGTCTATACCTTGCCTGCTGAAGTTGATCATGAGATCGCTTCGCTCAAACTAAAGTCAATGGGTATAACCATTGACAAGCTTACTTCTGAAATGACTGAGTATATGAACTCCTGGAAGACAGGCACTTAAGATTGTTCATGGTGTAAAGGAAAAGGACCGGCAATTGCCGGTCCTTTTCCTTTTATATCAGTTTGCGAATTAGTTAATCTTCTGGAACATGTAGCCAATGCCTCTAGCTGTCAAGATTAGGTCTGGGTTGGACGAATCTTCTTCGAGCTTGGAACGCAATCTACTTATGTGTACGTCCACTACCCTTGTGTCAATTCTATGGTCCGGTGGATAAGCCCAAACCTGTTGGAGGATTTCGCCCCTGGAATAAGGTTTGCCTGAGTTGGTGACAAGCAGTTCAAGAAGGCTGAATTCCATACCGGTTAAACGGATGCGCTCATTTTTGCGAGTCACCTGGCGTTTGTTTAGATCGATCTTGAGGTTGCCAATAGTGATTACATTGGTGCTCTTGCTCTGTCCTACTTCTTGAGTTCGCTCAACCGTCCTTCTCAAGACAGCTTTGATGCGAGCTTCCAGCTCAGACGGGCTGAAGGGTTTGACGACATAATCGTCTGCTCCGATTTCAAGACCTTGAATGCGATTTGACACATCAGCCACAGCAGTGAGCATGATGATCGGGGTGTCGGAAGTTTTGCGGATTTCGCGACAGACTTCATAGCCGTCCATCTTCGGCAGCATGACGTCTAGGATGACTAGATCCGGTTGAAAAGCGTTGAACTGCTCTAGCGCTTCCTGTCCGTCTGCCGCTGTGGCGACGTTATAACCGGCTAGTTTCAATCTGGTTTCCAGAATGCGACGAATAGAAGCTTCGTCGTCTACTACCAGCACCTTCTCCTGTTCGGAAGAGTTTTCCACTGCTAAGTCCTTCCTGCGTTCTGTATTGCAAATGAATCTCTGGATCGGCCTGCCAACGCAAAGACCTATCCTTAGTAAGAGAATATACCACTTATTGTGTCGAGCGCGAGGCGGATGGCGGCTTGACAAGCCTTCGGACCTGTCGTCCTTGCCTGATTTCGGGCAATTTGTGAAGAAGAGTGCACAGAGTCTTCTTACTTATAAGGAAGACATTTGCTGCGAAAAGCTCTTATCAACTCGAAATGTTGCATTGCTGGCGAAGAGGAACGACTGATAAGCCTTTTTGCTAAAGGAAATGCCGAATTTTTTGGAAATTAGCAGAAATTCATGGTGCCGCCTGTGGTGCCATGTGCATATCCGAGGCTTGGGCGGCGCATATCCGATCCGGCTTGTCTCTGGCTTGACATTCCTATTTACTACTTACGATCGTGCACCACCGGCGGTTGTCAGGTGGGTTTTGTTGCAGTTGATCCGATCGCCGGAACCCTTCTCTCTGCGCTAATTGGCGGGTTGTGAAGAGGGAAGTGTTAAGTCAATGTTCAATGTGTGAGCGCTGTGAAAAAAGATTCGTGCAGATATGGGGCAGTCGTGTTAAGCTTCTGTACTGGTCGGTCCTGTACCGGCATTACCATGAGTGCTCCCAGTGTCAAGTGTTAAGGAAATTAGGTCGGGAGTTCATAGAGGGAGAGTGGAATGAATAAGCCCCAGTTGAGCTTAGCTTTGAGTCTTTCGTTAGTGCTGCTCCAGGCTAATACGCTGACTGCCAAGTCTGAACCGCAAGGTGCCATCTGGCAACAGATGTCCGGTTCTGGCGTCGCGAAAGCATCGCAGAGAGCTGTCGCTGCCAAAGGCGCTGTTAAGTCGACAAAAGTTGCAACAGCAAATACAAAAGAATTAGATCCTCACGCAATGCTCTTCCTTTCCGGCAAGAGCAAAGAAGTCGGTGCTGGCGGCGCTGCTCCTGCAGCAGCCTTGACCATACACCCGGCTCTGCCGCTTGAAGAGATAGCCGCCGCCCCTGTCGGCGCCGCCACTATGGGTGGTGATATCAAGCCTGGTGAAGCCCAGGTTTATCCGGAAGTCGCTCAAACCGAAGCGCCGGTAGTCGCTCCTAAGATTGCCGCTCTTCCTTCTTCCGCTCTGACCAGCGCTTCCTCCAAGCAGCTGGTCGCTCAGCTTGCCCCTGACCACATCATGGCTCAGGCTGACCACTCCACCCTCACTCCTCAACCAATTCCTCCAGTTGTTACCGGTACTCTCGATTTCGAAGAGTACAAAGTGACCAATATCATCGACCTCAAGACCCAGCAGTCACGTACCTTCAAGCTCAAAAATAAGATTGTGAGAACTTCCATCTCCGATCCTGGTATCGCTGAGCCTGTAGTGGTTTCTGAAAATCAGCTGGTGCTCCTCGGTAAATCCGCCGGCACCTGCACCATGGTTCTCTGGGATGATGCCGGTAACTCGGTGGCTCTCGATTTGCGCGTCAGTCGTGACTATTCACAGTTGCAAGCTACCTTGCGCGAGATTGATCCTCGAATCATCGTTAAGGCGTTCTCGGTGGCTGGTTCCGACCGAGTGCTCCTCACTGGTGACGTTGATCACCCTGAGTCAATCATCAAAGCTTTCGCAGCATCCAACGTATTTATGGATGACCGTGGTATGAACATCCAAGTGGCCAACAGCCGCATCATCGGTGGTCGTATCGGTGAACAGGGCGGTACTTCCGCCACCTCATCTTCTGTTGGTCAGCTCGCCACCATCGGTAGCGTTGACCGCTACACCTACTTCAGCAACCTCGCCAACAACATCGGCAAGTCTCAAGTTATGGTGTCTGACGGTGGTCGCGTAACCTCTCTCGTTAAAGTTCGCAAAGTGCCTCTGATTGTGTTGCACGTCACCTTCTTGGAGATGAACACCACATCGGCTCGCGAATTGGCGATGAACCTTGGTTTCGGTGTATCTAACAAGAGCTTTTCGTTCGGAGTCGGTGGTAGTACAAGTGCTGCCGTCGCTGCCAACCAAGGCGTACCTTATATCTCCAACCCTGGTATCAGGCAGTTCCAGACCGCCCTCGGTCTCGGTGCTGGTCCCTACCAGAACCCCCTCGGTGGTAACGACGTTATCGTCACAACACCTCAGGCTTTGACCTTCGACCCTCGTGGTCCGGTTGTCCAGCCGGTTAACTTCATCGGCGGTCTTGGTATCGGTCAAAACATCGTTTATGGTCCCACCGCACTCTTGACCCAGGCTAACTTGCTTGGATCTCCCGGTGGTGTCAACTTTGCTCCTGGTGTTGGCGGTAACATGTTTACCGGTCAAAGCAACTGGGGTGGTAGAACTGCTTTCTCTCTCAACCCGACAGTGCAAGGCATCATCGGTCAGAGAAGAGCTCGTGTTCTTGCTGAACCAACCTTGGTCACTATCTCTGGTGAGCGTGCTTCCTTCCTGGCCGGTGGTGAGATCCCGATCCTCCAGGCTGTGGCTGCCGCTGGTGCTGCTCAGCAGTCCATCGTGTTCGAGCCTTTCGGCATGAGAATCAACATGATTCCTGTGCTGCAGGACAATGGCACAATCAACCTAGAAATTTCGCCGGAAGAGCGACTCTTGGCTAACAACTTGGCTCTTTCCACCATCGCTGGCGGCAACGGTGTCGTCCCTGGTTTCACCACCAGAAAGACTCAGACAATCGTTGAGCTCAAGCCTGGTCAAGAACTCTACATCGCCGGTTTGGTATCAACCAACGTCGGTAGAGAGATAACTAAGATGCCTGTCCTTGGTGAAGTGCCGGTACTCGGTGCTCTCTATAGGTCGAAAGCCTTCAACAAGAACGAAAGTGAACTTGTGATTGCCGTGAGACCCGAGATCATCCTTCCTGGTACTCCTGGTCAGCTCAAGCTTCCCGAAGAGATTGGTCGTGTTGAAGGACCTCGTGACCTCAACATGTTCCAAGTTGAACCTTCTGTCATCGACGAGCGCTACTACACATCGGGTAGAGCAGAGCGTCACCAGAAGACTTCACCTACTCTGCCTGAAGGCGCTCCGGTTCCAGATAACGAATAAGTCATCCGAACCGAGTAGAAGTGAAATTAGAAAGAGCCAACTGCGGTTGGCTCTTTTCTTTTGAATCTGCGCTTCTGGTAGGCGAAGGGTTAAAAAAATTTGATTGAAGCTTGGTATTTCGTTTGCATATTTAGCAGTGACGCTACTAGCAGACGTCGTGCACCACGGGCGGTTGTCAGTTGCTTTTCGGGATTATCTTTGAAACTTGGCTTGCTGAGCCTGAGTTCACTATCGACAAAAGTTGAACGAGATTGTTAACTTGATGTTGAAAGTGCCACCAGTCTGAAAAAATATTGGTGCATTGTCCGGGCAATCGTGTTAAGCTTCTGTACTGGTCGGTCCTGTACCGGCATTACCATGAGTGCTCCCAGAGTCGCTAAAAATTGGAAAATAAGTGGGGAGTTGTAGAGGGAGAGTGGAATGAATAAGCCCAAATTGAGCTTAGCTTTGAGCCTTTCTGTAATGGCGCTGCAATTTGTTGCACCGGCTGCCAAGGCAGACGAGGTTGGCAAGTTCGCTCCGGATCAGATCATTGCCCAAGCGGCTGCTGATCAGAGCAACTTTGTCACGGCTCAGCCGATTCCGCCGGTGGTGACTGGCGTAGTCGAGTTCGAAGAGTTTAAAACTACAAGCGCAATCGATCTTAAAGTTTCTCAGTCGAGAACTTTCAAGTTCAAAAACAAAGTTGTACGTACTTCAATAAGTGATCCCAGTATTGCCGAGCCAGTCGTGGTTTCTGAGAACCAGATGGTGCTCCTCGGCAAGAGCCAAGGCACCTGCACCATGCTCCTCTGGGACGATGCAGGCAACTCCATCAACGTAGACCTGAGAGTCTCCAAAGATTACTCCCAGCTCCAGGCTACTCTAAGAGAGATCGATCCCCGTATCATTGTTAAGGCTTATTCAGTCGGTGGTTCCGACCGAGTTCTTTTGACCGGTGATGTCGACCACCCCGAATCAATCATCAGAGCCTTCGCTGCATCCAACGTATTTATGGATGACCGCGG
>JAIETF010000080.1 GCA_019745415.1 Candidatus Obscuribacterales bacterium | reverse complement strand
GTGCTCTTCCGATCTTGATTGATCATGGCTATGCACAGGTTGGAGTCACGCATAATGGTGTCAGCATATTGTCTGGCGTCACCGCCAATTTCGCCGGTGCTCATGATTACTATCACATTGCTTTTCAGCAAATGAGTCAGTCCCACTTCTTTTGCTACGTCATCAAGCGACACGCTGGCCGTGTTTTTGCACTGAACTTGCCAGCGAGAAAAAATCAATCTGCTTGATTCAAAAATCACATCGACTTCGGCGCCGCCAGTCTTTGTGCCTCTCAAGCGCGTCTTGACGTAATCCAGATCTATCAGGCGCATAATTTTGATCGCCAAGGCCTCAAGCGCCAATCCCTTCACATGCTTGTCTTTGTGATTCAGTTCCGCCAAAATTTCATCCAAAGGCTTTCTCAAAAAGGGTCGCAAGTCAGCATTTGTAAGCTTCTCTGACTGCTCCAATAAAGGCACCAGAATCTCGTTCGTGAATTTTTCCGTCGCTGTAACTAGGAATGGTTTGGCTCCACGACCGCCGGCCTTCGTTCCACGCTCCAATGTAATGAACCCTGCTGCTTCAAGCGGATAAAGTACAGTCTGCGGCAACGCCTTTTCATTGAACTTGATGCCATAGGTCGCACTAGCAAGCTTCTCGATTTGATTCGAGGGAAATGCAGTATCGCTCTCGCCTATATTTGCCAATGCTTTCAAGAAAGCACCTTGCTCCCCCGATAAGCCAAGCAATGCTTCAACATCGTCTTCGGAAACTCCCAATACTTCTTGCAGCCGCGCTTCGTTTACCCGCCAGGACCCAGCAAAGATTCCGGCTTTCTCCAGCCATAGCCGCATTATGTTAGGGTGCTTTCCACCACGAGGGAACAGCACCCCACGCTCTTCAAGCCAATGCCGCAGCTTCGTTCCGTCAACTTTTTCGCCAGCGGCCTCCATATCCTTCAAACAAGTTACAAGAGCCAACCCGTTGAGATTAAGCAGAATGTGCTTCGCAAGCTCTGCGTACATTGCTTTTTCGTCCGCACACAGAGAAAGCAACTGCTCTCCCAGTACCGTTAATGCAAAGTCTTCACCCAGCACACCATACTTCTGCATTGCCAGCCGAGCGTTTCCAGCTAGCTTTCCATTGTTCTGTGCGCTCCGGTCTTTCTTGCCACCAAAGTAACGCTTGAGAATGGCCTCTTTGATCGCCTTGCCATCGCCACTGTGCGTCTTGGCAATTTCAAGCAGTGTAATCAAGTCGATCTGAGAAGGCGAGAATTCGCTGGCAAAGGGTAGCTGGTTAGTTTCCACGGTCGAACCTATTCACGGGCCACCAAACAATCGTATTCCAGATCTCTCAATATCGTATCGATGTTTTCGCCGCTATATTCATTTGGCTGAAGTAGTATTTCGATCAAATACGCAATTGGTCCGATAAATACAAATAATTTCCGAGTCTTCGGAGATCAGCTATCCAAGCAACCCTTCAGTTTCCCTGCTGCTACAACGTCTCGATACCCAAACCTGCTCCAATAACCGCGGATGGTGGCGGTTGACAATTTTTGTTAACCGTTGATACTTTAAAGGCTGGTAGGGATCACTAAATGGCAAATAATAATGTTGGGACGCTGATTCGCGAGCGCCGGAGTCAGCGCGGAATAACAGTGCAAGATTTGGCTACGCGGGCATCAGTCAGCAAGTCCTATCTAAGCATGATCGAGTCAGGCAAGCGCGCTCCAACAGTCGATCAATTATCGGTCTTTTCCCGTGAGCTTGATTTACCCGAAGAATTGCTTCGACTAAGCGCCGGAAGGCTCCCTGAAGACGTTGAGGAAGCGCTTTCCTCTCGTGCCGCGACAATTACAGCCTACGTGCGCCAGGACACCGAACGAACAGTCGTGGAACTTCCTCGCACTGTAAGTCCTGAAACTTTGCTGGAGATGACTAACACGAAGGCTTCAGCAAAAATTGGACAATCCTTCGCCGGCGACGTCTTGGTAGGCAAAAACACCACCTCATACCGTGCTCATAGCTATCACACTAAGGTTCCACCCGAAGCTATTGAGCCCCTTTTGCTACACTTTACCCGCAAGAATGACCTGGTTGTAGATCCATTCTGCGGCTCTGGAATGACCGGTGTTGCCGCTTTGCGCACCGGCCGCCATGCTCTGTTGAGTGACTTGTCACCAGCAGCAGTGCATATCTCTCGCAATTATCTGCAACCATGCGATCCAAAAAAGCTTGAACTGGCAGCACGGCGAGTATTCGATGAAGTGCGACCAACAATTGCTTGGCTCTACGATATCGTCTCCCCTGCCGGCAATCGCGTCACCGTCGAATACACTACGTGGAGCGACAAGTTTGCATGTCCACATTGTGGTTCCACTTGGACATACTGGAGCGTTCTGCAAAAATTCGGCGATGCCGTTGAAAGTCAATCAGTTCCCTGCCTCAACTGCAGGAAAAAAAGCCGGAAGCAAGATTTGATATGGGCTGGTGAAGAACCAGTGCTTTCCACTGTTTCCAGTCTGGGAAATAGGATGGATCATCATGTGCCAACTCGCGAAGAGTTGGAGTTAATAGCACAAGCACAAGCTTCGACCATTCCATATTGGGTGCCAAAAGTTCCGTTCGGCAATGAACGAGAAATGTGGCGTGCCAGCCACACTGCAATGGGAGTCGATTCAGTTGCAGGCTTCTATTCGGCTCGTAATCTACACGCTCTTGCTGCAATTAGGCACAGCATACTCAAAGAGCCTGATGAAAGACTTCGCGCCGCACTGCTGTTCGCCTTCACTGCTGTTGCTAATCGCGCTTCTCGGCGTTACCAGTGGAATGCAAAGCGACCTACCAATGTTATGACAGGCACTCTGTACATTTCTTCCATTCGCTATGAATGGAATGTGTGGAGCTTGTTCAATCGCAAGCTAGCGGACGTGGTCCGGTACTATCAGCAATTCCCACAAACTAATACCAGAGCAGAAGCTGTTATGGCTTCTGCCACCAAACTTGATCACATACCAGATCACGTTGCAGACTTTGTCTTCATGGACCCGCCATTCGGTTCTAACATTTTCTATGCCGACAGCTCCTTGCTTTGGGAAGCCTGGCTTGGCGAATTGACCGAAGACAAATTCGAGTTGGTGGTGAACAAACATCTCGGTCCCGACAAGGGCGGCAAAACAATTGATGACTATAAGGCCGGACTGACAGCCGCCTTTGTGGAAGCTCGCCGCATCTTGAAACCGCAAGCTTATGCCGCTCTCCTGTTTTCCAATACTGATGATTCTGTTTGGGAAACTGTGCAAAGTGCCTTGCAGGAAGCTGGTTTCAGAATCGATTCCACGCACGTCCTAGATAAGACTCATCGATCAATCAAAGGTGTCAAAGGCGAATCAGGCCAAGAAAAAGTAACGCGCAGAGATCTCCTCATGTGTTTGAAGCAGTCCAAGACTGTTGGCGTTGCTTTGAAAACAATGTCTGTCGATGATCTGTCCACTCTCGCCAGAGAAACAATCCGCCTCACACTCTCCGAAAAGGGAGAATCCGGTGCTTCAACAGACGAACTCTATGCTGCTGTAGTTAAGAGATTGGTTGCACAACACATACCTCTGATTGGAGTCACCATGCCCTTTATCACAAATCTTTGTGACGAACTCGGAATTAAAACCAGTGATGGTAAATGGCAGAAGGACGTTGGTGCCAAGGGACCTTATCAAAAAGTCGGCTCACCATTTGGTGTCATCGTGGAGGAATATCTTGCCAAAGATATCGACGCTATCCTCACCCGCAAAACAAAGCAAAGCTCCAAAGTCCATATAGCACCACGCTTTGGGCAAGTCGTTGGTTCACGCAATACTTGGCTCTACAACGCTCACAGCTATCACACCAAAGTCCCGCCGGAAGCAATTGTTCCATTCATTGAGCATTTCACGTCACCAGGAGATGTAATCCTTGATCCTTTTGGTGGCTCCGGCATGACCGGCGTAGCTGCCGCAATGACAGGGCGCAAGGCAATTCTCAATGATCTATGCGCGGCTGCTGCACATCTTTCGTACAACCACACCCGCGAATGTGATCCGGACGCACTTTCTGAAGCCTTCGACAAAATTTCAAAGAAGCTCGACACATCGTTTCGTGATATCTATTCCACTACGCACACCGGTAAGCAAAAGGGCTACGTTCAATACACGCTCTGGAGCAAGGTCTACTCTTGTACCGAATGCCGTAAGAAGTTCTCTCTCTGGGAAACAGTCGATAAGGAATCAGGCACCGTCGGTAGAACCATCCAATGCCCTCGCTGCGATCAGGAGTTAAAACGCTCTGGTCTGAAGTGTGTTGATAACGTTCCGGTTTCCATCTCATATGAAGTCACAAATGCTGGAAAAACTGAACGATTCGAGCGCGCTCCAACCGCTAAAGACCTAGCGTTCATAAAAACCTTCACCAAGGAGGATATTAAGTCCTGGTATCCGGTTGTTCCAATCTCTGACGACCGCGAAATGTACATCCGTTGCGCTCTTCACCTGCAACAAATTCACCAGGTCTCTGACTTCTATACTCCCAGAAATTTGCTGACGCTTTCATTACTATGGAAGGAAATTCAAAAGGTCTCTGACCCAAGAATCAAGCACGCTCTTTCTTTCGCCTTCACTAACACCGCGTGGCATGGCACTCGTATGCGACGGTTCAACGCACGCGGAGGAATGCGACCTCTTACTGGAACTCTGTACGTTCCGCAGCTATCTTGTGAAGTAAACGTGCTTGAAGTCTTTCGCAATAAGATAAGCCAGTTGAGAAGCTATTACACGGCTTTTCAAAATGCTCCCGGCACACCAGAGCCTGCAATCCTCTTGGGCAGTGCTACGAATTTGAGAACTGTGCCTGACGCCAGTATTGATTACGTTTTCACTGATCCTCCGTTCGGCTCCAATCTTTTCTATGCTGATTGCAACTTGATCTGGGAAGCCTGGCTAGGCGCTGTGACTGACGGATCTTTGGAAGCCGTCGTTAATCGATCGCTGCGACCACAAAACGGCGGTAAAACGCTTCAACAATACGAAGACCTAATGACCGGTGCGCTCCGTGAACTTCACCGTGTTCTAAAACCTAGTGGCTGGGTCACTTTGGTATTTCACAACACTGACGCTGCTGTTTGGAGCGCCTTGCAAAAGGCAGCGGAACAAGCTGGTTTTGAGATGCAGGAAGCCGACTCCTTAGCTCGCCAGCAACAGAGCCATAAAGGCTACAAAGGGCGCTCAGGGCTCGAAAAGGTGGCGCACTTTGATGTTGTAATGAACCTTCAGAAGCGCCAAAACAAAACTTGTACCACCATGCTCAAAGTGAGTGACACTACCCTGCGAGAGACCGTGGACCAAATCCTAATGAACAAAGAAGCAAAGGACAATGGTTTCCAATGGGTTCATTCGAACGTGGTCCGCGATCTGGTAACAAAAGGTTTTGACCTAAGCACCGTCAGCTTTGAGAGAGTCAAGAAGGTCTGGGAAGAGGCCACTTCTCGCAAGTCAAGGTGGACTGGTCGAACCCGCAAATAAACAACCTGAGCTGTATACAGACCTTCTTATCTGCTATTTTATGCGGGTCTGACAACACGCGGGGAGGGGTCCATGGAAACGGAACGCGGGATCAAAGAATGGTCTGCTGTAATCGAAGCACTCGGATCTGGGAAGCAAACCATCCTTATACGGAAGCGGCCCCCCCAATACGCCGATATGTTGCTGTTTCCGACGTTTAATTACTATCAGAAAAACGTTTCTACTCCTGAGATTTTCGATGCTCAGTTTCAATCTCAGCACGTAGAAGCCGCCCGCCGTAGCGCCGTCGCTACTATGAAACAGGCGCATGAGGACATGCTCGCTGATATCAATTTCTACGCTCACGTTGAGCGCATTATCGAAGTAACTGATAAGAAAGTTTTGGACCAACTCAAAAAGCATTACATATGGGCTCCAGGCCACGTCAAAGCTTACGCAGACAGTGCTATTGAGGGCAGGCTCCACGTCATGCTTCTACGTGTCTACAAGCTTTCCCAAGTAGCACGTGCTGGCCGTTCCGGCGGCGGAGTACCTGATTTCTACAAACACCACGAAAAAGTGTCACTCAAAGGCGCCAAAGCCGTGCTCTCTGATGACGAATTCAACAAAGAGATGGATTCCATTCTTTCAATTACAGGTGCCAAGGTGCACGCCTGAGCTAGTCTCTGCCTACTTCATCAATGCAAGAATGTCGACATCGTCTCGCCTGGGAAGGGCCTTGATCATTCCCAGTCCAGTATTCATCAGCGATTCCGCAGCGCGGTAGGGCGTCTCAGTCGTGAACATAGATTGAATTGTAAGTTTCAGTTGCCCATCGCGATCAAACGAACCAACGTTCCACATCGTGCTCCCGGAAGGCGAATCAGTAGGTTGTACACCGCTCTTTATTGCATAGGCGATAGCGAATTTGGCGATATCCATCATGTCGCTAAACAAGTCTGTTTGTAGCAAAGACTCGATTATCTGCCGGTTTTCGTCTGTTGGCCCGATTGTATTCTTGTCCGCCATGTTAATCCTCCAACCCTTTCTTTAGTTTCGAGTGCCGAGCCGTTCGTTGAACAATTTTATATTCCGATCTCAGAGAGCCTTGGAGCAATTCTCTCGCCATGGTCGGTTCCAGTTCGGAGCGAAAGACTAGCAAAGCCACCTGGTCCGCTATATCAGGGAGAGTCTTCACAACGTTTGTCTTGTGTCCGGAATCAAGCCTGCCGAACGGAGAGTCTGCAATGATCGGTCCTCGCAAAGGTGCGTTACGTTGCAATGCACCCATCAAAGATAATGCCACAACATGCTCTGCGCCGGCAGAGCGAATGGCTATTGGTTTTCCGTCTTTGTGGATAATGGTCAAACCATAGTTGTCGTTTATCTTGAGTCCTTTGTATTCCTTCTGGGTTGTGAGTTTCAGGAAAAGATCAGTAGCGTCTTTTTCCACCTTTTCTTTAAGCCGATCACGATAAACATCTATGCCCGTTTGGAACAATTCCTCAAGCCTAGCAGCCAGATTCTCTCGATCCTGTTCTTTCTGAAAGTCCTGTCCACCGTGCTTGGATAACTCATCCTTTGCCTTCTTAAGGTTTTCGGCAGTTACTTCTGCCGCCTTTTTCAAATCGCTAATACCCTTTTGGAGAATAGCTACTTCCTGCGTAATTTCTCGCAGCCGACTATATTGAAGCCGTACCTCACTCTCATCTATATTCTTTGTTTGATCATCGATTTCGCCCATCTCCCTTTTCGTTTCGGCGATCTGCGTCTTGTACTCTTCGATGTCCTCAAACAGCTGCTGAATCAGCTTCTTCTGATCAACAGCTTGAATCTGCTTTAATGAGTGCAAACGCGGCTCAAGTTCATCCAACTCTTGCAAGTCTACGTCGACGTGTGACTTCTCAAGCTCCTCAATGAGCGTCGTCAATTTCTCGCCGGCATCTTTGTCCAACTTCTGCAAACATGTCGGACACTCGCCATGCTGCATTGCCGCTTTATGTTTCTCTATCGCCGACTGCTTGGTCAAATAGTCTTGTGACCGCGCACGAATATCATTGATCCTGGTTTGTAACTCGTCTCGCTCGCTTGTGATTGTTGGCGCTAACATACTGAGCCAAGCTTCCGACATCGCTTGCTTCAGTTTGTTTTGACGTTCCTCTAGCTTTGTCTGTGTCTCAGTCTTTTGCAACTCTAGTTTGTCTCGCTGTTCAAGCAGCCCCATACTCTTTTCGTTGCGCTTGATCAGATCTTCTTGATCGGCTTGCTTTTCCTTCACGTCGCTTAGTTGCGCTTCCATTTTTCGAAGCTCATCTTTGTGATGTTCCAGCTGCTCAAGAAATTGAGATTGATGGTTGGCTGCAATCTGCGTCTTCGTATTCCGCTGGGCTGCTTTGATTTGCAGCTTTTGTGCTTCCGTATGAAAATGACCCAAATCGCTGTGTGCATTCACCAGAATCGGTACACCCAGAATCCGTTCTATCGATTTCTTGATTTCATTGGGTCCATTTGGAGTATCGTCACTAACAAGCTCCTCGTACTCCTGAAGCAGTTCTCCGTCAAATAGAAAGAACCGAGATACTTTTTCAGGCATGACACGCGCCAGGAAGCGCGTCGCGTCATCTGGTCCCATTGCGCTGTTGTTCTTGCGCAAGAAATACTTCTCATCGTAGTCGTAATCAGCCTTCGGCTTGCTGACCCCTGGCTTCGGAGTACACTCACGAGTTAGATCGTAGTTGTGGCCTTCACACTGAAAATATAGAGTGACTTTGAATCCGTACCGGCCCTCTTGTGCGCTTTCTTCGTTGCTGTACTTGTGGAACGGCTGTATCTTGGACCCTCGCCCAAGAACCTTCCCGTACAATGCATAACGAATGGCGTTCAGGAGGCTAGTCTTACCCTGCATGTTCTCGCCGTAGACGACAGTCACACCGTTCTGCGCAGGGAACTCGATTGTCTCTAGTTCTTTATAGGGTCCGAAGTTGCTGATTTCTACCTTGGTAATTCTGAGCATTGATCGGCTCCTACTTCTTTGCTAGATGCTTTTCGACAAGGTCACGGATCTGCCGTAGCCTTTCGTTCGGATCATCGGGAAGGCTTTCTTCCACTGCAAGAATCGCTTCTACAAGCGCTTCCGGTAGATCCTTATACTTTTCCGCGCGCAACTTCATTATTGTCTCCGCGAGTTCATTGGTTGTCTTCGCTGTCTCAGTCATCTTCTTCGCCTTCCTCCGCTAATTGCGCATAATCAAGTCCAAACCGATTGGCAATCAATTGCAACTGTGTAACTGATTCTGGATTAAGTCCGCCCTTGCCGAACTGAATTGCGCGCGCCAGTTCGGTTTCGAGAATACCGGTGCCATCAGGAGAAAACTGCTGCGGCAGAACAATAGCGTCGTGCAGATTCGCGATCAGCTTGTTCGGTGATCTACGAAGCACGCGACCGCGACGTTGAATAAACTCCCGAGGATTTTGTGATGATGCCAGGACCAGCGCGTGCGTCACAGACGGAATATCGATACCTTCATCCAGGCATTTTATCGACACAATTACTCCCCCATTGGCTGCGAAGAATCGAAGTGTCTCACGCGGATCACCCGTCATCTGCGTGTGGTACTCGGTAGCATCGATATTTGCACCATGCAGTAAGCGAAGTACATCCTGAAGTTGTTCCTGGCTATCGCAATATAGAATCCAGCGCTGTCCGCGTTCGTAATGCTCACGCAATACAGACAGAGCCAACTGTAATTTGCCTGAGCAGGCTTTGACGATGTGTGCACGCCGAATAGACAATTGCTTGATTCGCTCAAGTGGACCTGGTCCACCCGTAGAACCGCCACTGGTTCGAGCATAGAGATTGCGAATCTCTTTGCTGATTGCATCCCACTCTTCTTGCTCTTCAACTGTTAGCATGACTGTGTGCACGGTATAAAAGTAAGGAGTCAGCGCGCCAGAATTGATGGCATCTTGCAGAGTAACTACAGGCGGCACCACATCACCGAAGTACCCGAAGATGGCAGTAGTACCATCCGGGTCCCCGAAACGCCTTGGAGTAGCACTTAGACCAAGCCGAGGTCCCGCATCAATGGCGAATATTCTTCGGTTTTCCGGGCTGCCCATTCTGTGTACTTCATCAGCGACCATAAACAAGTGTTCACCAACGCGTACACTCTCAATAAAGTCAGCTTTCGACGCTGTCTGCATCGTTGCTAAAATAATGCGTGGCCGATCCGTTTTCGTACTGCGCGTCCACGGTCCTACCAAACGATCTTTGCGCCACTCGCTGTTCCCGGCTCCGCACAATAGCAACTGTGGCCTCAGATCGCCCAGTGTCTCTACGATTTCCTTTTGCCACTGAAGTAGCAAAAGCTCGCTCGGTACCAATATTAGAGCCGTTTCCCCTTGCTCCAACGACTCTCGAATGGCACATAGGGCAGTAAATGTCTTGCCACTACCTGTCGCATGCTCAAAAACTCCCCGTCTGTTCTTAGCCTTCCAGTTTTCGATTGCTTCAATTTGGTGACCACGCGGCTTTCTTCCGCCCGGCATCCGGTCCGCTGTTATTCGCTCTGCGATCTCAATTTCCTTGCAGATCTCGTCGAGCAACTCTGGCCAATGTTCTGGTTGCGACGCACGCCGCAATTCCTCAAGTGCGATCTCAGGGAATTCACGCACATCAGCTCCGGGGAAGTCGTTTGCCCAAAGCTTTTCAAAATATTCGGTCTCGCTTTTCAATCTGCCGGCATCTTCTGTCCATGAGCAAAAAACATCTACAGATTCCAAATTGCCATCGTTCGATAAACCAGACCACGTCTCGTTCATCGAACCTTTAAAAGCTACCTTGTTGCCTTCGTCATCGGTGAAAATTCCAAGTTTGTCGTGAAAAAGACGTTCGTGCCGACCTTGGCGTGGATCGAGGAATGCAATCTTGAAATCAATGATGCCTAGTGACACCAGTGTGGCTAGAACTGCGCTCGGTTTGAATGTATTCGGATTGCTGAACAATCGTTGTATTTGCTGTTTTAGATGTTCTCCGGTCGACTCTGCAAGCCTCTCGCTATAGCCTTGATGAAGCGCCTGCTGATCATCATTCGTCAGGATCGGCGAACAAATTATCCTCATCTTTCCGCCACGCTCTACAAATGCTTTAACTGCGTGCCACGCAATGGCATAGATCGTGCTGTTGAAAAAGCCTACAGCGCGATCATAGGCGATGGCACGCGACATGCAAGGCATGTAAAACTGCT
>JAIETF010000118.1 GCA_019745415.1 Candidatus Obscuribacterales bacterium | reverse complement strand
AGGGGCTATTGTAATACAGACTTCCGCCCCGAAGCGCTCGTATTCATGAATAATGAAGGACCTGATACGTTGACCCAATGGCATCTTAGAAAATGAAGTATCGCGACTTCGGTAAAACAGGCATTAAGGTCTCCGAAATTGGCTTCGGCACCTGGCCTATCGGTGGCAATTCGCACGGAATGAGCTACGGACCGACCGATGACAAGGTCTCTACAGACGCCCTCAATCGAGCTCTTGACCTGGGAATAAACTTCTTTGATACTGCCGACGTCTACGGTTGGGGACATGCCGAAAGCCTTCTGGGCAAATGCTTTAGAGGTAAAAGAGACCGAATAATATTGGCGGCGAAAGTAGGGGCCGATTTCTACCAAGGGCAAGGCTTTCAAACCTTCACTCCCGAGTATATAAGCTTCGCCCTTGACAAGACTCTAGCCAGACTGCGAACCGACTACCTAGACGTCTACCAGCTCCATAATCCACCGCTCAAGCTGCTCAACAACCCGGCTATTTACGAAAAACTGAAAGAACTTAAAAAAGAAGGCAAGATACGCAGCTGGGGTGTCTCGGTTTTTTCTGATGTTGAAGGTATTGCCGCAATCAATGTCGGTCAACCTGACTGTATTCAGATTGCTTACAACATTTTTAGCTTTCGCCCTTCCGAAAAACTCTTCCCTCTGGCCAATGAAAAAGGCTGCGCCATCATTGCTAGAGAATGTCTAGCCAACGGCTTTCTCACTGGCAAGTACAAAAACTCGAACTTGGTTAGATTTGCCGCCGGAGATATGCGAAAGACTTGGCCGCCCGAATATATAAGAGCCCGCATCGAAGCAACTGAAAGGCTGCAATTCTTAATTCGAGAGAAGCAAACCTTAGGACAAGCGGCCCTGCGTTTTGCCCTCGGCGAGATCGCCGTATCGACTGCACTGGCCGGTATGAAGCTGCCGGAACAAGTGGACGAGAATGCGGAAGCTTGCCTTGAAGCACTAAGCGAGGAAGAGCTTAAACATCTGACCGAGCTTCAACTAACCGGATTCAAGAAAGAGTTGCCGATCTAGATTTAGCGAGTGGTGATCATCTTGATACGAGTGCCGGTCGGAGTGGGTACGGCGGTGTAATAGTGAGCCTGGGGTGCGCCAAACTCATTCATAAAGTGGGCGCTCTGTTGGGAAAAGTCATGATTGGAGAGCGACCATCCCACTGGAGCAGTCTGCACAGGCGCAGCCGCAGGCATAGACTGAGCATGCCCGAAGGCGGACTGTGGCTGTGCTTGGCGGTCACGCAAACCGAAAGTACGCATAGATTGATGCATCGGGTGAGTCATATAGGCCGGTTGTTGCCCCATTGCTTGCGGCGGCGCAGCCGCTGGCTGGGCTGGAGCAGGAATATTGTGAGGCATCATATTGCCGGGCTGGAAGATATAGCCTGTGTTAGCCGAGGTTTTGATAGGCAGAGCTTCCCTGATGCCTTCAACTATATATCTGTCTTGGTGCGCGGTCGGAGCATAGGCCTTATGCGAACCGAGGACATGATTAGCGAAAGGTTCATTATGCCGGACCCAATAAATCACTCCAAGCCAGCCGGTAAATCCCAAAAACATCAAGAGCAGAAGGAAATTGGGTGTTATGACGATTCCTTCGAAAAGCTTCTTCAGGCTCAGTCCGTTGACCGCATTGTTCCAAATTGCAGTCTGAGATGGACTCTCCCCATGACCGCCATGTTCAACGCCGTCGCCTTCACCCTCTAGACCGAGAAACTGCGCTACCGACTTGTGTCCACTGGCATGGCTGCCGTGGTTATGGTTGTGACCGTGGTCATGACCATGGTCGTGACCGCCATGCTCGGCACCGCCGTCGGTAGACCCGCCATCCATGAAAACACTGCTCAAAGCTATTGCTCCATCCAGAACTAAGAAGCCTGTATAGCCAATAGTTTATTTATCTATAGCCGGAAGTAAATGGTGAAACCACGCAATCGCCGAAGCTTGCAAAAACTTTAGCTTTGCTGCAATCGGGTATTCAGCTAGTCGACTTCTACACCTTCAATCTGAGCCACTCTCTGCCGAAGGCTCTCGACAACACGGGGCACTTCCAACAAAGCAGGCATTCTTTCCTCAATGCTGGTAATGTGCCTGGTAAGTTCTATAGAGCGCTCCATCAGCTTGATCAAAATCTGTTGTGTGGCAACCAGCTGCCTCTGGTTATCGATAAGCTGAGAAGCAATCTTGCTCGTCTCTACCCGCTGATCGACGCTAACCGACATCAGTTCAGTAAACCGCTCCACCAGTTTTTCTACTTGCTGGCGCATGAGCGTATCACCATAAATGCCGCTCCCAGACTCCTGGGACTCGACCGGACCAGCCGAGAAGAACTGGTCGAAGCCTTCCATGTCTACTCCAGACTCAGACCTTTCGGGCTGTTCCTGCGGTACCCGTTTAGCCTCTGCCATCTATTTCCCCTCTTTGCTTGACTCTGCTTTTTGTTATACCGATTAGAGTTAGATTTGAGCTGTTTATCGCTTAGTGCTGGCTACCCTAAACAAATAAAGACCAGCTAAGTCTTCATTGGTTGCAATCAGGCAGCAGGGCGAAGCAGAACGAGCCTAAGGGTTCGCTCAACCCACCCCGAGATGGAAAGAAGCGAAAAACCGATGACTCTCAGGCAATAAGAAGCCCTAACTCTTTAGGTTGCGGTTTATGGATCTACGCCCCCACTAGTGGTGGCACGTATGAATTATAACCAATGCCCAGAATAAGGCAAGAGAAAAACGAAAGAATTTATGACCAAATTTGATACCAGTACCTACCACCCCAGGTGATACCATCTTCGGTCATCCATTAGCACCATAAGAGGTGGCGTCCTATAAATTGTGAACTAATCGGCCTTTCTTAAATACGGCCTTGATTGGATTCCATCCCATGTTGTAGGGAACCTCCTCCAGTCTGGAAACTTGGTAGATGGCAACATCTGCCTGGTAACCAGGTGAGAGACGCCCAAGCCTATCGCCAAGCTTGAGAGCATAAGCCGCATTGACGGTTAAAGCATTCAAGGCCTCTTCCACAGTCAATTTCAAATGAAGACAAGAAAGCCCCCAAATGAAGGGTAGAGAAAATATATGACAGGAGCCTGGATTATAGTCTGAAGCAATAGCGACGATGGCGCCCTTCTCTACAAGGCGGCGTGCCGGTGCATGAGCGGCCAAATTGAGGTAGAAAGAGGTTCCAGGCAAGAGCACTGCTACCGTCTCGCAACAACCAAGCATGGCCATCTCTTCTTCCGAAACATTGAGCAAGTGATCACAACTGGCAGCACCATATTTGCAAGCCAAGGCGGTAGCACCCAAACTGACAAATTCATCAGAATGAACCTTCAATGAGAAACCCAGCTCTCGAGCCGCTTCAAACACCAACTTGGTATCATCGAGAGTAAAATAGCCTCTATCGCAGAAGATATCTACGAAGGTCGGCACTGCCGACTCTGTCACCATACGTGATGCCGCAGGCAGCATATCTTTAATAACATGGGCGACATATTCTTCTTTCTTACTGCCGGTAGGCACCGCGTGCGCCGGCATAAAGGTCGGCAACACTTCTACCGCAGACTGTTTGCGCAGATGCAAAATAGCTTCCAGCATACGCAACTCGCTTTCAAGACTAAGCCCATAGCCAGTTTTGATTTCACAAGTGGTAGTGCCACTCTCAAGCAGTCTCTGCAGGCGCAGGCCTCCCAATGAGACAAGCCTATCTAAAGAAGAATCTCTGGTAGCAAGCATACTGGCCACTATGCCACCACCGGCGGCTGCAATTTCGGCATAGGTTTTGCCCTGACAGCGCATCAAAAATTCCGCCGAGCGATTGCCATCAAAAATCAGGTGGGTATGGCTATCGACAAGACCAGGCGTGACCAAGCCGCCACCAGCATCATATATGGTGGCATCAGAGGTCAGTTGCAGCTGTGCCTTGACCTCGTTGCGATTACCAAGACAGACAACCTGCCCATCGAAACAAGCCAACGCTGCATCGCCTAGGCGCCGCACTCGCCCCAGTTCGCTTCCTCTCAAAGAACCGCTTTCACTTTCAGCAGTCACCAGTTCGCCAATATTGTCGATGAGTAAATCAGCTCGCACGATAAACCTCAGAAATGCCGAAACAGGGGGTTACCCCCCTGCTCACAACCAAAACAGAAATATACTTATCCGGCAATTATCAAATTCCAAATATGGCCAACCCAGCGCTTGACAAAAGCGCTCGCTCAGCTTGGAAATTATACCGAATACTAGGCCGAAAGCGGGATAGTCTCGCCTGCTGCCTCTTTCTGCACCGCGTCCGCAGTCTCCTCGTCACTATTCAACTCTCGCACCATGCGGCTCTCTATCGCCTCGCAATAGCGGCAACCATCTTCTTCGTGACTAGGCATCTCGTTCAGCTCTTTCATCTCAGCCAAACTCTTGACCACTTCCGGCCAGTGCAGGGCGAACAATTCCTTACTGGCTTCTTTACGACTCACCTTGGTTTCCTGAGGGCTAACCTTGATGGTAGTGAGCAAAAGCTTTTCAAAGGGATAACGCATTTGCAAGCGCTCGGCTAAGAATTGCCGCACCAGCTCAGTCGGTGTTGGCCAGGCTGGATTAGAGGGCCTGGGTTCTTTCAAACTAAAGATAACCAGTTCTAGCTTCTTTTCGGCAGGATAGTAGAGAACCAAATCAAAAACTTCTTCCAAATAGACTCGCTCTCCGGCTATTCGAGAGCGCACACGCAGAGAGACAGCTTCTACATTGGAACCACTTGGATGATATGGGCGACTCTGATAGCGCAGTAGAGTTTTGTATGTATAAAGAAAAGCCCTGGTGCCGGCATCATTAAGATCGGCACTGGCACTAAGTCTGTCTACCGGCCAGTATTGCCCCATAAACTTTTGAATCTGTGTCACTGAGGTCAACTTAGCCCTGTTTATTTCAGATAGGGCCCTAAGGATGAAGCGCTTGCATACACTGGAAGCCTGCTCTTTTGCCTGAGCGGCGCCATCTCGATGATAGGCCAGGAAGTAAGCCCTTTTGCAAGCGCGAAAGGCTTCCAGCATTACTGGTGTGAACAATGTACGGTCCATAGCGCAGACCCCCTCTGGAATTACCATATTTTTGTATGTCATACTAATTTATAGTATCCTCTTTGAACAGTCAAATGAAACCCAGAGAGACTAAATCTCTGAATGCAAATCTTTGTTCGAGCCTTATGACCGTTCTTTATCCGACACTATCTTTTTGCCCTATAAATAAGGATGAGAAACCCTCTTGAGAAGCCAAGACCCGCAGCCCGAGCGGCTTTCAAAAGATAGACAAGATCGGTCGATTAAATAGCGAAGAAATACTTCCATAAACACCAGCGCATATGTAATGCTTCAGTTCTGTTGAAACGACAGAAAGAAAGTGCAGATTAAATCTCGCGGTTATACTTCTATATATCTTGGTCAAGGTAGAGAAAATGCACAGCATGATAGAAGCCGGTACCAAAGCCCCTGTGCTGACGGTATCCCAACTGACAAATTTGATAAGAGATTGCCTCGAAGACGAATTCGACTCAGTTTTTGTCGTGGGTGAAATATCAAATGCCAAGATATATCCAAGCGGTCACTGGTACTTTTCCCTAAAAGATCAAGAAGCAACATTGCCCTGTGTCTGCTTCAAAAACTCAGCCCAGTCAATCAAGTTCAAGCTGGAAGACGGCTTGATGGTGGTAGCGCGCGGCAAGCTCAGTGTTTATCCACCGCGAGGCGCTTACCAAATGATAGCCACTAGCCTTGAGCCGGTAGGCATCGGCGAGTGGCAGCTGGCTTTCGAACAACTCAAAAAAAAGTTGGAAGAAGAGGGATTGACGAACCCGGAGAGGAAACGCCCGATTCCCATTCTACCCCGCAAAGTGGGAGTGGTGACCAGCCCGGCCGGTGCCGCTTTGCGCGATATATTGAGCGCTCTTGGCCGCCGCAACAAGACTGTTTCTGTTCTGATTTCGCCTGCAAAAGTGCAAGGAGAAGGTTCACCTGAAGAAATCGCTCTTGCCATTAAGGCCTTAGAAGAAAGAGACGACATCGATGTGATTATCGTTGCCCGGGGCGGCGGTTCAATAGAAGATCTCTGGTCATTCAACACCGAGATAGTAGCGCGGGCGGTGGCAAATTCACGTATCCCTGTGGTTTCCGGAGTTGGTCACGAGACTGACATTACTATCTGCGATCTGGTGGCCGATTTGCGCGCCCCTACCCCTACAGCCGCTGCCGAATTAGTAGCGAGAGGAGAAAGGGAACTTTTAGATAAATGGCATTATCTCACGCAAAGACTTAGCTCCCTAGTGGAAGATAGACTGAGCTTGGCTGAAAGAGAATTACATCGGCTCAGCCCGATCAATGCTCTCTCTCGTTACGAAGGCCGCTTAGAATTAAGCTTGGCAAACGTGCAGCGTAATAGACAAAAACTAGATACAGCCATTGATAGACTGCTGAGCAGGCAAGAGCACGAACTGATTAAGCTGACTGAAAGACTGAGAGATCTTGGCCCCGGAAACGTCCTAAGTCGTGGATTTTCAATCTTGCGGGGACTAACCGGCAATGTCGTCACGGATGTCGGCAGCCTGAAAAGCGGCGACAAAGTGCAAGCGGTGTTCAAGCGTGGCAGGCTCAACTTGACGGTCGATTCTATTGATGAAGATACAACATATGACCAATGACGAGCACAAAATCAATATCAAACAACTAAGCCTGCTTGGTTTCGAACCAGCACCCAGTCCTAAAAAGAAAAAAGAGGTAAAGGAGAAAACCACTATGACCGCCAAACAAGAAGAAAAAATCGACTTCGAAGCCTCCCTTCTCGAATTGGAAAACGTGGTCAAGCAACTTGACAGCGAAGTAAAACTGGACAAGGCGCTCAAGCTCTTTGAGACGGGTATAAAGCTCTCGGTCGACTGCGAAGAATTTATCAAAGGCGCCAAAAAGAAGATTGAAATATTGAAGAAGAAAGCCGACGGCAGTATGGAACCGGAAAGCTTTGAAGAAGAAGGCAGCGCAGATAGCTAAGAAAGAGGCGACAAATAGCTCATGCCAAATCAAGATGAAATGATAGAGAGCCTCAGGCAAGCTCTTAGCCTCTCACCAGACAACCTGCCTCTGCGCTTACTTTTGGCCGAAAACCTTTTGACAGTGGGCCGAATGGAAGAAGCCGAGCGCGAATTCACCACCGCCCTGGCCCTTTCGCCGAACGACGCCAAGGTCATGGCCTCTCTAGCCCAAGCCTTTTTCGGTGGCGGCAAATACAGCCAAGCTCTAGTGATCGTGGAAGACCTGGTCAAAAAACCTGAACCGCCGCCGCGAGCTCTTTTGATTTATTGCCGCCTGCTCCTCAACGAAGGCAAACTGGCTCTGGCTAGAGACTATTATGCTAAAGCCATCGCGGCTGAGCATTCACTCACCGACAGTTCTCTTGAAGAGCGTCTTGGCTTAACAGGCAAAGACCTGACCGCCAAAGAAGGGCAGACTAAAGAAAAACAAGAGAATACAAGACGCTTGGGAGCAACAGCCTGCGGCGACTTAAGCGAGTTCTCGGTCAACAATTTGCTAAACGACGACGAAGATGACGATGAAAGTTATGAAGGCAATGATCTAGATTTTGGCGAACTGGTGGAAAACGCCGGCATCGGTTTTGCCGATGTAGGGGGCATGGACACAGTAAAAGAACAGATTAGGATGAAAATCATTTATCCGCTGCAGCATCCCGAGACCTTCAAGGCTTACGGCAAAAAGATGGGCGGCGGTATCTTGCTCTACGGTCCGCCCGGTTGCGGTAAGACTTATCTAGCCCGGGCCACAGCCGGCGAAATCAAGGCTGGGTTTATACCGATTGGCTTGCACCAGGTGCTGGACATGTGGATTGGTGCCAGCGAAAAAAATCTGCATAGTATTTTTGAAATAGCCAGAAAACAAAAGCCCACAGTACTCTTCTTTGATGAAGTGGACGCCCTGGCAGCCAGCCGCAGCGATATGAAGCAGTCATATCACAGGCATACAATCAATCAGTTCTTGAACGAACTGGATGGAGTCAATACATCCAACGAAGGAGTACTGGTATTGGCAGCGACTAATGCTCCCTGGCACTTAGATCCGGCCTTTAGAAGACCGGGGCGCTTCGATAAGATTATCTTTGTTCCACCGCCTGACACCCAGGCAAGAGCTTCAATTTTGCGCATCATCCTCAAAGGGAAGCCTCAAGATAATATCGACTTCGACTTTATTGCCAAGAAGACTGAGAAGTTTTCGGGGGCTGATTTAAATGCGCTGGTTGAAGATTGCATAGAAAAGAAAATTGAAGAAGCAATGTCTAAAGGCGGCGAACCAAGGCCAATCACCACCAAAGACCTGGAAAAGTCGAGCAAAAACATCAAGCCCTCTACGCTGGAATGGTTTTCCTCGGCAAGGAACTATGCAATCTACTCAAATGAAAGCGGTCTTTATGATGAAATCGCCAAATACCTTAAGCTTTAACAGCTATGAATCCACATTTTGAAAGAGGCGCCACTCTGCTCTCCCACCACCTCTACGCCGAGGCGGAAAAGGAGCTGAAGCTATCACTTGCTCAAGATCCAAATCATGCAACGGCGCTGAGTCTTTTAGCTTCGGCTCTATCTTGCCAAAACAAAACCGACGAGGCAATCGCCACAGGCGAGAGAGCCATCGCTGCCGCCCCGAATGATCCATTCACGCACTATATAATGGCGTCTTCCTATATCAAGAAAAACGCCACCAAACGCGCCCTCAAGCACATAGAACAAGCCCTCAAGCTTGACGTGAATGACGCCGACTTCTGGGCTATGTCGGCACTGATTCGCATTGATATGCACGAATACAGCAAAGCCCTGAGCGATGCCGAGCAAGGACTGAAGATAGACGGCGACCATGTACTGAGCATTAACGCCAGAGCTTACTCTCTAGCCAGACTATCCCGCATTGAAGAAGCCAGAAACGACCTGGAAAGGGCTCTTGAATTAGAGCCAAATGATAGCTTCACTCATACAAACTACGCTCTTTTGCTTATCAAGCAAGGGAAAATAGATGCCGCCGCTGAAAACCTCAAAGAAGCATTAAGGCTGGATCCCAACTCATCAATGGCTCAAGAAGCCCTTCTTGATGCTATCAAGTCGAGGAATCCCATCTATCACAAGATCTTGCTTTTCACGCACTGGTTAGTTGAGATGGGCGACCGAAAAAGGCTTGTCTTCTTGCTGGCGCTCTTTCTGATTCCTGGCGTAAGGGGCTTGGTAGGGCTCTTATTTATCCTCATTTGGTCGGGCAATCATCTATTTACCTTCCTGTTGCGTTTAGATCCTCTCGGCAAAAAGATTTTGACCGACAAACAGAAAAGCGATAATAACAAAGGCATCATCATAGTCTCACTGGTATCAACTTTCATCATGCTTTGCATTGCAATAGCTGTTTTCTATCCTGAAGTCGGCAATCAGATTTCTGAGCAAAAAATAGAAATTATCGAAGAAGCGCAAGATGCAGGCAAGGAAAAGGAAGCGAAGACCAAGCTGCGAGCTTATATTGAACGTCTGCGCAACTTTGTCTATCGCAGAAAGCCAAATTACAAGTTGGCTGCCCCCATGTCTGCCGCCCTACTGAAAAGCAGAGTCAAGATGGAAAGAGAACAGCATTTAGAAGTACTGCTTCTGGACCTATATATAGCCAAAAACCTCAGTCATAAAGAGAGAGAAAAGGAAATGTTGGCTCAAATCGCAGACTTCTGCAAACAGCCAGACTGTTCGGAAATTTCAGACAAAACTGCAATAAAGAAAGCGTTGCAGCAGCTCAAAGTGCAGTCTCTCTCAGAGCTTTTAATTTGAGCAAGAGCGCAGAAGTTAAGGCAGCGACAGAGCAATTTCACGAGAATTTCACAGGCATGAGCAGATACTAATCAAGCCTTGAGTTTTCTACATTCGAGATTACTATGTCAACAAAACCTGAAACTGAGCCACTCCGGCATAGCGAAGCGCCTGCATCTCAGCGTCTAGACATAAGCGAACAGAACAGACAAGATCTCTCTAGATCAGTTTGGGATTCATATTCAGACAAACCCGCCATTGCCCGCGCTATACCGCACAACAATGACAATGCCAATTCAGCTTCGGCGCTCTATCAAAACGACGGCAAAATGGTCTTGCCGGGAATAGTGCTTGTCGGCGGAGATTTTGAACGTGGCGCCGGACAAACCAGAACAGCAGAGAACGGTACCGGGCAAAAGCCTGAGAAGGCGAGCCAAGAAGAGACCCTCAAGGCAAGGGTCTTGGACAACAATCTCAGCTCGGAAGAGCGGCTTAAGGCAGTGAAAGAATTAGTCAACATGGGCACCACCAACCTAAGCGCCAAAGATGAGCAAGGCAAAGAAAACAAACTGCGCCTAGAGGTCGAGAAAGCCGGAAGCCGCGACATGGTACACCTCTTTGTCAACGACGGCAAAGGTGAAAAGACAGCCCTACGCGGTATCATGGATGGTGCACAGGTTGAGAAACAAATGGGTCACGGCAAACAAGTCTCGCTCGAGGGAAGGGGATTTCACACACTCAAGGGTCTCAGTGAATCGAAACAGTCCGCAGCAAGCAAAAAAGACGAGCAAGAGCGAAAACCAGAAACTGCTATAAAACCGGAAGTCGCCAAGCAACCTGAAGCCGCCAAGCAAGCCGAAGCCGCCAAGCAAGCCGAAGCCGCCAAGCAAGCTGAAGCCGCCAAGCAAGCCGAAGCCGCCAAGCAAGCCGAAGCCGCCAAGCAAGCTGAAGCCGCCAAGCAAGCTGAAGCCGCCAAACAAGCTGAAGCCGCCAAACAAGCTGAAGCCGCCAAACAAGCTGAAGCCGCCAAACAAGC
>JAIETF010000016.1 GCA_019745415.1 Candidatus Obscuribacterales bacterium | reverse complement strand
TCAAACAGGGGGCTGTATGCCTTATAGAGCTGTAGTAAGCGGTGAATTAGCCAGGCTGTTTTCGGTTTTGTCTCATGCCACTCGCATCAGAATCATTGAAGAATTGCAGAAGGAAGACCTTACGGTCGGTGCCTTGAAAGAAATTCTAGGCATCACCCATGCGGCGGTATCGCAACAGCTGTCTGTGCTGAGGAGTAATCAGCTTGTCAGTGAGAAAAGGCAAGGGCGAAACGTCTTCTACCATCTCAGAAAGCCCGAGCTGGCTAAATGGATAATGGACGGTGTGCAGTTTATATTGCCAGACACCAATGAAGTCCAGACCATCGTTTCTGCTGTAGAAAGTGCTCGCAGTGCTTGGAGTCAGGAACCTGGCGGCGAAGGGAAGTCGAGGGCTAAATCGAATGCAAAGACTTCAACGGCTAAAGCCGGTTTAAAAGTGGTGCCAAAGAACGGCTCAAAATCAAACGAAAAAACGGCAGGTGCTAAGACTTCTGCGCCTGCCGCTCGCAATGGCTCTCGCTCTAGATAGCGCCGGCTTTTTTATCTCTGCCGTTGTTCTTTATCTTTACTTTGCCGTCCGACCACTTTTCCATCGTGGTTTGAGCGGCTCTGAGCAAAAGCTTTGAGTCACTGTCGTCGGGCACTATGAAGGGAATAGCTTCAGCCAGCCAATCTGAAATTTCTTGGTTGGTGAGGCGATAGTAGACATGGCGCCCCTCTCTTGTTTCTTTGATGATGCCCTGGGCGCGCATTATAGAGAGATGCTGCGAGACGCCTGAATGTGAAATGCCGATTACTTCTTGCAGTGAATTGACGCAGAGCGGGCCGTTGCGCAGTTCGGTCAAGATGCGGATGCGGGCGGGGTGCGAAAGTACAGAAAAAAGCTTGGCTAAGTGCTGAGCTATTAGAATTCGATGAGGCATAGTCTTACTACCTGTTATGAATGCTTTTGCATTGGAAAGCTAAAATTTTTGGAAGAACGCTTGCAAATGTAGAGATTTGCAAATATCTGCAAATGTAATAAGTACGATGTTAACATGGTGCTTGCTAGAGGACAAGAGCTTCTTCGCTAAATCAACAAAATGTCCGCTTCTATTTGACAGGGCGGGCAAATCAAATATACTTGCAGATGTATATGTTTTGAAATATTCAGAACAATGCAAATGAGTTTCTGCGCTGGAGCCGAGCCGGGTGGGAGGATGGTCAATGGTTGCTAAATTCAGCCTAGATGATGTTTGCCTGAATGTCGGAGGCGTCCTTGTACAAGGCGAGCGTCCGGAGGGTAAAGGGGCGATCGTTCACCACCTTGACAAATTGAGCCCCGGAGATTGGTTTATCGCTTTTGCCGACTCTACTAAAGATGGCCATGACGAATTGAAAGAAGCCTTTGAAAGAGGTGCTTGCGGCGCCATTGTGAAAAGGCGCAGTCGCTATGCCTTTGCTCCACAATCATTCCCGCTTGTGGCTGTATCTGACACGAGAACCGCTTATTTCGATCTGGTAGGGAGCTATTGCCGTTGGGTGAAGCCCAGGGTTGTTGGGGTGACCGGCACCAATGGCAGGCTCAATGTCATAAATCTGATTGCTCGACTGTTACGAGAGAAATACGCGGTGCATGTTTCACTAGTGCAAGGGCTTACATGGATGGGTTGCGCCGAATCTATATTAGAGATGCCCGAGAAAAGTGAAGTGCTGATTTTTGAAGCGCAAGCCATTGAAAGGGGCGAGATAGCCCAGATCGGCGGCGCTCTCGAGCCTGAAATCGCAGTGATCACTGAATGTCGTCATCCGCTTTCTTCAGCATCAAGAGACCAGGTTATGGCTGAGCTCTACTGCGAAATTCTTGAGACTCTCTCTCTTGAAGGTAAAGCAAGAGCTGTTATTTTTGACGATTCAAGTGCGGCAAGAGAGCGCGCCAAAGAGATGTTGAGCCCACCGCATCTGATCTTGCATTCGCAGACAGAGTCTGAGATATCAGGCATCTTTAAGGATGGCCTTGAAGTCGATGGTAAGTCGGTGAGCGCTTCTGAGTTCTGGTCGGCTTATCAGGTTGCTCAATTATTAGGGCTTGAGAAGAGCATGATCATGGAAGTGCTAACCGAACTGTGTCCTGAAGATCAAGTCACCGCCTGAGTAATCCTTAAACCAAGTCCCAAAACATGGAGAACCATCTAAGTTATGTTCGAGTCTTCGCTCTTTACCCTCTCTTTTGCGAGCGTTCTTTTTTCGTTCATAGGCAATGAGAGTAATCGTCTGCGGGTACTGGTCGCTGGTCAGGCAGCGGCATTCATTTCCAGTATCGGTCTAGCTGTCGCGGCATTCACCGGCTTGGCTCAGAATAATGCACCCGGCATGTTGGCGGTCGATAGTGCTTCTTCGATGGTCTCGGTATTGGTATCATTCATCGGGCTCATCACTCTAGTTTTCAGCGAGCGCTATATGCTTGGTGAAAAGAGTCGTCTTTCCTTTTGTCGGCTTTTAGTGCTTATGGCCCTGGCCGCCCAGCTGACCGCTCTTTCTAATCATATGGTTCTGAGCTTGCTTGCTTATGGCGCCATCAGCGTAATTCTCTATCTCTTCATGAATTTGAGATCTGAATCGAGAAAGCTCGCCGTGTCGGTTCTCAAATATCATTTGTTGGCTGACTTCTTCTTAGCCTTTGCTTTCGCTACTCTATACTTCGATGGAGCCCCGCTGCACTTTAGCCATCTGAAAGAAGTCTTTCATTTGAACGGAGCCTTCTTCAATCTCGGCTCTTATCTTTTGGTGCTTTCGCTTTGTATCAAGTCGGCTCTCTTTCCCTTTCACCGCTGGCTGCTCAATACTCTCAACTGTCCCACCCCGCTCTCCGGCCTGATGCACGCCGGTGTAGTCAACATAGCGGGGGTTATGGCATGCAAAGTCTATCCGGCCTTACTGCTTGTACCCGGCTGTCTTTTCGTTTGGGGAACGCTGGCCCTCTTATCCGCCATGGTCGGCACGCTGACTATGTCTACTCAGTTTGACGTTAAGCGCAAACTAGTTTATTCCACCGTTGGTCAGATGGGTTTCATGTCATTGCAATGCGCCTGTGGATTGATCCCGGCGGCAGTATTCCACCTCATGGCCCACGGACTATTTAAATGTCATATGTTCTTGCAGTCCGGCAGTGCCGTTAACGAGGGACTGATCAAGAAAGAGTTTGCCGCCGTCAGAAAGGACGAAAGTGCCGTGAGTCCGCACGCTGTAAGTTTGGTATTTCTCACTTTAGCCTTTGTCATATTCTACGCCTACGGCACCAAGGTTACAGCGAGCACTCTTGCTCTGGCGGCCAGTGTGCCGATACTTCTCACCATGCCTGCCTTTAGTCGGGTAGCCGCCCCGGTCGCTCTCGCTCTGTCCGCGGCAATTGCTCTGCTTGTTTTCACTTCGGTTAGCTTGGCTGTCTCTTTCGAACATGCTCTATCCATGGTTTCATTTTCATCCCCCGCTTTCTGGCTATTGCCCCTCGCATTCGTTTTCTTCCTTGCTTTTCATGTCTTGGTCAATACGGCAGGAAAGGGCAAGAATCGCTTGGCCGACTGGCTCTACGTTCAGGCTCTTTCTGGTTTTTACGTCTAAAGTTATTCGGCTCACTTGAAGGGAAAGTTATGATAAAGTCCGGTCAAAATTCTTTTGCTGATCAAATCGCTCTTGCCGACCAAGTTGCTCAGGCGACCACCTGTCTCAATGAATACTGGCCGCTCGAGTCTTTCATTGCCCTAAATGCGCTAAAGGGCTACGAAAAGGTGCCTTTTGAAGATGCAATAGAGATTGGGCGCAGTCTCTTCGGCAGTGAAGGTCACCTCAAGCTTTCCGATTACCGCGCCATGTACGAGACTGGAAGAATTAATCCGGAAGATTTGAAAGAAGCTTTCAAGTATATAAAGGAAAGCCCTCGACTTTCGCAGGACGAGTTTATTGAATTGACCGCCAATTCTTCCTGGAGTAGCTTGCTTGATAGTTATTGCGGCACCTCGCTGGTGCAGTCGATAAACGAGCTTGTGATCAAATGGTTGGGTGCTTACTTTGATAAGATTCAGGCTCAGTTTCAAGTCAAGGAGTCTGGTCTCTTCCGCACTTGGCACAGACTAGTTGTGCACGAGAAATCGCTTGATCTTACCTGCCAGTGGCGCGAGCTTTTTGCCGCCCTCCCTGGTCCGCAATTGACATCACTGGCTGCGCTAGAGTTCTTACTGCAGAAAATCGGAGTGGGTGAGGACGATGTTGTTCCATATATGCGCTCGCATTTGATTGCCCTCCCCGGATGGTCAAGCTATCTGCTCTTTTGTCAGAATCGGCAAGGTGCTAAGGATTTGATTATTGATTATCTAGCGATCAGGCTCTTTTACGAATACTGTCTTTCATCCAGCTGGGTCAGCCAAAGCGCTTCTCGGCAGGGTGGATTTGAAAAGAGTTTCTCACGCTTGAATAGTCTCAAGAAGACCGATGATATCGTGGTTGGCGGTTTCTCTGGTGTAAAAGATGCTTCAGATGTCTGGCAAGAAGCCTATGAGATTAACTATCGAAACAGGCTCCTAGACCAGATTCGGGAAAATTTTGCCAACCGCCGGGAAAGCCAGGGGCCAGATGTGCAGATGGTTTTTTGCATTGATGTGCGCTCTGAGCCGGTGCGTCGGCACCTAGAATTTCTGTCCAACTATGAGACTTTGGGGTTCGCCGGTTTTTTCGGTATGCCGATGCGCTTCAAACCTTTAGGCGGTGAACGCTCGCTAGACCTTTGTCCGGCTTTGCTCAGTCCAGATAAGGCTGTGAGTGAGTGCTGCGCCCACGAAAAAGAAGGTGAACGCTACACTTCACTGAAAGCTCTCGGTTCTGCTGCCTTGCTTCTGCGCAAGAAGTTGAAGAGCTTTCTCGCCACCAGCTTTGGTCTGATTGAAGCTTTTGGTGTCTGGTCGGCCTTGCCGCTTTCCGGTAAAACCCTCTTCCCTGCTGGTTTTTCCGCCGCTTATGGCAAGCTTTGGCAGGTCGTAGGCGGCGAACCGACTACGGTCCTCGATCTTAGTGCCTATACTCTTGATGAGAAAATTGCCACTGCTTATGGTGCACTCTGCGGCACTGGACTAGCCGGACGTGAGCAATTGGCTCCCCTGGTAGTGCTTTGCGGTCATGGGGCAAGCTCACAGAATAATCCCTATGCTTCAGCCCTTGATTGCGGTGCCTGTGGAGGCAATTCCGGTCGCCACAGTGCCAGGTTGGCAGCTGCTATTCTCAACGACGCCGCGGTGCGCGCCGGACTGACCAAAGAAAAGCAGATCACAATACCCGAGACGACTCGGTTCTTGGCTTGTGAACACGATACAACTAAAGATACCTTTCGCTTTTTTGATCTAGACGATCTTAAGCAGTTCAGTGCCGAGCAGAGAGATATATTTGCCAAGTTGCAGAAAGATTTGGAATTGGTCGGAGCTCTGGTCAGAAAAGAGAGGGAGAAGCGCTTGCCTTTGTCCAGTCTCAAGGGTTTCAATCATCCCTTTGCCAGAGCCTGCGACTGGGCTCAAAATGCCCCTGAATGGGGACTGGCTCGCAATGCCGCTTTTGTGGCGGCACCGCGCAGTCTTACCCGTGGGCTTGACCTAGCCGGTCGCACTTTCTTGCATAGCTATGATTGGAAGACCGATGAGAGCGGTAAGGTATTGGAGTTGATTATGACCGCACCGATGGTGGTGGCGCAGTGGATCAATTCTCAGTATTATTTCTCGACCATGGACAATCGTCTTCTTGGCAGCGGCAGTAAAGTCTTGCACAATGTGGTCGGTGATTTCGGTGTTATGCAGGGCTTGGGTGGCGATCTACTATTGGGCTTGCCGCGGCAGTCGGTTATGAGCGGCGAGGGCGTGCTTGAGCATGAGCCGATGAGACTTCTGGTTATGTTGGCGGCACCGGTGCAGATGATCGACAAAGTTTTGTCGACTCATCCAGCCGTAGCTGACTTGGTCAATAACCGCTGGATACATCTTGTGTCGGTTGGCGACGATGGCTCCTTCCAGCAGGCGCTCGGCGTCGGTCGTTGGATCAAGATTGAGAGAGAGCAAGTGCTTGAGACGGTCGAGAATGAGAGGGTCGATGCTTTGTCGTGAACAAAGAAATCGTCCTGGTCACCAAGCATGGTAAGGAGCGTGCGGTTAGGCGCCCTTTTTGGATCGGCTTAGGCATGCAGACAGTTTGCAAAACCGACTTTGATACCGACTTACTTGGTACCTTTAGCGGCGAGATTGAGCGGGCTGACTCACCTCTTAACACTTGCATCAGGAAGGCAAGTGTTGGACTGGAGGCAGGCTGCAGCTCGGCCTTGGCTAATGAAGGCAGTTTTGGACCTCATCCCTATCTGCCCTTTGTTGCTGCCGACTTTGAGATGATGGCCTATGTCGATTGCGAAGGCAATCGGGTAGTGGAGCAGCTTTTAGCCTATCGAACCAATTATGGTCATCTCGACCTAAAGTCGAAGCTTGAAGAAGTGGAGTTGCAAGCTTGGCTGGAGAGAGTGCGCTTCCCCTCTCATGCCCTCATTCTTAAGGTCCTCAGTGGTGACGAGATTGTCTTTCTGGAAAAGGGTATCAATAGTGCTTCCCAACTGAGGAACTCTCTGGCGCTCGCCGCCAGGCAGAGAGGGCAATTGCGCTTAGAGACCGATATGCGTGCCCACTGCAATCCAACGCGTATGGGCGTAATTGGTAGGCTGGCGGTGAAGTTGGTGCGGCGCCTGCTTTGCCAGTGTCCGTCTTGCCTGGCTCCTGGTTTTGGACTTGAAGGGCAGCAGCCAGGCTTGCCTTGCTCTTTATGCGGCAACGCTACTGATCTTGCCCTATTTGAAATTTTTGCTTGTCCGCGCTGTGGCAAGGAGGAGCGGCGACCGCGCGCAGATGGTTTGAAGAAGGCTTCACCGGGAGATTGCCAGTTCTGCAACCCCTAGATTGGAAAGTCAGCTGCTTATCGCTAGCTGCATATTAAACCGATTCTTTTGATTGCCTCTTCTATATGATGACGCTCAATGCCGAAATGGGTCACGGCTCTTATGCCTTTGTTTTTTTCGATGCCGGTCAAAATGCCCTGGTCTTTCATTTTGCGCACTAAATCTTCTCTGTCCATACCGCTTTCAGTGGTTGGCTCAAAAAAGACCATATTGGTGCAGGGACCAAAAACAACTTTGATAAATGGAATTTGAGAGAGTGCAGCGGCAAGAAACTCGGCATTTTCATGGTCTTCGTCAAGTCTTTCTTGCATATTGTCTAGGGCGTAGATTGCTGCTGCGGCCAGCACACCAGCCTGGCGCATGCCGCCGCCTAGGGCTTTGCGCCAGCGTCTTGCTTTGCTGATAAATTCATGGCTGCCTGCCACAATAGATCCGGCTGGGGTGGACAGTCCCTTGGCAAAGCAGAGTTGCACCGAATCTACCGCTGCAGTGAAGTCGGAGAGTGGACGTTTGAAATGCCGGGCGGCATTGAAAAGTCTAGCGCCATCCAGATGCACGCTCAGGTTGTGGTTGAGGGCCAGCTCTTTCACCTGATGCAAATAGTGCGGTGTGAGAGGCATACCATTCCAAGTGTTTTCTACGGCTATCAACTTGGTCACGGTGCGGTGCGGATCGTCTTCGTTTATGGCTTTTTTTAGATCGCCAAGGTCAAACATGCCGTCTTCGTTCTTGATGGTGCGCAGACTGATACCGCCCAGTGTTGAGGCTCCTCCTTGCTCCCATCTGGCGATATGGCTCTGATCGCCCAAGATGATTTCATCGCCGCGGCCGCAATGACTCAAGCATGCCACTAAATTGCCCATCGTGCCTGAGGCGACAAAAAGGGCTGCATCTTTCTCAGTTAGTTGAGCGACTTTCTCTTGCAAGGCATTGACTGTAGGGTCTTCACCATAGACATCATCGCCCAAGGCCGCCTCATACATAGCTCGACGCATGGGCTCTGGTGCCAGCGTCACCGTATCGCTGCGAAGATCAATAGTGGAATCTTGCCCCATTTTTTAGTCGGCAAAGAAGTAATCGTGTAGTTGCTGCACAGCCCTGTCTGCGTCTTTGGACATGACCAAGAAGCTCAAGTTGATGTCGGAGGCGCCGCCTGAAATGACCAGAATATTGACGTCTTTCAAAGCTGAGAAGACTTCACCGGCGATACCGGATCTTTCTCTGAATTGTCGACCGACAACTGTGACTATGGCTGTGTCGTGTGTGACCAGCAAGTCACCTAACTCTTTCAAATCTTCTTTGATTGCTTCCAAGCCATCGGTATTATCGATGGTGAGTGAAATTGAGACCTCTGATGTAGCAATCAAATCGATTGGTGTTTTATGTCGGTCGAAGACTGAAAAGACTTTAGCCAAGAAGCCATGCGCCATTAGCATGCGAGGCGAGCTGATGAAAAGGGCGGTGATGTTTTTCTTGGAAGCAATGGCGCAGACATTGCGCACTTTGCCGCCGGTGGTGACATTCTGGGTGGGCTGTCCCTGGATGAGAGTGCCTTCGCTTTCTGGGCGCATAGTGTTCAAGACTTTGACCGGAATATTTTTCTCGACCGCCGGTTTGATTGTGAGCGGGTGCAAGACTTTCGCTCCGAAGTAAGCCAATTCGGCCGCTTCTTGGAACGATACTTCGGCTATCGGTAGAGCGTTTTTGACGATGCGCGGGTCGGCAGTCATCATGCCGTCTACATCGGTCCAGATTTCTATACAGGTAGCACCGGCCGCGACGCCAAGTATGGAAGCCGAATAATCTGAACCACCGCGTCCCAGGGTTGTGGTTACGCCGCTTTCGGTAGAACCGATAAAGCCCTGGGTGATAACGGTGAAGCCATCCTTACTGAGACGGGCTATATCTTTGGCTTTCTCGTCGATTATTTCCCAAAGCGGGTTGGCTTTGCCGAAAGTATCATCGGTGATCACCAGTTTTCTGGCATCGAGCCACTGAACTTTCATTCCTCGAGCGGTCGCGTATTCAGCCAGAACCCTCGACGAGAGTAATTCGCCGACGGATGACACGGCATCAATAGAGCGCTTAGATAACTCACCCAGATAATTGATGCCGCGCAAGACAGATTCCAGTTCGCTCAAATGTTCATTGAGGTCTAAGAGCAAGGCATCTGCTTTTTCTTTAGATAATAAGCCTTTTACCGCATCAATGTGCTTGTTGCGCACCATGTCTATCTGGGCGAGGGCGCCGTCAAGATCGCGCCGGACCGCCAAATTGGCGGCTTCAATAAGGGCGTTTGTGACGCCGCTCATTGCCGAGACCACCACCAAGGGCGGTGCGCTGGCGCGAGCTCGCTCTATCAGTCCGTAAACTTGCTCGAAGCGCTCTTTCGAGCCCACCGAGGTGCCACCAAACTTCATTACGATCATGGTTTTCAGCCTTAGTCGTTGTCGCCTGTTCTAAAGACTCTATTTTAGCGTCTGTAGATGTCTGCGCCCAGAGATCTCAGCCTTTCTTCAAGACGATCGTAACCACGATCGAGATGGCTTAGACCGGTAACTTCGGTGATGCCGTCAGCGCCGAGACCGGCGATGATCAGACAAGCAGCGGCGCGTAGGTCGCTAGATTTGACTTCTGCTCCCATTAGCTTGGGCACACCTTTAACAATGGCGGAATTAGCCTTCAACTGGATGTCTGCACCCATACGGCGCAATTCACCTACTTGCATGAAACGATTTTCGTAAATCGTTTCGGTAACAATCGATGTACCTTCGGCCACAGCCAATACAGCCATAACCGGTGCTTGCAAGTCGGTGGGGAAGCCGGGATAAGGAACCGTTGTGATGTCGGTGGGCTTCAGTCTGCCTGTGGATTTGATCTTGATGGTGTCTGGGGCGTATATCGAACACTCGACGCCCATCTCGTGAATTTTGGAAATTACAGCGTAGATATGATCGGGCTTGACTCCGTCAATAACTACTTCACCGCCGGCAGCCATACAGGCATACAAGAAAGTACCAACTTCTAAACGGTCGGGAATGGTATCAACTACGGCACCATGCATTTCTTCCAGCGGTACACCGTCTATGACTATCTGGTAGGTGCCGGCGCCTGAGATTTTGCCACCCATGGCATTGACGCAGTCAGCCAAGTTGACAATTTCGGGGTCTTGGGCGGCGTTCTCGATAATGGTCTGACCTTCAGCAAGAACGGCTGCCAGCATGATATTTTCGGTGGCGCCGTTTGAGGGTCTATCTAAATAAATACGGGTTCCGACCAGTTTCTGAGCCGAGGCGAAAACATAGCCGTGGTCGATGCCAACTTCGGCACCGAGAAGTTTGAGACCGCGTTCATGCAGGTCGATGCGGCGTTCGCCGATGGCGCATCCGCCCGGAAGCGAAACTTTTGCTTCGCGGCAGCGGGCAAGAAGTGGTCCGAGAACTACAAAGGAAGCGCGCAGCTGGCTGACCAGTTCGTAAGGGGCTTCGATCTCGGTGAGGTTGGTTGCGTCGATTTTGACTTCGTCATTGGCTACTTCCACCTTGGCACCAAGGTGTCTCAAGACTTCGCCCATCATGTGCACATCGGTTAGGTTGGGCACATTGCGCAGAATGGTTACGTCTTTGGCCAAAAGTGCTGCTGCCATCATTTTCAGAACAGCATTCTTGGCACCGAAAACTTTTGTCTGTCCGTAGAGCGGTTTGCCACCACGGATGATTATGCGTTCTTCTGATTCGGTTTTAGCCGGGGGGTCTAGTCTTGTCGCTTGTGGTGGTGTCATTATTTGCCGCTTTTCTTTGAGAAGTGGTAAGCCAGTTATGATGGTGCGACGAAAGAATCTGAAAAATTAGGGGAATTTCGCCTCACTTCTTACTCTACAACGTAAAGGTAAACTCAATGTTAAGCATATTTTCTATTAGCATTAATGGCGAATAAGATAGTTGCGGCAACCTGCCCCGGTTTTCGATTTTGATATTGAAAACAGTTATAAAGTAGGATGTAAAAGTGCGGTAAACTCTTGTTGTCAAGCGAGTTCTAGTGAAGAAACTATACATAAATC
>JAIETF010000111.1 GCA_019745415.1 Candidatus Obscuribacterales bacterium | reverse complement strand
GGGGGTCTTGGGGATTTGATTTGGTTATACCCCGGTTGGGGGTCATATGGTTGCGCTAGAACCAATTGCTTTCAAGAGCCTAATCATCTCTCAGGTCGATTGAAGAGACGTACTTTACTGCAATAGGTTTCGGAAGACCTCTTATTTATTTCTTTTCTTGTCAGGCAACCAAAAACAACCAGAAACGCCAATCAGTTCCTCCAAATGCCCTTTCATCAACAACTCATAGGAGTTGAAAATCATGTCCCAATCCGAAACCAACCAAAGTTCCGACAACCAAACCGGAGCTTGCACCGCCGGTAGTGCGGCCTCTGCCTCCGCCTCCCTCAGCGCTGTCTCAGCTCAGTCCGTCGAAGCACCCAAGTGCAGCATCTGTTCCAGTCGTGCCGTTCTCGCCGACGCCCTGGCCGAGCTTGGCAAGGCTGTCGCCGAGGCTCACCACCTGGCTCGTCACTGGCGTACCGCCCATGAAAAGCGTGAAGCTTCCAACTTTGATGCCGAGGAGCGCACTGCCGAGACCCTCGCTCAGTTCGACGCCGACACCGCCGAGGAAGCCCGCTGGTTTGCCCTCTACGAAGCCGCACTGGTGCGTCTGACCGAGGCCAATCAGGCTGCTGCCGCCGCTCGCGAAGACTATCACGCCAACCTCAAGGCCTACACCGACACCCGTGTCGCCTCCTAACCATCGGGGGCGTTTCTAAAGGGCTTTCGCCCTGCCCAATCTCACTATCTAGTCAGTTAGGAGTTATCTATGACTGCAAGCCCGCTCATTGTGGGGCTGTCTGCCTGGTTTGCCCTCGGCGCAGCCTTCTATTTCTTTCGCCTCTTCTCGCCTGCTTATTTGCGGCGGGTGAATGGCTATTTCGACGTGGAAAACGAGTTCTGGCATGGCGCCTGCCTGCTTGGCATGGTGGCCTGTCTGACGCCTTGGGTTCTGCCTCTGCCGGTGCTTTTCTGGCAAGTGCTTTTCGCCGTGGGCACCCTCTGGTATCTGGTGCGAGCCTATACCTGGGGCAAAACTCGGCCCTTCAACAAGCGCTGGTACGACCTGGCGCATGCAGCCATGCTCGGCGGCATGTGGTGGATGTTTGCCATGCCGGTCGAGCACTTGTTCTTGACGGTTGCTTGGGCGGCTTATTGGACCTGGTTTGGCGGCTATTACGTCTATCGGGTCTATAACGACTTCAAGAAGCCTCACTGGCTTGGCTTTGGGCAAGATATCGCCCATCTGACCATGGCTGTGGTAATGGTCTTGATGACCATCTGGCCGCAAACTTATATGCCCTATCACGATCATGGTCATCATCATCATCTGCCCGGTGATATCTGTGGTCCGGGTGCGGCTAAACCCGATGTTCCGGCACCAGAGCTTGCCAAGCCTGATGCTCAGCCCGGACATCAACACCACCATCACTAATTAGTTAGCTGACTGGCTAATTGAGAGGTCAAAATTCCGGAAGGGTCGCAAGGCTCTTCCGGATTTTTTTTGGACTTCAAGTGCTTGCGCTAGCTCGGCTAGTCGGCTTGTGCCGGCTGGATGTCACCATTACCAAAAGGAAATTTTTTTTGCGGGCAGATGTCAGGTGTTTGGCTGGGCTTGCTGGCTTGGCTTAAGCTGGGTTGCAAAGCGAAATCGGTAATTGTGTCTGGTTTTTAAGGTGTAGAGAAGCTATGAGCTCAATAAGGCTAGAAAAATAGGGTCTTTCTTCGTCTCTTTTCTTCTCAAGCCAAAACCCCTTTAGCGACTAATTCTATATCTCGGTGTCTTGCAGTCTGTCTAGCGATAGGCGGTTGAGCACGACTTGGTTTTGAAGAGCAGGCAAGAAAGTAGATCAACCTGGGTTAAACCCAATTCGAAAGGATGGAACCATGAAATTCCCCTTCTCACGAGGCGGCAACGCCGACCGTCAAGAACGTCCCGGTCCAGAGACTCCCCGTTTCCCCATCTTTGCCTATGCAAAGTGGGCTCTCATTCTCATCCCGGTCGCCTTCCTGGCTTGGAACTCTTTCAAGGTCGTGCCGCGAGGCTATGTCGGCAGCAAGTCTACTTTCGGCGTTCTCGACCCGCAGCCTCTTATGCCCGGCTTCAACCTGGTCAACCCGCTTTCGTCGGTGGAACTGCACAACATCTTGGTGACGCCGCACAAGGCCACGGCTCGTTCCGGCTCCCACGACCTGCAGAAGGTGACCACAGTGGTCACGGTCTCTTACAACCTGGTTGACTCGCAAGTGCCTGTCTTTTACCGCGAGTACCTGGGCATCGACAACTTCCGTGAAGCAGTGCTCGACCCGGCCATCCAGGAGTCGGTCAAGGCTGTCACCGCTCACTTCACCGCCACCGACCTGGTCAAACGCCGTGACACAGTGCGCGATGAAATCGAGGCTGCCATTCGTGGACTGGTGCAGCAGGCGCTTGCCTCTAAGGGTGCTACCGGCGCTGTGCAGATCGGTCGTGTCACTCTGGATAATCTGGAGTTCACGCCGAAGTTTGCCGCTGCCATCGAAGCCAAGGTGAAAGCCGGTCAGGATGCCGAACGCGCCCGCAATGACGGCGCCAAGATGATCGCTGAAGCCGATGGCGAGGCCCAGTCGATTCGCGCCCGCGCTGAAGCCGAAGCCTATCAGACTGTCGAGCTGGCCAAGAAGGAAGCCGATGCCATTCGTCGTGAGGCTGCCGCTTTGCGCGACAACCCCGACCTGGTGGAACTGACTGCCATCGGCAAGTGGAAGGGCAAGCTGCCTCGTTATAACGGCAATATGCCGATGCCCATGATCAACGACAAGCAGTAAGCGCAATCTGAAAAGAGAGGACTAGATCATGAACATCAAGAAAATCAGCCTGATTGGCGCTGCTGTTGCAGGCATCGTCGCACTCGCCTTCCTCGGTCGCACCGTCACCTGGGTCAATCCTGGTTATGTCGGTGTGGTGACGCAGTTCGGTTCGGTGGAGCCCACTCCGATCAAGAGCGGCGACGGCCCGACCATCATCAATCCCACCAAGTCGGTGGTGCAGTTGCCGACTTCGCAGCTCTATCACCACATCAAGGCTGCCGCCGCTACTGCCAAGGGCCAGTCGGCGCCCACCGAGATCACCGTTGCCTATTCGGTGAAAGATGACATGTGGCCTCGCGTCTATGCCACCGTTGGTGGTGTGGGTGCCATCAATGCCGCCTACTTCGACAACAACGTCATGCAGGCGCTCAAGGCGGTCACCGGTAACTATCAAGCCGACGACCTCATTCAGAAGCGCTCGGAGGTGAAGGAGAAAGTGGTGGCCGAATTGCAGAAGGCCATCGACAATGCGCTTGCCGAGAAGGGTCTGCGCGGCGCCATCATCATCAACATGATCGCCATCACCGACTTCGACTTTTCGAAAGAGTTCAATGACTCTATCGACGCCAAGGTGGAAGCCGAGCAGCGGGCGCAGCAGGCTGAAAGCGAGGCCTTGCAAAAGGCGACCATCGCTCGCGCCCAGGGTGAGGTGCAGAAGAAGATCGCCGACGCCCGCGCCTATGAGACCGAAATGCTCTCGAAGGCGCGCGCCGAAGCAATGTCGCTCAAGGGCGCCGCTCTGAAAGAAGCCGGCGGTCTGCTCGACCTGCGCAAGGCAGAGAAGTGGGACGGTGAAGTGCCCGAGTACCACAAGGACGGCACCATTCCCTTCATCAATATCGATCCGCGCAAGGGACGCTGAGCCTAGGCGTTTGCCTAGATACGGCTGAAGTAGAGGAAGGACGGTGGAACTACCACCGTCCTTTTTCTTTTTTTTTAAGAACACTATAGAATGTCGTAAGAAATCGTCGGTCGCCCACTGAAGGGTGCTCTATTTTGTCTTGAGGCAACGAAGAACTAAGCTTTGCGGGCATTCAGTTCACATGTTGTTTATCTAGTCTGCGGACAATGCAAATTATGGGCAATTTGATTTTTATTTTGCATCTCGTCAGTACCTGGTTTATGACCGGTCTGATTTGGTTTGTACAGATAGTGCATTATCCCCTTTATGACAGGATAGGCAGCGAAAGTTTTGTCGAGTACGAAAGGGTGCATTGTTCTTTGACCACACTAGTGGTGGCGCCGGTCATGCTCACCGAGTTATTGACCGGTCTTGCTTTGTTTGCCGACAAACCCAAATTTGCCGGCACTCTCGAACTCGTTGCCAATATGGCGCTCTTGGGTGTGATTTGGCTTTCTACAATGTTCATAGCCGACCAGCTGCACGGACAGCTTGGCGTGCAGTTCAGCCCGCAGGTGCATCGCAGCCTGGTATTATGGAACTGGTTGAGAACGGTGGCCTGGACTATCAGGGGTTTATTGCTTGCCTATCTTGTCGCCAGAGGCTTCAAATAAGAAAAGGAAGCAGTTTTGGCTGATTGCTTGCAATTTTCTCCTGGCGCTTTTAGCATTTGGCTCAGGCCTAGATTCAGCTTGGGCAGCTGAACCAAACAAAAACTTTCACTATAGCAAGCAAGGTTGTTTGTTTCGTCAGCGCAGTGCCATGGTCGGGCATATGGAGCTTTTGGTAAACAGGCAAGGATTGCGACTAGACCTGACCGATAAGGCGCTTTCGATAGTTGTGCGCAAACCCGATTGGCAGGTGACTATGCTCAATCACAAGACCAAGAGCTATTTTCAGTCAACATTGGTGGGCTGGCAACCGGCTGCTTCAATGAATGCCGTCTTAGTGCGTCCTGATGACCCAAGCGGCTTGACAGTGCAAAACTGCAGTCCAGACAAACTAGATGAGATTCCTGTGCTTGTCTATCAAATGAAAGGTGTAAACAATAGAGGCAAGAAGGATAAATTCAGTCGCATTCAAATAAAGAGCGGTACTATCTGGGTTTTGGACGACAGTAATCTACCCGCTCAGGTTGGCGAAAAGCTCAATCACTTCATTGGAGCTCCTCCTTTGCATGGACTTACTGTGAGATTTGTCATACTCAACAACAAGGGTCAGCGCAAAGAAGAAGTGCGCTTAATTGCCACAGAATCTAAGGTTGTAAACGATTCTATTTTGAAAGTTCCGCAAGGTTATACCAAGGCTGGAAAGCAAGCCGATATATTCAAAGACAACTGCACTTCCGATGTTTTAGACGGGCTCTTTCATGAGTAGATATAGCAAAACAAGATCACAGCTAAGCTTTGTTTTGTTGGTACTTGCCCTGCTCTGTGCTTCCGATATGGGGCTTACTCAATTAAGGCTTGGTCGCAATTGGCGACTTTTGCCGCCTGCCTGTGCCGATAACAAAAACGCCAGTGCAACTTCTGAAATTTATAGGCAAGCTCTAGAAGCTCATATTGATGGTGATTTTCAGGCATTGGAGAAGAGCAGTGATGCCTTAATGCGCTTGACCGTCTCTACAAAGAAAGAAGTTGAATGTCCCTACATAGAGTATTCCATACTTCATATCAAGGCTCTGATTGGTCAAAGAAAAACGACTGCAGCGGCGAATGAGTACAGAGACTTACTGGAGCTTTTAGCTCAACGCAAAGAAAAGTTTTTGGAAGCAGACTGTTTGGCTGTTGATATTTTGCGCTTGCAAGGCAAAAGCAAAGAGTCGTTGGAAGCTGCTTTGGGCCTAATAAAGCGAGTTGGTCCAAGCGATAAGTTGATTTATAATCTCAATATTTGTAATCAGCAGCTTCGTCGCATCGAACTGAAGGCGGCCCTCGTCGATTTGGAATTGCAGCGCCGTAAAGAGCGAGTACAGATCTTGAATAGGCTGAAGGCAATCAAGCCCGCCGGAAATATGCTGAAGGCTGATCAAGCTTTGCAGTTAGTTTGCCATACCGGCTGTTTTCCGCGCTTTAAGTTGACACTAAAGGGCGACAGAGTGGCTGGTGATAGCGGCATTGTTCGGTATGTGATATTGCCCCCTGAGTATGACAAAGCCATCTTGGTCAATGATGATAGCCATAACTATTTGTCTCTCACTATAAAGGAACTTTTGCTCGATCATTGCTCTCGTTCCGAGCCGCACTTCGACTATTCTTCGATTGCAAAGATGGGGAGCGAAAAAGTCTGTGGTCTTAATGCTGATGTCTATAAGATATCAATGGCAGGGGATTCTTCGTATCACATACTAAAAGTGGCTCGTGATGTGCAGTTGACCACACCGCTTAGTGGCGCTGTATCAAGAATATGTTTGATTTATCCTATCGGTGCTTTGCCTCTCGAGTTGAAATCGTATTATCTTGGCACTACTCGCGAAGTTTTGAGGGTTGAGAAAGCTTCCTTCGTCTCGTCAGCAGCAGCTGCAGTATCTTTTCAGATACCTAAGACCTTTAATCGAGTCCGAAATATGGGCGAGCTAGTCTATGCCGAAGAGGGTGATTTGAAAAGCTCTGATCTTGACGCTCTATTGAGCACCGGCGCCCAAAAGAGCAAAAGCGTTAAAAGAGGGCGCTAGAGTCATTCTTTAATCATCGGGGTGACCTTGCCTGTTAATCGATCGACGCTATACCAATTAAAGGTGGCTGTGTGGTCTGGTAGTGATTCATAAACATGCACATTCCAGATGTTGCCGTCTCTTTCAACGTCGATGACAGGCTTGCTTTCGGCTGTCGCTCCTTGGCGCGGACGCCGAAACTGAGCGAAGAAATCCTGCACTTCCTTCCGGCTTTCCACAAGCTTGAGAGCTTGATTGGCTGTGAGCATCTTCCTTTTGACTTTCTGCCTGCCCGTGCGGGGAGCTTTCTTGTCTGCATTCTTTGAAGTCGGAGCGCCATTTGCCTGGTCTGCATTCAATAGGCCGGCAGAACTTGCTGCAAAGATAATCGCCGCAGCCAAAAGTACTTTGCAGCGGTTGCTTCGCTTAGCGATCATTTGATTTTCCTCACTGTTTCTTTGAATTTGACGGGCGGTGGTTCTTTTACTTTGTCTTCCAGTTTGCTTATATCATCGACGCGGGTATAGCCTTGTGGCGCCTGGAAAGCGGATGGTTGGGGCGACTCGAGGCTGAGGTTATTGGTGATAAGTAAATAGTGCAGTTCGCCTTTTAAATTGACAAATTTGAATTGAATAGGCAGATTCTCAGACTCTGGTACTCCATAAAAACGAGCAATTATCTTTGCTGCTTCCTTGGCTATTTTGCTTTGATTGACCACCATTTCAGCCGATTGCGGAAAACGAGGCTCGGCTGATTCGCGGGCTAGGTCTTTCTGTTGCTTCTTTTCGAAGTCGGGCTTGGTGCTAAAGAGAATACCCTTGATGCCGCGGCACTCGCATTCGCCTTTTTTGACTAGAGGCAGCTTGTTCATGTTATAGCCGCCGGTGGTGAGAAAAGCCTTCTTGCCGAGGCCGGTATAGGTCTTTAGATTACATTGATATTGGCGCTTGAACTTGTTGTTAAAGACCAAAATGTCCCATTGCGGAGCGCTGGCAAGCAGTCCGCCTAGACCTTTGCGGTCGACGATTTTGACTGCTTCTTTGCCGGCGGTATTGTCGATTAGCACATCAAAATCACCGCTGATGGTGCTGGTTTGGTAAATCTTGAGAGTGCTGGGAGCACCGCTCTTGAAGTTGTTTTTTTCTGCCTGGGCAAATGCGGCTGGGTTGTATAGAAACTGCAGCGAGCAGAGAAGCGCGGCAAAGCCTGTCCAGGCAAGCGGTCTGACTGTCTGTCTTGGTGCTAGCCCGCGAGGGGATTTCATACTAGGTATATTATTTCGAGTGCTCACTTTTCTTGACCATATCTATGACTTTTTTGTAGTTTTGATAAAAGCACATCCACTTGATGCTCGGTCTCTTCTTTGCTCTTGCTGTTATCGATAACCTGGTCGGCTCGCCGGGCTTTCTCTTCTTGCGGTAGTTGGGCGCGCAGACGTTTTTCTACCTCGCTATCGCTTAGACCGTCTCGTCTTTTCAAGCGTTCTCTGATGATCTCTTCATCAGTATAGACCGACCAGATTTGGTCATACTCCTTTTCGAGATGAGCTTCAAACAGCAATGGCACGAGAACTGCCACCATTGGTAATGGCTTGTCTTTAAGGCTGTTTTGTAAGTCTTGAATGAGCTTTCGGCAGCGCAAGATAACGTTTGGATGAACGATGGCTTCAAGCTTGGCTTTAAGGGAACTGTCGTTGAAAACTTGCAAACCCAGTGCTTTTCGGTCGACTGCAAAATTACTGAGATTGGCGTTGGATAACAAAGGCGGGACGGGCTGCGTTGAGGCACAATCGCCTTCCATCGGGGCAAAGACTGCAGGTCCGAATGTCTCAAAGATAGCCGACTTTGTTTTGAGGTCGTCTTGCAAGAGGCTGTGCACGACTTTGTCTGTATCGATGACGGGCACGCCCTTGTCTTCGAGAATCTTGCCCACCAGCGATTTGCCCGATGAGATAGTGCCGGTGATACCTAAAACAATGGTCTTGCTCATACTTATTTTGGCTTGACTAGATTGATGGACTAAATTGACGTGGTCGAGTCGGGAGGGCTTTCAACGGTCCGTTTGAATGATTCTAAGAATTTCTGTATAAAGTCGAGGGTCAATATTTTGTTGCGTGGCTCTATTTGGGCTCTTATTTCACAAGCATTGAGGCTTTGGGCAAGCACTTTGGGTTTGATTATGATAATCCCTTTTTCTTCACCGAGGTTGAGCAAGATCTGTCCACCGCCGGGAGAAGTTTCCAGCCTGCTGTTTTCGATTTGGCAAAGCTGTCTTTGCAGAGGCTGTTTGATGGCTTCTGCCGATCTCATGAGAAGAATCGCTGTTGCTTTGTTTCCGTCCAGACTATTTGCTTTTCCTAAGTTTGCGGCTTTGACTCGCCATGACAGGGGTGGCACGGGGTTTTGGCCGGCTATAGCGGGTAGTTTGACCGGGGGCGGCTCGGGCAAAGGCGGGCGGTTTGGTGCTGGTACTATATTTAGTGCCGGCACAGACGGACTGGTCAAGCTGGTCGAGCCAGCGCCTTCAGGCGAAACTGCTTGCTCTTCCTCTGTTTGTTCCGCACTTGGTACTATTTCTTGATTGGGCGCATTGCTTGGAGCAGGTAGGAAGCGGGATTTGTTTTCGGGAGGCAAAAAAGCTTGTCCCTGAGCAGCAGTCGGACTAATAGCCAAGATTGCAAGCAAGATGGCGGTTTTGGTTGTGATATTGAAAATGGTGGCGTTGCCTGTCATTTTTTTTTCTGAGGGCTGTATTTTGTTTACCGTCTTTAGTTTACTTATTTTGCTGACTTTACTCAGGTTGAACTGGTTATTCTATATCAAACTTTCGCAATCAGACTTTTTGAATATAATGGAGATCACCAGAAGCATAATGACTGCTATGCAGTGGGGGTTGTGGCTCCAATGTTAATGAAGCTCAAGAAGCTCAAGATGGCTAATGTGTCCAAGCTCAGCTCTGGACTTGGTTTTGACTTGCTTCGGGGCTTGAGCGTAGGGTTTGGCTTGGCTTCTTTGCTTACTTTGCTTACTTCTCTTGGTTTTCTGCCTTTGGCGGCAGGCGCCCAGCCCGCCCAAAAGAGCGACCATAAGAGCGGCCAAAATTCAAACCAAAATACTAACCAGAATACTGGCAAGCTGCAAAGCCGCCAGGACCAGTTGCAAACCTATCTTGATAGGCAGACGGCGCGGGAGAAAGAGCGCTACAAGAGTTATTACGAATCGATGGCTCGTAATGAGTTGGAAGCGGCTCAAGCCCGGGTTAAGCAGATTAAGGATACGTCTACGACGCGTAACCAGCTTGAATGGAGTCGAAACACCGACGGAAGTTATGTGCCCTTGCATGAGCGTTTTCCTGGCTATGTTCCTTATTCGATAAGAGAAGGGCAGAAAGGTGGTGCGGTCGGTACCGGTAAGATACGCCCATATAGCGATTCAGTCACTGTTTCACCTGAGCTGGAAATGGCTAGGCTGAGAGAGCAGATGGCGGAAGAAAAGGCGGAAGAGTTGCGGCAACGGGCTAAAGATAAGCAGGCTGAGATAGACCGCACTATGCAGGGTATGCAGTCGCAGATGGTTGAGAGTGCGGTGCCTGGAGCGGCTGTCTTGAAGCCCAACGGCAGTAATCTTTATGTGCGCTATTACGGCTCGGAAGGAGAGAAGGCGGCACAGCCCGGCAAGCCGAGCGCCACTGGTGGAGCCAAGAGTAAATAGCTTCTTTTGTCAATGTTATTTGATCGTTGACATTGCTGCTGGGCGCCCTTATGATCCCTTTAGTCTCGGTCTTGGACAGAGCTATAAAGTTTTGTCCTACAATCTCGAGTCAACGGGGTTCCCACTCGAGCTTCCGACGTATACCTAAGAACCGTTCTGATCAAATGCTTCAGACGGAGTAGGAAACGGCAAGGTGGCAAGGAGGTTCCCCACCTGGTTTAAATCCGGGTCAAAACTCGCGCGGTCCTTGGCTGAGACCTTACTATATTAAAAATGGCATTCGCGCTTGCAAACTTAGAAGAAACCTTAGAGTTCGGCCGCAGTATGGCTGAGGTTCTCTGTCAGTGTCGCTTTAGCGAAGGTTTGATTATTGGTTTGAACGGACAATTGGGTGCGGGCAAAACTGCCTTAGTAAAGAGTGTCGGTGCGGCACTCGGTGTGAAAGAGATGATTTCGTCTCCTACTTTCACCATGCTCAATGAGTATCATTCTGGGCGTTTGCCTCTTTACCACCTCGATTTATACAGAGCGCGCGAAGATGCATCCTCTAGTTTGGAGTTTCTGGCGATGGAATTAGATGAGCTGCTATCAGAAAGGAATGCAGAAGGTCTTTATCCGGTAGCCTTCATAGAGTGGAGTAGTTATTTCGAAGTAAACGGTGAGCCCTATCTGGGTAGGGGGGGCAGCCGTGATCACCTTTCCGTAGAGATCTCTTTCTCAAAAGCTTATATAAAGGAATATAGGCAGGCTTGCGAGGACCGACAAGAGTTGGCTGATGTTGCAAGTGTTGCAAGTATTGCGGAGGGGCGAATATTTGACTTGAAAAGTCACGGGGAGGATTCCCGACTGCTTCTTGGTGCACTTGAAAAAGTAGAAGCGGGCAAGCTTATAAATTTGTAATCTTGGGGCGATATTTGCTACCGTGATATACTCGACCTCCAGCAGTGTATCTTGACAGGCTC
>JAIETF010000068.1 GCA_019745415.1 Candidatus Obscuribacterales bacterium | reverse complement strand
CCGAACGCCGCATTTGGACCGGCAATACTGGTAGGTGGGGCGGTCTTCTGGTTCTTCAAAAATCAGGAAGACAAAGCGAACGAAGCCAGGGACAAGCCGACGGAGTTTCTAGTAAATGTAGGCATGGCGGAGGCTTTCGGGTTCGTCAAGCAGGTACTAACAGAGAGCCACATGGGGGATACATGGTGGCAGATTAGGAGCATTGACCCGGAGGCGGGCAAGATTCTAGCCATTATGAGCTGGAAGGAATACATTGGCGACCAGGTAGGAGAAGCAACGCGGCAAATTACCCTGAACGCCTCGTTCTACCCAGGACGCGAGAACAAGACCATGATCATATTCCAGTGGGATGTAGTATCGAGTCTCAACAGGAACCAGGCAAACCAAGTAATAGACCAATTCACAGCAGCAGTTAAGAACGGGCTAGGTGCTTAGGTGGTTTCCAGCGCGGGGCTAACGGGAATAAAGCAAGTATTTTCGGAGAGGTCCGCCCTGGTGTCCAACAGAGAGAGCGAAGAGCCGGGCGACCTGAGGCTAAAAGGAAGCCCCGAGAATTTGGCGATGCGAACGGCAGACGCCCAGGCGGCAAGGTCCGCCGGGGTCTCTGACGTGAAGGCAGCGCAAGACACCAACCCGAACAAGCACAACGGGAGCGCCGGGGGCGACCAGTTAGAGAGCATACAGATAATCGCCCTGGACGAAGGCGGCAAGCAGAAGGTAGTAGCAGAGCGCCCGAAGGAAGCAAAGCCGCAACCGGAAATAACGCCTGAGTATTTGCGAGAGCGAGCAAAGCAGCCAGACATCTGGGCTAAGAAGTTCGTGGAAGATATCGACAAAGCCGAGAAGTTACCGGCACCATACAAAGACGCGCAAATAGCCAAGGTCTTGAAAGACGCCGAAGCTGTTTACAGGCCCAGGGGGCAAACGGAAAGACCGCAACAAAGCCTAGACCAGATGGACACCGGCACATTGCTGGCCCATGAGGTAAAGCGCAACCCGGCAGCGGAGCCGGTGCAGAACCTCCATACATGGGCAAAGCAGTTACCGGAAGGACCGGAAAAGGATCGCTACAGCCAACTAGTGCGGGAGCAGATCGCGGAGCTGTCGCCGGAAGTGAAAGCCAGAGCCGAGCGGCTGGCACAGGTGAGCGAGAAGATAAAGGGGGCGGGGCTCGATGAGGGTGGCGTACACCAGGCAGTGAAGACCGACCAGCTAGTTTTGCAGGGCAGAGCTCAGCACCAAGAAAACGACTGGGAGGCTTTTACCAAGCTCGATCCCAAGCAGCAGAGAGACATAATCAAAGCGTTTGAGAAGGCTGGCGAAGTCGGCAAAGAAGCCTATGAGAACCAGATCCAGGCGGTGGCGGAGTCAGTACCGGAAGGCTTTTACAACGTCGGCAAGGGGCTGTATGACAGCGCCATAGCGGCCGGAACATTCATGATAGAGGCGGCGGATAGACCGGAGAAGATACCCGAGGCGGCACAGAAACTCGCAGAGAATCTATCGACTACCCTTATGAGCGGTCTGAAGATCTCTGAAGTAATAGCCGGTTACAGCCAGGAAGTGGCTCGAAGCGGAGACTATAGCCGACCGCTGAGAGACTTGCAGGTATTAACGACCTTGGCTAATGAGCGCTGGCAAGCTATGCCGCTGGAGAAGCGCACGGAGAAAGGCAGCGAGCTGATAGCGGAAATGGGCGTAGGGTCGGTAATAGGGGCGGCTGACAAGCTGGCAAGATCCGGCAAGCTGATAGACGCCCTGGAGGACTTGGCTAAGTACTCAGGAGAACTAACCGCGCCTGGTAGAGAGAAAGCTAGGAAAGCATTAGGTGCATTCCTGGATCATGTGTTTCAGCCCAAGGGATTAACAACGAACGGCTTTGAGATGCCCATACCGAAGCAGCAGCCCGAGAACGTCCTATTCATGAAGGGTGACAAAGGGCTTCCGCAGGGCGTTAAGCCGAGTGAGAAAGTTTCTCTATCTGAACGTGTGAGCGATATCGGTCAGATGATATCGAAAATCACTGTGCCGGAGTCTGTTTATAAAGCCGCTGAGATACAAGGTTTATCTAGAGAAACTGTGAATCAGAAACTTGACCTGGTAGCTCAAGCATTGAGTAAAGCTCTGCTACGAATCGGAAACTACGATCCGAAAATTCATGGCTCAGAGAGAGCTTACGGCAATTCCCTTCATGAGCTAATGCGACAGAATCTATTGAAAGTCGGAGACACAGCAATTCATCCAGAGGCTAGCTACCTTAAACAAAGCCAGTCTGAGTGGGGAAAGTTAGGAACATCTAGGGTTGATATAAGCCTTGGTGATAAACAAAAACCATTCGTTTCGATTTGTTTGAAGACTTTGAAAGCCATACCATCAGCCCAACAAGAGCGAGGATGGGCTAAGAATCTGCCCCATCTAAATGATGGAAATATTCCTCCACGACTCTTTTTGAAACTACCAGAAAAGGGAGAATAACTAGCTTTATGTCAAACAGTGACGAATCAGAAGTGTTGCATGTTGAGATGCAAGTGACTTTGCCAGACATCATTGAAGGACCAGTAAAACGTACTGATGGGGTCATGTTTGGCGTAGGTGATACGGTGCGTCATCAGCAGTTTGGTATCGGCAAGGTGATTAGAATTTGCCAGTATGAAACCATTGGAGTCGGCTTATACATTGACTTTGACTCTGGTGATGATGAAATTTTATCCATAGATTTTGTTGACAAAGTCGATTCTCTTTCCACGCAAAAGAGCCCCTAATGGGGCTCTTTTGATGAAACAGTTTGGGCATTATCAGATCTGAATGCGGGCCGATACTGACTGACAAGTCTGTACTACCAATAGGACATACCGTCCGTTCTCCTTGTAGGCGTTATCGGACAATCTGCAAACTTCTTTTGTAAATTGTGACAAACATCCATCCAAAGTTTCCGTCATATCCATTCGTTCCGGGGATAGTTTTGCTTTTATTGGAAACATTGGGAAGTTCCCTGCCATCATTCATAGCAAAGAAGATGGGAGTATTCTGTGGGATTGTAAATTCAGGAGAGTCGACAACCGAAGAGCATACACCGTTTTTTCCAAGCTTATAGAGCAAAGCCCCAACTTTATGTTCTGAGCAAAAGAGATTATTGTCGTCTTTGGGATCGGAAACAATTAGGTCTCTTCCTTCAGGTCCAAGAATTTGTCCTTGCTTATTTGCAACTTCTAAAGTCCACTTGCCAATAGCCTTGAGTCTGTAAGAACCTGGTCCAAGGTCAGTAGTAAATTTTTGCCACTCTCGTTCTCTTGAATCTACCGCGAAATCAGCTTTACCGACAATTGTGTCTGCTGGAGGGGTACTAATTAGTCCTCCCAAAAAACCACAAAGACCTCCCATCAGAGCTGGAGTTACACTAATTATTCCAACAAGCAGTGCGGCTTGAGCTTCGGTCAAATTCTTTACCCAATTCATGATTTCAAAACCTCCGCTACACGCTCAACAAGTGCCTTGTTTTTCCAGTATCCGGTGTGTGCCCAAGGCATCATTATTGATGTGTCAAATCGAATATCTTCGATTCGAATATCTTCGATATGTCCGTCGGCAAAGAAGTTGCGCAGTGGATAAGCGATTACATCTTCGTTGTCCCAGAAGTTTAGCCAGCGCTGAGCACCTTGAACGGGATTCTTTAGACCGGCAAAGTCGTTCTGCCAAAGGTCTCTTCTCCTCATCCAGAATAGCGCAATTGGCGATCCAAGCGTTATTAGATTGGTAAAGCCTTTTTGCAGAGCCGCTATTTGAGCCGCTGTTAAGTTGACATTCTTGGCTGGGTCTGGAGAAACATCGAAGATTTTACCTGGTACCGAATTCAGTGCATATACAAAGTCGTAGGCAATGACCGAGCCCAAAGAATGCCCAACAATCGAAAACTTGGATGAACCAGCTGGACTATCAGGTTTTAAAACCGCCGCCATCTGGTCCCAGACTTTTCGGCGGATGCCATTGTCAAATTCGTCGACATAAGCGATTGCATCACCTACGAAGAAGGTCATGAAATATCGCCAGGCACGTGTGTTTGGCAGACTAAGCGCTGCCAGAATTGGATTCGTTTCTGCCACCAAACTGCGATCGCTTGGGCGCACCGCACCGAACGAGCGACTATAAATGGCTGTCTCAGGATCGGCTGTAGCCGGGTCCCAGACTATTCCTTGAACCTTGAATTTCTTCTTCCAATCAGCAGAAGTGCATTTGTGTTTTTTGCAATAAGCGTCTTTGAGAAGTTGCTCAAACTTGTCAAAGTCATCGCCAGGCGTGCCGTCGCCGATTCCGTGAATCAGGAAAAGAGTATGCATATCTTATGGAACGACGCTGTAGGTGAGCTCGTAGTGAGCACCATCCTGCTTAAACGTTTTCTTTTCGTTGTCGGCTGGGTCAGCGTTGATGCTGTGCTTTCCTAAATTGTCATGTCTGTCGGGCCAATAGCCCAGATCGAGGTCAGTTAGTTTGACTTCTACGCGGTTGTTGAATGGAACATCATCGTTCAATTCCCAAGTATCGCCGTTGTTCATATTGTTTGAGTAGGAGCGCTGCGCGCCGCCGCCGAGAACTTCAAGAAGGCACTCATCGTTGCCCATGTTGTCTTCAGTGGTAATACAGTGAAGCGTCTTGATTTTTAAAGTCGGCATTTGTCCTCCAGAATTTGAGTGCTGAGCTTTGGATTATATCTGTCTGGAAACTGTCACGAAGTTAAGGCTGTGCCGCTTGGATTCTGAATTCACCCAGATGGGTGATTACAAGAGATGCCACCAGGCGCAGTAGCAAGATAAATGCTGCTGGTAATATCTTTTATGTTTTATTGCATCTTGGCTGGCTCTGAAAGCGGCTTTTCGTGGGGGCTTGGGTAGACCACAGCGGCCAATTTTGCGCTTGGCTTCTTGTCCTGGCGCTACATATGGTGGTGGCGCTTTTTGACCGGCTGCAAAGTGGCGCTTTTGGCTAAACGCTACCGGTAGGGATAGCCTTTCATACCAAACCCGGTCCAAAGTTTTGACCAGCGACCTCCTAGCCCCCTCTAATAGGCTCCATTTATCTGCTCTTAGCGCTAGCTAGGAACGGCCCTTTCTGAATCCTAAACTTTAGGAAGTTGTTAAGCGGCTTGGGTTTCGGGGCTTTCTTGGAGCCCTTTAATTTTCCAATCGCTTACAAAGTCGGTTTTCAGCCTCTAATTTGCCCGATTCTCATGACGTTATCTCTTTAGTTTTCAACCGGGCAAAACTTACCAAGCCACACAGGCAAAGAAATACAAGCAATCAAGTTAAGCGGCAGTGTCGTTTAGTCGGTTGTCGCCTGCGTTGAAAACCATGAAGGGATAACCCAAACAACCATTAACCGAAAGGTAAAGAACATGAAACGAACATTCAAAAGCCTCCTGGCTGTCGCTGGGTTGGCATTCATTGGCATTGGCTTTGCCCTTACTGCCGCTCCGGCCCAGGCGGCCATAGTTTGCGATGAGCAAGGAACAAACAGCAGCACTTATCCTCTCGACGGTGCAGGCGCTGCAACATCTCATGCCTACAGATGTAAGAATACAGCCAACGGAGCCAAACCGTCTGATGCTAGAACGCAAGATCTGTTCAACTCTCTTGCCTCAATGCCGGTCAACGTCCGAAATCAACTGAAGTCCAAGAACGTCAACTACTACTATTTCAACAACAGAAGCGAGGCTATTACCTACTTCAACGGTACAGCTCCTTTCAATGATCAGGTGAACTACGAGAGCATCACTCCGTTTGCACAAAGTACTTCCCGGTGTGGTGCTACCGGTTATGCAACTAACCGATTCACAGGGGTACCGTTGATTGCTGTGGCAATTTACGATAATTGCAACTACGACCAGAACACCAATCCCGCCCTTTATGTTCAGAATCCGAGTGTTCGTAAAACCGGCTTCCATGAAAGTGGTCATGCTTTTGATTTCTCTTTTGGGCTCGGCGGTGGAGATTTTCCTTCTAACCGCTCAGGGTTTGTCTCTTTGTTCAACGGTGACAAAACCTTACTGACTCCTTCTAACTGGGCTCAGTATTCCACCGGTTCAAAGAACAACTACATCTGTAACCTGTTCTCTTATGCCAGCCCGTCGGCTTTTGAGAAGGAACTTGGAGCCACTAGCAACGGTGGGCCTGGTGGGCAGGTCTGTCAAACCAATCTTGTTCCATACACCTACTACCAAACCAAAACACCTACCCAAATCGCCTCAGAGAAATTGCCCTATTTCATGGGCAATAAGCAAGAAATCTGGGCTGAAGCATTCGTTATCGTTGTTGAGGGTAACAACACTTCGCCAGCCAGCTTCCTTCCAATCACTGATAGGGTAATTGGTATGAATCAGAGTCCTGTTCGCTCTTTCAATTGTGTTCGAGCAACTTTGGAGTCTTACATCAACTTGCTCACTTCACCCAAGAACCTTCCTGCAAGTGACCCTTATTCGCTCCCTTCGAAGGGGTGTCCCGTTCCTAGTGGGGCACTCTGATTAATGCAGAGGGGTAGCTATTGCTACCCCTCTGTTTAATAGACCAATCTCTGAAGCCTTGCTGGACCAAACAAATTTTCTGCCTTCCAGTCATGTGATAAATCTGACATATGTGTCGCCATGCTAAAAAACAAGTAAGGGCTAATTAACATCAGGCACAGCCAATGTGCCCGACCTTCTTTTTGTTTGAGAATTAGAGCAGCCGGAATGATTAGAGAAAGAACTGCTAGATAAACCGGTGGCTGTAAAATTCTGTCGAATCCCATGTAGTGCGGTGAGCATATGTACCATTCTTGAAGCGCGATTCCAGTCAAAAGCAAGAGTGCTTGCCAGAGAATAACTTTGTTAGCCGTGATGCTCATACCCGTACACCCATTTTCAGCCCATACTAGTTCTAGCCTAACTAATCTTGGCTGTTTGCAAATACGTACTACTACCGGTAACTTTTTTCGGTGAAGATAATAGACTGGTCAACTAATAGCAGTCCTGTTTGTATATGCACTCGATGTCTTGAGAGCCCAAGAGCTAGACAGGCTTTTCGATTCCACCTATACTCCTTGCCATGAGTGATACCGCCCGCGATATTCAGACCTTTGACCCGTCCTCTACCGAGGGACTACAAGAACTGTTTGAACAAGGACTCCTCAAGGAGTCCTTGGAGCAATCACAAGGCGTCCTTGAGGGAAAGCAAGGCGTGCCTGTCGAACTGGCTGCAACTTATCTCGGTCTTTCTGTTAGTGGCGTGCTTAAAAGACTGCGAAAAGGTGTTCTTCCAGGCTTTAAAGTCCCCTCTAAGAGGGGCGAGAAGTGGCTAGTCTCTTATGAAGGCCTGCCTGAAAGTGCGATGGATACCCTCAAGGACTCCTTTTCTGTGCCCGAGGTAGTCCTTTTAGAGCCGGAGGAGTCCTCGTCTCTATTGGAAGGACTCCTTGATGACGCGGAGGACTCCTCCGCTCATGCGCAAAATATAATTGAGGAGTCCTCGAAAAGAGCTGATGTAGATAGAGCACTCTTAGAGGAACTTAGAAGCCGTAATTCAGAACTTGAAACAAAGCTACAAGCAGCTTCTTGGAGAAACGGCTACCTAGAATCGAAACTTGAAGAGCGCGACATTCAGATCAAACTCCTCACCGACAGCCAGCATAAGCCCTCATGGTGGCAGCGATTCAAGGCTTTTTTCGTAAAATAGTAGCGATCAAAGCCCAACTACTCTATTATTGACAGTCGGTGATACCATCGGCGGTGTCTATCTCTTGTATATACGGCCGGTATCGCTGAGACATTTGGAGGAAAAAAGCCGACAACAAAAAACACCAGCTTGGTAGCTGGCGCATTTGAAATCCTAGACTGGATCTGAGTTTTCAGTTTTGTGGGTGTTTCGAAAACAATCTTGGCGGATGGGTTTTTGAAACTGCTGACAGAATAGAGGGCTTGAGTCCGTTCGTCAAGTTGTCGGTCTAGTAAAGGACCGAAGGAAACGGCAGAGAAAGCCGCTCAGTGGGCAGTTGTAGCCCGAGAGCAAAAGTTAGCTGAGAAAATTAAATCTTTGCCCCCGGGACTGGATGCGGTGGCGGGGGATATATGCGCGCTATATCCCAGGCGTCAGGGCTCGATCTGGAAGAGACCAGGACAAAGAAGGTGGATGCAGTGGAGTAGCGCCCTGGACGACGGCCAGATCATGGGAGTGATGTCGGACGAGGGGCGCGGGCTTTATCGAGGGCTGTACTGGGGCGAAGAAACCCGGCATGGGGTCTTGGATATAGACGCCGGGAGCAAATACCATGACGCGCACGAGCTACGGGAGCTCGCGTCCAAATTTGCTGCAGTCGGATTGCCTCTAGTCCCTTACCAGTCGAGCGATACAGGGGGCTGGCACCTCTATTTTTATCTCACCGAATGGGCGAACGCGGAGGAAGTAGAAGGGACGATAAGGAAGTACCTGAAGGCAAACAGCTACAGCATTTTGGCTGGAACGCTGGAGATATTCCCAAGTGGCAATGCCCTGAGACTACCATTACAAAAGGGCTTCGGGTGGCTATCTTCAGACGGGCAGCTAGAAGTTAGAAGAGAGGAACTGACCTTTGGGCAAGCGTTGGCGCTCTTCTACAACGACCTGGAAGAAAACAAGAGGAATTGGGGAGAAGTCCGAAGCCTGATAGAGAGGGCAATAAGTGATGCCGGCGCCGGCGTTGCCGGCTGCGCCCAGGAGCGTGAAAACACAGTATCTATCGAGGGTTTGGAGGGGCTGTACAAAAGGGGCATTGACTGGGAGAAGTGGCAAAGAGGAAAGCGCTACTGGCAAGACGGGCTAACGGAGCCTAATCAGAGACATGACGCGATTCTTACTGTTGGGCATTATTTGTGGTTTGGGGATGAAGCGAGAGGGTTAAGGGCGCTCCCACTGCAAAGGAATGCAGGAAAGCGGGCGGAGCTAATTAAGGCGTGGCTAATAGAGAAGCATAACGGGCACTCAGAAGAGGTCATTAAGGGCCGGTGGTCGGAGATAGAGGCGGACATAGAAAGGGCCGCATGGTGGACAAGCCAGAGGGCGCTAATAGGCCGGAACCAGAAGCAATATGAACCCTATCAACTAACAGACAGGTTACTGAAGCGGCTGAAGTGGCTCCACAAACAAACCGGCAAGCTATTCACGATAGAGGAGCTGGAGAAGGCGAACATAGAGAGGAGCCAGGACGCCCGGCACCGGATAGCGGTAGCCGTGGCCCAGCTAGAAGCCGAGAACCAAGAGATAGACATATCGAAGGTAGCCAGGAGGGCGAAGGCTTGTCACAAAACTGTTGCCAAGCACAGGGATCTTCTTTGCAGCCCGGGAGGCGAATATATAGCGGGGGGCGAGGGGGGCTTGTCAGGCTCTTTGCTTCCGGCTGTTGGTTCTGAAACCCCAGAAGAAGAAATTTCAGTTCAGACTTATTTGCCCTTGTTCGGTGAGAGTGGTGAAACTGCCCTTTTGGATCAGGGAGTCAACGAAGCCAGCTTTATAAGCGGTGATGAGAGCCAGACGTTCAAGGCGCTCAGCCTGATCGAACTTACCGAGTTTTTCGGCTTCAAGAGCGAGCATGAAGATATAGAGCCAAGTAAGTTCGTGCATGACCTCAGTGTACTGCCCTCTTGTGAGAGTACCGTGACTATCGGGGTTGGTTCGTTCAAGGTAGCCCCCGTTGTTTCATGCCTGGCAGAAAGCCAACCAGAGAGCACCCAGCATCAAGCTCAAGCCCTGCGGGTTGCTTGGCAAAGCTTGACACCGGGGCCCGTGCTCTCCGGTATTCAGGCATTGCGGCATGCCACGCCGGGGGGAATTTATCAATGGTCTGGAGAGAGAGCCGGAAGTAAAAGCCGGGGTCCTCCCCTGGCTTCAAACTGAGGTCAATTCTCGGGACAGCTCAAAGATATGGGCATCGAGCTTGAAGTGTTTGGCCAGGCGAAGGCGGGCATCTTTAGGCAGACCGCGGCGACCTTTGAGGAAATCGTTCAAGTTCTGTTTTGAAACCCCGGCAATGTCGGCAGCATCGGTTTGAGTCATTTGGTGCTCATTGAGCAGGTATTCAAGGACATCGGAGCCGGTGACGCCATCGAAGAAGTTGCCGACAAGGGCGGATTCATAGGATTGGATGAGCTGAACCAAGACTTTAGCGTAGCCAACTTCAACCGGGGAAAGCTCTCCATCACGGGCAGTCAGGCGAAGGACCATATCTTTTGCCGCTTTGTGCTCATTTTTATTGGTGATTGGAAGGAGAGGGAATTGCTCGACCAGCTCCAAGTATTTAGCATCCATGATTATCTCTACCTAGTGTTGAGCTTCTTTTTGTCGTAATCGGCGTGGCTCATGAAGTCCAGGACAGTGACCACCCCAAGTTGAAATGAGATAGCGGTCAAAAGCCTGTAGTTGTTGCCTCCGATGTCAAAGCAGTATTGGTTTTGAGGGATGTAGTCGGTAGCTGGGAAGGTGGCTTTAACGTCCTGGAAGGTCTTCCACTGAGCGGCTTTGGTGAGCTTGAGCCAGCGATCAAGTCCAGGGCGGGCGCTGGAGAACTTTTTAGCAAAGTGTTTAAGGCTGTCTTCGCCGACTAACTCCATTGGGCTCCTGATGACTGGTGACGCCTTAATTGTACTCAAAAATGAGTACTCCGTCAAGGGTGGGCGGCGGCGTGGACTGGTGGGGGTTTCGGGGGATTTTTGGCGGAAGGTGACGCGCAACTGTAGTAATAATGATAATAATAAGAATCGTAATAAGATAATTACGGTAATTATCGTGGTATATTTTGAGCGTCGAGAGGGGTGAGAGGTGCTGAAGATGGGCAGAGGTCCGGTGATTGAGCAAGACGAGCTATTTGAGGTGGCGAACCGGCTAGAGGCAGAGGGCAAAGAAGTAACGGCGCTGGCACTTCTGGAGGCATTGGGGCGGGGGAGTCTGACGACCATCTACAAACACCTGGAGGTGTGGAAGACGGCAAAGCCCAGTAAGGTGCAATTGAGTAATAACGAGATGCCGGACCGGGTAAAGAGCGCTTTCATGGTGGCCTGGCGGGAAGCCTCGCAGGAGGCAGGGCAGGCAGTCGAAGAAGAGAGAGAGAAGGCGAAAGAGGAAGTAGCCGCCGCCTTGAGGCAGTTTCATGGGGCGCTGGAGGCGATAGCGAGACTGGAGAAGGAGCGGGAAGCGGACGCCGATCAGATCCAGGC
>JAIETF010000019.1 GCA_019745415.1 Candidatus Obscuribacterales bacterium | reverse complement strand
GCTGCCACCGTCTTCAGTAAGGCTCTTCGTTTGACGCCGTCTGTCATTTTTCTCTACCTGTATTTGTCCCTTTAGCTATTGTTCTTCAATATTCTAGTGAGATTTTGCTTCCTCTGCCGCTTCTTTCTGAGCAGCCTCGCGGGTGGCAATCTCGGTTTTGTTGCTTTCATGGAAATGGCGAATATAACCAACCATACGCCAAATGTAAGGCTCATCGAACTTAGCCTTGTTGCGTTTGTCTTCCTTGCCTAAGAAATTAGGCATACCTTCCCATTTGATGCCGTTGGCGATGTGGTCCCAAAGGGTCTCATCGTCACGGTCGTAGAAGCGGGGGAAGGATTGGAAGTTGGCGGGCAGAGGTTGCAGAGTGTTGGCCTTCATAAGAGGACCGTTGCCGTAGCCCTTCTTGCCGTGACAAACAGCGCAGTTGGCACCAAAAACCGGATCTAATTCAGCGATCTCGGCATCGGTCAGTGGCGGTGTCGAAAGCGAACGCACATAAAAGACCAAGTTCCAAATTTCGCTCGGACGAAGTTTGTCGCGCACCACCGGGTGCTCCACTGCTTCACCGGCTTTGTTCTTGCCGAAAGTGATGAAGTCATACTGCTCTACAGGCTTTTGCTTACGAGCCCAAGCTTTGTCTGAGAAGTCGACTTTGCTCTTGCCTTCCACAGGCTTACCATCAACGCCGTGACAAGAGGCGCAATTTTGTTTCTCGTAGACGCCTTTGCCGTCGGGAATGGAAGGATCGTCGTTAGGCCAGATTGGCTCGTGACTGCCTTCGGTGGATTTGGTCGAAACCAGGGCGCTGTCAGCCTTCACATTAACCTGACTGTCCGAGCATCCAGATAGAGCGCTGACAACCGGAAAGAGCGAAAGAGATAGAACCAGGGTTAGTGCCCTTTTTACCGCCTGTGGCGATGTGAGTCGAGAAATCAACTTATTTTCCTTAGTAAGTGCCATCTGCCTATTAATAACCAAAGAAGGGAATCCAGGATACTGCTGCGTATATAAAGATGAGAATGAAACTGATAACCAGGAAGGGCGGCGGCGCTCCTTCTCCGATTCGATACTCGGAGACTACTTCGTAGTGCTCTTCTTCTGTGTTTTTGACTTCTTCAGCCATTGCTTTCACCTATTCTCTTTCGTTACTCGTTAATTCGGTAGCTTAAGCTTCGCCCGAGGCTTGCATGGAACGGTGTCTCTCCACCGCTTCACGCGCTTTTCTGCTCAAAACCTCATCTTCACCGTCGTCAAGCATATCGAACTTGACCGATTCGAGGTCTTCAAACTCGCCATTACGGAAAGCCCACCATATGCCCACCATGGCAATCAGAAAGAAGACTCCGCAGATACCGAAGGCAATATAGATTCCGGTTCCGAGGGCGGCTTGATTGAGTACGCAGTTTGGGCACATGGTTATGACTCCATATAATTTGAATTTCTGAATCAGACGATTAGAACTTCTATCTATTCCTTACCGTGGTGAGGTTCCCACTGCTGTCTAGTCAGTCTAGGCAGGTGAATGGGCTCGGCAACGTTCAGGTCATCGAGACTATCCACGGTCTCTTCGTGCTCTTTGGGTAGAGTCTTGAGGTAGGCAACCAAATACCAGCGCTGTTCTTCTGAAAGAATTTCTTGGAAGCGAGGCATGCGGGTGCCGACTACACCTTCAGAAATGCGGTAATACCAGAATTCATCAGGATATTGCTTGTAGTAGTCGCGGGTGAGGTTCGGCGGCTTTTTCTCAAGGGTGATTGCGTTCGGACCATTGCCGCGACCTTCCAGACCGTGACAGGCAGCGCAGTTCTGAGTGTAAATACCGCGACCGGCGTTAGCGGCGGCATCGGAATTGGTATCGACGCTCTTGCGAGCAGCCAGACCACGACCTTGCGGTGTGGTGAGCAAGTACTCGTCGGGAGCTTGAACGAAGGTTGTCACTGTACGCTTGTTACCCAAGGTTTGGATATAAGCGACCAGGTCATTCATGTCTTCTTCAGAAAGGTAGCTGAAGCTGGGCATGATCGAACCGGGTTTGACCACACGGGGAGCAATCAAGTGAGCCTTCTGCCATTCGGAGGGGAATCTGCCGCCTTCGTTGGTGAGGTCTGGACCAGTACGGGCTGTGCCCAACTGGTGAGGAGTCTCAAACACATAGTCGCCTTCCTTAACGAGAGGACCATAGCCTCTGTCTTGAATACGAGTGAACTGTGTATGGCAATAGAAGCAACCTTCTCTCACATAGATTTTGCGACCACGCTCGGCATCGGCGATTTTAGGGTCGATAGCCTTATAGTCGTTGCCACGTCCGCTTGCCTTAGGTTGGAAAAGCACCATCGGCATGAGTACTGTGGAGAAAATGATGATGAAGAAGGTGGTGACAATACCTATTGCACCAAGCCTGTAACCGTACATTAGACTTTGACCTCCCGAGCCGCCTTGGCTTTTCTATCTGCCAGACTGGGCTTTGTGTATAGCGTTTTATAGACGTTGTAGGCAAAAAGTGCTTGACCCAGAACGATCATGATGCCGCTCACTGTGCGCAGATACCAGTAAGGTCTGATCTGCAAGCCCCACTGGTCGACAGGCATACCCATCGCCCAACCGGCAGATTGAATCAAGCCGGCCGTTGTCAGTGAAGTCATCATCAGCAAGAAGCCCAGGAACTTGAGCCAGTAGTGCGCGCGAATCAAGCCTTCGGAGTGCCATTGCTTGCCAGTCAATCTCGGCATACTGTAATAAAAAGCCGAGGTAAGGATGAAAGAGAAGGTACCGAGCAGCGCCAAGTGCGCGTGTCCTACCACCCACTGGGTGAAGTGCAGATACCAGTTAACCCAACGAGTAGCCTGGAAAGGTCCCTGAGTACAAGTGACCAGGTAGAACATGCAAGATGTAACGGCGAAGCGCAGAGGCATGTCGGTGACCACCTGCCCCCACTTACCTTTCATCGACATGAAGAAGTTGGTGAGAACAGTGAATACCGGAACGAGAAGGAAGATTGACGAAATGATGGCGATCGCCTTCAGCCATTCAGGTACCGGAGACTGGGTGATGTGGTGGGTACCGGTCGGCGCATAAAAAAGAGCGATACCCCAGAAGCCCAACATGGAAAGACCATGACTATAAAGAGGGGCTTTGGTGTATCGCGGAATCAGGTAATACATCATACCGACACCGACGGTGGTGAACCACATCCCAAGAATGTTGTGTCCGTAGAACCAACCGATGATGGCGTCATTAAGGCCGGGCAGCGAAACGAAAGTACGTTGTCCGATTACCCAAACCAGAGGGAACCAGAAAAGCGAACCGAGGAAGTACCAAAGGCTCACATAAAGCTTTTTCACTTTACGGTTGACGATGGTCATATATAGGTTGAAAGCAGTAAGCACCAGCCCGACTACTACGAGAGTATCGAGGATGGCACCGAGCTCGGCATATTCACGACCTTCGGTATTGCCGTTCAGCAAGGTGCAGAAGGCCCCGGTCATAACCAAGTTCCAAGCCCACATGGTGAAGTTGCCCAGACGCTCGCTGTATAGCTTGTTTTTGCAAAGCGTCGGAATCATGTGGAACATGGAGCCGACATAACCCATCGACAACCATCCGACCGCAACTGCGTTGACGTGCCACATACGCAGGTGGGGCATCGACAACTGCGGTACGTTGCGAATCAGGTCGGGCATGGAAAATTCCGATGCCGCCAGCATTCCTGCTCCCATACCGAGAAGCGACCACCACAGCGCAGAGAGGAAGAAGTTGCGGCTAGCGCTGCCTTCCTTCGGGCTAAAGAACCGATCCAGCAAACTGGTTTGTGCCAAACTGCTCACTTAACGAATTTCCTTTTAGAGGGATTCAAGCCATTTCTGAGAACCGAATTCGAACCAAATTTGAAGCAAACTTGAAAGTGATTCAAAGTTGAGGCTTAAAACTAGAACTCAGAAGAGATTCTAGGCTACTGACATCACCCATTCCCCACCCTAGGGTCATGAGTTTTCACTCAAAAATTATTTCAGTGGCTGGGCGGGTTCCCGCGAATACTCGCCTCTTTGATACAAACGTTAACGGGGCGACTTACCAATTGGAGAGCAATTGCATAGCCACTGCATAGAAGAGAGACCTAGCAGTTCGATTAACAAGTTAAATACAGCTTGTCAGGATGCCAATTCCAGACTCGTATCAGGGACTGATTTGAAACCAATTTGGCAACCAGATTAATTATTTTTGAGACAGCCGCTAGTTGCCAAGCACCGTTCTCGATACCGGTAGATCAATTATTGATTTCGCCGATAGTAATTTTGCCGACCAAGTTTAGCGACTCTCGATCGACAAACCATTGAAAGCATTGGCAGCTTTTAAGATTCCACTATCAAGCCACAACATGAGACCTTCTTCACCTGCAGCAAGCACTTGCGAGAGAAGCTCAATTTCACTTTCAGAGAGCCTGGCAAGCACGAAAGCCGCTCGCTTATCACCGCCGGGATCAGGGCCAACGCCTACTTTTAACCGATCGAAGGCTTTGTTGCCGCCTAAGGCAGCAATAATCGATTCGATGCCATGCTGCCCACCGGCTCCACCTGCCGACTGAAAGCGCAGTTTGCCCAGGGGCAAACTGACATCATCATGAACGACAATAGAGTTCTCAGGCTTGCCCTTGAAAAAGCGCACCACCTTCTGAAAACAGATTCCCGAAAGATTCATATAAGTGAGAGGCTTGACCAAAACCAGGTCGAGGCTGCGACCACCTCGTACTATCTTCTTTCTAGCGTATTGACATTCCAAGTCTTTGGAATCGCGAAACTCAGCACCGAGTGTAGTGCCCAAGCGGTCTATAAATAGAAACCCAGCATTGTGGCGAGTTCTTTCATACTGTTGACCAGGATTGCCAAGCCCGAAAACAAAGCGCAAATTCTCACTCATGGGGCAAGCTTAACAGAATAGAAAGAAAACTCGCCTCATTGCCGCTAAACTTATAGCCATAGATTGTCAGAGGAATAGAAATGCCTGCCAGCGAACCTAGATTGAACTTTGCTTATCTGCCAGCCACTCCTCAAGATAGAGAGGAAATGCTCAAGGAAATCGGTGTGAGAACTTTCGAAGAACTTCTCAGCCATATTCCAGACAATGTACGGGCAAAGCCACTGGCTCTAGAGAATGGTCTTTCTGAGCTCGAGCTGACCAGAAAAGTCAAGCAGCTTTCTGCAAAAAACAAACCGATATCGGAACAAATATCGTTTTTGGGCGGCGGCAGTTATCGCCGTTTTGTCCCAGCCGCGGTCTCATCCATCGTTTCGCGCTCTGAGTTCGCCACCGCCTACACCCCTTATCAACCGGAAGTATCGCAAGGTAGCTTGCAGGCTATCTACGAATTCCAAACCGCTATCTGTCTATTGACAGGCATGGAAGTAGCTAATGCCTCGATGTACGATGGACCGACAGCGCTTGCTGAAGCAGCCTACATGGCGGTGAGGCTATCAAATAAAAAGGCGATTGTCCTCTCCCCCCTAGTCAACCCAGAATATAAAATGGTTTGCAAGACCTATGCCGACTCTTGCGACCTGCCCTATATCGAACTGAAGAATACGCTCTCCGGCGCCAAAGCCGGGGCGACAAACGTAGACGAAATCAAAGCGCTCAAGGGTCAAGATATAGCCTGTGTAGCGGTGCAATACACTAACTATTTCGGCGTCATAGAAGATCTAGATGCTCTCAGTAAAGCTTGTAAAGAGATTGGTGCCTTGCTTTTGGTGGTTACCGACCCGATAAGCCTCGGCGTTCTGAAAGCTCCGGGCGATCTAGGCGCTGATATTGTTGTCGGCGATGCGCAAAGCTGCGGCAACTTTCTCAGTTTCGGCGGACCTTCGGCCGGCTACATGGCTTGTCGCAATGACTACATCAGACAACTGCCGGGTCGCCTCGCCGGTGTGACCACAGATAACCGCGGACAGAGAGCCTTTACTCTTACCCTGCAAACTCGCGAGCAGCATATTCGTCGCGCCAAAGCCACATCTAATATTTGCACCAACCAAGCACTAAATGCACTGGCTATGCTGGTCTATCTTAGTTGTATGGGTCCCAAGGGACTGAGCGAACTTTGCGAGATTAGCGTCACCCGCGCCCACTATCTGCAGGAAAAACTTTGTCAGATCGGTGGAGTGAGCGCTGTTTTCGACAAACCGTTCTTCAACGAATTCTTGGTCAAAATTGAAAACAGTGAAAGCGTTCTAAAGAAACTGCAGGAACGGGGAATTCTCGGAGGCATTGCTGTAAGCAAATTCTATTTGGAGCAAGAACTGAAAGACTGTGTCTTAATAGCTGTTACCGAGATGAATGAGCAGAGTGAACTTGATGCCTTTGCCGACGCTCTTAAAGAATGCGTCGGTGCTAGACAAAAAGTTTTGACTGTTTAAGACTAGCTCTTTCGACAACGAACCAAGAATCATCTAAGAACAAGAAGCAACAAAAAGGGACCGACATTGACCTCGCAAGCGCCCCCTCAGACCGAAAAGCCAGCATCCGGCAATGCTATCGTCGGTTTTATCAAAGAAGCATTAGAACTGGTAGTTGTTACCCTGGCTTTGCTGATCGCCATACGCTGGGGCATAGCCGAAGCCCGCTACATTCCTTCCAGTTCGATGGAGCCTACCCTGCAAATCAATGACCGCCTCATCGTTGAGAAGATTTCAGGACACCTAGGTAAGAAAATAGAGAGAGGGGACATCTTGGTCTTCTACCCGCCTAAAGAAGAAATGGGCGGGCAAGATCTTTCCAATGATCCCCTGCACATAATGGGCAGGCTGACGGGTCTGCCTTGTTTTCCGAATGATCCAGCTTTCATCAAGAGAGTGATAGGCATACCGGGTGATCAGATCAGAGTGCAAGCCGGTCAAGGAGTCTATATCAACCAGCAATTGCTTGACGAATCAGCCTATGTAAAGGAACCGCCCGCCTATAACTTGACTGTCATGGGCGACATTAGAGGTGCCAACGCCCAACACCAGCTGATCATGGCCGAGGCAGACCCCAAGAAACAGATGGATCCGATTATTGTTCCGGCCGGTCATCTCTTTATGATGGGCGACAACCGAAACAACTCTGAAGACAGTCACGTTTGGGGTTTCTTAGACCAGAGACGTGTGATTGGAAGGGCCTATCTTTTGATCTGGCGCCGCTTGGAGGCTCCCAAGTATCCGGCTTCCTTGCAAGCACAAGAATAAGCAGCTAAGTTAGCTGGACAACACAGCCAAAAGCTGGCTACTGTTACAATCGTAGAAACTGATTTTTGGCGGAGCGAGAGATATGGTGAAAGGGACCCCGGGTGGACAATCCCAGAGTGGACACAGTCATGGACACAGCCATGGCGGCTCGGGCGATTGCGACGCTAAGCCGCAAGGGCGCGCCCTAATTGACCTCAAGCAATTCGAAGAAGATCTCAACAAACGCGAAATCAATCTAATTGAGCGTGAAATCAAGTCTTTGCGCATTCAAGAAGAGCTTGACCGACTGAGACCCCTAAGCGGTCTTTACCGAGTGGTAAAGGCAATGGCCACCGAACGCAAGCTTGATTCTTTGCTTGAAACAATCACTCGCGAAACCCAAGCCATTGTCAAATGCGACCGCTGCTCGGTATTCGTGCTCGATGCAGATAAAGCCGAACTATGGACTCAGGTGGCACAAGGCCTAGTGGGTGTGCGCACTATCCGCATTCCCCTGACCAGCACAGCCATAGTCAGCCACTGCGCCCGCAGCGGCAAAATCATCAATATTCCAGATGCCTATAAAGATGAACGCTTCGACCCTGCCGTTGACAAGCAAACCGGCTATAAGACGAGAAGCGTTCTTTGTGTGCCGATGCGTAACCGTGAAGGAGCAGTTATCGGCGTCTTCCAGGTTTTGAATAAATTGTCCGGGCCTTTTACCTCGGAAGACGAAGACTGGCTCGAAGCCTTGACCGCCGTCGCCTCAGGTCTAATAGAACAAGCGCAAGCCTATGCAGAGATCGAACGCTTTGTCGACAAGACTTTAGAAGTACTTGCCCAAACAATCGATAAAAGAGATCCTCTCACTGCTGGACATTCGGTGCGGGTGACGAATTACAGTCTCTTACTGGGCAATTCGCTCGATGTGGTTTCGCAAGAATTAGATGTACTGCGCTATTCGGCCATGATGCACGACTATGGCAAAATCGGCGTGCCTGAACAAATTCTCTGGAAAGACGGACGCCTGTCCCCTGAAGAGTACGCCACAGTGCAAAAGCACGCCAGCATTACCTATGAATTGCTCATTAATCTACCCTTCACCAAACGTCTGGCTGCCGTACCCTATGTAGCCAGCTGTCACCATGAAAAGCTGGACGGCACTGGTTATTACCGTGGTCTCAAAGGAGAGGAAATTCCTTTTCTGTCTAGAATCATTGCCGTGGCCGATGTCTTTGATGCTTTGACCTCGGTACGCCACTACCGCAACCGTATGCCCATAGTAAAAGTTTCTGAAATACTTGATTCGGGTAAAGGAAACCATTTCGACAGTCGTTGCGTCGATATGTTCAACCGCCTGCCCTGCGAAGCAGTTCTTTCGGTAATGGAATCTGAAAGAGATCGCAAAGCCAACGAAGACCTGAGCGTGTTTAAGAATGTAAGCTGGCAAAGGTTGGTAGAGTTGGTGGCCGGCTCTAAACCCAAGAGGGGCGAGGAAGGCGCCCGTGAGACTTTCGATCGACTCTATAATTTCGGCTTGCCTGAAAACTATAAAGCGCTCGACTGAGGAACACTGCAAAAAAAATGACCAGTATCCAAATTAAAGAAACACTGAGAGGCCTTGCTCTGGTTTTTCTGCCGGTCTTGCTCGTTACCTGCCTGGGAGCTAGTGCAGCCGACAGCCCAAGCGAGATAAATTCGCAGGCTTCACCGGAAGCCCTACCGCCGGAGGAAGAGCAGCCGAAAGCGAAAGCTAAAGTGAAAGTCAAAGTGATAGTGCCGCAGATGAAAGAGCCCCGCACCAGGTTCACTATCTTTCCCTATATGGTCAAACCCCCCAAACTAGTCACACAAATAGAACCACTTCCAGATAAAGATCCCGTGATCAAGAGCATGCTTCTCGGCACAGGTTATTCCAACCGAGTTTCACTGGAAAAACCTTATCCACCCGGTGGTTGGCGTTGGCAATATGCTTATCGCAATGCCCTCAAGACCTCGGGCTTGAGCACGCCCAAGCTTATGGTGGGTGCTTACAGCTTTAGCAAAGACATGGTCAAATATATCAAGCCCGAAATCTTGCGGCTCAACGAAATCGAAGCGAAACGCAAGCTTAAGTATATGAAAGCCCTGCAAGACTATGAAGACAACCATAAAGATGAAGAGATGGAAGCTCTCAAACACGGTCTTGAGCCGGTTCCACTTAAGCTGAGGGCGCTCACCAAGGACAACAAGATTTTTGCTTTCGAATCGCAATGCGAGCTAGGCGAAGGCGAGTGGTGGGTTACAGGCGAACATAAAGTGGCCGGTCTGATCTATTACTGGCAGGAACCAGTGAAAGTAAAGGCAGGCGAAGTATTGCAATTAACTATGGACGATAGCAATGCAATCTTGATTCAGGGCGGCTGGTAAGATGTCTTTTGAGACTCTATAGAGTTCTTTAGGTCTATAGAATTTTTCCGGTCTGTTTAGAGAGCTTCACTTTAGTTGGCAACTTGGTGTATCTGAACCTGCACCGTGGTCTTCGCTCCCATACGATTGCGCAAAACTTTCACCACAGCCTCCCGCACGGCGGAGCGCATATATGGCCCGGAATCACGTTCGTCATTGATGCGCTCTTGCACAACTTTAGAAACAGCAGCGCGAGCAGCGGCCTCTATCTCTTGCCGCACATCGGGCCATTCATCACTCAACAAAAAACCAGAGGCGCCGCAACTGAGATTGGGACCGGAAAGCAGCTTACCATCAAGCCCCAAGGTCAAGCCCAGAGTCATAAAACCTTCTACCGAAAGAGCTTGTCTTTCTTTGATTGAAGCTGTAGTTACTCTCTCACCTTGATCGCAGTTAAAGAGAATCGGCTCAGCTTCAATACGACCAAAGGTCCTGACATAACCATTCTTCATCTCTAAAACATCACCGTTCTGCAAATTAAAAATCTCGTCTGTACTTAAGTTGAAGAACTCGCCTAAGTTTCCGTGCTGCACTATATGCCTAGACTCACCCATAGCCGGGGCAAAATATCTCGGTTTGGTTATGGAAAGCATCAGCTTCAGCTCTTCCCGGGCACCATATCTGGAGACATTGACTCCTTGCCGATTACCGTAATAGCAAGGCACCGATAAGGCGAGAAGTTCGTCAAGAATATGAGCCATCCTGCGAACTTGGCCAGGCACCACATCGGAAGAAAAAACGATAGTATCGCCGACTTTAAGCCTAGTTGTAGGATGTTCGCATCGACTAATGGCTTGTAGTACATCAATAGGATCAGCTTCTTTGCTGCTCTCTAGAATTAGGACCTGACGATCTTCGGTTACTGCCAATTTGTCTGCTTCGCCTTCGATATTGCGATCGTAGGTAAGATAACCAGAGATGGCTGCACTGACCGCCACCTTGTGTAAGGTCGGACTTTGCAGAAAGACCTTGCGCCCGGTACGCCTGGCCACTTCAAACAAAACCTTGAGTCTATGCGTATTCGTGGCAGGCATAACCACTATCAATCGACCTTCGGCGCTTTGCGAAATCTTCTCAATGCTGCGCAAGACTGTTTTCTCTGATACAGAATAGCCCCCTTCCTCTACATTTACCGAAGAAGAGATAAGAAGCATCACACCTTCATCGCCGCAAGCAGCCAGACGACCGATATCGAGCATGACACCATCTAGCGGGGTCTGCTCGAGCTTGAAGCCCGATGTATAGAGCACTGTGCCGGCCTGAGTGCTTATCTTTAGACAATAAGCATCGTATATAGAATTATTACCGGCTATCCATTCAAGTAAGAAAGGTCCAACCTTGAGGGTTTGTCCATTCACCTCTTCGAAAGACAACTGGCTCTGGTCTAAATGTCCTTGCCCATAAAGATCGAAAATTTCCTGTCTAATCAGGTGCCCGACAAAACGAGGTCCCATTATGCGGGGTATGGAAAGGTGCTTCATAAAATAAGCAAAGGCGCCTAAGTGCTCTTCATGCCCATTGGTGAGAGCAAGACCAATAATCTTGTCTTGATTGGCGTCGAGAAAGGCTGTATTAGGCAATAAAAGGTCTACTCCAGGCAAATCGAAAGCCGGATAAGCAGCCCCGGCATCAACAAGCAAAATTTTCGACTGATGGACAAAAGCCCAAGAAACCAGACCCAGTTCGTTCTGCCCGCCAAGCGGCATGCAATAGAGGTGAGCCGGATCGAAATCTTCAAAACTAACCGGAGTGAATGCCATTGCTTCCTTAAGTGTTGGTTGCCGGTAACAATTCTATCTTCA
>JAIETF010000085.1 GCA_019745415.1 Candidatus Obscuribacterales bacterium | reverse complement strand
GCTTCAACTGAAGGACTTGAAGATCTGTTTGCAGAAGTGCCGACATCCGCCGACAGCGTCGCGTCATTTGCCGACATGCATGTGACAGATGCCGACGTTGGTAATTGGGTATCGGTGATAGCTGCCGCGACTGCGCTCTGTAAGTCAGAGCGAACGATCCAGCGCTATGCTAAGCAGGGGAAATTACAGTCTAAAACCGATGAGACTGGACGGCTAGTAATTTGGTTGACGACAAGTGTCGACACTGTCGCGACAAATGCCGACGGTTTGCCGACAAGCGCCAACAGTGTCGCGACCTCTGCCGACAATGACCGCCTTTGGAATTTACTGAAAGAAAAAGACGCAAAGATAGAAGCTCTCATCATGCGTAATGGGTATCTGCAAGCTCAATTCGAGTCTTCGCAAGAGAAAATCAAACTTTTAGCCGACAGCCAACATAAGCCTGGATGGTGGCGGCGTTTCTATTCTTGGTTTATTGGACGCTAGTATTTTCTCTTTATCGATCATATAATTTCGATGGCGTAAACTGCCACCATATATGGTGCTGTTATGCAAAGAATATCGAAGGAATATAGCAGCTAAAAACAAAAGACAGCCTAGACGGCTGCCCTAATGCGCAAAAGCAAAGACTTTCGTCTTCGCCCTAGCAAATTCATATTCAATTTTTGTTTCGGGTTTTTCTTGGCGGATTTCCCCGGGACATGAGAGAAAGAATACTAGGGATAAGGCGGTCAGTCAAGCTTGCTTGCAAAAGGGCAAGGAGCAAAGACGACCGGAGCAATAGCGGTCCTAGAAGGGCTTTCGAGACTTCAGGATCAAGAGTTAGCTAAAAGATTTAATATTGAGCCAGCACCGCGGGCGGTGGCTCAAGAATATCTGTCGTTGTATCCAAATCGCGTACAAGGCATATTGCGGCCGCCGGGCATCAAGGCCTGGACGACGGTAAGCAAGCACTGGCCTATCCCTGATGAGACGATCCTGAGTGCCGTCGCGGGGGAAGAAAAAAACCTCTATGGACTGCGCTGGGGCGATCAAACTAGTTTTGCTGTCTTCGACATAGACAATGGAAGCAAATACCACCAGGCGGCCGAACTTCAAAAACTGCAGGCGGAATTAGCTGCAGTCGGATTGACAGCAACGCTTTATCAATCGAGCGAGTCAGGCGGCTGGCACATTTACATCTTTCTGGATGAGTGGACCGACAGCAGCGACCTAAGAGAGACTTTGCAAAAATGGCTGTACGGGCTGGGCTACGAGATCCGTAATGGCACGCTGGAAATTTTCCCAAGTAAAATGGGGTTGAGGCTGCCGTTACAGCGTGGTTTTGCCTGGTTAGATGACAGCGGTAACGTAACCCAGCGACGCGAAGAATTGAGTAAAGACGAGGCGCTAGCCGCCTTCATCAATGACCTGCAAGAAAACAAAAGAAATTGGAGCGAAGCGAAGAACCGCATAGAAAGCCAGTTAAAGGCTAAGCAAGTCAGCCAGGGCGCGAGCCCCCAGGCGCATGCAGAAGCCATCAGCCCTGAGGGTTTTGACGGTCTTTGGACTTACAAGCTCCTTCCTGAGAAATATCAAGATGGGCGCCAATACTGGCAGGAAGGCTTAAGCGAGACAGGGCAGCGCCATGATGCGATCCTGGCAGTTGAGCACTATTTGTGGCATGGCGATAATTTAGCTGGCGCCGCCGGCGTGCCGGCACTGCCAGGAGAGTGGAACGACGAGCCGCGCTACCGGCTGATTCTGGCATGGTTGAGGGAAAAGCATAATGGGTTCTGTAATCACATAAATCGGGGCAACTGGCACAAGGTAGAGGCGCAGATCAGGCGGGCTGTGAAGTGGCGGCGCCCCTCTGGAGCATTCCAGGTACGAATACCCTACATGCTCACAGAGAATTCAATAGAGCGCCTAATGGCCCTGTCCAAATCGACGGGGCGCACCTGGACCTCTGACGACCTAAAAAAGGGCAACGACGGCCGCGAAGCACGAGCCCGAGAAAAAATCCGGGTGGCCCTTGAGCTTTTGATCAAGCAAGAGCGTCGGGTAAGTTGTCGGCAACTAATGCGGCTCACGGCTTGCAGTTACCACACGGTTAAGCGCCATTTGGATATCTGGAAGATATCACCCGTAGTGGCATTGCCAAGGGCCGCAGGCGAGCAGAACCCTTTTCTAGATCATATAGGCACCCTGGATAGTGCCCCTGGGGTGGGGGGGTCTTGTCCTGGTTCGGAAAAAAATTTTTTAACTCCGGTCCTTGTGGGTGACTCAGGGCAAACTGATCTACCTGGTCGACTAGCTCCGATTCCGGCCCCCGAAATTTTTATAGCTTCTGAGGAGTCTGACCCAGCAGCAGAACTAGAACAGGCTGCTCCGCTTTGCTCCGCAGACGCTCCCCCCTGCCCGCCCCTCGCGTCCGCGAGAATGCGCCTCGTTGCCAACTCGGCTTGGTGCTTGACTCCCTTCGCTTTTCTGGAGTCGGGCGACGGCGAACGACTAACGGCAAGTGAACTTACCATCACTCGCTCGCCGTCTACGCCTCTCAGTTTAGCTACGGGGTCAAGCACTGGCTTGGAGGGTTTAGGGAACGCCTGCGGCATAAACGGTGTCCCTCCCACGCTGCGCGCGGGCCCCTCCCATTTAATCCTCGGCGGGATTTTTCTATTGGGGCTCGGAGCAAGCCAACACCGGCAAGTGGGGAGCAGCAGCAGCGGCTTAGAACATGCTGACGGGTTTGTCTGTTATACTAGTGCCATCGCAGGTGGTATCAAAGAGCGAGCGGGCGAAGCTTCTATAGTCGTTGCCCTGGCTTCCTTTGAGGCGAAATGCAAAAAGAAAAAGACAGCCTCCGACACTACCAATTCTAAATTCTTGACAACAAGCAAGCAAGGCTATTCATCGAGATTGTTAGATGAATTTTCGCTGATCGAGAAACCATCATCTGGAGTTGCCCTTGTTGATGTAAGGGATCGTTGTTGGCTGGGTAAGTGTTTCGAGATTTCCTTACATCAACCTACCGCTCGTGCTCCCGAGATTACATCAGCTTGTCTACAGTGCTGTGTAAGGGTTTTCATGGTTTCGATTGTCACTCAGGCGCCAAAAAATGAGGCATGCGGTGGATGTAGACAGTTGCCAGATAGGCATTTAGGGATTCTCCTTGGTCTTGATGTAAGAGGACCACCAAAATGTAGACAGGTGCAGCAAGCCAATCTAGGCAATTAGCATCATTTGTCGCTAGGAGCGACCAAGGAAGTAGAGTACGCTAAAAGTGCCAACTGATGGGCTGTATGCAGATTTGTGCGCTAGTGTGCCGCTAATGTGCCGCCGATTACATCCGTCGCTGTAGACGACCGCAGGTAGTACCATATGAGGTACGATCTCCCCCTTTCACCGTGGGAGCCGTAAGGCAAGATGAAAGCACTGGCTCACATTCGTGAGCAGTGCCAAGAATAGGCGTCTACACATCGGCTCAAACTCGGCAGCCATATTCATTTACGGCTCATCTGTATAATGGCAGTATAGATGATAAGAGAGGTATCGGCTATATGAGAGAGGCCAAAAAACGAGAATTCAAGCCAAAGCTAGAGACAAAAGTGAGGCGCGAAGATTTTCAAAGAGTGAGCGACCTGGCCAAGCTGGAGAAGAAGACCAAGTCAGAGGTGGTAAGAGAGGCAGTGCTCTGGTATCTGGAGAATCAAGAGCAGCTTAAGAACGAGCCGAGGGAGACGGCAGTAGCCCTAGAAATCCAGGGGATGACTAATCGGATATGCGCGATGCTAGCCAGGCAAGGGAGGCAGATAGGCACCGTTTACGAGCTGACGTACAACAGCATGAGCGGAACAAAAGAAGGGAAATCAGCTTTCGAGGCAGCAGCCAATACGGCGAAACAGAAGCACGCCAGGAGGGTGCAGGACGATGAGCGGGAAGTAGTGGAAGCGATGAAAAAGAAGGTAAAAGGATCGCCGTGATTGTAGTGAGGCACAAATACATAGCCGGTAGAGGACACGGAAGCGGCGCCAAGGTGGCGTCGATTGGCAAAGCGTTAGCACACGTCAAATACATTCAACATCGTCCAGGACCAGACCGAGAGCAAGGCGGGCGGGAGATGTTCAGCGACAAAGAGGACCGGATAGACGCGCGAGAAATGCGAGAAGCGATCAAAGAACTAGGCGACAGCCGGGTAGTAGTGCACAAGTTGACACTTGCACCGGAGATAAACCCGCAGGACAAAAAAGCGTTTACGCGGGAAGTGATGGAGAACCTAGGCCGGGACAAAGGTTTAGATTTGAAGTGGTTTGCAGTGGAGCACAACAACACTGAGCACCATCACATACACGTTGTTGTACTGGGCAGGGACAGCAACGACAGAGAAGTGAGAATTGATCTAAAGGACATAGACAAGGTCAAAGAGTACGGTGATAGATATCTGGAAAGATGGCACCCGCGAGAATTAGAGCGCTCCAAACGAGAGCGGGAAGACCGAGAAAAAGAAAGGCGAGCAGAGCGGACAAGAGAGCGAGAAACGGCTAAGCAAGAGCGAATCAGGGACGGTCTGGAGTTGCCCTGGATGCATCATAAGATTGTCCGAGAGCAGCTAGAGCCGTACAAGGAATGGAAGGAAAAGCAGGACCAGAAGGAGCGCGAGCCGGAAAAGAAACGCGAGGAACCGGAGCGGCCATACCACCAGGACACGGTAGAAGCAGCGGGTAAGGAATGGTCGAGAGCCAACAGCCTCAAGGAATTGCGGGACTTGAATGAGTACCTGTGGGACAACTATGAAGAGCGTCTGCCAAAGGACGAATACAGAAAGCTATCAGGCTGGATCAAAGACAAGGAGCGGCTAGGCGATAGAGAGCAAGAGCAACCGCCGAAAGAAGAGGCGAAGAAGAGCGGCAAGGACAGAGACACTTTTGAGTTTCAAGGCAACAAGTACAGCAAAAAAGACGATTACGAAAAGCTGGCAGGACTGGCTAATAAGCTGCGTGACAGCGACGAGCGCTTACCGTTTGCGGACTATCAGAAGTTACGCGGTTGGATGGAAAACCGAGACAGGGAGCGATGGAGTGGAGCACTTGAGAAGACGATAGAAGCAACTCACAAGAAGTTTGAGCGAAGCAAGACGATGGAAGATCTGAAGGCTCAAGAGGGCGGGCGGGTTATCGATCCGATGCAAGAGCACATGATGAGAAATCCGATAATTGGGCTATTCATGTCAGAGGCGGCGATAGCATCAGAGATAGTGCGCTCGATAGTGCTGGATGACAGAAACCGCGACTACTTGAAAGAGAACAGAGACGCGCTGGAGGACTCCAAGCGCGGGCTTGACGAGAAGGAAAAAGATAGAAAAATCGCAGAGAAAATCCGAATGCCGTGGGAGATCAAGTCACAAGAAGAACGGGACAGAGAGGCACGGGAGAAGATAGAGAAGGCGATAGAAAAGAACAAAGAAGCGAAGGAAAAAGAGCAGGCGAAGGAACGGGAGAAGAAGCGAGAGCGGGATAGAAGCCCGTTTGAACGTGACGAGTGGGGGCGATGGTAAAGTATGACGAGCAGTAGCGTAAGTGTGAGATTGCCTGAAGAAGTGCTTGAACAGCTAGATAAGCTCGCTCAGGAGCGCAAGCAAAAAGTCTCGGACGTTGTACGTGAGCTTATCCTATCCGGCTTGGCTAGTGAGAAGTCAGGCAAGGTTGAGATACTGAATCGCATAGACCGATTGGAGAAGTTAAGCATAAAAACAGCATTGGCAGCCGGGAAAGCGCAATTTCTGGCAGGTATGTCAGTTGGATTTTGTGCGGACGTGACAAAGCTGATGGTTTCAGCACAGACGCCTACAGCCGAGGAGAAAACGGCGTTTATGAATCAAACGAATGAATGGGCGGAAAACTTCGCACAAGCTTACTTGAAGGAAGAGGGCGAAGGGGAGCCAAGCCAGGAGGCGACATAAGAGCCGTTTGTGATCGACGACGTAGAATAACTCAGGCGAAGAAGGCTCTAATTAGGAGAGGAGGCTTGCGCCTCCTCTCCTGACTTATCTACTTCCGACGACCACTGCTTCCAGTTCGTCCCCAATTCGGAGTATAGACCTTGACCCCACCTGGTCGATAAGGACTACTGTGACTGGGACTTCCGAAGTTTTTCGAACCGTAGCTTGAACTTGTCCTTTTCGAGCCGTAGCTCGATGAGCCTGTGGAGTGAAAGCCTCCAGAGTATGGGTTTTTTGTGTAGGTTTTTCCGCTCATCGTGTCTTGGTACGTATGATTTTGGGTTGAGACCAAATTGCCGGAGTGACTACCTGTTTGCACTTGATACGAGCTGGAACTTGTCTTTTCGGCGGTGCCAACGACTTGTCCAGCGCTGTTATGTACGTAATGCGATTGAGTGAATAGATTTTTGAGGATGGTGAATAGACTCATTTCTAGCTCCTTTCTTGCGGCTTTTGCCGATTTAGTAGGAGTATTTACTCCTACCATTTTTATGGTAGCAGGTCATACTCTTTTTGTCTAATTGTAGGCGAAGATTTTGCGCGAATAGTACGACCATTCGCGCAAAATCTGCTATTCTATTGATTGAGAAGAAGTATTCGGAGTTCGGAGTTCGGAGTTCGGAGTAGAGGGGAGCACTCTCATGGCTGACAAGAAAATATCTGTATCGGTAGATCCATCCTTGGTAAGCGCAATTGATAAGTGCGCGGCAGCCAAGCATGAGTCGCGAAGTTCAGTTGTTGAGGAGGCGCTGTTGTTGTGGTATCGGCAATATCTTGAATCAGAAGACGAGAAGTACTACTCAAGTCAAAAGCTTGATAATGCCGAGGCTCAAGACTGGAGCGAGATCCGCGATGCTAGCGTGACAAAGGTATGGGAAAGTGAATGAACCAAAGCGCGGCGAAATCTGGTGGGTCAAGAATCCGAACAAGCCGTTTGATCCTCATCAACCGCGCACAGCCATTGTGTTGTCAACGAATGGCCGCAACAGGCGCGCGTCTCATATTCTTGTGGTGCCGACATATTCAAAAGCTAAGCCTCACCACACTCACGTAGATATTCACAAGGGACAGGGTGGCATATTGGAAAATTCGAAGGCGGCTTGCGCCGAACTTTTCACTTTGGATAAGAGCCTACTTCATGACGGACCGCTCGGACAGCCATTGAGTGACGAGATTATGCAGCAAATTGTAAAAGCAGTTCGAGTATCTATTGGTGATTTAGTAGTAGAAGACATCGACTAAGTCGGTGACAAGGACTGCCTCGTGCGATCAGTAATTGAACAATGAAATGCTACGTAAGATAGAAACCGCATTTGGTTGAGAAGATCCCGCCGTAATCTCTTATTGTTAAGCTCAGCTTTTTCATTGATCAGTTTTTCATTTGAGTATTGATGTTTTAAATATTCCTGCGCCTGATCGCAGACTATCTCGTAAGACAATGCGAACGCTGAGTCATCTAATCTATCGAATTGCCCTGTTAATGGGAACGCCCAACTCATGTAACTCATGGTGGTTTGAAATTTAGTACTAACGTGGCTTGGTCGATTGTCGATCTTCATTTGACTATATGTGAGGAACCAATTTGGCAAGTCAAAGCTAACTTTAAAAGCATTGAAATAGAGTGGAATTTCTGCGGCGGTTACTGGTTGAGCAAAACGAAATTCGTCTTTAAAGCGCAGGCTCATCCGTTGAAGCTCCTTCGTATCCCACAAGTTCAAGAAGAGTCCGAATTCCTTGTCCCATGTTGACCATTGGGACGGATTTTCGATCTGTCCTCGACCGTCAGCTAGAGCAATGATAATTTCGAAAGAAGGAGCACTCAAAATGATCTTGACAGTGAAACCATCTCGTTGACTGATGAAATGCATCTCGTCATGACATTTCAGCTCCCTTGTGTTTTCCAAGAGAATTATTTCTGGACCAAAACGTTTGTACACTTTAGGTTTGGCGTTGAAGGTATTGGCCAGAAGGTTCAATGTTTCGAATAGTTCGGAAATATCTTCAAAATGGGCATCGGCAAATTGCAATTTGCACGACAACTCGACGAGCGGCGATTTAGAAAAATGAATGAAATGCTTAGATGGATTGTCGATCTTGAATAACATTTGAATTTATTATCTTCATTTCGCCAGTCATTCCGCCAGGCTAGGCTTAAGCTTGATTGCCTGGTTGTAGTCCTCCACAGATCCTTGTTTATCACCCATGGCTTTCCTTACCAGGCGGCGATTGAAATAGGCAGATGCATAATTCGGATTAAGCTTGATGGCTTGGCTGTAGTCATCGAGCGCGCCCCTGTTATCTCCAGAAGAAAACCTAATGATGCCACGATTATAGTAAGCGTTCGTATAGTTCGGATTAAGCTTGATTGCCTGATTGTAGTCATCGACAGCGCCGTTTTTATCTCCAGAAGCTGCCCGAATACAGCCACGACTGTAGTAAGCATCCGGTTCCTTAGGATTTAGTTTTATTGCCATGCTGAAATCATTGGCTGCTCCCTTCTGATCTCCCAAGTAGTCTCTTTTTTGAACACCCCGATTGTAAAAGGCTTCCGAGTCGTTAGGATTAATCTTGATCGCAGAATTGTAATCTTCGATAGCGCCTTTGCAATCACCCATTGAGGCTTTAGCTGCGCCACGATTGAAAAAAGCGCTTGGAAAACTTGGTTTAAGCCGAATTGCCTCATTGTAGTCGCTTATCGCATCCTTCCAATCACCCAAACGTCCTTTGCAGACACCGCGATTGTAATAAGCCCCTGGAATCGTAGGATCCATCTTTATGGCGCGGCTGTAGTTGGAAATAGCGCCCTTTTTGTCTCCTTGATTAAACAAGACATTTCCGCGATCAAAAAAAGCTTTTGCTGTTTCCCAGTCAGCTATAGCTGGAGCTTCAAAAGACAAAGCCATCAGGACGAGAACAATCATCAACAATGATAATTTGGTTCGATACATGTCACACCAGAAGTTACATCGTCGCAATTATACTGCCACCAACGCTAGAGTATTGCCCAAGGCGTGAGAGTACCCCAAAAGTGGCATGGGATGAGGGATTATCTGACTGTGAGCGAATAACTCTCAAAAACGCCAAAAAATTCGAATCTGAAAACCGTTGTGTAGCAAGACTTTCCGATTTAAAATCGAGGTTGATGAACCATAATATCTATTATCTGGCCTGTCCGAAAAAGCCATCAACCTGCCAGAACTTAAGCGTTGAACAACATGTGAATTGATTATCTTAATTTCGCAAGATCAGGATTGAGCTTGATGGCTTTGTCGTGGTCATCACCAGCGCCTTTTTTGTCTCCTAAGGCGAATTTGGCATTGCCACGGTTGAAGTAAGCTCTTGCATAGTTCGGATTTAGTTCAATTGCTTTGTCGAAGTCGCTCACAGCACCTCTTTTGTCGCCTAATGCCGATCTGGCGGTGCCACGGTTATGGTAAGCATCAGCATAGGAAGGATTTAGCATGATCGCATTATCAAAGTCATTGACCGCGCCTCTCTTGTCTCCTAAATCAGATCTGGTGGTGCCACGATTGAAGTAAGAAACTGAATCGTTAGGATTTAACTTGATCGAATAGTTATAATCTTCGATAGCGGCTTTGTTGTCTCCTAAAGCGGCTTTTGCAGTTCCACGATTGCTGTAAGCGTCCGAGTGTTTAGGATTTAGCTTGATCGCCTTGTCACAGTCATTGACAGCGCCTTTGTTGTCACCTAATGCCAGTTTAGATATCCCACGATTGTAGTAAGCGTCAGTATAGTTAGGATTTAGCTTGATTGCATTGTTATAATCTTCGATAGCAGCTTTGTTTTCTCCTAAAGCCTTTTTGGCATTGCCCCGGTTGAAGTAAGCGGTTTCGTCTTTCGGATTGAACTTGATTGCATAGTTATAGTCCTCAAGAGCGCCTCTCTTGTCTCCTAGAATTCCCCTGACAGTACCCCGGTTGCTGTAACGAGCTGAATTAGGCTCGATCTTAATTGCTTGGTTATAGTCTTCGAATGCGCCTTTATAATCTCCTTTAGCTGCCTTGGCATTGCCACGATTGCCGTATTCATATGCCTCTGTGGCTGCTGACTTTTCTTTTGCCAACGCTGACTGGGAAGAAATGACAGTAAACAGAGTCAGAACGAAAATCGCCAAAAAACCTAGAGATAATTGAAACATGACGTGCACCGAAACAAGTTACATCGTCGCTATTATACCCATCAACGCTGAAGTATTGCCCAAGGCGTGAGACCCCAAAAGTGGCTTGGGATGCTGAAGTCTACAGATTAAACGAAGGTATGACTTGTCTGATCGGCCGCCTTCCCGATCATCGGAGACATCGCACTGATCAAATTATTGAAGCCACATTGGTGCCATTATCAAGCCTATTGCTTTTCAGTGACATTTGTTTCTGGTCACGTTGAAATCCCCACACGGCGAACTAACTATTTTACGCGTATTACGCCCACCGGCTGCAATTTCTGCGATTATGGGAATCTTCAATCTCTTGCTGCCGGTACCCCTACAAGGACCACATAATCCAGGCTGTGAGTGTATCGTCTTCTTCTTTTGTTGGAGTCCAGATCCCTGAATACTGAGCGGCAGTGGCGGCGTTAAATTCTGCCGATGTTGACTTTTCTGTAAGAACAGTCCCGTCAGGTATTGTGATTGATTGCATTTGCGGCAGAGCAAGCGGCAACCACTCGATTTCTTCAAGCGCTCTTCTTCCCTGGTGATCAAAGTCAAAGTACACGCTTTCTGGAGCTTGAAACCAGATGCTTTGCACGAATCGGCCGCTGCCGTCTGCATCGACAGAGTACTCTATCGTGCGCAAATCCGAGTTTCTGTACACTCCCTCTACTTTTATGATTCGCCGCCCGTGATGATCAATGGTGCGGCAAGATTCCATCTTGTAGGCTTTCGAGTTACAATTTCCCAGGACTTCCCAAATAGAGTCGATCTCTTCCCAACTCAGCTCATGAGGTTCGGCAGCAAGAACGGCTCGATGAGCTTCTTTGGAGCCATTTTCGACAACTGGCATGCCTCGATAATAGAGGTAAATGCCGACCTGATCGTTGTCGGCAGATTGATACCAGGTTAGAGAACGAGCGCCTGTCATTTCCAACGGCGAATGTTCTTCTTCCTTCTTCATCCAACCGTCTGGAATCACTAGAAGCGCTATTTGCCCGTGATTTAGAACATTCATCTGCCGGATTCAAATCGCTCAAAGGGATGACATTTATGATAGCTGACCGTCGGTAAGGATTCGAGTCAAAACTATGTCGGTCGCTTGGCAGCACCAAAGACGGGGTCATTCTTGATTCTCAAAACGCTTATCAGATGCGCATTTACCCAATTCTGTTTGAGAACAGTTTGTCCGAAGCTCCTTCCGTAAGGCGACTGAATTGTGTCCTAGGGCATACTTCGACGTGTACAAAGGTCAACCAGCGCCTGCGTGGAACTGATTGCGTGCGTGATTGGTTTGAATCAGACGAATGCATGACGGGCAGTATAGAACGCAAAAGGCTAGTCAAGCATTGTCAGTCAGATCGCTCACTCATATACTCTTTGCATGAGTGATACCGCCCGTGATTATCAGATTATTCAAGCCGCTTCAACTGAAGGACTTGAAGATCTGTTTGCAGAAGTGCCGACATCCGCCGACAGCGTCGCGTCATTTGCCGACAT
>JAIETF010000023.1 GCA_019745415.1 Candidatus Obscuribacterales bacterium | reverse complement strand
GAAGAGCTGGTACTGAAAGACATTTACATGGTCAACTTCGCTCTCGGTCGAGAAATCGCATCGAGAACCATGTTGCCCTTCAAAATCGTTGAAGAAATCATCGAAGTTTTGAAGAAGCAGCTGCTCATCGAAGTAAGAAGTTCGGGCGGCCTTGCCGACTATGAATACACCCCCACCGAAAAAGGCAGAGACCGCGCCCGCGCCTACTTTGACCACAACGCTTACGTAGGTCCTTGCCCGGTACCGTGGAGCCGTTACGTTGATTCCCTCAAGTATCAGACCATTAGACGTGAGCATGTCACCCCTCGTGACTTGGAAGTTGCCTTCTCGGATATCATGGTCAACCGCAGAACCATTAACGCTGTCGGTCCCGCCATCAACTCCGGACGAGGCATGTTCCTCTTCGGTGAAGCCGGCAACGGTAAGACTTCAATTGCAGAAAGAATTGTGCGCTCCTTCAAAGGACACATCTTCATTCCCTACGCAGTTGAAATCGACGGGCAGATTATCAGGGTTTACGATAACCACAACCACGAACAAGTATCAGCTGCCAACTATCCCAGAGACTATGACCACCGTTGGGTGCGCATCCAGCGCCCTTGCGTAGTCGTAGGCGGTGAGTTGACCATCGACATGCTTGAGTTGCAGTTCGACTATGGTACGAAACTGTATGAAGCCCCGATTCAGCTCAAAAGCAACTGCGGACTGCTACTCATCGACGACTTTGGCCGTCAGAGAATCGACCACAAATCACTCTTGAACCGCTGGATCGTACCGCTAGAAAAGCGCGTCGACTATCTCACTCTGCACACTGGTAAAAAACTAGAAGTGCCGTTTGAACAGTTGATCGTCTTCTCGACCAACTTGAACCCAGCCGATCTGGTTGACGAAGCCTTCCTAAGAAGGATTCCCTACAAAATCAATATCACCAACCCCACCGAAGACGAATTTAAGTGGATCTTCTTGCAGTATTGCCAGAGAACCGGCGTACCATACAACGAAGAAGCGGTGAACTATTTGATTGAATCGCAGTACAGAAGCGGTAAACGCATGATGCGTTGCTGCCACCCTCGCGATATCGTCGACCAGGTGATCAACCTCTGCGCCTTCTTGCAGACCGATCCTAGACTCTCTAGAGAATATCTAGACCACGCTTGCGCCGTATACTTCGCGGCTATGGGCAAATAAGAGAAAGATCAAAACAACAAAAAAACACTCGGGCTCAGCCCGGGTGTTTTTTTTGCGATCAATCTTTAAAGACCGAAGCGACAGAAAGTTAGACCCCCATGCGATTGCACCCGCCCCTGCAAAACTATCAATGGCAAAATCGGCAAATTGAGCTGCCCCTCCAAAATATAAGAACGTCCCTCTCCTCGCCGCAGAGTCAAGACCGGCGAAGACGCCCTGGCATCCACTTTCGGATTGCCATCACCAGTGGTGAAAAACTGAAATCTATAGTCTTTGCCTTCAGGGATAACCCTTACCAAAAGCCTATCTTTAGCAAACAAGATCTGACAAGGCTCATGTTCAGGCAGCACCGCATCTGAAGGCGACAATTCGGTCTTGGGTTCGGGCAGGCGCTGCAAATAACGAGACAAAGCAACACTCTGACAATTGAGATGATAATAGATAGCGCCGCCGCTCCGCCTCACAACAAAGCCCTTGCTGTTGAATGCCAACTCAAAGATTGGACTCTTCAAATAGAAATGGGCGGCGAAAAGAAAGGCAAGAAGCAAGCTGAATAAAGCCAGTCTGCCAAACTTGAGAACAGAAAAACGCCCCTTCAACAAAACAATTTGAAAAAGCAGCAAATAATAGATGAGAAGCTGCAATACCTGCGGTTTCTCTAGAGCAAGGGCTGGGAAATGAGCGGCAAGATAGCGCGCCAACCCGGCAAGCAACTGGACCAGCGGTAAAGATAGCCAATCGAGAAGCAGCGCCGGGAAAGTGAAGGGCGACTCAGTCAAACCCAGCACCGAAAAGGGTAAAGCCATAAGGGTCGATAGAAAACCCAAGATGGTCAAGGGCACCACCAATGGTTCTGCTAACAAGTTGGCAGGCAAAAAGACAAGATTGAGTGAGCCAAAATAATAGAGCTGCAAGGGTAAAACCGCCACCTGCGCCGAAAGAATCACCGCCACAAGAGAGACAAGTTTTCTCAGCGACTGTTTATGGCGAACGAGTTCACCAAGTAAAGATTCCATACACGGAACCAGGGTGAGAATTCCATAAGTAGCAGCCAAAGACAATTGCAGCCCCACATCAAAGACTGCAAGTGGATCGATAAGTAGGAAAAGTAAAACTGTCAGTGCCAAGGTTTTCAGACCTGGGACCCGACTGAAAAGGCTGAAGAAGACCGCTAGCAGACACATACAAGAGGCGCGCAGCACAGATGGACTGGGCCCGGTCAAAGAACTAAAAAGCAAAACAGAAAAGAGCGAAAGAGTGGGACGAAACCAGGCTTTCTTTGCACCGCTACTGAGGAAGGCGGCGAAAGCCACAACAATAGTCAAGTTCATACCGGACGCCGCCAGCAAATGACTCAAACCGCACTGCGTAAAGCAAAATTTTAGCTCGGCATCAATTGGAGAGGCTCGCTCACCAAGAACAAGCGAACCCAGGAGACTACCCGCTTCCGCCCCCATAGATTGCCTGTGAAAAGAGGCAAGCCTTTTCCTCAAATCGGCGAAGAAGCGCTCATAATACAAACCATTTGAACTCAACGAGGCACAGGGTTTGGCATTGTAGAGACTGATCTGGCGACTTCTCCAGCTTGCATAGGCATTGCCGGAAAACTCGATGAATCGGCCCGTCTCAAGTACTTTCTGCGATCCTAAGTCTTCTGCTGGATACAGAATCACCTGCCAGTGCCTCAGTTTGGTGCATACTTCTCCAGAGGGCAAAACTAAAGAGGCATCTTCAAGTTGCCATGACTGAGAACCGGGTGGCTTGGCTAGGAACCCGGAAAAAACTGAGCGAGCGCCAGGCGCCAGGTCGCAACTGTACTTTTCATTTAGCCCCTCTTCGAGCTTACTCTGACCAAGGCAAGAGACAAGGAAAAAGACAGCAACTGCCACCGCAACTGGTGCACGCAAATGTTTCGAGAGAAAGGAGCAGGCCAAAGCAAAGGCAGACAATAGACAAGATAAGATGAGCCTGAAATTGAGCGGAGAACCTAGAACGAGGGCACTGGCAAGAGCAGCCAGAGCAGCCACATATAACAGAGAAGAGAAGTGACACTCTTCTATAGTTAGCGGTTCAGACTGGCGATGGTCGCGAAACCACCAGCCTTCGGTGCTCTCCTGCACGGAAGTCATTAGGAATCCTCAATATGTCTCTATAGTTAAAGACGTATTGAGAGCGGAAAAAGTTCAATTGCCTAGGTTAATTTATCTCTGATAGAGTCCGTTATCTACATTGAGCGGATTAAGCTTGGGATCAGCATAATTCTTCTTGATCGTCTCAGGCACTTTCTCAGCCAAGGCATTAAACTCGGTGACCAGTTGCTTAATATCGGGATTATCCCAGCCGCCGCCGAAGTAAGCAGCCATACGCAAGGCACCTTGAGCACCGTTATAGCTTCTTTGACCGACAGCTCTGCCGTTCCTATCGAAAATCAATTCCCTTTGCCCTTGCGGCACAGCCTCATCAAAAAGTAGCTTCTCGGCGCCACCGCCGTCATGGCCCTTCTCAAGCTTGTTCTTAGCCATAGCCAGATAAGCAACTGCCTGGTCTCTATAGAGCTTAGCCAACATAGCAGTGGCATCCTGCTGATGCTGAGATGTCATCTCAACAACCGGAGCAACTCCTTTCTGCTGCGCCTCTATCTTGGCTTGCTGAGCCTTCTTGCCAATATCAGCGTATTCGAGAAGTTTGATGTCGGTCTCTTTCATGATCGACTTCAAGACTTCATCGGTATTGGCACCGGTAAACTTAGCCAGGTCTTTGATGGCACCAGGAATATCGTGCTCACCATGGAGCACTTCATCAACTTTCTTTCTGGTCTCAGCAGAGAACTTCTTCAAATCCTGCGCTTCTTGCTCAGTCGGCGCCGTTCCTTCCACCATCACCTTGGGACGATTGGGATCTTTATTGTTTTCGACAATGCCGAGAGTATAAGAGGCAGCTTTGTCGCTGCTGAAAGCCGATTTCAGCAGCAAATCACTGGCTGTACCGTTAAGATCGAGATTGTAGCCGCGCAAGATATAGTCGACTTTAGACTTATCGATAATGCGGGTGCCTTGCTGCAGATGCTCAGAACCAAGAGCATTGCGCATAACAGCATCTTGTCTGAAGTAGAGAAGCTTTTGATCTGTACTTATAAGCGGAGAACCATCACGATTTCTACCATTCCACCGGGCATCGGCTTCGGTCTTGGAAGCTCTAATGAGGTCGAACATGTAATCTTCTTTGAGACCGGCCAACTTCTGATATGAATCTCTCATATCAGTCAAGGTGCCATAGCTGCGCTCTCTGCTGTCCTTAACTGTATTGTCTTTAGCATCGAGGAAGGTCGGTTTGATCTTGGAATTGCTACTATCTTCAAAACCATGCGCTATTTTGGCGGCAGTTACCGCAGCCAAAGCCACACCCACCCGTCCAATTGGATTAGGTATACGCTGGGCCATGGCATAGGAACCACCAAAAGCAGCGGCATCCATCCAGTTCATCACACCTGTGGGTGCATTCCAGCTGTCGGGAGCCTTGGGCAAAACACCGTCTACGGCTCTAGACACACCAATAGAAGCAGCAGCATAACCAAGTCGACCAGGCCAAGTTTTACCCAGAGCCATAGCAGCCGGTCCTAGCCATTGAGCAGTGTTCCAAGATTCTGAAGCAGCCTTGGGTCCACTTATTTTCTCGGCGATAGATCTATCGGTAAGAATCAAACTATAGTTAGCCATGGCGCCGACTACGCCATTCTTGAGACCTTCTAGCGGTTTAGCCTTTTCGGCAAGGTTGGCGGCTATTGAAGGACGAGCCGCTGCTCGAGCTTCACCGGCAGCTATTTTCTCTAAACCTGCTAGTTCTTCTGCCGTCCACAGGTTGGGTGACGTGCGAGCATAACCTAGAACTCTATCATCCACTGTTTCTTTGAGAATTTTCAATTTCACATCGGCAGCGGCCTTCTGCTCCGCGGTCGTAGCTACCTTCAAAACGGCCTCTTGCTCTTGAATCATCCTCATGCGCATAGCGCCTGCTTCAGCCACTTCATTAGCAACCTTGGTCGGCACTAGGTCGCCGCTGCCGGTCACATATCTATTCCAGAATTGACCAGGAGCCTCGGCTAAAGTACCGGCTCTCTGTATGACTTTGTTCTCACTGCCTTTCATAGCAGTGCCCGCCGCCACAGACTTTTCTGCGGCAAAATTGCCGCCCTTGAAGAGCAGATCGGTAGAAGCACCGGTCAGTCCGGCTACACCCACAGGAAAAATCGCTCTGCCGAAACCATTCATAGAAGCTATATTCATATCTGGGTCTCGGGCGATATCACCGTGCAAGCCGCGACGCTCGATAATCGACATTATCTTCTGCTCGGCTAGGGCGCGAGCATTCAGTTCGGCATTAGAGGCAGTGCGAACACCATTTGGGTTATTGGGATTGTATCTTTCGTAAGGTTTAGTGGGATCTACCTGCTTATCAGCGTGATGGTCCCTAAAGTTTGGAACCTGCTGACCGTCGCCCTGCGGCTTCTCAATAGGCTTGCCGGTAACAGGATCTACTTCGGACCCTAAATAAGGACTGGCCCGACGCGGACCTTCAGGCTTTTGCCCACCGTTAGCCGGGCGATAAAAGGGATCTAGTGTTTTAGAGGGTTCGGTCTTAAAGCCAGGCGCCACACCAGGGGCTTGACCTTCTACAGCCTGAACAAAGGTAACGCCGGTGTTCTCGGGCTTCTGCGCCCCTTTCTCACCCTTGTCCTTGCCTTCATCCTTAGGGAATTCGCCGACCATGATTTGCCCCCTGCAATTAGAAAATGCGCTTTTCTCTAACTATTGCCAATATGCCCATACAAACGCATTCTCATATTAGACACAACTTAGCCTTACGTAAATTCGTGGAATTCCCACTGCTTTAAAAGAAAAGTGAGAAATTAAGCTTGAATAGGGGGAATACTTATAAATGGTATCTCTTTTATCAGAACAGCCGCCGCCGATTATCAGGCTAAGCAGCCGGGCAAACAAACCTGGACAAACAAACCCGGACAAAGAAACATAGATATAGATATGCAAAGTCCGACTTCGCAAGAGTCCTTCGAACATTCTTGGAATGAGCTTTGGAACCAAGCCCAGGCTCTGATTCGGCATGGGGATTTGGTTTCAGCAGAAGGCTTGCTTGACAAGCTCATGGTCATGGGGCAGACCTTACCTGCGACAGACAGCAAAAAATCACTGGTCTTAGAAAACCAAGCCCAGGTTGTCTTTCTGCAAGGAAAGTATGTCAAGGCCGAACCATTAGTGAAAGAGATAATCAACTTGCATAGCGAAAAGCTTGGTCCTGAGCATCCCGATGTTGGGGTTTACATAAATAATCTTGCGCTGCTCTATCACAAACAGCGCAAGTATTTTCTGGCTGAGTCCGAATATCAGAAAGCTCTGGAAATTCAAACCAAACAACTGGGTATGGATCATCCGCACACACTTAATGTAGTCAAAAACTATGCCTCTCTGCTGAGAGAGACCCACAGGCAGCAAGCAGCAGTCAAGCTGGAAGAGAAATGCAAGGTCAATGCTCAAGGATTGAACGAACTGAAAGATTCTGGGGTCTATCAAGCTTACAAGCCCCTATCTCAGATAAAGACCCGAGAAACTCTGGCACCGCGAGTATCACGCTATAACAGCGGCAACTACAATGTCAGCGACACTGATGCCGAAACACTCCAAAACCTTATTGTTCCAGAAGTCTTAAATCCAAGTCCTAATGCCAATTCGGCAAAGAATGCCGAGGGACAAAATTCATCTGCGCCGAAACCGACATCAGGAAACGGCAAGAAACAAGAGTCTAACCAAGGCGCCGGCTTTAGAAATTTACTCAAGCGCAATGAATAGACCAGCAGAAAATTAGAATCTGGGCTTCTAGACTTTGGCTTTATTCAGATAGTACTTACTATGGGCAGCGGCCTGTTGTCCGTTGTACTTGGCGCCTGGTTTTTTATGATAAGGCAATTCGCAGGGGGCTGTGCGAGTAAAGACCATCTGACCGATACTCATTCCGGCATGCAGCCTAACCGGTCTATTGCCCACATTGAGAATTTCCAAAGTAATTTGAGCGGGAGGATGACTGAAACCAGCATCAATAAATCCAGCTGTGACGTGAACCATAACTCCAAGGCGAGCCAGGCTAGACTTACCGGTTAACTGTCCGACTATATCATCGGGCAAGCAAAGTGCTTCAAGAGTAGCGCCCAAGATGAACTCATAAGGATTCAGGACTATTGATTCCTGCACGCACTCAACAACATTGGCTTTGACTGTTTCAGGCTTAAATGGGTCAATCTCTTCGTCCGAATCTTCATGCCAAGAAAAACGATCGGCTAAGCGCACATCATAAGAGTTCGGCTGAATTAGCCTGTCTTCATAAGGTTCAATGATCAAACGACCCTTAGCTACCTCATCTCGTATTTCATGATCAACGAGTATAGACATGCTGCTTCTCCAAGTAATAGGCGGCTCGGACCAGCCGACTTAGATATTATCAGCACTTAGTATAACCGCACATTACACACAAGCGACAGGCCTCATATTTGAGGAAACTCTCAGATTGCGCGCCGCATTGGGGACATTGCCCTTGGACAGTATATACATCGACTATCTCAAGACAAGAAACCAGGGGACTAGTCACAGTCCCCTTTCGGCCAGCAGAATCGGTCTTTTTTAGCGGCTCTTCCTCCACCATAGAGCTTCCGGAATCAAGACTTTGATTGGTTGCCCGTGGTGAGATATTGAGAACCTGCCCCCGCCTAGATGTATCACGGTAAACAGTAATTCCCTTCAATCCCAGCTCATAAGCCAAAAGGTAAGAGTTCTCTACTTCTTCTATAGTAGCGGCAGCAGGGAAATTGATAGTCTTGGATACGGCATTGTCTGTATATTTCTGAAAAGCCGCCTGCATACGAACATGAGCTTGATAATCGATATCATGGGCGCAAACCCAAACTTCCTTGATATCGGCTGGAATTTCATCGATATGACGCAAAGTACCGTCTTGAGCGATTCTGCGCATTAGCTCTGTACTGTAAAAGCCTCTTGCCTTAGCCACTTCTTCAAAGAGCGGATTGACCTCGACAAGTTCTTCACCGCCTAGAACTCGCCTGATGAAAGAAACAGCAAAAAGAGGCTCGATACCAGATGTGGTGCCGGCTATTATTGATATAGTGCCGGTTGGAGCTATGGTTGTTACTGTTGCATTGCGGCGATGCCGAGGCTTAGCCCCTTCCGCCCAAGTGGAATACTGCCAGTTGGGAAAATCGCCCCTCTGCAGAGCCAATTTTTCAGAAGCTTGCGCTGCCCTTTCATTGATGAAAGACATAAGCTGCTCAGCCTTCTGCCTAGCCGCCTCGCTGTTGTAAGGCATAGATAGTCTAATCAAGGCTTCAGCAAAGCCCATTAAACCAAGGCCGATGCGCCGATTGCGCAAAGTAGCTTCTCTGACAAAGGCAAAAGGATAATGATTGGCATCGATGACATCGTCCAGGAAGCGTACACCGAGATCTACAGCCTCTCCCAGACGCTCGAAATCGAAGTCGGAACAATCGGCAAGTAGAAACTCGGCTACATTTATAGATCCCAAATTACAGGCATCACCTGGTCCCAGCGGCTGCTCGCCGCAAGGATTAGTCGCCTCTATATCTTCTGTACCAGGAACTACTTTTCCGGAAGAATCAATAGTCAATTTGACAGGGTCTTGGGCATTGATTCGATCTATAAAGACCACACCCGGCTCGCCTGTGGCATGTGCATTTACTACTATCTTTTGAAAGAGCTGACGGGCTTTGACACGACGAATCACTTGGGGTTGAGCCGAGCCCAAAGACGATGGATGCACCAAGGCGAAATCGAGATCGTCTTTAACTGCCTGCATAAACTGATCTGTAATCGCCACTGAAATATTGAAGTTATTGAGCTTGGAAGTGTCGTGCTTGCAGCTTATGAACTGCTCTATATCGGGGTGATCGATGCGCAAGACACCCATATTGGCACCACGTCTGGTACCACCCTGCCGAATGGCCTCGGTGGCTGCATCATAGACAGTCATAAAGCTTACAGGTCCAGAAGCGACCCCGGTGGATGTAGCAACTCGATCATTCATAGGTCGAATGCGAGAAAATGAAAAACCAGTGCCACCGCCGGTTTTATGAATGAGAGCGGCATTTTTGCAAGTCTCAAATATACCTTCCAGATTATCCGGCACAGGCAATACAAAGCAAGCAGAGAGTTGTCCACCCTCCTTGCCTGCATTCATTAGGGTCGGAGAATTCGGCATAAATCGGCGGTTAACCATCATTTCATAGAATTTCTCTTCGAATGACTTGCGCTCTGCCTCGCCGCCATAATTGAGCTCAGAAGAGGAAACAGCCTTAGCGACACGACGAAACAGTGCCGGCGGATCTTCAATAATGCGGCCGGCACCGTCTTTCAAAAAGTAGCGCTTCTCGAGAACACGCAAAGCATTGGCACTGAACATTGACAAGCCTCCCTTACAACTATAAGCCCAGGCCAAGGCGAAGACCAACAGTTGATGAGTATTCAGTTTTTGCAGATGTTCTTATTATACTACATTTGTATGGTACACACCATTAAATCAGACAAGACAGGAATCATCAGACCAAGCCTAGCTTGAGAGCGGCCACGGCAGCCTGAGTGCGATCCGAAACCGATAGCTTCTCCATAACTTTGCGCATATGGGTCTTGACTGTCTCAGGGCTGATATTCAAGGCTTCTGCTATGCCTTGATTGCTGAGACCTTGCACCAAAAGCTTAAGCACCTCGGTTTCGCGCTGGGTCAGGGTACCTGATTTGTCGCTTTCAGAATTATTGTCTACATAGACTTTGACAACGCGCCTGGCGATGGATGGTTCCAGCCAAATATTGCCTTTCATAACTGAACGAATGGCGTCGATCAAACTTTCAACCGGCGAATCTTTCAAACAATAGCCGTCGCATTTAGCTGAAAGGGCTGCCGCTATGGTCGCATCACTATCTTTTGAAGTGAGCATGACCACCTTTATTTCAGGGTGCAATTCCTTTATACGCTGAGCCGTATCTACTCCGCTCAAACCAGGCAGACCAATGTCCATAAGAACGAGTTGCACCGGCGTCTCTTTTACAAAATCAATTCGATTGATTAGTTCATTACCGGAAACACATTCAAGTCCGATATGAATCTCTGGATACTGCGCCAAAGCAAGCTTTAGACCAACCCTGGTCAGCTGATGGTCTTCCACAATAGCAATGCTGATTGGCGTAGAGGATTGCCCGTGACCTGCGCTACTCATTCGGACCTCCTTCAGTATTAGTTTCTCATATCGCCAAAAAAGAGGAAGTGCCAATAAGCACTTCCTCCTTTTAATTAGCTAATTGAAATAGCTTTTTCTAGATGCTCAAATTGAGGTTGGAGCTGTGACCAGGGAAGGCTTTCGCCGACGGATTAATGAAGGTCACGGCGAAGTTTACGGCAGTGGCAGCCTCGGCGGCGCCAGTGGCAATCAACTTCAATTTTGCAGTGTGGGCGGCAATATCTCCAGCAGCATAAACGCCGGGCAAGCTGGTTTCCATCATTTCGTTCACGGTGATGGCGTTGACGTCCATCTTGAGACCCCAGCTCTTGAGGAAGTCTAGGTTGATGACGAAACCGATATTGATGATAATCGCATCAATCTTGATGGTCTCTTCCTTACCGGTACGGTTATCAAAAATGACCGCTTCCTCGACATTCTTACCGCTTGTTTTGATTTCTTTCAGTTCATAGAACGTCTTGATATCAACCTTGTTGCGCTTCATTTCTTCTACCGAAGTTTGCACCGCTCTGAACTGGTCGCGACGGTGAATCAAGGTCACCTTGTTGGCCAAGACTGAAAATTCGTTGGCCCAGTCGACAGCAGAGTCGCCGCCGCCGATGATCAAAACGTTCTTGCCGCGGAATTTCTCTTTATTCTTGACGGCGTAAAAAATGCTCTCGCCTTCAAGTTCGCGGTCATACTCGGCATCTAGACGCTTTGGCACACAAGCGCCGGCGCCTAAAGCGAGCAGTACAGTTTTGGAATAATGACCATCATTCTGGTCTGTAATGATTTGCCAGTGACCGTCTTCACTCTTCTTTAAGTCTAGAACTTTCTCGCCGAGCACTATCGCCGGCTTAAAGAGTGAAGCTTGGGTGGCCAGATTCTTAGCCAGGTCTTTGGCAAGGATCTTCGGATGCCCGGCAACGTCGTAAACATATTTTTCAGGATAAAGGGCGGTGAGCTGACCGCCAAGTTCCGGCAACACATCGATTACTTTCACTTTCAAGCCTCTAAGACCGGCATAGAAAGCACCAAATAATCCAGTCGGACCGCCACCGATAATCGTTATGTCATATAGATCCATGAGTGAATCCAAGTCTCCAGCTAAATCTAATAATCAAGGGGCTATTGTAATACAGACTTCCGCCCCGAAGCGCTCGTATTCATGAATAATGAAGGACCTGATACGTTGACCCA
>JAIETF010000090.1 GCA_019745415.1 Candidatus Obscuribacterales bacterium | reverse complement strand
GCGATGATGATGATGGTCGTGAGATTGAGACTGATCATGTTCATTTACCTTCTTGAGAGAGTTGTTGAATGTTGTCCCGAGTCGTCAAGCCGCCTGGTCTCAGGCTTGCTTGCCGCCGCCTTCTTTCTGGCGGTCGAATTCGACGCAGATTTGGTCGACCTTGACCTCGAGCGAATGCACGATGGTTTCGAACTCATCGATGTCGAGCTTGCCTCGCAGCATCTCCTGCCCCGTGTCAGTGAACGTTTGCACCGACTTGGGAATCACCATGCCTTGGGCGGCGTAGCCGCGGTACTTGGTCACAGCAGCAAGAAAACGCTTCTTGAGGGCAGACTTCTTGTCGACGAGCCCTTGGTTGAAGTTGACGCAGTCCTGCATGCTGGATTTGATGCGGTCATAAAGACCGAACCATTCCCGAATGCCGGTTTCTGCGTCATCCCACTTCTCATCGGCATGATCGGCGGTTACCTTGGCCAACCAGGTCGTGAGACCGCGGGTCGATGGAGGCGCCTTCGGTTCTTCCTTGATGGATAACGAAGTGGCGCATTCCAGATGAAGCTCCAACGCCTTGTTCTTCAAGTCGCGCAGCGCTTCCAGACGACTGCCGGCATCTTTGATGTCGACAGCAATCTTGGCGCGCGCAGCCGCAAGCTGGGCGATGAAGTTGTTGGCGGTCTTGAAGTAAGGCTGCAGGTCGGCACGGATGTCTTCGGTGACACCGAGCGGGTCCTGCCGCCAGCGCCGGGTCGTCGACTCGAGTCGACCAGCCAGACTGGCGATATCAGCCGAATTCTCGCGACCATAGCGCCGCTCTTCCGCCTTGATGCGTTCCACGCCTTCAGAGGCTTCGCTGATGGCCAGACCAATCGTGGTCCAGGCATCGCCAAGCTTGACGTAGCAATCACGCAGTTCGGCGAAATCGCGACTCATCAGCTCGCGCAACTTGGCGGGCGTGATCTTGCGCTTGCTCTGACCGCCCGAGAAAATGTCACGCTCCTTGAGCGCCACCGCCTCCGGTGCCAGCTCGATCGAATCGCCGTCGAAAAGCTTTTCGATTTCAGCCAGATAGCTGCCCTGGCGGAAGCGAGGCACATCCTTGCGCTTGGTCTCGATGGTGTTGACCAAGCCGGCAAAGAGGGCGACGCCGGTCCAAAGACGAGCTTCCGCTTCGATGCCCTTGTTGTGGATCTTGAGCGACTCGCCGGTGACAGTGCGACCGTCACGGGCAAGCACGTAGCCGAGAAGACCCTGAATCTCGGCGAGGTTGGCATGCAGCGTGCTGACATCCGACTGCCAGGCTGCAAGTTTGATATCTATTTCTTCCAGAGTCACAAATCACCTCCTGGCCGCAGCCGCAGATAGTTGTCTAAGAAACAAACCATCCTGCCGCCGGAAGGCACCGCCACTCTGTTCTGAGCGGCAGTGCCCTCGGTTCAGGATAGGACTTAGCCGATGCTCGCCTGCATCTTGGCCTTGAGGTCGAGGACCGTGCGGCCGTCGGCCGGCTCGCCGATGGCGGCGAACTTCCACTCGCCGTTGTGGCGGTAGAGCCGGGCCATGATCACGCCGGTGTTCGGGAACTGGTCCGACAGGCTGTAGCGGCACAGCTCCTTGTCGGTGGCTTCGTCAACGATGCGCACGAAGGCGTTCTTCACCGAGGTGAACTTCTGGCCGCGATAGCTGGTCACCGCGAAGACGATGTGCTTGACGGCGGCATCGACGGCGCTCAGGTCGACCTTGATCTGCTCGTCGTCACCGTCGCCGGCGCCGGTGAGGTTGTCACCGGAGTGCTGCACCGAGCCGTTCTTGGAGCGCTTGTTGCTGAAGTAGATCGATTCCAGGACCGACTTGTCCTCGCCGAGCAGGGCGCAGGAAGCGTCGAGGTCGATCTGTTCGCGGCCGGTGTCCCAGCCCAGGCCCATGACCACGCGCGTGACGGCCTTGCCGGCTTCCTTTTCCAGGGAGATGCGCTGGCCTTTGACGAGATTGACTGCCATATGTTTTTACCTTTTCTTGAGAGTTGATGGGGCAAGAGCGCCGCCTACCTATTTGGTTAGGAGCGCTCTTGCCGTCGACTGAGGTAGCTTGTTCTTGTTCAGAGAGGCGCTAAGAGCCTGAGCTCAAAGCGCCGCCGGGCAGTTCGGTCAGGCGACCTCGATGCCGAAGTTGCGGCAGAGGCCGGCCAGGCCGTCGGCGAAGCCCTGGCCGATGGCCTTGAACTTCCATTCGCCGTTGTGGTTGTACAGCTCGCCGAAGATCAGCGCCGTCTCGACCGAGTAGTCCTCGGACAGGTCGTAGCGCGCGATCTCGGTGCCGGTGCCCTCGTCCACCACGCGGATGTAGGCGTTGCTGACCATGCCGAAGGTCTGGCGGCGCTCGGCGGCCTCGTGGATGGTGCAGGTGAAGGCGATCTTCTGCACGTTGGCGGGCATCTTGCTGGTGTCGATGATCAGCGACTCGTCGTCGCCCGCACCGGCACCGGTCTTGTTGTCGCCGGTGGAGATGATGGCGCCCGACGGGTGCTCCTTGGCGCCGTAGAAGACGAAGTCCTTCTCGTTGTTGACCTTGCCGGTGGCGCCGTTCTGGGCGAAGGCGGAGGCGTCGAGGTCGAAGTCGGTGCCGGCGGTGGCACGCGCGTCCCAGCCGAGGCCGATGCGGAACTTGGTGACGCCCGGGGCTTCCTTGCTCAGGTTGACGTTGGCACCCTTCTTGAGGCTGATGGCCATGGTAATTTCTCCAGTTGTGTTGATGAGATTTGGTTCGGCGCAAGCGACATGCTGCGCCAGGGTCGACTTTGGTGGCTCGGGAAAGAACAAGGAAGGTCTTGCGACCTTCCTTTTAGATGGTCAGCCGGCGACCTGGATCAGTCGTCGAGGGCCTCTTCCAGGATCTGCTTGGTGGTCATGCCGTCGCAGTGCTCCACCGTCAGGCAGTTGACGATGTCGAGCACGGCGCCGGAGGCTTCGAGCTGGTCGTCGAGCTCGACCAGGAAGTCCTTGGCCTTGGGGTCGCGGCCGGTCTGGATGAAGCAGATGCCCAGCGCGTCGCGGGTCAGACCGGCGCCCTTGATGCGCTTGGTGGCCTCGACGATCACGTCACGCACCTTCTGGCGGCCGACGCGCTCGCTCGGCACGTTGGGCTCGCCGTCGGTGAAGATGACGATGATGCGCGGCTTGACCGTCGGGTCTGCGGGCACGGCCTTGCCGAAGATGCCCGACTTGGGCTTGCCCAGGCGCTTGTCCAGGTAGTCGTTGATGCGCGCCTCCAGCAGCTCGCCGGTGGCGGTGCCGCCGTTGGGCGTGCACTTGGCGAAGAGCGGGCCGACCTTGGCGAAGGTGGTGTTCTCGTAGACCTTGAAGCCGCCGTTGAAGAAGCCGAAGGTGACGCCGTCGGTGTCGATCTTCTCGCATTCCTCGACCAGCATCGAGACCTTCTCGCGGCAGTCGTCCAGGCGGGTCTGGCGGGTGCTGGTGTCACGGGTCTCCATCGAGCCCGAGATGTCGACGAAGACCTCGAGGTCGTACTTGCTCAGGTCGCGCTTCTTGAGATTGAGAGCCATTGTGTTTCTCCTGTCATGGATTGAGTGGTACGGCTTCCACCCTTTGTGAAAGCCGCTGGACGGCAGGTCGGCAGGTCTACTTCGACCGCCAAACCTGCCTATTCAAGGACGATGATCAAACTTGTCTAGCCTTGCGCAGCCGCCTTCGAGGCGAGTTGCGACAAGGCTCTTCAGGTCGCGGCCGAAGCAGGCTTCAGCCGACTTCCAGACCGTAGTCGGCGCAGAACTTCTCGAGGCCGGCCTTGTGGCCCTGCGAGATGATCTTGAACTTCCACTCGCCGTTGTGCTTGTAGAGCTCGGCGAAGCAGAGCGAGGTCTCAACCGAGAAGTCCTCGGACAGGTCGGCGCGGCAGACCTCTTCGCCGGTCTCTTCGTTGACCAGGCGGATGAAGGCGTTGCTGACCATGCCGAAGCTCTGCTTGCGGTCGACGGCGTCGTAGATGGAGACGACGAAGACCAGCTTCTCGACGGCCGGGTTCAGCTTGCCGAGCTCGACCTTGATCTGCTCGTCGTCGCCGGCGCCCGCGCCCGTCTTGTTGTCGCCGGTGTGGGTGACCGCGCCCTCGAAGTGCTTGAGGTGGTCCTTCTGGTAGAAGACCATGTCGCGGTCGTCACGGCACTTGCCGGCGGCGGTGAGCAGGAAGCAGGAGGCGTCCAGGTCGAAGTCCTTGCCGTCGGTGCTGCGCGCGTCCCAGCCCAGGCCCACGACGATCTTGTTCAGGGTGGGGGCCTGCTTGGTCAGGTTGATGTTTTCGCCCTTGCGGAGTTGAATGGCCATGTGTATTTACCTTTGTCTTTCGTTTGGATTGCGTCTATCAGACGCCTGGAATGACCGCAAGCGCACCTATTTACTAAGGCGGCGCGGTCGCCAACTCAGGTGATAGCAATTGAATGGTGAGCGAAGATAAGACTCCTCACTCACCAGTTGTCGTGCTTACTTCTTCTTGAAGCAGCCGACCACCAGGCCGCCGACCTTCTTGACCGGCCAGACGATGGGGGTCATGGCCAGCTCGGCGACGAAGGCCACCTTGCCCATGACGAAGCCCAGGGCACCGAAGACCGGGTCGGTGACCTTCTGCAGAGCCGACGACTTGTCGTAGACCATGCCGAAGGCGCAGATGCCGATGATGGTGCCGAACTTCTCCATCTTGCTCAGATGGAAGTCGAAGAAGTACTCAGCGAAGAGGATGATGCCGATGAAGCCGACCAGAACGTAAGCGACCTTCTCCAGCACCGGGAACTTGTTGATGATGCCGATGAAGAAGCCGGCCACGAATCGCAGCGCCGCGATGCCGATGAAGACGCCGAGCACCACCACCCACATCTTGGGCGAGAGGGCGACGGCGGCGATGACGTTGTCGACCGAGAAGGCAAGGTCCATCAGCTCCACCGAGACGATGGTGGCCAGCAGACCGCCCTTGGCAGCAGCAGCAGCAGCGCTGTCGCCTTCCTCTTCTTCACCGGAGCCGCCCAGATGCGAGCACATCAGGTAGATGAGGTAGGCGCCGCCGATCAGCTTGATCCAGGGATTGGCGATGATGAAGGCCACGAACAGCAGGGCCAGACCGCGGAAGAGGTAGGCGCCGAGCAGACCGGCCTTGAGGGCGAACTTCTGCTGCTTCTCGGGCAGGTGACGCACCATCGAGGCGAGCACCAGCGCGTTGTCGACCGAGAGCAGACCCTCGATGAGGATCAGCGTCAGGATGATGGGCAGCTCGTGGACGAGCTCGGTGAGGGTGGGCACGTGCGACAGAATCGAGGTCAGAAAATCCATTGAGTTTCTCCAGGTCTACCGCCATTTCGGATAAAGGCGGCGGGTTGAGATGAAGCTCTTATTCAGAACTGTTTTCACCGGCGGTCAGCGACCACCAGCTCACAGAGCCGAACCTCGCAGAGCTCACGCAGAAGTTCGACACACACATTCCTCCAAAATCGGCAAAGATCTGTCGGCCAGTGCAAACCTGCACTAAGCGGGAAGAGTCTCAACCGATTGAACGACTAGCGGACCGACCTTAGCGCCGTCTTCCAAAAACCAACCGAAACCGACTCGCTGCTCTTTTGGGGAGCTTCACCACAGGCGGAAAGCCTGGGGGATTGGTGGTCGGTGCTTGTGATTGGTTGCTGGTTGGAGGGCTTTCTTAGGTGGAGGGAGAGGAACGGATGTAGATATATTCTTAGGGTTTTCATGGGTCTAATACCAATGAAGGTATGTAACAAAGACGCGGTGGCAGAAGCTTGCGAAAATCAAAAGACGAAAGCGAAAACCAGTCACTGAGCTAATTCCAGCCCGTTTACCAAATGACAAACTTTATGTCTGTTTGTAACTGATCATAGAAATGAACGCCAATTTAATAGGCAGCCGGTAGCGCAGCACCGCCAGGTTGTCAAGAAAAACAAAACAATGGTTTTCCTTAGCCCCCAGCCAGTTAACAAGAAGAACGACAAAAGGGGAAGAAAATGTTCGGAACCACCTGCTCGCGGAGCGCCGCAAGCAGTATATACACCGAATACACTAATGCAAAATAGTGAGGCAAACAGCGGTTATCTGATAAATGGACCGATTCAGCCATCAATCTTAAACACAGCGAAAAACATTGACTGCCTCAATCTGCTCAATCACAGAACATCAGCCTCTAGAGCCAGGCTAGACCAGTATCAGATACAACTGTCCCTTGCACAAAGCCTAAAGAGCCTAAAGGCCTAAATAAGGACCAAGAGACAAAACCATAGTGAAGACAAAAGCAGACTCTTCTGCTCGAAAATTCTGCTTGATGTTGAGTTTGAGTTGTAGCGGGCTCCAAAAATTAGTTCAGACCTTAATACGGCGGTTCGAACACTTACTCGAACTCCTACTCAAACTACGACTCGAACTACTAAAAGTACGATGGCTCAAACTTCGGTATTCAAAATAAAGCGTAAAAGCTTCTATATGAGGTGGGCCTTAAATCAAATTTCCGGTTCATAGTGCAATTTTATGGCATGCTATAGTATTTCCAAAGAAAAGAAAAACAAGTAGGTGCCGGACCTAAGTCCGGCACCTGGAGAGAACTAAGCCAAAGGCTCAGGGAGAATTAGGTGATGGTCAGACGCCGTAGTCGGCGGCGTTCACCTTCAGGGTGCGGCAGATCTTGCGGAACATCTCCTTCTCGACATCGGAGAAGCTGCCGTCGGCCCGAGCGATGACCAAGGCGACTTCGATGGCGGCAGCCGTCTCGTCGCCCTTGCCGGCGATCTTGGCGACTGCACGCAGAGCGTTCACCTGCCCGAAGTCGGAATCTTCGATGATGGCGCTGCAGTGCTTGTCGAAGAGGCCCTTCAGCTCCATCGGGTCGAAGGACTGCAGGGCGTCCAGGCTGCCGATGGCGCCGGCCGTCTTCTTCTTCTCCGCCGGGTCGATGGTGCCGTCGGCGCCCGCCATGAGCGCGCAGATGGCCATGACGGCGTCCTTGAAGTTGCTGTTGTTGAAGCGGGAAACGCGACCCTTCAGGTCGGCGACGGCGGAATTGGCGGAAGCGCGAAGTTTGTCGAAGAAGCTCATTATTTCTCCTGTGGTCCCATGACCATTTGCTGGCACATCGTGCCGGTTGCGTTAGACCCAGTCACCTATATCCATCACCACGAGACCGAGGTCTCTGTTCCCCCAACCACTCCTGCAAAGCATGCAATGAGAGCGAGGTGACGGATAGGTTTGACTTCAGGTGATTTCTGGGTCGGAATTGCAAGCAGACAAAAGGAGGGTAGAGGGTGACCTGAAACTAGCGAGAGGCGACCAAGCAAACAAGCGAATTCACCCATGTTTACAAGAGGCACCTAGCGAGGGCTTGCTAGCGCCACCCAAAATGATCACAAGATCTCTGCGGACAATTCCCGTTAACTAGCCAGGGGATTCACTTCCAGAAGAGCAACACCTTCAAGCAAGGAAGCAACCGGAGCTAGTGCTCTTAAAGTCGCGCCAAAACATCTTTACAACATTGCTGTTTGTAAAGGTCACGAAATTTAGAGACATTTGTTCTCCTCAAAGTGGAACCGATATCGGTTCGACTTCAGCCTCTAAAGATTTCTAAAAGCCTCTGCCGAACTGGCTTGGGGGAATTTCTCGTTAAGTCGCCAAAAAACAGGCTTCAGTTTCTGACCCTGAGCGGAAAAACTACTCGGGCTAACCACCTGATCTCGCCTGAGCGCATAGTCATAAATAGATTCAATTATGCGACTAGCATAGCCCTTGCCTTGGTGTTTGCCTTCTACCGACACATGCTCCACCCATAGGCTCGATCTTTCATATGGATTGGTACGCACCCCTCCAATTCCAACAATACGATTACCGAGCGAAAGCGTTACATGGGTCTGCCCTAGAGCTTCTCTAGGGTTCAAGTAATGAAGACGCCTCGACTCTAAACCATCCACAAACTTAGATTTGAAGAGATCTCGATTAGCTCTTTGCGTTTCAACTCTTTTGAATAACTCATCAGGGCTTAGTATGTCTATGTATACAGAATCAGACTTGATCCCATCCTGGGCCGCGCCTTTGATGAAGCGGCGGGGCACTGCTGTGACGACGTCTCCGCTTCTACCAGCTAATAAATCGCCAAGGGACAGCGCAGTTCTCTGGGTTTCAGCGAGCATTTTGGCCGATGCCTCGGCACCCTGATGAAGAGCTCCAGCTGAACCGCCCTCAATTGCTCTTATTCCTAGCCTTACAAGTGCTGCTTGCGACATGGTGATCTTGCTCAAACGAAACGGGGGATTTATTCGCATTTTAGGGAGCAAAACAGCGCCTGCATATGGGAAACATACGTTGATGGTTTTTCGAAAACATAAAGTCTTGAGACTTCTAGACCCAATACGAAGAAGAGTTAGGAAGTACGCTGCTTTACGATACCTTTTAGTAATTAATGTCAAAAAAGGAGAAAGAAAAGAAGCGCCCGAAACAGAATCGTTTCGAGCGCTTCTCAAAAACTTACGGCGCCTTAGCCAAGGCAGCCAGTGCTTCATCCAGAAACTTGGTTAGTTCTTCTTTGGACTTGATGCCGCTTTCGGCATCGAGAACCCTCAAACTGCCGGGACGGACTAAGTAGTAGACCGGATAGATCACACCGGTCGAGAACTCAGCTTCGCTGGTTGTGATGCGATAAAAGCGCACCCTACCTGCGTAAGCAACTGCCAGTTCATCGACCAGCTTGTGTTGTTCGAGACAGGCACTGTCACAGCTGGAAGGGTCGTACTCTTCGAGCAAGACCGGCAGTTCCGAGCTAAGAACAGTAGTGAGAATCGTCCCGTAGGTGATCTCCCCAACCTGGCCCTGCGCCGGTGTCGAAGGCGGCAAAACCGGCGCAGGCGGCTGATCTGCGGTCGGCTTTTCACCACCGCCGGTTCCGGAACTTTGGCTGAAATCAGATTTAACTCCGTGTAGAGGAGCGCATCCGGTCAGAGCCAGGCTAGTCAGGGACAGAACAAAAACGATAGAACCGGACAAAAGCGAAAACCGTGTCTTGACCATTTTCATTACTCACTGTGTGCAGGGGCGGACGCACTTTTGCGCATCCGCCCCCGACTAGGTCAGCTCCGACCGCCAGTGAGGCGCGCGTAGATCTGACGAACCCGTTCCATGATGCCCCGGACCACGGCGATAACCGGAGCCAGGAAAACCATAGCGATCTTGATCAGCCACGAGAACCGCTCGGCCACGAAGCTCCAGATCGAAACATAGGTCTGCCAGATGAAATCGGCCACGCGGTCGAGCACGGGGCCGAGCCACTTGGTGACGAGCAGGTTGGCCGGCGCCCTCAAAGCCAGATAGATGGCCGGGGCGAACACCGCACCAAGCAGCCAGGAGGCGGTCAAGCCCACGACGGCAGCGGCAATCCAGTCACCCGAGCTGTCCAACACGGCGCGACCAACCAAGAACAGGCTGGTGATGCCGACGGCGAACGAGAACGACTCGGCGCTGTAGTGCCGGAACAGACGGTTCATCAAGATGACCAGATTGAGACCGACAGCCGCCACGATGAAGGTGCTCAGCCAGAATGCGGCAGGCAGGAAGGGCGCAGCCAGCGGCAGAATCGACTGCACCGCCGCCACCACCACCAGAGCCGTACCAACGTGACCAAAGAGGCTGTCGAAGCCGGTGCGGTCATCGAAGGCCGCCCGCTGCATCTTGCGGATGTGCTCGTTCACGCTCTTGAAGACGCGGAAGACTCCGGTGTGCAGAGACTCGAGCAGCTCGCCCAAGAAAGGAGCGGCGAAGCTGGTGAGCGCACGCACCACCATGTAGGCGAAGGGATAGAGCAGGAGCCCGGTGCCGAAGACCGAGACCACCACAGCCACCACCAACCATGCGCCGGCCAGAGCGAAATGCACCGGCAGCAGCGAATAGGCCAGATAGCCGCTCAGGAGCGAGACCAGCAAGCCGATCAGGGCATTGCCGCCGCCGCGATTGAGGATGTCCTTGCCGAGCGCAGCATAGCAGTAGACACCGGCCAGAACCGAGAGAATGATTCCAGCCAGCGCAGGCAGCTTGATCAGCCCGATGTTGGAGTGGATGAGCAGACCGACGGCAACAGCGATGACGATGTTCATCACGTGCTGATAGAAACGGCGGAACTCCTTGTTCTCGTCATCGGCGTAGACCGAATCGAGCAGCCGTCCCCAAGCCTTGAGAACGCGCTCGATCAGACCGCCCTGCAAGACAGCGATCAGAGCCGGAAGGACATAGGTGACACCAGCCAGGAAGGCAAAGGCGGCACCGGCGATGGTCAAGGGCAGAGAGGCGCCGGCGAAAAGCGAGGTATGTGCGACCACTCCATAGGTCGACAGTCCGCTGAAGATGAGCGCGGTAGCCGGGGCTTCACCGTCATCGATGAAGGCGACAAAGGTGGAAGCGAGCACATAGAAAACCGTCAGTCCGACCACGCCGGCCACAAGCTCTTCCAGATGGAGGAAGGCCAGCATCGGCAGAGGCAGGATGCCGGAGAGGGCACTGAAGACGGTGTAGCCGACCAGCGCAGACAGTGCGACCGCACCGAGGAAGAGCAACATCGCCAGCAGGCGGATGCCCCAGCTCTTGCCGCCGGACTTTCCTTCGACGATATTCCACAGGTAGTCAGACCCGGGGGACTTGCGCAGGAATCCGACCAGCCCGAAAGCCGCCGGCTTGAGCACCTCCTTCGAGAAGGCGCGAATCTGCTTCAAGAGCCACTCACCGAAGTTCCAGACGTGCCGAACCACGGCGATGTAGAGTGCCGGCCAGATGTGTGTCACAGTCAGCACGAAGACAACAGTGGCGCCGACGAACCAAGCTGCAGGGCTCCAGCCCAGCGTCTCGGAGAGGAAGTCGGCACTGGAAATGCTGGTCATGCAGGCCAGTGCGAAGCCCACCAGGCCGACGCAGATGCTGCGGACGAGGCCGCCGCGATAGGCACGCTTGCCGAGCCACTTGCCCGACTCGCGCAGTGCCATGTAGATGACGGTGGGAATGAACAGCAGAGCGTTGGCGATGCCGCCAAGCACTCCCGAAGTGTTTTTAGCCATTTGGTGCATTCTCCTTACGGGAAGCGTTTCTCCGATTAACGGAGAGGTTAGAGACACTAAATAATCGACAACAAAAGCGACTTCACCCCGATGCGCTTGAATCTGCCAATGCGCATTGCTCTACGGCGTATTAGGAGTGTTCGGGGTACTTCTGATGCTGGTTCTTTAGGAGGTCTCGGAAAATTAGTTAGGCAGATGTCAACAAACTAGCTTTATCGAAGCTATAAACTCGACAGCTTCCTGATTAAAGAGCCTTATAGAAGCTCAAGAACAGGCTTCTATGACAAACACATAAACATACAAGTGCAGAGCTTCTTTAGCGTAGCTATCACACGCACAAGAAAAAACCCACCTGGTTAGGCGGGTTTCATAGACATGTCAAGGCGTTGCAGCCTTCAAATTGAGCAATAGTTGGTTCTAACCAAACTAGCGGCTATTTCTAATTTTCTTATCGGCGGACTCTTGCGAGCTTACTGCAGATTTACCAGGCTTCCATCCAGAGAGCTCGCAAACTCCATTCTTGCAACTCATATTGCTGGAATCGCTGCCTTCCTTCTCAAGAGATTTTCCAAGCTGGACTTGGGATTTCGATACTCTTGCGGCATAGTAGCCAAAGGGTTCCGGGTTCATCAGTTTCTACCTTGCTAGCCTCGAATCATCGAGGATGGGACACCAGTTATTTTTATTCCACGTTGTTAAGTGAAGTAAACGAACATAGGCATGTTACCAGGAGCAGATAGCATACGTATAGAATATTCACTTTTTATCAGCCGTCTACCGGAAAAATATCTTGCGCAAATCTACTCCCTGACTTTATCTCCAGAATCAACCAGCTATTTGCTGATAAAATTCTAGAGTAATCGAACATTCTAATGACAAGCCCCAGAGCCACTTCTAACAAGATGAAAAGCTGTCCAATCTGTACGACCGTCCTCAAAAACCTCGAAATAGGCGGTAAGCATCGACTCGCCTGCGAAGTTTGCGAGTTTGTCCACTGGGACAACCCCAAGCCAGTTACAGCAACGATGGTAACCACAGAAAACGGACTAGTTCTTGTAAAGCGAAAATTCGAACCCTTCGTAGACGATTGGTGCCTGCCGGGCGGCTTTATTGAAGCAACTGAAGACCCTGAAGAATCTGCGATTCGAGAGGTCTACGAAGAGACAGGCTTGGAAGTAAGAATCGAGCGCCTTCTTGGAGCCAGCGCACCTGGACACGGCATCAACGTCATAATCTTGTTTTATCAGGCCTCCAAAGTCGGCGGAACTCTAGTGGCGGGTGATGACGCCAGTGACGTCGGAGCTTTCAATCCGACGAACCTGCCTAGGAACATTGCTTTTCCATTGCACCGAAAAATGATCAGCGAACACTTTCTGCCTTAGGAAAGTCTGCAGTGGAACCGATATCGGTTCCACTATCACCTCTTGATTTGCCGTTTTCGAAGTCTATAGCTCAACCGATATCGGTTCCACTA
>JAIETF010000097.1 GCA_019745415.1 Candidatus Obscuribacterales bacterium | reverse complement strand
ATAACCAACTCTTTTTAGGTTGGGGTTGTTATTGCCCAGCCCAATTACACGTCTATAAGCGGAATGAGGGCAATAACAACCCCTCCGGTTGCTATTGCCCTCATTACTGATGTGCGACCAAGTAAAACTTGCTAAATGCAGTGCCGACGCCAGCCAGGGACAAAAAGAAAATTCAAGAAAAATTAGAAAGTAAACGAAATAGAGTGATGAGTGAATCATCAATGCTCAAGTCGGAGGTCGTGCTCGTTTTTCCATCGAGGCTCCTTTATAAGTTGCATCTAATATCATCATTCCACAGCAGCGCTAAGCCGAAAAGGGCAATTTGGTCCAATTTCTGTTTTGCAGATAACATTAACTGTAAAAAAAGTCCGGGGAAAAGCTATATTTAAATTGGTAGCACCAAAGATGCAGCAATCCTGCTAATTCTCAAAGGCGCTCGGTTATTAAGAAACGACAAAGAGCAAAAGAGAATGGATTCAAGCAAATCGAATAGCAAAGCGAAGCCGGTAAAGCTTCTCTATATGTCACTTACAGCTTGGCTGGCACTCTCTGGTCTGCCTACGGCTCCAGCTTTAGCCACACTACCACCAGTCTTAGACGGATTGTCCAGCGCCAGCGACGATAGGGACAACAAAAAACAGGCCGACCCTGAAAACAATATTTTCTTTGTGGCCAGCACCAAAGATGAAAAGCTTCAGGCGCAGGGTGAGATCTATTTTCTCTCAGACAAGATTAACCATTTCAGGGAACGACTACCAAGCTTGCCAGGTCTCGATCTTTCCAGCCTCTCTGAAGAAAACCGCAAAATCTTCGAGCAGAATCTGCAAGCCTTGCAAGCTATCCAAGCTCATCAATTAGCGAGGCTGCTAAATCGTCGGGGTACATTCCACGCCATCTTAGGCGACCAGCTCAAAGCCCTGTCAGATTTAGATGAAGCAGTGCAGTTTGATGACTCTTACGCGCCGGCCTATAACAATCGCGCCTGGTTGAGGGCGCAGAAAGGCAGCTTAAGCGATGCCCTAGCCGACGTCAACAAAGCCTTAGAACTCTCACCGAAAATGGCTGAAGCCTACGATACTAGAGGTTCTATCAACCTTGCTCTAAAGAATTTAGAAGCAGCCATCAAAGACTTTGATGCTTCAATTGAATGCAATCCTAAGTATGCGGAAGCTTACTTCCACCGAGCATTGGCATATAAGAGCATGGGCAACCAGGAAAAATATCAGAGCGACAAGAGCAAAGCCCGCGAATTAGATTATCCAATCGAAAGTAAAGACAACTAGAGCCGCTGCCCCAAAGCTTCATTCCCCCTCTTTCTGGTCTTCTATAGCATCCAACTCCCCAGCTTCAAATTCTACATTCTCGTCTTCGGCAGTTAGGCCCTCGGCAATTTCATCTTGCACTTCAGCATTTTCATCTAGTTCAGATGCAGAGCTCTCAGCTACCAAGCTCTCTGCAAGTTTGCCGTCTGAGCGAACAAAGTCATAAACGGTCCGAGCCAACTTTTCTGGAATACCGCTTACACCAAGAATTTCTTCAAGACTGGCTTTCTTTATTTTGTCGAAAGAACCGAAATGATCTATGAGAATCTTACGCCGCTTGGCGCCAAGCCCCTTGAGAGCATCCAGCTTGGATGAAACCACACGCTTGGCTCTCAATTTGCGATGGTAGGTCAAAGCAAAACGGTGCGCTTCGTCTCGCACATGCTGCATCAAGAGCAAGGCTTCTGAGCGCCGAGGCAGATAAACGGGTATTGAATTGCCAGGGAAATACACCTCTTCTTGCCTTTTGGCCAAACCACAAATGGCAAATTTCTCGGTCTTAAACTTCGCTCCAACCAGACCAATTTCGGACAGCGCCTCCATGGCGGCGCCTAATTGTCCCTTGCCGCCATCGATAATTATCAGATCAGGGAAAGGCTTTCCTTCGCTCAAAATGCGGCTATACCTGCGCCCTACAGCTTCTTTCATGGAAGCAAAGTCGTTAGGCTCTCCTTCCACCGACTTGATCTTGAACATACGGTAATCCGATTTCTTCGGGCGCGCTTTCTCAAAAACGACCATAGAGGCGACGTTGTCGGTGCCCTGAATATTGGAGATATCAAAACACTCGATTCGTTGCGGCAGCCTATCGATGCCAAGCCCTTCCTTCAGCGAAGTCAAAATCCGCTCTACTTGAGCACTTTCCTGATCTTCTTCTGTTAGTACCCGGGTAAGCGTCTGCTTAGCATTCTTCTCAGCCATTTCAATCAAATCGGTTTTGCCGCCTCTTTGCGGCACTAAAACCTTCACATTCGACCCGGCTTTCTGAGTGAGAAAATCTCTAAGCAAGTCCATGTCTTGGCTCTTATGGGCAAGCAAAACTTCGCTTGGTATAGCAATATCTTCACAAGAAGTATAGTACTGCTCTATAAAGGCATCGTATGCTTCGTCCCAATTAGTCTTATCCAAAAGCGGCAAGGTTACAGTCTCAGAGGCGATCAGCTTGCCTTCTCTGACTTTCATCAGACAGACAGCCAACATCTTTTCAGTATGAGCCTGAGCAATTATATCCTGGCAAACTCTGCGATTCTGAAAAAACACTTGCTGCTTCTCAATCACCGTATATAGTGACTTCAAGCGGTCTCTTAGTTTGGCAGCCTCTTCAAAACGCAATTCCTCAGAAAGAGACTCCATCTCTTTCTTCATCTCGTCGACTACTTCGGTCTGTCGGCCGGAGAGAAACATCTCAACTTGACGAACCATGCGATCATAAGGCTCGGCTTCTACATACTTCTGACAGGGGGCCAGGCAGAGTCCGATATGATAATTCATGCAGGGACGGTCTTTGAAGAGCGGTTTAGCTCTCTGCCTCATTGGAAAAACCTTACGCAGTGTGCGCACTGTATCCCACATGGCGCCGGCTTCAACATAGGGACCAAAAACTTTTGCCCGTGGATTTGCTTTCTTATAGACCACCGGATCTCTAATCATCACTAAGCGAGGGAAATCGACACCATAGGTGATGGCAAGCCAGGGATAACGTCTATCATCTTTGAGAGCGACATTGTATCTCGGCTTCTTCTCTCTTATTAAGTTGGCTTCCAAAAGCAGGGCTTCTTTTTCTGAATTAACCAAAATAGTCTCTAGAGATGCCACTTTCGGCATCATGACGAAAAGCTTGGGTCGCTCTCTCCAACTAGTTTCGACGAAATAAGAGCGTACACGGTTTTTCAAGCTAAGGGCCTTGCCGATGTACAAAATCTCGCCCAAATCATCTTTGAAAATATAACAACCAGGGCTGTCCGGAAGACTGGACAGTTGCCTAGACAATAGCTCGGAAGGCTTATATTCAGCCATTTCAGCTCTTCACTTTCTCAAACTCTTTAGCAATCTTGGGTATAGCAAAGTCGAGAGCCTCACCTATTGTTTCTACGGCGATTATCTCCATGCCATCCACTTTATTTAGGGGCAAATTAGCCTTAGGCACGAGCGCCCGGGTAAAACCAAGTCGCGAAGCTTCTTTGAGCCGCTGAGCCAGGTTAAGAACCGGTCTAATTTCACCAGTCAAGCCGACCTCGCCGACAGCAACCAAGCCTGGGTCGATTGATCGATCCAGAAATGACGTTGCCACAGCTAAGGCAATTCCTAAATCCCCAGCCGGATCAGCGAACTCCATGCCCCCGACGATATTGACATAAACATCCAAACGAGAGAGCACCAGCTTAGCTCTTTTCTCCAGCACAGCCAGTAACTGCAAAAGGCGATTGTAATCCCAGCCATTTACAACACGCCTCGGTGAAGGATTAGGGGTTGCGACGGTGAGCGCCTGCACTTCCAACAAAAGACTGCGAGTGCCCTCACCTCCTGCAATCACAGCTGTGCCTGAAGGCGCCTGGCGCTGCCCTACCTTCGATATGCGATCGGCAAGAAAAAAGGCGGAAGGATTGTCTACTTCTTTCAAGCCCTCTTCATTCATTGAGAAAATGGCCAATTCGGAAGTAGAACCAAAGCGATTTTTGACAGCTCTAATTAGACGAAGCTGCCTTAAACTGTCTCCTTCAAACTGTAAGACGACATCAACCATGTGCTCCAAAACACGCGGTCCGGCAATAGTGCCCTCTTTCGTGACATGACCGACCAAGATTGTGGCGATATTTCTATTTTTGGCGGCATTAATCAGTAACTGCGTTCCTTCCCTCACCTGTGATACAGAGCCGGCTGCAGATGAAATCTCAGGGTGATAAACAGACTGAATACTGTCGACAAAACAGACCGAAGCCTCTGTATTCATAATCAAATCAAAGGCATTGACCACATTCTGCTCAGATGCCACCAAAACATTTGAAGAATCAACCAGAAGACGCTTGGCTCTAATTTTCACCTGAGATGCCGATTCTTCACCTGTAATGTATAGGACCTTGCCGCGTCTAGCCAGTTTGGCCGCAACCTGCATAAGCAAGGTCGACTTACCTATACCAGGGTCACCGGCTAAAAGCAGCACGGCACCGGGCACAAGTCCACCGCCCAGTACTTCATCTAAACCGCTCATGCCGGTGGTGATTCGCTCCACTTCATCAGAATCGATTTCGGTGATCGGCTGAGCACTTTTGGCGGCATTTGAGTCTTGGGTCTTTGCCTGCGCCAGTCTTTGGGCAAAGCCTTTCTTGCCCTCCTCCGCCTCGGCGATCTCCTCCACCAGAGAGCCCCAAGCGCCGCAATCGGTGCAGCGCCCCAAAGAACGGGATGTTTGAAAACCGCACTGCTGACAGACCCAGCGAGACTTTGCCTTCGCCATATTTGAACCTCTCGAGACAACAATATTTTATCGTGCGTGACATCTTGTATACTTATCAAGCTTTTCAGCTAAGCGTGCCCGGAGGACAACCGGATGTCAAGAAAACAAGTAATGCTGACTTTGCTCGTTGCAGCAAGTTCAGTTGCCTGGCTAGCGGCACCGCAGGCCCTAGCCGGCAGCCACCCTGAGACAGTAAAACTGCAAAAAGGTGGTGGCGATCCCCATGGTCCAGATCCACGTGGACCAGATCCCAGGAATGAAGTACATGATCCCAACCTGCCTGCCAATAAAGAGAGGGAGCAAGGAAAAGCGCCGCGCGACGTTTATGGCGGCCAAGTGCCGAATGATAGACGGCCCTACTAATTTATGATTCTGGAATCGCCAGGGGCGATACTCTGCCAAATTGGACCGTTCCCCGTGAGATATTACGGCATGATGATCGGTCTTGGTTTTGTTATCGCCTTATTCTTTGCCGGCAAACTAGCAAAGAAAATGTCACTTAGTGCTGATACCCTTGTCAGTCTCGCTCTCTACAGCTTTATCTTCGGTATCGTAGGAGCCAGACTTTACTATGTAATTCTCAGCCTCGGACACTTCATTCATCACCCTTTGCAAATATTCGCCACTTGGAACGGCGGACTGGCTATCCACGGCGGCATCATTGGCGGTGTCATTGCCGGCTGCCTCTATCTGCGCAGTAAGAAGCTACCTATCTTGCCCTATGCCGACGTGATGGGGGCCTGCATTCCCCTAGCCCAGGCACTTGGTAGATGGGGTAATTTCTTCAATAGCGAACTCTACGGACTACCGGTTGCCGAAAATTTTCCTCTCAAGTTGCATATTCCCATCGAGTATCGCCTGCCTCAATATCAAGCTTATGAGTATTTTCATCCGACCTTCCTTTATGAGTCTATTTGGGACTTTTTCCTCTTTATCTTTCTCTACTTCTACTTCATCAAAAGGAATAAAAGCGCGCCCGGCATGACATTCTTCATGTATCTCGCCGCTTATTCGATAGGAAGAATATTTATTGAGCAGTTGCGCATAGACGCTGTCTCTTATGTCTTTAACGTACCCACACCGATACTCGCCTCGGCGGCGACCCTGGTCTTTTCTCTTTGCGCTATGCTCAATATCTATAATCGAGCCCAAAATAGAGAAAGCACGAGCCCGCCGGAAGAGAAATCAGAAGAAGCAGGTAAGCAGACGTAACCGCTGAGGCAGAGGCAATAGCACCTGCGCTTAACTGTAGTGAGCTTTGTATTTTGTCTACTTCTTCTACTTACGACCGGGAGCCAGCAGTTTGAGACGCTCTTTCACTGCCGCCATGTTGGGATTATTGGCCGGAGCAGTGCGCACAAACTTCTGATACTCTTCCACGGCTTTTAGAGGCTGTTTGAGAGCTTCATATACGGTGCCAAGATAGTAGTTGGTATCAACCAGAGTTTTATCGAGCGAGAGCGCTCGCATATACTCGGACATAGCCTTTTGCAAGTTATTTTGAGCTTGATAGGCGGTACCCAAATAACTATGAGTGGCGGCATCATCATCAATTTTGAGAGCCGCTTCATAGTCGGCGATAGCACCAGGCAAATCGTTTTTCTGGGTCTGCTTTTCAATTGCTGAATTGACCAGAGGTGATGCCTTAGCCTGTTTGATTTGCTTAATTAGCTGAGGGTAAGCCGGCTCCTTCGGATTGAGCACCCTAGCCTTCTCGTACTGAGCCAAAGCGTTGTCATAATCTTCTTTAGCTTGATAGCAGGTGCCCAAACTATAGTAGTAGCTCGCCTCATTGGGGAAAGCCTTGAGGGCCTCCTGATACTTAGCAATAGCTTCATCGTATTTCTTATCAGTCTGCAATTGCACAGCTTCGTTGAAAGCGGCTGAAGCCTGAGTGCTTTGCTGAACTTGAGCCTTGGTGGCAATGGTTTGACACTTGTTGGGATCTGCCTTAATTGCCGTCATGCGAGCTCTAGCATCAGCGGCATAACTGCCACTTGCTTTAGCTGCCAGATATTTGCTGTAATCGCTGATTGCATCGTTTACTCTGCGATAGTTCTCATCGATAAGTCCGATGAAGTACCAGTTATCAGATTCATTCTTAGCATCTAGTTCAAGAGCCTTGGCATAGCAGCGTCTGGCATTATTGAAATCATCATTTGACTGATAGGCGCCGGCAAGGTTGGTATAACCATGGGCGTTAGCTGGGTAAAGGGCTAGGGCTTTCTCATACAAAGGAATAGCGGCAGCCAAATCACCAGCGGTATGCTTTTGCACCGCCTCATCCATAATCGGCTGAGCTTGAGCCATTTGAGCCGCAGCCAGGGCTTGCTTATAACCGGCTAGGTCTTTAGCGGGAGCCTTGCTCACTGCGTCCTGATAATTTTTGATGGCACTATCAAAATCGCCTTTTGCCTGATAACAAGTCGCAATAGCATAGACATAGGCAGACTCTTTCGGCATGAGCGAGATTGCTTTCTGATAAAGAGAAAGAGCGCCGTCATAGTTGGCAGCCTGCTGCAACTTGATCGCTTCGTTATAGGCATCAGCGGCAGCCTGAGCGTTCTTGATATCACCTGTAGTGGCTAGCTTCTGGGTGTTCTGGGGATTAGCGCTCAAGACTTTGATACGCTCGTTGGCTGCCTTAAAGTACTGTCCCGAAGGCGCTTCTCTCATATACTGGTTATATTTATTGATTGCCTGCATGCCGCGTCCATAGTTCTCATCTATGGTGGCCATCAAATACAAACAGTCCACAGCACCTTTCTTGTCCAGGTTATAAGCTTTTTGATATTGATCAAAAGCCCCTTGGAACTTATCTGTGGCCTGATAGGCTACACCCATATTCATGAATATAGAACCGTTATCAGGGTCTAACTGAGAAGCCTGAGCATAGAGATCAATTGCAGCAGGAATATCGCCGGAGGTCTGCTTATCGTAAGCTTGCTTGACGATCGGACCAGCCTTGAGGATATTGGCGTCCTTAATGGCTTTCTTATAAATGGGCTCGGCCGGACTTACTGAAAGAGCCTTCTGATAGAAAGACAGCGCACTATCTAGATCACCTTTCTGCTGGTAGGCGGTGCCTAGTGCATAGAGGAAATCGGCATTCTGGGGCTGAATCGCTAGAGACTTTTGGTATTCGGCAATAGCTTGATCAAACTGACCGTTTTTCTGCAATTCAACAGCTCGGGTGTAAGAGTCAGAGGCTTCCTTCTCTTTAGCCAGTTCATTCTCAGACTTGATCTTTATCGTATCAGCAGGGTTTTTAGATAGGGCAGCAAAGCGATTTTGAGCCTGGGTAGCATAAGTCCCTTTAGGCGCCTGCCCCAAGTAAGACTGATACTCAGCCCTAGCCTGATTGCCATTGCCCATATGCTCATCGATGGTAGCGATGAAATAGAGGTTATTGACCTGCCCATTCTTATCCATCTCCAGCGCCTTAGAATAAGAACGTCTGGCGTTTTGATAGTCTTGCATGGCATACTGCGCCGATGCCAGGTTATAGACCAGACCAGCATTATTTGGCACTATATCTAGTGCTTTCTGATAAAGATCAACGGCAGAAATGTAATCTTTCTCTTTGTGTTTAGCAAGAGCCGCATCTATTATCGGCTGAGCCTTTAGGTCTTTAACCTTGACCAGTGCATCTTGGTAGGTCTTATTTTTGGGGTCGATGCTAGCGGCTAGATTATACTCAGCGATTGCCGAATCAAAATCCTTTTTGTATTGATAGGCAGCACCGATATTGTAGTGAATGCCAGCATCATTCGGGGTTGCTTTCAGAAGTTCCTGATACTTAGCGATGGCACCATCATAGTTCTGCGCCTTAAACAAGTCGTCGGCGCCTTTAGCCAGATCAGTAATGTTCTTATCTTTCTGCGCTGCCGAGGCAGTCTTGATACCTTCCTGCGCGCCCTGATTGGTGGGATCAAGCCCTAAACTCTTTTGATAGTTATCGATTGCCCCTTTGTAATCTTCCTTGGCTTGCAGAGCAGTGCCTATGTTCATATAGATGCTTGACTGCTGCTTATTATCGTTAGGTGATACCAGGGACAGTGCTTTCTGGTAATACTGAATGGCAAGATCGTAATGCTTCTGACTTTGCTGCTCTACACCAAGGTTGATGAGCCTATCGATATTGAACTGATTTTTGGCGGCGGGTAGAGCAGCCAATAATTTAGCGGCCACAGGGTTTTGTTTACCCGGAGACAAGCTTATCGCTAGACGGAACTCGGCTTCGGCTTGTCCGAAATCACCTTTGTACTGCAAGCCTTGTCCCAAACCAATATGGTTTTCAGGCGCGGTCGGATTGTCCCGCACTGCTGCTTCCCAGCCAGCCACCAAAGCATCCTGCACGTCAGGGTCATCAGACTTCATAGAAATGGCTCGACCGTATGCTGCAATAGCATTGGGTAGATCTTTCTTGGTCTGGTAAGACTGCCCAAGTTTAACTTCAATTGAAGCACTGTCCTGGGTACGGGCCGCTGCTTGATACTCAGCGATGGCTTCATCAACCCTATCGGTTACACGCAGCACGTCGCCTAATTTCTCGTGAATCGATGCGTCATCTTTGAGTTTGAGCGCTTCTCTGTATTCGACTATGGCACCAGGAAAATCGGCCGCTTTGCGACTGGCATCAGCCATGCCTACCCTAGTGGCAAAATCGTTTGGGTCTTTCCCCATAACTCTCACAATGGCGGTCAGATTGCCCATTGTGGTGGGATTTTTCGGATCTAGCAGGGCCGCTTTATGGAAGTACTTGATCGCCTCGGTGGGATTCTTCTGGAAAACGAGACCATAGTTGTTGTAGGCAATGGCTAGATTTTCTCTTGCCTTCTTGTAATTCGGATCCATCTTCACTGCTTCTTCCAGCTTTTGAATGGCAAGCTGGTAGTTCTGAGCATTGATAGCCTTCACGCCCTCATTATTGAGGTTGATAAGAGTGGCCTGGTCAAAGGCCTCAACAGCCGAGAATTTGCATTCTGCAGTCAAGCAGAGCGAAAGTGCTAGGAGAATGAAAAGCGGTCTTTGCTTCCGAATTTGTGTCATCTTAAGTGTTCTTTGCAACCATGTTTTACTAAGTACTAGGATTTTAGTCTATTGCCAGCAGCAATCTGCTCTTTTTATAAGGGGTTTTAGCTAAGGGCAATTTGCTGCTTCCTTGAATAGGTTTCAAAGAAGCAAATTGAGCGGTAATTGTTCCTGCCTAGAGACTATTCTCTGTTTTGTAAGACTATCGATATCGATTGTCTTACAAAACCAGCTGAATTCTTAAATTGCTTCGCGAGCGGCTCTATATAAACAAGAGGGCTCGCTTCGCGAGCCCTCTATGTCATACCTGCGCCGTGGCGCACTCATCCTACAGAATGTGTGGTGTGATCTGTAAGGGAGAGACTTTATGCTTCTGGTTCAATTAGACCATAGTTACCATCTCGACGGTGATACACAGTATTGACTTGGCTGGTCTCCGAATTGATGAACATGAAGAAGTCATGTCCCAGCAAATCCATGTGCTTGCAGGCTTCCTCCGGAAGCATCGGCTTTAGAGGAAAGCGCTTGGAGCGCACGATTTTCGGTTTGATATCTTCAAGAGCCAAATCTCTATTGACTTCCAGGTCGGAATCCAGCTCAGCGCTGACATCCGGAGCCTCGTCGAGTCTGTCTTTAGACTTTCCTCCCTTCGAGTAATGTCTGGTTTTGTATTTACGGAGTTGCCTTTCAATCTTGTCTGCGACTAAATCGATTGAGGCATACATATTTTCGGTAGACTCTTCTCCTCTAATCACATTGCCGTTGACCTTAATAGTGATCTCAGCCTTCTGACTTTTGGCTATCGAAGGGTTCTTAGCCACTGACAGAAGAGCCGTACAATCCAGCCTGTGGTCGAAATGCTTCTGCGCTCGCTGAAGCTTTTCCACCAGGTATTCCTTCAAGGCAGGGGTGAGCTCAATATTGCGTCCAGTCACGGTTACTTGCATAACTATCCTCCAGTCCATGGGAATACCGTTCACGCCTGCTGGAAAAACCATACAGACATCCGACGACAGAGTACCTATCACAGGCGACCTATCACAGGTTACCTATCGTCCGTCAAAACACTTTGCACAAAGCGTATGCACTTCGAGGTCTCGTTCTTTCACCAAGGCCGCGGTATTCCGATAATGACTTACCCGCGGTTTGAGCCCCTATATCGCCTTGAAAACAAGATTTAGAGCTTTTTTCAAAAACTTACTTGAGCTTAGATATCAGGTGGACCGCATCGAAGGTACTCAATAGCTTCGAGCTGTCCTTAAATGAGGCATTTACGCCACTAATCTCCTGAGACATGGCATAGGCTGGAGCAACAAAGAGCCTATCAGCTCTTTGTCTGGTCCCCATAGTGATATAAGGGGAGTCGCCGCTCGTCTCCACATGGGCTCGCTTCATAGCTTTTGGAGACGACAAGACCTGCTTTAACTGGGAGATAAAGGCTGTGGCAGTCTCTTTTGCCAAGGGAGAACCCAGATCATCAACTGAAGCAATTTCAGGATTGGTACGAGCTACTGTATCTATCACCCCCAACCGCTGAAACAATGCGAACGCCTGCCTGGGATCGGAGGCATTAACTCCTTTAGCACTGATAGCACTTGCAGCCAGGCTGAAAAGCACCGAACGCGGGGCCGGCTTGGAGGGGTCAAAACGTCCATGTGAGCCGGAGCCAATTAGACCGGATGCCATATAGCTTCTCAGCGAAAGCAACCTGGCTCTGGCATCTTGAGGCATGAAATCATCATAGAGAGACATGGCGCCAAACTGTTCAGCTGTGGTTATTTGCTCCGGATAAAGACTAGCGCTCTGAGCTCCCGAATCGGCACAACCACGCAAGAACTCTTTGATCTCTGCGGCATGGGTGCCCATACCATCCCCAATGACATGCACTTCGACATCGGGCTTAGCCGTCAGTTCGCGCACCCGCTCCACTGTACGTTTAGTGTAGGTGTAAGCGTCGATTGTCTGATAGCGCCCATTCCAGTAAGCCATAGGGGCTATCACATCATAGTATTGTGCCAGGGTCTTCCAAGGAGTAATTGCCACTGCCGGAGCACGGTTCAAAGGACTGTACACCACCGCCATCATTGGATAATCGGGGCCGAGGGCGCTTCTAATCTGCTTACTATATGCTTCTACAGCTTCTCGATGCAGGTTCTTCTCAAGGTTGGGGGCGATGCCGTCGAGCCTATCGCCTGAAGGTGTACGGAATCGAGCCGCCGCAATCATCTTCTCGGCATCGGCTTTGGTATTGTGCAATTCAGCAAAAGACCAGGCAATTACCCTAATCTTGTATTTGTGGCAAGCTTCAATAATCTGGCCAAGTTCGTTTGGCTGCCTAATTGCAGGCGTATTACTGCGCGAAGTTTGGATGAAAAGATTGCGAATGCCGCTTGCATAGAGCTTCTCGGCATAAGAAGCGAAGTCTTTGGTCGGATAGTTCCAAAGATTAACCCAGATACCGCCCCCGTCGGCTATGCCTGGCGGAGGAGAGGCGAAAGCTTGCCCCTGTGGAGAAGCCAAAGCAGCAGCCGGAGCCAGTTGTGGAAGACTGACCGGGTGATTCTTCTCACTGGAGAACTCGGTAAGACTTTGGCCCCAGACAGGAGCAGCCGTGCCAGAGACAAAACCAAGCAAAAGAGCATGGCCAGCCATTGCACTCAATAGTTTACCGGAAGAAAAATTCTTGTTTGATGCCATTTTAGTAAGTCCGGAGAAGAAAGGAGAAACTGGTAAGACGCTAGTAAAGAAGATTAAGACATTATAAAACCGTTATCTGCCATATGCCACTGAAAACAAGCCTCTAAACCTTTTTTTGCCTAGCAAAATGCGCTCCCCAAGCCGAATTTGAAAATTCGACCAATTTTTCTAGAATCGCTCGACCGATCTTTATCGGACAACCTATATAGATTGGAAGCCAGGGCAACGGGTATATAAATTGCGTTCGTTACTCAAAACTTACGCAATCGGAACAAACAAATGAACAAGAAGGAACAGGAAATCC
>JAIETF010000089.1 GCA_019745415.1 Candidatus Obscuribacterales bacterium | reverse complement strand
GGTCTGACCGGCATGGATGAGGCTATTCAGACCGCCTTTCCCAAGACCTGGGTGCAACTGTGCATAGTGCACATGGTTAGAAATTCGCTCAAGTTCGTATCCTACAAACATCGCAAAGAAATGGCCGGTGATCTGAAAGCAATCTACCGTGCGGTAACGGAGGATGAGGCGGCGAGCGCCCTGGAGGCACTGGCGGAGAAGTGGGATGGACGCTATCCCACTGTGAGCAAGTCGTGGAGAACGCACTGGGCGAAGATCATTCCCATGTTTGCCTTCCCTGACGACATCAGGAAAGTCATTTACACCACAAATGCAGTAGAGTCGGTCAACATGACTCTGCGTAAAGCCAGTCGCAATCACCGTATATTCCCAAACGACGAAGCGGTGATCAAAGTCATGTATCTTGCGGGTCAGCTGATTTCGCGCAAATGGACCATGCCGCTGCGCGACTGGGGTGCTGCGATGAACCAGTTCGCTATCCTGTTTGAAGGGAGAGTACCATCATGAGAGAAAAGACCGACGTTTCCGCCGGCTTGCCGAGCCGGCGGCTTCCGGACACTCTACCCCCAGCGCTTCGCGCTGGAGGTAATCGTGCCGGTTCACATCGCCCGACAAAGACCTGTAAGATCAGTTATGAGTGACCAATAAACCTAATGACACAGTTTGATTGACAGATCCGCAAAACCAGTTCCAGATGAATTGCCTTTTTACCCAGAAATTGAGAAGGAGAAGTCTAAGCTTAAGAAATTTCTTTTGCAGCGCCAAGCGCCAATAATTTTTATCCTAAACCTTGTTCAATTTGCTTGCTTCGTAGTAGCTTTGATATTAGTCATCACATGGGGAGCACAAACAACACCTATGGCATCAGAAAGCGAACAGGCTAAGGAAATTGTGAACTATGGGCAGAAGCCTTCCACGCTTCCGAAGCCATTGCCTACTCCTTTACCACAGCAAAGCCAAACTACTAATTCAAGTTCTTCTAGTAATACTCAGCCTGCCTCGGATAAGAAGCGATGATGAAATGTTCAAGTAACTCTCAAGACAAGAAACAAATAGATAAACCTCAAACAGTCCAAACTGAGGAAAGGGGACAAAAACCTCCGACACCTCCAAAACCTCCGAAACAACCTACCCCTACAAAGCCCTCTCAAGGGAAATAGTTGCTTTATCAGCCTCTGTGCTGGCGGGATGGGCGGGAATGGGTACCCCAAATAGGGGGTAGCCGGTAAATGACAACCACCGGTGATACCACAAGTCAAGGGGGCTAGGAAAAGAAAACGCCAGAAACGCCCACTAACTGACCCTCAACAAGCCTGTGCACTCATTGAATGTACATAACATATCTTATCGGACTGATTTGGATGTCTGGTGGGTTCGGTCAATTAGAACATGCTTGACTGCTCATTCTTTGTGGGTTACAAATTGGACATTAAGTGACCATAATGACCGACAAGCTAGAAAGATATCGGACAAGTGACCGCACTGAGAAAAGACGAGGCGAATCAAGACGCCTTAAATATTGAGGGAATTGAGGAGATATTTGAAGCGGACATAATGGCTGACCGTGTCCCAAAGGTTCTGACCGACTTCTCTTCCGTAAATCTTGAAACTCTCAAAGCTCCCAACGATATAACACCTGAAGAAGCTGCACCACTCTTGGGTAAGTCCGTGCGGACAGTTAGGCGCATGTTGGAGAAAGGCACTCTTCCTGGCTATAAGGTGACAGGCAAGAAACGCGATGAGTGGAGAGTCTCTATAAATCGACTATCGGACATTGCGGACATAACTGAGGACAGCAAAACGGGCCCTGACCGCTTGGATGACCGTGTCGTTTCTGAGTTGAGAGGCCGAATATCTCAACTAGAAGAGCAACTGGAAAAAGCTAATCGAGAGATACAAGCCGCTGCTTACAGAAACGGTTACTTGGAAGCCCAGGCAGAAGGTAAGGATCAGCAGATAAAGCTACTGACCGATAGTCAACATAACCAGCGTGGCTGGTGGGCTAAATTCTCAAGTTGGTTTCTGGGCGTTCGGTAGTCTTTTTGACTCCGAGATCATATAATCGACGTGAATATCTGCCACCATATGCGGTGTGTGATATTAAGGACATGCGAGGGATATAAATGCGCAAAATCAAAGCGGTTCAGTGAACCAGCCCTACTAAGTAAGATGCCCCGACCGGGCGGTCGAGGCTATCCACTCAGGTTTTGCTTGGACGGCGATTTCCTGGAGCTGCTAGAAGAATAGCGGATAGCTTTTGCTCGGTCAAGTTTAGCTTTGCAAAAAAATGCAAGGAGAGAGAGACGAGCGAAGCGCAAGCCGTTCTGGAAAGCCCAATAGGGCTTGAGGAACGCGAGTTAGAGAGAAAGATAAATTCATCGGGATTGCCACTGATGGCAGTGTCGATAGATATCTGTGAGCTGTATCCGCTTAGAAATCCCTCCATTTGGAAACACCCTGGGCAAAGGCGGTGGATGAAGTGGAGCCATGACCTGGACGACCGCCAGATCCTTGGGGTGATGTCGGATGAGGGCCGAGGGCTCTTGCGTGGCTGCTATTGGGGTAAGGAAACCCGGCACGGGGTTCTTGATGTTGATGCCGGTAGCAAGTACCACACCCCAGAAGGCCTGAAAGAAATAACGGCCGACTTTGCGGCCGTGGGCATTGCCCTGGTTCCGTACCGGAGCAGCGAATCAGGGGGATGGCACCTCTATTTTTATTTTGATAAGGCTGTACTAAGTAATGAAGTAGAAACAACGATAAAAGACTACTTAAGGCATCGTAGGTATGAGATCAAATCAGGAACCCTAGAAGTCTTTCCTTCCGGTAACGCCTTAAGGCTACCCCTACAGAAGGGCTTTGCTTGGCTTACTCCGGACGGGAGAGTAAAAACCAGAAGAGAAGAGATAAGCCAAGGAGAAGCAATAGCTAGCTTCTTGAGGGACCTGGAGGGTAGCCGGTCCAATTGGGAAGAAGTCAAAACACTGATAGGGCTGGAGATCTATGCCGCCGGCGTTGCCGGCGCCGGCGAAGACCAGGAGGATGAAGAAGGGCTAAACGAAGAGGGATTCAGTGGGCTATTTAGACCAGGGCTGGATTGGGAGAAGTACCAGAGAGGCAAGCAATACTGGCAGATAGGGCTAACAGGACCAAAGCAAAGGCATGATGCAATTGTGTGCCTGGGTCATTACCTCTGGTATGGAGATGAAGCGGCCGGTGTAAACGCTATGCCAGGTCACCGAAACATAGAGAGGCGGAAGCAGCTAATAAGGGAGTGCCTGAAAGAGAAGCATAACGGGCACTCAGAGGACATAAACGCAGGAAGATGGAGTGAAGTAGATGCCGACATTGAAAGGGCGGCTTCTTGGAGCAGGCAGACCCCTCTAGTACAAGAATATGAACCCTACCAGCTAACTGTGAGACTACTAAAAAGGCTCAGGTGGTTGCACACGAAAACAGGCAAGCGATTCACGATAGAAGAGCTTGCTAAGGCAAACATTGACAGGAGTCTAGATGCTCGCCAGAGGATTGCGATGGCTGTCGCTCAACTGGAAGCGGAAGGCTCGGAGATAGACATATCGAAAGTAGCCACTAGAGCTAAGGCCTCTCGTAACACTGTGCGCAAAAACAGGGATCTGCTTGGCAGCTGGTCAGGTGAATATGTAGCGGGGGGGCTGGGGGGATTGTCTCTGCTTCTTGACTGCCTGGCTTCTTTGGAGTCTGTTCCTTCTTCTTCTCTTGGTTCTGCTAATGAAGTTTCAGTTTTAGATCCGGTGCCTTCAGAGCTGGGGTTATTTGATCTAGTGGTCAGTGGTTCGCAGGACTTCCCGGTAGACCCCCCCTTGCTCCATGCCTGGCAAGATAGCCTACCAGAAAACCCCCAGAGTCAAGCTCAAGCCCTTCGGGTGCCTACGGCAAGCTTGACTCTAGGACCCTGGCTTTCTGGTATTCAGGCACTGCGGCCTGAGACGGCGGGGGGGCTTTCTTTACTGCCTGGGGTTGGGCTTCTCGGTGGCTTCGATGTCGAACCCATAGAGGAGGGAGTACAGCTGGCTGCTGGTGATGACTCTTTTGGGTTTTCGCATCTGTTCAGTGGTCCTTCTCGCCATCGGCAAGGGAAGTCTTGTGCTACACGGTCAAGGGTGGTTGGAAGAGGTCCGCCGTAGCGTCTGGGCTGGTGGGAAAGTTCCGCCGAGGGCCAGAGCTGCAGGCTGATTCCAGATTGGCGCCTGTGGGGTGGTGGAGGTAACGGGCGCGGGCGCACGTGCGCGGAAGGTCCAAAATGGGCTTTTCGAGGGATAGTTCGCCACAAGGTAATAATGGTAATAATAAAGCAGTGGTAAAAATAAAAGGTGGATCTGTGCTAGGCTAACCCTGCAACACCGCACACTGGAGGGCTCACCCATGGCACGTAGACGGGCAATTGAGGCTGATGAACTGTTTGAAACTGCCAACCGGCTAAAGGCTGAAGGCAAAGAGGTAACGGCCGTGGCCCTTCTTGATGCTCTCGGGGGCGGTAGCCTGCGCACTATCTACAAACTTATGGAAGCCTGGCAGCACTCCAGACCGGCGGAGGTAAAAAACGAACCTACCGAAATACCACCGGCGGTAATGGCCGGCTTTGCCAATTCATGGAGGCTGGCCACACAGGAGGCCGGTCGAGAGGTGGCAGAAGTGAAAGAAAAGGCCAAAGAAGAAGTAGCGGCAGCCTTGCGGCAATTCCATGGAGCCCTGGAGGCAATCGGCAAGATGGAAGCAGAAAGCGAAGCCGACGCCCAGGAGATAGAAAGACTGACCGCCAAGCTTGCTGAAGTAGAAGCTGCTTGCCTCGAAGCCCAGAAAGAGGCTGTTGGTCATAAGGCGATGGTTGACCAGCTTCAGAAACTCGTGGAAAAACAAGAGAGAGAAGTAGAGCGCTTGCGCCATGAGGCAGGCAAGGCTTCTGAACTAAAGGGCACAGTTGAGACCTTGCAGGCCCAGAACGATAAGCTAATGGCTCGGCTGGATAAGACCAAGTAAGACCAATGAAATCTGTTTAAGAAACTTCGTAAACCAAGGCTTGCGCTAGCCTTGATAGACTCAATTGAGCTTGTTAACGTCTATGCATGGCTCTATTGCGGTCGTCTTAGGCTTTTCTTTATAAACAGTTAGTTGCAGAACCTGATTCTAACCCTATAGATGAGTGAGTTTTCGGTAGCTACTCGTTCAATTTACTTATCAGGCAGATTCTCCAAACAGCCACTAGGCTAATAAAACCAAGGATAACTCTAGTCGGCTGTGCCGATTCGGGGTATTTCTGCTTGCTTTGGAATTGAGACTGGTAGTCAAACCAACCGATCAACCTCAAGAAGAGGAATCAAAATGAACAAACGAAAAACACAGCTAGCATTAGTCTTGGCGCCTCTTGCCTTGGCTTTCTTTGCTTTCTCGCAACCAGCTTTGGCTGCTGACTACACCGGTAACTGTGCCAATGTTCCAGCTAGCGTTAGCGGTAACGTAGATATCACTGAGTCAGGAGCTTGCAATATTACCCATCCAGTCGCTGCAACTGGTCGTATCAAAATCACTGCCGGTTCTACCATTAGCACGCAAGATCTTAGCTCTTTCGCCGAGGTGGATCTTCAGGCACCAGCTTCAAGCAATATCACGGTGACTGGTGCCATCACTACAGATTCCGGCTTTGTGAATCTCTTTGGCAATAACATTACTGTGACCGGAACAATAAACCCTGTGAATCTGGGCAATATTTTGATCCGTGCGCAGTCTAATCTAGTCACTGGGCAGATCATTGGTGCTCCTGGCTCGAATATTGACCTGAAGGCCAATCAAGCCGGAGCAGCAAACACCCTTTTCACTATTGGGGGCTCCGGTAATTCTAATGGTGTGAATGGCACTATTACGGCCAAGCCAGTTGGATATGCTCCTTACTTTGCTCCAGCAATTGTCCATGTCGTTAATGGCACTGCAAGTTCAACTGGCGGAATTACTCTGACCAATCCGGCCAACATAGTTGCGACGCCACAGCCTGGAACAAGGGCTGCGTACATTTTCCTGAATGCCCAAAATGGCGTTCTGACAATCCCAACTGGCACTCTGTCGGCTGATGGAACTGGAAGCAATGGCGCAGGCCTAATCGCTTTGATGGCGAAGACCATAGCTTTTGGATCGAATGCGACTGTTAGCGCTTCGCAGAGCAGCACCGCTGTAGGTACTCTTCATGGCATTCTCATCTCTGCGGAAAAGGTCACATATCAAGGAACCAGTGGTCTGAATTTGATCGGTAGCGGCAATGGTGCTGATACCTTCAATACCGGATATGTGCAGGTGTTTCCTCAAGGTGTAGTAACAATCTCAGACCCAGAGACTCCCGCAAACCTCCCAATCTATGCCGTGATTGGTACCACTCAGACCGGCAATGTGACTTTTCAAGGGACAGGCACAGCTCCTCTGAATATCACCGCTGATGGTAACGATACACGCATTGCATTTACTGGAACGACTTTGACCTTTACCGGCGGAGCCGTAAAGATGCAAGCCAGGGGAGCAACTAATCACAAGATTAGACTACAGAATCCTGGAACGCTGACTGGCGCTAACGTCGGACTGAATTTCAGTGGCACTGGAGCCGTCACTCTTGATGTTTTGGGTGTTGCTGGCGCAGGTGGAGACATTGAACTCTTCTTGGATAAAGCCACCTTCAATAAAACCACCTATACCTTTACCGCAAATGGACCAACTGCATCTAACGGAAATGGAGGAACTGTTTATGTTGGCAGCCAGCTCCTAACGTTAAGTCCGACCGCAAAATTCACCATTACTGCAAATGCATCTAGTTCTGGTACTGGTGACGCCATCGCAAGTGATCCGTCAACTGGAGATCCTAAAGCAATTCGATTCTATCCAGGAGCTGTCCCTCTAAACATTGGTACAGCTTCAGGCCTTGGACAGATCTCTTTCTCTGCAAAAGGGGGGCAGACCGGTGGTAAAGGTGGCACTATCCTGATCTCTTCCGATCCTGTGACTGTCAAAACAGCAAATGCTATCAATGCATCCGCTGTTGGCGGAAATGGCGACGGAGGTGAGGTAGTCATTTATTCCTATGTTCAGAGCTTGGATCCAGCTGCCAGAATTAGTGCCATAGGGAAAGGCACTGGTAAAGGTGGCAAAGTCACATTCAACTATGCGAATGGCACAGATACCCTTGATCTCAATACCATTGTAAAAGTCGATGGAGGTAACACGCTGACTTCAGCTGGTGGGTTGGACGGGCGAATGGTCCATAACGGTATTTCTTGTCAGCAATTTCGTGTTGGAACTAGCTGGCCGAAATCCTATTGGAACTGTGCACATCCGGATGCTCCCACCACAGCAGAAAGCACTCTTAGGGATGCAACAGTATTACTTCCTTCTACCTTTAAGACAGCCTTAAATGGGACATATCTCTATGTCTTTACCAAAGCTGCAGACTACAACAGTTTCTTCAAACCAGCAACTACGCTCGGTATTGAAGCCCAAGGATTTTCCACTTCTTCCAAGAAGCGAGCTGTTGTATTTGGACAAAAAGGAGCTGGTGGTACCGATATTTCGCTATTCTTGAAAGGTGCGCTAATGCACGAACTTGGTCACCTTCTAAATGCTGTCAATGGTAATCCCCAAGGCACAGCTGGTTTTATAGCTGCCTACACAGCTGATATGAACAACATGATTGGGAATTACCCAACTCTTCCGCAGTCTCCAACGTGTATTGAAGTGTTCTTGGATAATCCATTCTGTATTGCACGTTCCGCAGACGCAAATCCTTGGGTTACTATGCAATCGGTGTATATTGGCGCTCAGCCTGTCGATTCTGAAATGTTTGCTTTCGCTTTTCAGACTTGCTCGGGTTACTCAATCTACGATTTGCCACTCGACAACGTTCAGTTCACAAACCGGTATGACAATGCAGCTCCCGGTCTGGGCTATATGGCGAATGTGAATATCTGGATGAATACGTATTGGCCTGGCGGTTGCCATTAGAAGCCTGACTTTCCGCTCTTCTAACCCTCAGTCCTTCTAAGTTTTACCGGGGAGAAATTATTCCGATTTCTCCTCGGTTCTATCCAAAGTCTGCCAATTTTGAGAGTCTATACGGGGACCGCGGATGCGATAACTTATCAATTCATCACCCCGAAAGCGAACGTCAATCCAATAAGGGTTTCGAATCTTTTCTACTCTATCAAATGCGTACTCGCCCCAGAGTTTGAAAGATTCACCTTCCTTGTGGTTGGCACCCCAAATTGTTTCAAGTTCTTCCCTCTTTGCCTTGCTAAGGTTGCTGAAGTAGCCCTCACCATTTTTGTTCACGAAGAACATGGAATAGCCTGTCGGACGCGCATTTCCAAGGTCATTGAAGAACAGTCGAACTTTTGGTTTGTTTGGAAAATCAGTGCTTGCGGACGATCCGCACTCATGGGTGTCGGGATTAGGCGATGCGGACTTTGATTCTGGAACAAATCCACAAAGTAGAAGTGCTAGAGCTAATGGATTGAATCTCGCCAACAAATGTTTCATTCGAATGTCCCCCGATTACAGCTCTACAAAATTCTTTCAATAACGATTGCTGTTGACCATGATATCAGCATGTCACTTCACATCTACTTATTGATGGCAATTGTTGATAATGCTCTGTCTGCTAGCCCCTCAAGTCTCTTTAGGTCGTTTTTTTTTTTGCTTTATTATTCAAAATAGTAAATTGCAATATCTGTTAACGCTTGATTGGTAACTGCTCGCTAAGAATGCTGGATTCCGGAAACTTTAGTGTGCGCGTAAGTTTATAATTTTGCAGTGGTGTTAACGCTAGCTATTATTGATTATACGATAACCTGGTAGCGTTATTGATTTTGTGGCAAATCCAGTTAACACTAGAGAAATAGTCACTTCAGTACTAAATGACGCAGAAGTCAGAAAATCGAGCGAATAAGTAGAGTTGCGTAAAACTTAAACAGAGTTGGCTGTTAACGAAATGTGCGGCGCGTACTGAATGACAGTAAGCCGGAAGATCCGCAGATCATAAAAGTCGTAAACAGCCGAATTTCAGTATAATACAAAGGACGGTCTATCCCTTGCAGCGGGAAAGACGTAAGGCAAGATGAAGCCATCCGCTCTAACGAGCAAGGATGGCAGAAAGGCGCTGTGAACGCGCCGGTAAGGAAATGGAAAAGATAGTAAAACATCCACTTAAAAGAGTAAGATGGTAGATATAGCTAAGTATAGGTGCCGGTAAGATGGTGGAAGCAAAAAATAGCAGATTTAAGCCAACAGTAGAAACGAAGCTGGCCCGAGAAGATTTCAACCGAGTGGAAGCCCTGGCGAAGGCGGAAGGAGTGACAAAGTCGGAGCTGGTGAGGACGGCATTGCTGTGGTACCTGGACCACAAAGAAGAGATAGCGGCAAAGCCAAGAGAGTCGGAAACGGTGCAGGCGATAAAGGAAATGACGAACCGGGTGTGCGCCATGCTGGCCCGGCAGGGTGGCCTGGTAGGGACGTTGTATGAGCTGACGTGGATGAGCCTGCCAAATGAGGAGGCTAGGAGACAATTCCAGGCGGCCAATTCGACGGCGAAGCAGAAGATGAGGACGAGGCTGGAAAAGGACGAGAAAGAGCTGGCAGAGAAGCTTAACGGAGTGGTGAAGGGCTAGTGATAGTCATAAAGCACAAGTACATAGCAGCGAGAGGGAAGGGCGGCATAGGGAAAGTGGCGGCCATCGGTAAGACGATAGCGCACATGAAATACATACAGAACCGGCCGGGAGAGGACAAAGAAAGAGGGAAGGGCAGCCGGGAGATGTTCAATGACTCCGAGGACCGGCTATCAGCGAAGGAAATGAGGAAGGCAATAAGGGAGCTCGGGAACGCCAAGGTAATAGCGCACAAGCTAACACTGGCGCCGGAAGTGGCACCGGAGGACAAGAAAGCCTTTACCAGAGACGTGATGAAGAACTTGAGCAGGTCGAAAGGATTAGACCTGGACTGGTTTGCGGTGGAGCATAACAACACGGACCATCATCATGTGCATGTGGTGATACTGGGCAAAGACAGGAACGGGAGCGAGGTAAGCCTGAGCCTGAAGGACATAGAGAAGGCGAAGGAGTACGGAGATAGATACCTGGAGAGGAACCACCCGAGGGAGTTTGAGAGGGCAAGAGAAGCCAGAGAAGAGAAGGAAAAGGAGAGGCTGGAGTTAAGGAAGCAGGAGTGGAAAGAGCGAAACCGAGAGGGCTTAGAGCTGCCGTGGATGAAGCGGGGAGTAATCCGAGAGCAGTTAGAGCCATACAAAGAGTGGCGAGCGAAGAAGGACAAAGAGAAGGAAGAGAGGGCGCCCCGAGGTGATCAGGCGGAGCGCCCGTATCATAATGACAGGATAGAAGCGGCCGGTCGAGAGTGGTCGAGGAGTAATACGTTGGGGGAACTGCAGGAGCTGAACCAGCACCTGTGGGACAACTATGGCGACCGGATAGGGAAGGAAGAGTACCGGAAGCTGACCGGGTGGATAAGGGACAAGGAAAGAGCCAGGAGCGAAGACCGAGAGGACCAGGGCGGCAAGGAAGGCAAAGAACAAGTAGAGAAGGACTTCTTTGAACACAATGGCAAGAAGTACGGCAAAGAAGAGAGCTATGAAAAGCTCTCAGGGTTGGCTAAGGAACTAAGAGAGAAGAAAGAGAGGCTCCCGGTAGATGACTACAACAATCTGAGGAACTGGATAGAGGACCGGGACAGAGCGAGGTTTGCCGGTGCGATAGAGAAGGGCGTAGAGCAAGCCAGAAACAAGATGGAGCGGAACAAATCAGCACGAGACCTGAAGGTGGCTGAAGGGCCAAGGGTATTGGACCCGATGCAAGACGCGATGATGAGAAACCCGGTGGTGGGTGTATTCATGCAGGTGGCGTCAATAGCGAACACGGTAGTGGGGATGATAAAGCTGACGGAAAACAAAGACCACCTGAAAGAAAACAGAGAGGACCTGGAAAAGGCAAAGCAGGACCTGGACAAAGAACCAGAAGCGCAAACGAAGGAGCAGCACGAAAGGAAAGAGGAAAGGCGGTCGAACTTAGGCAAAGCGATAGAGAGGAATGAGGCGGCGCAGAAGGAGCGGGAGCGCCAAGCAAAGGAGAAGAAAGAGAGAGACGAGAGGGAAAAGAGGGACCGGGACAACTTCGAAAGAGGCGGCTGGTATTAGGGTTGGGGTGATAGATGAAGACAGATGTAATAGGGGTAAGGCTGCCGGTGGAGCAAGTGGCGAAGCTGCAAAAGATGGCAAACAGCCGAGGCATGAAGGTGTCCGACCTGGTAAGGGAGATGGTGAAAGTAGGGATAGAGGGAGCGGAAGCCAGCTCGGATCTAACAGTGCAGCTGCTGGCCAGGATGAAGCAGTTGGAAGAGAACCTGGAAGGAGGCCAGACGTGGCTGGCGGATGTGGTGATAACGCAGATGAAGGCAGTGGCGGCGGCGAGGTACCTGGCGCAGATAGCGGCGGATAATACAGACGAGGTAATAAGCTACCTGGCGAACCAGAAGCCCCTGGACGCAGCTACAAAAGAGCAATGGCAGAAGAAGAGAGAGCAGGAGCAGGCCAGGCAGGGCCAGCAGTGGATAGATAAGGCCCTAGAAATAGCAAGTCGTGATCCTGCGCAGCCCTGAAGCTGTTGGACTGCAGCTTCTTTCTTGCTCCTTGCTGTGGTGCGGTTCCCAAAAGATATCTTTTACAGAATGCTGTCTGAAGTATATAATTCAAGCTACAGGAGGACTTTCAATGGCAACTGTCATTAATCCGTCAAAAGAAGAACTACACAACCTTTCCAACGAAGAGGCTGCGGCTTACTTTGACGAGATGGTTCGCCAATTTTTGGGAGTCTCAGCCACGGAATTTCTTAAGGACCGCAAGAAGTTTGAAAGTAATCCTCACTTTCCTAGCATTGAGTTCTTGATCCCCTTAGTCGATGACTCCGAAGAATAGGGATGCGGCATTAGTTGAATACCAGCGGCAGATCGGCAAGGTCTTAAATTGTGTTGCTAACTGTTGGGTTTATGCTTACCCATCCCGTAAGGCTGGGCAATACATGCTCATAGCTGCCCCTGCTGATGCAGAAAAGACAGATAAGGCAAGTGAATACTTCCTCCGTGTCAAGAGGGGCAAAGAAGTGCTCTTTTTCAGGGGGTATCAATTCTTCGAGGTCTTCGACGATGACTCGTTCCGTATTTCGACGCTCAAGTATTATTATTCAATTTGGCCCAAGCAAAGTGAGCTCCTAATTGATTTTCACTACCATGAACGCAAAGCCGATTTGTATAAAGGGCATTTGCACATTCCACCAAAACCAGGTGTTGCGCCTGTTCACTTCTTAATCAATAAGCATATACCGACTGCCAGAATTCCAATAGAAGACGTGGTGCGCTTTATGATTACGGAAGTCGGTGTCACTCCGCGTACTGATGCCTGGCAAAGTACACTCAATGAAACCGAGGCTATATTCTCAGCTAATCGGACTAAGTGATCCGGTCCGTCCGTCTTGTGAAGAGTACACACTACCAGAGGTTTCCTAGTTGTTCCTTCCGAAGATTTTGGCTTCTTTGTTAGCGCTGTCGCCCCAAAATAGTCCAGCTCCTGCTGTTGAAGATAATGATCAAGAAAAGCTCAAACAGCACTATCAGACCTATCTTGAATTTAGAAATAAGCAGGAGAAGCTGCGGTCCGACTCTAGAGCTGAAATAGACAAGACTATGATGACCTTGAGCGGTCAGGCAATTGTTATTACGGTAGCTCTTTGTCAGTTGTTAAAAGGACACCCAGGCCCTTATTTATATTGGGCATGGGGTTGTTTTGTCTCGGTAATACTAATAACACTTCTTTCGATGGCCATATCTGAGCTACTAGCTGACTACAATATTGAGGTCATAGACAGAGCGTTGGAAGCTGCAAAGGAAGCAAAACCGAGTCTGTAAAATGAATTGTGTCAAAAGGTCTGGTCAATGACAACCACTAGAAAGGCAAATGACCATGACGACAAAAACAACTACAGACATGCTGGATGCTTTCATTAA
>JAIETF010000041.1 GCA_019745415.1 Candidatus Obscuribacterales bacterium | reverse complement strand
TGCAGCCAGAACTTCTCACCGGCAGCCTCGAGAGGCACTGCATCGATGATGCCCGGCACAGCGCAGCTGCCACGCACAGCCGCTCCCAGAGGAGCGCTCTCGGTGGCAAGCAGGCGATAAGACCCATCGGCGCGACGCTGATGCACACCAGTCTTGGTGAAGATGAGCTGGTCGTCGCCGACACAGGCCATCGTCCAATACTTGGTGGGCCAGCTCGCCACCTTGCCTTCCAGGAAAGTGCCGAGCTTTTCAGAGCTCAGCACCCCGAAACGCGGGCGAGTCTTTTCATAGCGGCGCTGCATGAGGGACGCGAAGAGAATCTTCAACATCCCGCCCCGGCGGGTCAACAAACTGGCGAAATCGACGTCGAGCGCCGTTTCGACTGTGGTCCTGGCGTCCATACCCGAAGACATGAAGACGGTGGGCAATGAGCCACCACTGATGCCGCCGATGGACTTCCAGTCTTTGATTCCAGCGTGGTCGCACGCAAGCACTACTCCTGCTCCCGCAAGGATAGCCCTGGACCCGCCGCTGGAAACAAGCAAGTGCATTTCCCTGGACGAAGGCTGAGCCTCCGACCGGGAATTATTCGTATTTGAGCTCATTTTTAGCTCCGTGACACTTTTGGCGGATGCCAATTAGCAGGCTCGGAACCTAAAAGGTCACCCACATCCAAAATGGATGCTGGGAGGGTTCCGAGACAATGAAGGGATGAAGAAAAGAAAAGTTGTTGAGGTCCTACTGAGAGGCAAAAAGAAAAATGCGCTCAGAGCCTATTTGATCAACTATCTTGAATCCAAGAGCTAAGTCAGGCTTTTAATACGGCCACTCATGAATGTTCATTTAGAAATGCTGCGATTTATTAACCGATATCGCTTCAATAACAAACCGAGCAAAACGGGCGGCTTTCTCAGCAAATAGCCGAGCTAGGCCAATTACCTCGAGAAAGAGCGACAACAGCTATTTCACAAGCAAATGTGCAAGCTGCGCCACCACTTGAGAACGCCAACCTTAAACCCAGTTCCCCTATAAAAGTCAAACTTTACTCATTCTCGAAAATGCTTTTGAGATCAGATCTGTCGATCGCCTAGTTTTTCTTGTCCTTTCTTCTTTTTCTGCCCATGGTCTATAAAGCACCCCCTAAAAGCTAAGACCTGTTATCTATGCGCAATTCCGAGGTTCGCTTTCGATTTATCGAACCTTAGCTTTGTGCCGACTTAAACAGCGCCGCGCCGCTCTCTTTCACCGAGAGAGCTCTGGGCGCGCGCTCCAACTCCAACCAAACTGAAGGAGTTCCAAATGTCTGGAAAAACTGAAATTCTCCTCAATCGATTCTGGTCCCATGTCTTTACCAGAGGCGACAGTGAAGCGGTGCTCGTGAACAATCCGCGCAAGGGCGAGAAGTCGGTCATTGTCACCGGCGTCGCCATCGGCGCAGGCAGCGGCGCTGTCATCGTCGAAGCTCCGCCTCTCATGCCTGTTCGCTGGGCCGACTGCGGCGCCATCGTGGCCGAGATCATGAGCCAGCTGGCCGCCCTCGGCGTGCGTCGCGGGCATCGCGTCGCCATTCTCTCTTGGAACTGCCCCGAATGGGTCTGGACCGATATCGCCATCCAGAGCCTCGGTGCCGTCACCGTACCCATCTATCCCAACTCCGCCGCCGACCAGGTCAACTTCATTCTGGCCAACTGCAATGCCTCTGTGCTCGTCGGTGAATCGCCGGCGCAGACGCAGAAAGTGCAGAGCGACAGCGGCGTGGTCACTCGCCTCTTCGGCGACCTGACCGCCCAGAGCCTGCATCACAAGGTGCGAGTTCTTGGTGACCGCAAGGCCCTCAAGCAGGAGCCGGACCCCTTCGATGCGCTGCCGCTTTCCCCCGGAGCCGCCGCCATCATGGCGCAGATGCAGCGCAATTTCGCCAGCGTCCCCTTCAAGGAAGCCACGGTCGGCGCCGCCACCGCCAGCGGTGTGAATAGCGGCGACATCGCCACCATTATCTACACCTCCGGCTCGACCGGTCAGCCCAAGGGAGTCGTGCTCACCCACGGCAACATCGCCGCCTCCTGCACCGCCCTCTATGGTCACGGCTTCGACTTCAGCGAAGACGACCTCTATCTCAGCTACCTGCCCCTGGCCCACGTCTACGAGCGCGTGAACGGACAGTTCATCTGCCTCTGGCGCGCTGTGCCCACGGTCTTCTGCAAGGTGGAAGAGGTGAGCAAGTATCTCAAGTTGGCTCGCCCCACCATCATGCTCGGCGTGCCGGCAGTCTGGCGCAAGATCAAGGACCGCATCCAGTCCGAGATCGACAACGCCAAGGGCTTCAAGGCCAAGATGCTCAAGTGGGCCTTCGGCACACGCCCCGGCTCCTTCTCGGGCTGGCTGGCCAATCTCATCGTCTTCAGCAAGATCCGCGCCAACCTCGGAGGTCGGCTGCGCATCATGGGCTCCGGCGGTGCCCCCATCTCTCCCGACGTGCTCAGCTTCTTCAAGTCGGTGGGCATGAACATCATCCAGGGTTACGGCCTGACCGAGACCTGCGGCGGCATCGCGGCCAACAAGCCCGACAACATCGTTGTCGGCACTGTGGGTCCGGTCATCGACGGTGTCGAGATCAAGCTCGTTCCCGAGCCTGGCAGCACCGACGGCAGCGGCGTCATCTGGCTGCGCGGCGGTCCGGTTTCGAGCGGCTACTACCAGCTGCCCGAGGAGAACGCCAAGGCCTATGACAGCGAGGGCTGGTTCAACACCGGCGATCTGGGTCGCTTCGACGAAGGCGGCAACCTGATCATCACCGGTCGCAAGAAGCGTCTGCTCAAGACCGACGGCGGCAAGTACGTCGCCCCCGAGAAGATCGAGAAGGCTTTCGATGGTCATGCCCTGGTGCAGGCTATCGTTCCGGTCGGCGATGCGCGCCCCTTCATCGGTGCGCTCATCTTCATCGACAATCTGGTGGCCAAGGAGCTGCTCAAGGCTCGCGGCGTCTCTGTGCCGGCGGGAGACACTTCCAGCCAGCACAAGTTCATGGTCAGTCACCCGGAAGTGGTGGCAGCTGTGACGGCCGCGGTCAAGGAAGCCAATTCGCGCCTCGAACAGTGGGAAACTGTGAAGAAGTTCGAAATTCTCGAAGACGAAGCAACCGTGGAGAACGGTCTGCTCACCGCCACTCGCAAGATTCGCAGCGAGGAAGCGACGAAGCGTTACGACGCTCTGGTCACGAAGATCTACGCCAAGAACGGTCACTGATCTGAACTGACGGCAGCGATTGGTTGGTCCCACCAGCTAAAGGGTTGCACCTGCAACTTCATTTAGCGGTGGGACTGATCTTTCATTGCAATCTTTACCAAACCGAACCCCTGCTTAAAGGAAAGCAGAGGGTTCGGTTTTTTTGACAGTTTTTATTATATGTTTTAGTTGCTTCTCTTTCGACAGCAACAAAGATCCTCAATAGGAAAGATCTAGATGCTTCGCTTTTTCACGGTCTCTCTCAGCTTCTCTATTGCGGCCTAGTTTTTCTAAAGCCTTAGCCCTTCCCCAATAGCCAGTAGAAAGATCGGGACAAGCCTTGATCACCCGCTCAAAGTAAGACAAAGCAATTTCTGCTTTGCCTGCCAGTAAATACATGTCACCAGCATCATAAAGATTCATATGATAATCACGGCTGTTCTTATGAGCTTCAGCCGCGAGAGCAAAAGCCTTGGCAGCTTCTTCATAGCGCCTCAATCTCTTGAAAGACACCGCCCGCATTCGATAGATCGAGTCTGATGCTTGCTTCTCGTTGTTGATTAGAATATTACACGCCTTTATACCTTCTTCCAGACGACCGGACAGGCAATAGAGCGACGCCCGCTTTTCCAGATAAGGCACACAGTGCGGCTCTAATCGACAGGCTCGATCTTCATCGGCAATAGCCTTATCAATTTCACCAAGCTCTTTATACAAGTCAGCTCTTGTATGGTAGACATCGGCATTGGTTGGATAGAGTTGCACCGCTTTGTTGAAATAGTCCATGGCAAGACCATTCTTCATCTCTTTTCGCGCTTGATCTCCTTTACGCAAAAGTTCGACAGCACTCTCAGGCTTGGCAGCAAAAGCAGCACTAGAGACAGCCAAAGCTGCCGCCAATCCCAGCAGTGCAAGCAAGCCTAAGGCTCTAGCCAAAAAACTCATTTGAGCGACTCATTCATTTTCAAAACAAAACCACGCAAAAGATCTGTCTCCCGTTTAGTAGGAACAGCCCTTTGATAGAAGCAGCGCAGTTCAGTGCGAATCTTCTCGGCATTATAGCTGCGCGAAAATCCTACTCTATCGAGCAACACAGCAATATCAGCGGTGACCTCATCGATCTCGGCGAGGGTGGAAGCGCATTCTTGCGCTCTTTCATCAAGGTCTGACCGAGACTGGTAATTTGGAGAAAAAGCCCTCGACGCCTCGTAAGCAGACAAGCCAACCGCCATCGATAAATTGAGAGATGAAAAATCGGGATTGGTCTCGATGGTGGTAAGCTCGTGGCAGAGCGCCAATTCATCATTGCGCAGTCCATCCCGTTCATCGCCAAAGACAAAAGCAACTTTGTTATTCTTTGCGAAAGTCGACAATCTCACATCTTGTAAGCACTGCTCTAGAGGCTTGACTTTGATGTTGCGATTGCGCGTACAGGTAGTACCCAAAGCCAAACCAATGTCGGCTAAGGCGCTTGGTAAGTTCTCGAACAATCGAGCGCTCTTGAGAAGATCTATAGCATCTACAGCCATTCTTCTAGCCTCAGAATCTTTGTACTCCCGGGGCGCATTGACAAAACGCAAGTCGCTAAAGCCAAAATTCTTCAGCACTCGTGCCGTTGCCCCGATATTGCCGAGAAACTGTGGTCTAACCAAAACAAAAACAATATTGCTTTTCATATGCCGCTCCAGTAAAGAGGCTCAAGTAAGTAAGCTCAAATAATGCGACTTGATCACCTCGGTACCGGCCTTGCTAAATTGCTTATCGGTTTGCACGATACTAACTGCTTCAAACTCAATCTTGCCGCTTCTCTTTTCTTCCACAAAACGACTGGACAATTTTTCAATTCGTTCAAACAGTCGGATCGAAAGTCGGCAAGGGCGAGCCAAGGTAATCCAAAAAATAGAGCGATGCAATTGAGCGTCATTCAATAGCTCACCCACTTCATCGCCCAACTCTTCAAACAGCTCATCAAGACAGGTATTGACCAGCCAAGTCAACCTTCCGTCAAGGTCCAGCAAAGGGGCGACTATTGCACCACCAACGATACTAACTCCTGCAATAGATAAAAGCGGTTCTCTAACAGCCGCGCAAGAAGAAGCCAAGATTCGGTCGAGGTGGCGGGCCAGAGCTCCCTGCTTGACATAGCCCGGCAACCCGAAAAGAGTGAAATGAAAAGATTCGGGATCGTAAACTAAAGATTCGCAAACCGCCAATTCGGGAAACTCTTGTTTGAGTTCGGCGGCCAGTTCCGTCGAGAGATCTTCTAGACTTCGACAAGCGGCGGGCACACCCACAAGAGAGTAAACCTTGTCTTTAGTGCGGTCTAAGACTGCACCGTACCGACCTGTCGAAAGCTCTAGACGTGCTTCATTATGAAGCTTCTCGAAAAGCTCCCGCTGCTTTGAAACACCCGCTTCGGTCATATTCACAGCCTAATTTTAAGACATCTAGAGCCAACTTAAAACCTCTCTCGTATACTGTTTTAGTTCAGGTTTGTGGTTTTGATTTTTACCAGGTGATTAAAAGTGAAATCGATTACAGTCTTTTGTGGCGCCAGTATGGGACATAGCGACGAAATCAAGGCCTCCGCGGCCGAAATGGGCCGGCTGATCGCCAGAAGTGGGCGCACCTTGGTCTACGGCGGAGGCAAAGTAGGGCTGATGGGTGTCATTGCCGATGCCGCCCTGTCCGAAAAAGGCACCGTAATTGGTGTCATACCCCGCTTTATGCTAGAAAGAGAAGTAGCACATGAAGGGCTGAGCGAACTAATCTTGGTCGATACTATGCACGAAAGAAAAGCTATTATGGCCGACAAAGCCGACGCCTTTCTAGCCATGCCCGGAGGTTACGGCACACTTGATGAGCTTTGCGAAATTCTCACCTGGCACCAGATCGGGCTACATCGCCGTCCAATAGGCATTCTCAATACCATGGGCTACTTCGACTCCTTGCTTACTTTCTTTGACGATGCAGTAGAGAACGGCTTTATTCCGGCGTCTCTGCGAGCCATATTGCTGGAAGCTGCCAGCCCGGACAAATTGTTGGCCCTGCTCGAAGCACACTATACAGCCGTTCAGCCCGACGAAAGCACTGCTCGCACCTAAAGGCCATACAAGTCGGCTCTATCTCAATTTACAATCTGAGCCAGTTCGTGGCTCAAAGCGTTCATGCTTTCATAGCGGTCCTGGGGTGACTTTGCCAAACAGCGCATAATGATCGCTTCAAGCTCAGCAGGCACCGCGGAAAGATTCATTGCCGCCGGTGTTTCATTTACATGCTTGTAGAGAATATTGAGGGCATGGTCGCCGGAAAAGGGCGTTACCCCGGTAAGAGACTGGTACATTACACAGCCCAAACTATAGATATCGCTTCTATGGTCAAGCTTCTGTCCTAAACACTGCTCTGGGCTCATGAAACGCGGACTACCCATAACCTGACCGATTTGGGTGAGACTGTTATTTGAGAGGGCTTCGCCTGTCTGCATTTTGGCAATGCCGAAGTCGAGCACCTTTACAGTTTCAGCCTGGCGTCCCAATAAATAGATATTGCCTGACTTAAGATCGCGATGAATGACTCCATTCTGGTGCACATGCGCCATACCGTCGCAGACCTGCATAAATATTCGGCAAGCACGAGCGGCGTCTATGACACCACATCTGGTTATTTCCGCCGATAGGCTGCGTCCTTCCAAAAACTCCATAACAAAGAAAGCCCGCCCCTGATCTGTGCGCCCATAAGCTCTCAAGGCAAGCAAATTAGGGTGTTTAAGCTTACTCATCGTCAAAACTTCCCGTTCAAAGCGCAGACGACATTCATCGTCCAAAGCCACTTCTTGATTGAGAACTTTGATGGCAAGCAACTCTTCGCTCTTCAAATCTCTCGCCTGATAAACAGTCGACATACCGCCGGCGCCAAGCGACCTGATAATTTGATAGCGATGCGAAAGAATATCGCCAGGGCTGAAGATGCCTTCATCACAGCCAGGGTCACTCCACATTCCCATAATCTTTGCAATAGAAGAAGAGCTGGGCACAGGTTTCTGGGCAGCATCATCAACCGGTACAGTATTGCGCATATCAAAAGAACAAGCACATAAGTCTCGTCTCTTCTGGCATACTCGGCAGATGGAATCGCCTTCAGTCATGGCTGCAACCTCCGGCTTCTAGCTTTTGGCTGCCTTCTTCTCCTCTTCCATCCACTCACCAAAGAGCTTACCCCAGCTGCCATGATCTGGAGCTAGGCTGGTGGCCTTGCCCAAATATTCTATGGCTGTATTGAGGTCACCCTTGCGCCTTGTTACCAGAGCTTTGTTAAACCAAACAAAGGGCTGTTTAGGACTCTCCTTTTCCAACTCAGCAATTAATGACAGCGCTTCATCGTCTCTGCCCACCCTGGTGTAAAGTGTGGTCAAACCCACTTTCGCTCGCAGAGCTTCCCAACTACCAGGCTTTGCCGCTATCACCTTCTTCAAGAGAGACTCAGCTTCGGCATACTTTCGATCATTCATCAAGAAATAGCCATAGCTGACTTGGTAGCCCCAATAAAACTCATCTTCGGGTCGGTGGTCATTGAGGTAGGCGGTAATCATCGACTGGGCGAAGCAGCGATTGAAGCCTTCACCGGGAAAATTGCGCAAGCGCTCTAGCTGCGGCATATATTTATCTTCGGCAATGCGATGAGCCAAGCCGTAAAGTCCCCGCCAGGCCTCCTGGAAGTCGGGGCGAATCGACAGAGCCGAGAGCAGGTAATACCGAGCTTCAATATCTTTGACCAATTGGGCATCGGCAAAGGCAATAGCCGCCATTGTGTAAATGTCGTTCACATCATAGTCAAGCGATTTTATGAAAGCCTCTCGGCTCCCCTCAAACTTGTTCTGAAGTTTTCTGGCATTGGCCAGTGAATGCCAATAAAACTTGTCGCTAGGTGATAACTCAGTACATTTCAAATAGCATTTCTCGGCATAGTCGAACATACCTATCTTTTCATACTTATTGCCGATCTCAGACCAGGCGGGCGCCTTCTCCTCCAGCCCTGGCGGGGGAGTCTCCAGCGGTCCGCTAGAGCCCTTTTTGATGCCTATACTAGAGAGATCGAATTCGAGTTTTTCTGGTTCTTTCTCTCCATCTTTCGCATTACCTAGATAAGTACAACCACCCAAGATCCCAGCCAAAAGAAGAGTGGTGAATGAAAATTGAAGACCACGACTTAAACGACTCATCCCCAAACCAGTTCCGGCATTGACTGAATTCATCTACTCTCCTTATTGAAAGGTCGCCACTGCTTCAGATTGCGGCGACCTTTCTCTTATTGCATCGGTATAGTTGCTTGCTTGTTCAGCTTAAGCACTAACGCGAAGTGGTTGTTTCTTCGCCCGATTCTTTCTCATGCGATTTCTCGGATTTATCGCCCTTTCCAGCCTTTTCAGCTTTCTCGGCCTTTTCCTGTTTCTCGCCTTTTTCTTTCTCTTCCTTCTCGGGCTTCACTTTTTCGACTTTCTTGGCCAACTTTTGGAATTTGACATTCTCGCCGTCCAAGACCGTCTCGATTACATCGCCTTCTTTGAAGTTTCCTTGCAGTACTTGCTCGGCCATATTGTCTTCAAGCATGCGCTGAATGGCACGACGCAGCGGTCTAGCACCATAGGTGGGGTTGTAACCCTCTTTGGCGATCAGATCTTTGCAGTCGTTGGTGATGTTCAGTTCCATACCTTGAGCCTTGATGCGGCTCTGCAGATCGGCCGACATGATGTCGACGATGTGGCGAATCTCTTCCTTGGTGAGCTGCTGGAAGACAATAATCTCGTCGATACGGTTGAGGAACTCGGGTCTGAATGTCTTCTTCATCGAATCCATGACCAAATCGCGGATCTTCTTGTATCGATCGGTGTGCTCGGCTTCGGCGCTCTGCACCTGGAAACCAAGTGTGAGAGCCGTCTTGTCGATAAACTGAGCACCGACGTTGGAAGTCATAATGATGATCGTATTCTTGAAGTCTACTGTGCGACCTTTACTGTCGGACAATCTACCGTCATCGAGAATTTGCAGAAGCACGTTGAAGACATCGGGATGGGCTTTCTCGATTTCATCGAAAAGCACAACCGAATAAGGCTTACGACGTACTTGCTCGGTCAGCTGGCCGCCTTCTTGATAGCCGACATAACCGGGAGGAGAACCAATCAACTTGGAAGTAGTGTGGTGCTCCATGAATTCGGACATGTCGATACGGATCATATTGTCTTCCGAACCGAAGAAATAACCAGCTAGAGCCTTGGCCAATTCGGTCTTACCTACACCGGTTGGACCGGAGAAAATAAAGGAACCGATTGGACGGTTTGGATTCTTCAGGCCGACACGGGCGCGACGAATGGCTTTGCAAACCGCTTCGACTGCATCGTTCTGACCGATGACGCGCTGGTGCAAGACATCCGACATATGCAAGAGACGCTCAGATTCACCCTCGGTGAGTTTGAGCAGTGGAATACCGGTCCAAGCGCTGACCACATGGGCCACTTCCTCAGCGGTAACAACCGGTTTCTCGGTTTCCTGCTTGGCTTTCCAAGCAGTCTGAATCTCGCGGATTTTCTCCGAGAGCTTGGTCTCTGCTTCGCGCAAATTGGCTGCTTTTTCGAACTCTTGGTTGCGAATAGCCATTTCTTTGTCGCGGCGTACTTGGCGCAGCTCTTTTTCCACTTCTTTACCTTCCGGCGGTAGAGAACTGGCACGCAGCCTTACTCTCGACGAAGCTTCGTCGACTATGTCGATAGCTTTATCGGGCAAGAAGCGGTCAGAAATATAACGATCCGAAAGCTTGCTCGCCTGTTCAATGGCTTCATCGGAGATGATCAAGCGATGGTGTTCTTCGTACTTGGGTCGCAAGCCGCGCAGAATCTCGATTGTTTCATCAACCGAGGGCGGATCGACGATAACCGGCTGGAATCTACGTTCGAGAGCGGCATCGCGCTCGATATGCTTTCTGTACTCGTCCATGGTGGTAGCGCCGATGCACTGTAGTTCACCACGAGCCAGTGCCGGTTTCAAAATATTGGCGGCATCAATGGCGCCTTCGGCGGCACCGGCACCAATCAAGGTATGCAATTCATCGATAACCAGCATGACATTGCCGGCTCCTCTGATTTCATCCATGATCTTCTTGAGGCGCTCTTCGAATTCACCACGATACTTAGTACCAGCCACCAAAAGACCGATGTCGAGCATAACGATCTTTTTGTCCATCAATATCTCAGGCACGTCGGCATTGGCGATGCGAATAGCTAGACCTTCGGCAATAGCTGTCTTACCAACACCAGGCTCTCCGATGAGCACTGGATTATTCTTGGTACGACGACCAAGAATCTGAATAACACGCTCAATTTCTTTCTCACGACCGACCACAGGGTCAAGGCGATTCTCTTGGGCAGCCTGGGTCATATTGACACCAAACTCGTCCAAAGTGGGGGTCTTAGAACGACCAGTGGAAGTAGAGCTGGAAGAAGAGCTACCTCCGGCGGTGGCAGCACCAGACTCTCCCAGAAGTCTTATCACATGGCTTCTCACCTTGGTCAGGTCGACACCGAGATTTTCTAGAACGCGGGCGGCTACGCCTTCCCCTTCTCTAATCAGACCAAGCAAAAGATGCTCGGTTCCGATGTAGTTATGACCGAGCTGTCTGGCTTCATCCCAGGACAACTCCAAAACTCTTTTAGCACGCGGAGTAAATGGAATCTCAACAGCGACAAAGCCGGAACCTCTACCGATTATTTTTTCCACTTCCACCCGGGCGTCTTTCAAATTGACTCCCATAGATTTCAGGGTCTTGGCAGCTATGCCGGTGCCTTCACCGATGAGCCCAAGAAGAATCTGCTCCGTGCCCACAAAATTGTGACCAAGCCTGCGCGCTTCTTCTTGCGCGAGCATAATGACCTTGATCGCCTTCTCCGTGAACCTTTCAAACATTGGTCTAAGCCCCCTGGGATATAACGATTACATTCTAACACCATGCAATCACACATTATTCGGCTGTAGAGCCAATTTCAGCAATTGACAGCTTATGAAAAGTTGAAGAGGCGCCAAAAGGCGCCCCGGCTCTAGCGGTCAGGAAACTAAGTAGAAACCTAAAATCAGAAACCAGCCTTAAATCAGGCGTGGGTCTCCTGACCAACTGTCAGTTGGGCAAAGTCGCACTCTTTTGCCGAGCAAGCGATTTGGTCACCTCTCTTCAGAGTCTTGTAGACCAAGAGGCTATTACATTTCGGGCAGAAATTAGAGCCTTTCGGTCCACCGCCGGTCAATGGCGGATACCAATAAGCGCTGGTGCATTCATTGGCGCCGTAATTGCTGCATCCCCAAAAGACTTTGCCGTGACGTGATTTCTTCTCGACTATATGACCACCACAGCCTTTGCGAGGGCATTCCACACCAGTTTTCTTCAGTATGGGACGCTTCTCCTGACAAGACTCTGCGGTGCAAAGCAGATAATCTCCATAGCGACCATAGTGAATCACCATAGAAGATCCGCAGGTGGTGCAAAGCTCATCAGAAGGTCTATCTTCTGGAACAGGCTTACCGTCTTTGGTGAGCGCTATCTTGGTGGTGCATTCGGGATATCCGACACAGCCCAAGAATTGACCATAGCGAGAGGAACGAATAGCCATGGCTTGACCACAAGCCGGGCAGAGCTGATCAGAGAGGATGAGAACCTTGTTCATGTTCTCTTCCGCTTTTTTCAGAGTTTCGGCAAAAGGTTGATGGAAAGCTTTAAGCATTCCGCGCCAATCCACCTTGTCTTCTTCCACCTGGTCAAGCTTGGCTTCCATCTCGGCAGTAAAGCCGACATCGACAATATTGCCGAAATGTTCAACCAGTAGGGCATTGACTGCCTGACCAAGCTTGGTAGGCATCAAGGCTTTCTGCAAGCGCTCCACATATTTACGATCAATGATTGTCGAAATGGTGGCGGTATAAGTAGACGGTCTGCCGATATTCAACTCTTCCAGAGTCTTGATCATGCTGGCTTCTGTATAGCGAGGCGGCGGCTGGGTGAAATGCTGACTGGGCAGAATATCTTTCAACTTTAGCTCTTCGCCTTTTTTGAGATCAGGCAAATTACCAGCTTCTTCATCTTCTTCGCCCTCTTCAGGCGATTTTTCGCTGGCCGAATCAGTAATTACTTCCTTGGCGCTGCGGTCATAGACTATCGTAAAACCAGGGAATTTCTTCTCCGAGGCTGAAGCTCTGAAGAGAGCCTCGCCGGCTCCAATTTCCACAGTGCGGGTGAGAATCTCGGCCGATGCCATTTGGCTTGCCATGAAGCGTTCCCAGATAAGTTTGTAAAGCTTGTACTCATCGGGCTTGAGCTCATGCCTGAGCGATTCGGGAGTGCGGTCGGGATAAGTAGGACGAATGGCTTCGTGAGCGTCTTGTACCGACTTACCTTTGCGTGTGTAAATACGCGGCTTCTCGGGATAATACTCTTTGCCATAGCGAGAAATGATGAATTTCTTGGCTTCATCTTGAGCCTGCTGGGCGACACGAGTACTGTCCGTTCTCATATAGGTGATCAGACCAGTTGGCCCTTCAGCGCCTAGCTCTATACCTTCATAGAGCTTCTGGGCTATTTGCATGGTCTTTTTGACCGGATAACCCAAAAATGTAGAAGCTTCCCTCTGCAGTGTAGAAGTTATGAAAGGAGCCTGAGGCTGTCTCTGACTGCTTTTCTCGTTCACTGCGCTGACTTTGAAATCTTGCTTTTCCGTCTTCTTGACTATCTCATCGGCAAGTTTTTTGCTGTCGATGATCATGCTCTGGGCAGTAGATTTTTCAGAGGCGGCAATAACTCGCTTGCCCTGCCACTTCGAGAGCGGGGCGGTGAAAAATGTTTTGGAGCGCGAACGAGAAAGTTCAGCTTTGATTTGCCAGTATTCTTGCGGCTCGAAGCTTTCGATTTCAGCTTCGCGTTCACAAATAAGCCTTACCGCTACAGACTGCACGCGCCCGGCCGAGCGACCATTGACTTTGCGCCAGAGCAAGGGACTAATTTTGTAACCAACCAGTCTGTCAAGAAGACGTCTGGCTTGCTGGGCATCGACTAGCTTTTTGTCTATGCGGCGCGGTGCCTTGATGGCGGCCAAGACAGCGTCTTTGGTGATTTCGTTAAACTCAATGCGATGCAGTTTCTTGTCAGGTAATTCCAATATCTCAGACAAATGCCAGGCAATTGCCTCACCCTCTCGGTCAGGGTCGGGCGCCAGATAGACTTTGTCGGCCACCGAAGCTGCTTCTTTGAGCTCTTTGACTGTCTTTTCTTTGTCTTTGAGTATCTCGTACTGAGGCTCGAAGTTTTTGCGCACATTCACACCTAGTTTGTTCTTTGGTAGGTCGCGCACATGACCTGCCGAAGCTTTTACTTGGAAGTCTTTGCCAAGTATTTTGCTTATGGTGTTTGCTTTTGCCGGGGATTCAACGATTACAAGGGATTTGGCCATTTCTTTTATCTAGTTCTTTGGTTTTTCTGAACGGATCTGAACGGATTCTCGAATACCTTGACCGGCGAGCCTGTCAAGATACACTGCTGGAGGTCGAGTATATCACGGTAGCAAATATCGCCCCAAGATTACAAATTTATAAG
>JAIETF010000071.1 GCA_019745415.1 Candidatus Obscuribacterales bacterium | reverse complement strand
AGGGCGCTCAACTTGCCTTCAATTTCTTGGGTGAAAACGCCGCCTCTGGCCATCAGTCCCAAGAGGACCAAGCCGACGAGCAGCGCCAGAGCCTTCAGGCTCGTCATGATACGTTTGATCATGTTGGCTCCAGTTCAGCTAATCGCACTCCCAAACGAAACCATCAAAGGCAAATCCTCAGCCCGTTTCACATAGGCAAACCACCGCAAGAGCTGTTTGATCGCCCTTTCTTGCAATAGATGTCTAATGGATACGGTATTTGGAAGTGCTTAGATGGAAATCTCTTGATGAGATAAAGGAGTACTCTTTGAAACTAGTGAATAGTGGGTCAAGAGGCTATAGAAAAGCGGCAATTATGGGAGATCTCTAACGAGATCATGGGCTCTCTTGAAATAAGAGTGTTTAATCTTGGCTTCCGCCCTCTAGCGCACCTTCCGCTAAGCTCGAAAATCATCAAAAACTGCCCAAATCAGCAGGCATGCAGACGTTAGAAAGTGAGCGCAGCTTGCACATCATGACAACCACCCCGAGCCAAAATCTTAGCCAGATATAACCACTTCTTGTAAACCAGATAACCCTTCGCGGGTGATTTCACTAACACCACAGTATTAGATTTTGGGCCCATTACCTTTTCTCACAACTTTTCTGAAACAAGCCACCAAACACTAACCCACGCCCGCACATGCACTGCAACCACTGGTGATACCAACCAGGTTAGTAGTGCTCGCTCGGCAATGGTTAGGTCGCAGGCTCTCAGAAAAGCGTTCACTCAACTATCTGAACAACCATCATGAAAGGTGTCTCATGACTGCTTCTCAGCCCAATCCGAATGAACCCAAGCCGGCAGTCTCCGAAGCGAACCGCAGTCTCGACGGCGGCAAGCTCGGCGAAGCCATGCTCTGGCTCTCCACTGCCAATGTTCTCGACCAGAGCCCCGACCGCACGCGGCTCTCGGGCGCCGTCAACAGCGCTTGCTTTGCCGTTGTCGCCAAGGTGGTGAACAACTGCGAACTGCGCCTTCTGCACTGCGGCAACGTCACCGAAAAGGACGTCGCCGAGATGAACATCGCCCGCGAAGCCATCGCGGCCATTCTCAGCAAGCTGCCGCGCGCCGGCGAGACCAGCAAGGAATTCGAAAACCTTGCCCTGGTCAACGCGCACTTCAACCGCCTGGCCGGCTCCTACCCGTACCTCTTCCAGGAGCACGGCAGCCTCACCCGCTTCGTGCCCACGCGCCCGAACGAAGCGGCCGACGTGGTCAAGACGCTCAATGCCTGCCGCAGCCTGCTGGCCGCCGTGCAGGACAAGGCCGACAAGGTCGAAACCGCCATCGGTGAGACCGAGCGCTACAAGGCTGTCGACACCGCCGTGTCCAACGCCGAAGCCTCCATCTTCGGCTTCCCCTTCGGCGTGCTCAGCGACTTCGAGGCGGCGACCTTCTTCATCGACGGCGCCATGCGTCTGATGGAAACCCCGGCCCAGCCCGGTGGTCGCATCGCCAAGCTCGACAAGGAACTGCAGGAGCTGCGCACCGCGCTGGCCTCGGCCCGTGCTCAGGTCGTGCACAAGAACAACGGTGAAAGCCGCAAGGAGCTGAAGCGAGCGCTGGCGCTCGTGCGTAAGCTGGGCTTCGCCATTCCCACCGGCATCTGAACGAAGACCGGAAGTCGCTTCACCGCGACTTCCGGTTCTTCCCGTGCTAGATGCTCTAATCAAGCGAAAGAAAGACTCAAAATATGTCTTCTGAAATAGCTCTCTATGTGAAGAGTCTCAGTTCCGACTGGTTAATGCTCTCGGCATTCTCGGTCGGACTGAGCGTGCTCATCGCCATCTCTGTGCTGTCTGTTATGTTTGCTTTGAAAGTGCGCGCCCTCAAGCCGGAGCGCGACAAGGTCAAGACCTGCGGCTACATCGCCCCCAAGCCATCGCTCGAAACCACCCGCAAGGTGAAGCGCCTGTTCAGCTATCTGATTGCGCTGCAGGTGGGCAAGGTGCATATCGAAGGCAAGGAGAATATCGACGCCGTCACCGGTCCCAAGATTCTCAGCGGCAACCATCCGCACTGGGCTGATGTCGGTCTCATGCCGCTTCTGGTTGATGGCACCGGCAGATTCATGGCCCATGGCCGCGTCATGACTTTCTTCTGGGGCCTTCTGGGCGTCTGGCTTTCCAAAGCCGGTGTCTTTGCCGCCAACGACGAAATTCGCGACGGCGGAGCCCGCACCCGCGAAGCAGCCACCAAGATGCTCGAGGGCGGCGAAACTCTGGTGATCATGCCGGAGGGACTGACCAACTTCTCACCCGAAGTGGCACCCTTCAAGCCCGGCACGGTCAAGATCGCCCGAGAAGCGGCACGCCGCATGGGACAACCGGTTTATCTCGTGCCTGTCTACATTCGCTACGGCAAGTATCCTGGCGCCTGGCTGGCCAAGCTCGACCGAGCTTTGCAGTACTTCGTCGTCTTCCTGCTTTTTCCTTTCTATCGACGCGGCGCAAGGGTTGTGGTCGGCAAGGCCATCAGCACAGCCGAATTGGTCGACAGCAAAGGGCGAGAATTGTCTGACGAAGAAGCCTCCGAACTTTTCAGGCAGCGCATTGTCGCGCTCGACCCCGGCAAAGTTTGAAAGCTCTGGATAGTCTGAAGGCTCTGAATAGTCAAAATGATCATGAAGGTCAGATGACTTTTCTTCCCTCCCCGGAAGAGGAAACCCAGTTCGGTTTCCTCTTCTTTTTCGCGCTTTTACTATTTTCTTTAGTATTCCCTCGGGTTAGCATCGCCTCGCGAAGAAACTTATGGTCAACTGATGCCATGACTCTTATGCAAGAAATTTCGCTGTTTTTCTTGCACTGTTTTTCTTGCGTATTTTCTAGTTAGCGTTATCTCGCTAATCTTTAAAGCGTTTAATTAATCTACCACATGGTGAATACACGCAGACCTTGCCGCTTCTGACAGCTTTGATAGCGGCCTCCACGGCTCGGCAAATATGCCTAAAAGCTCCACCCTGACAGCATCCGCTCATAAAGAGCGAGGCGGTTCCGCCGCCTCTGGCACCAATCTGTTCTGAGCTCTGTTCTGTTAGGGTGGTGGATACAAATCATCCTTTTTTTCACACAGAGCCTAAAGCCTAAACCAAGCAAACACGCACCACCCAAAGCTTTTCTACTCGACTCGTTCGAGCAGAGGTGGGCTGTTTTGCATGGCGTCGGCTGCAGGCTTTGTTTGGACAAGGCTGGTTTGCCGGTTATCTTCGTTTACCCTTGCAGAAAGGACACCTCAATGCAGCTGGTTCTCGAGCCGCCCCACATGGGCAAGAACTGGATCTTCTTCGCCAACGATCTGGCCAACGACAAGGGCTTCGTCGCCCACGAACCCTGCTACCACCGCATCCCCGACTCCGAGCGCTGGACGGTGAACATGTATCTGCGCGAGGCGGCCGAAGAATTCGGTCTCCGGCAGTTCATCTTCAACCAGTGCCAGTGGGAAGGTTCCACCGGCTGGGAGTTCTGGACCGACAACAAGGTCAAGATCAAGGCTGTGGTCGAGAAGGTGGCGGAACGCCTCGGCTTGACGGTGGACACCTCCGCCCTGGGCTGACGCAATCCGTCGACGCACTAGGTCAAGCAACTTAAACAAGATAAAGAGAGGACCGATGCTCTGTCGCTCGAACTGTGGGGCTTGCTGCACGGCAATCTCCATCTCTTCGTCCATTCCCGGCATGCCCGACGGCAAGCCGGCCGGAGTCAGGTGTCCCCACCTGTCGGAAGCCAATCTCTGCAAGCTCTTCGGTAAGCCGGAGCGGCCCAAGGTGTGTTCCAGCTTCCAGCCCTCGCTGGATGTCTGCGGCACGAGTCGAGAAGAAGCTTTCTTTCTCATCAGTCGGATGGAGACCGATACCAAGCCGGTTTCCACCAAGTAGTCACGTTCTGTATCAAAGTCTAACTGCGCTAAAAGCGCTGGAGCAAAACACATGATCTTCGATTCCAACTTCTGGCCCCTGGCTCTGCTGGTGGCTCTCGTCAGTGCCGGCATCTTCGCCGCCTTCAACCTCTTCTTCAAGGAGGCGAAGCCCAGCGACGACGACCGCTACAGCTACCGCTACAACGAGCGCAAGCCCTACAACCGCAAGCGCACGCTCATGCTGGGCTGCATCGCCAGCGCCGTCGCCAGCCTGCTTCTGGTGCGGCTGGTGCTGTATTACTTCATGCCCGACTTCCAGGGCAGCTACTTCGGCTACTACTGGCCGCTGTTCGCTGCCGTGGTGCCCTCGAGCGTGCTGGCACTGTTCATGCACGAATGGCGGGGCAAGAGCATCGCGCTCTCCATCTTGGCGCTGGTGACGCTGTTCATCGTCGTGCCGACGGTGCAGTACACCTATAACGCCTGGGGTCCGAGCAATGCGCAACGCTTCGCCGCCCAGCCCAAGATTCTCATCGCCGCGGCCGACGAAGAGATGCCGCCCACCGACCCCAATCGGATGGTGCGTGTCACCAAGAAGAACGCGGCTTTCAAGGGTCAGACGGCGCTCACCTCCAGCCCGGACGCCAACCTGGGCAGCAAGTACAAGATCGACGCAGACGCCTATGACCTCCAGTCCATCGGCGGTCATCGCTACTGGGTCGCTCCTCTGGAATTTGCCAACTTCGCCGACTCCATGAACTTCGGCGAGCCGGTCAGCCCCGGCTATGTGGTGGTGGATGCGCAGGACCCCAACAAGGACGCCTTCCTCAAGCTCGGCTACAGCATGACGCTCTTCGAGGAGGGCAACTTCGGCCTCAACCTCAACCGGCACCTCTACAAGCTGGGCTACACCGACGGCTTGCTGGTGGACGCCAAGTTCGAGGCTGACGACAGCTGGAAGCCGCACTGGGTGGTGACCTACATCAAGCGTCCTTTCGGCGGCATCGCCGGTCGCGAAATCACCAAGGTGATCGTGGTCGACGTTTCCGAGCGCACCCCCAAGGTGGTCGAGTACAAGTTCGGTGAACAGCCGCACTGGATCGAGCGCGCCAACCCGGAAGGGCTGATCAAAGAGTACGCCGAAAACTGGGGCATGTACTCAGGTGACTTCGCCAAGAACAACTACTGGAGCGTCTTCTTCGGCGTGCGCAAAGACGGCACCCTCAAGCCCTCCGAGTTCGACCTGAACTACACCACCACCGAGCACTCGGTCTGGGTCATGCCCATGACCTCCACTCGCGACTCCGACCACAGCGTCGCGGGCGTGCTCGTGGCCGACACCACCAAGAACGAGATGATCTACTATCCGGGTCTGCGCGGGTTCAACGTCGGCGCCACCGTCGTCGATACCATGTCGCATGCCCCGGGCACCGGCCAGTTCAAGAACTTCAGCGTGGAGTCGGTGCAGCTCTACTCGATCTACGGCGAGTTGACCTGGGTGGGCATCTACACCTCGCCCCAGTCCGTCGGCAGCTCCTACCTGGCTGTCGGCCTGCTCCATGCCCATGGACAGAACTCGGCCGATGTGGTCATCGCCCCCGACATGCAGCGTGCCCTCGCCCTCTATTCCAACCAGTTGGCGAAGCGCGGCAAAGAAAAGGACGGCATCACTCGTGAAGCGCATGAGAGCAAAGAGGTGGCAGGCAAGATCTTCCGCATCTCGGTGCTCCCCGGCAATGCGCAGCAGCAACAGGCTGTCTACGCCTTCCTCATCGAAGGCGACAAGCGCATCTTCACGCTCACGCGCGACACCTACGCCAAGGTGCCGTTCGTGCAGCCGGGCGACCATGTGCGCTTCTCCTACCTGGACATCCAGGGTCCGGAGCTGGCGGTGACGAGCTTTACGGCTGTCGAGATCGAGGCAGACGGGAAGGCGAGCGAGTCGGCAGAGCCGGCGCGCAAGTAAGCAAGCTGCAGAGATGCGGCAAGAGGGGCTTCTCGCAAGAGGAGCCCCTCTCTGCTCTGACTCACGGGGAGGCAGAGCCACTACCTACGAATGTGGAGAAATCTATGTACCAGAAACCGCAAAAGAACTCTGTGATATCTGGACTGCTCGCCTTGGTGGCCATCGTTGCCACCAAGGGCAAGGTCCTGCTCGGCACTATTCTGAAGGTGAAAGGGCTCGGCACTTTCATCTCCATGGTCATCTCGATGGTGGGCTACTGGTGGGCATGGAACCTCGGATTCTGGGGCGCCTTCGGCTTCGTCGCCCTCATCTGGATTCACGAGATGGGTCACGTGCTGGCCGCTCGCAAGATCGGTCTGCCGGTCTCAGCGCCAGTCTTCGTGCCCTTTCTCGGCGCCCTGATTCGCATGAAGGAACTGCCCAAGAACGCCAAGGACGAAGCAATCATGGCTATGGGCGGTCCGCTGCTGGGCGCGCTGGGAGCCTTCGCCTGCCTGGGTATCTGGCAGCTGAACGGCGACAAGCTCTGGCTCTGGCTGGCCGGCATCGGCATGCTCATCAACCTCTTCAACCTGATTCCGGTGGCACCTCTGGACGGTGGCAGAATCGCCACCCTCTTCGGTCGCGGTTTCTGGTGGGCGGGGCTGGCAGCGCTGGTTGTCCTGTCCTTCGTCATCGAAGACTCCCTTCTGATTCTCTTCGCAGTCCTCGGGCTCCTGGAAATCGACAGCCGTTTCACCCGCCTACCGCGCTGGGTCTTCCTGGTACCGGTGGTGCTGGCACTGGCGCACGGGATCTACTTCGAACAATACCTCGTGGGCGGAATCTTGGCGCTCTTGAACCTGTTACTCGTCCGTGGCAAGTTGCTCGGAAAGGACGACGGCAGCGAGCAGTCAGAGCCAACGCAGGACGCGAGCTTCTTCGAAGTCTCAGCCGGCGCCAAGGCTGTGATTCTGTCAGCCTACCTGGCAATGGTCCTGATTCTGGGCGCCACCTTCTGGTGGTTGGCCAGCATCTCGGCCCTGGTGCGCTGACGCAGTGAGTTAGCCCCTGCAGCATTTGACCTTGGTCAGGTGCTGTGGGGGGCTTGTCTTTTTTTCAAAAGCGTTGTTTTATTATATGCTATCGTATTACAAATTCAAAAGTGAAGTAAAATAGACACGTCATCGCCCTGATCTTCCTCGCGAAAGAATAAGCACTCAAAAGTAGGATGCAAAAACTGCAAATTATTGGAACAGCCCTAGTCTTACTAGTTTTGGCAATAATCCTCGTCTTCTTCTTGAAACGGCTGGAAGAAAAGGCGGATAAACCACCCATTTGTCCCTCTCCAATGCCTGCAGTCATGGTCTTGTATAACTCTCGAACAATCAAGCTGGATAGCGGCAAACTAATTGAGATACTAAACAGAACCGAGGGAGTGGCGGCTCAAGAAGCGAAAGTAGCATTAAAACCAGGAATGAACTTAACCTATGTCCTGATTACAGAACCTGCGGAATTGACAATAGTCATAAACGATTCACCGGCAAGCGAACAAGATAACATCGAGATGGCGAACGAAGCAGAAGAAAAGAAACAACTTCCGGGCAAGACAATTTCCAAGCTGAAACAATGCACCGCCCATCTAGCTTTAGCGCCGATCAATCACAAATTACAAGCTCTGGACGAGAAAACTATTCAGCTCACAACTATCGATCTTGATTTGCAAAAGCCAGAAGTGCAGAAGATCCTCAAAATTTTGAAAGATTCGTCCCAGGGACTGGTGTATGACTGCCAAAGCGATGAATGGTTGGAAGAGTAGTTTATCTGCGTTAAGATAACTTGTTTAAATCAACAAAACGAAGCCGCTAGCAGCCTTGCTTTATCTCTAAGGCAAAAAAAACTTCAAATGTCATCTGAAAACAGTCTTTATGCACAAATAGTTGATTTTGTTTGCCGAGAAATTGGTGTAAGCAAAATCGATCTAAAGCCAAATACTAGGCTATACCACGATCTAGGAATAGACGGCGACGATGCCGAAAATATCATGGCTAGTTTCGCCCAAGAATTTCAAGTAGACCTCTCTGAGTACGATCATAACCTTCACTTTGGACCAGAGCAGGGCTTCTGCCTGCCAATATGGTTTTCATGGCTGCTTGCGGGCAAACTAAACAAAAGAGGACAGTTTAAGAAGGTGCCTATAACGATTCTGGATCTAGAAAAAGCAGCGGAAACCAAAGTGTGGCCAATCATGCAGCACAAAAACAGGACCTAAAGTAAGACGCGAGCCAGCATTCACACGTCGCCGCGCCTCCCATCCCAAAGGAAGGTCGCGGCATACTTCAGATTTCAAAGTCTACAGGTCATCATCGGCAGGATAAATCGGTGCCTGCTCCGCCGCGTCTCCATCCGGCAGCGAGTCATAATCTTTTCCATACTGGTTCTTCACCCGCTCCAAACCATGGCGCCTCCAGCAAGGCGGCGCATCCTTCACGGGGTATTCGGCTTCCTCGCCGTCACGCCGCACCCTGATGCCGTCCATACCAACCATCTCAACTAGTTCATGGGCCTCGATCAATGACGGAATGCCTCCATAAAATGAGCAACCGTAGAAGTGCGCAAAGGTGCCTGCATAGACAGTCCAATCGCGCTGGTCAAAAAAATAGATACCATGGTCAAGGTGAGCCTTAGTCAAATCTTTCATAGTTTGCTCCGAATAGAAAAAGGAGCGGCAATACCTCCCTGCATTGCCGCTCCAACAGTTTTAGCCCAGCCTCATGCCAGGCGACTCAAGCCATCGAAATTCTTAGCGCTTTTCACGCCAGTACCGCTCAAACTCTCGCTGCTGGCGGTCTCGCTCTAACTGCAACTGACGCTGACTATGCTCATAGTCCCGGCGCTGGCGCTCCAACTGCTGCCGCTGCTCTTCCAAGTACTGCTGCTGTCTTCTTAGAGACTCAATTTCTTGCCTGCGATAGTCGTTGTGATCAAAGCCAGGCACGTTGCGCGGAATTGGCGTATAGGGAGGGACATACACTGGAGCCCTGCGCACCGGCGGGTAATAGTTGTTGAAATAAGGTGGCTGGTAGTAGGGCTGCCGGTAAGGCGAGTAGAAGCCCGGGTTGAACTGCTGATAGGGGCGATATTGGTAGTAAGGATTGTAGGGGTAAAAGCCACCGCCGACGCTCAAACCAATTCCGCCGCCGCCAAAACCGATACCAATTCCACCGCCACTGCCTACGCCGATGCGAATCTGACCACCTGCCACCAATGGATGTTGTGCCTGTGCACTGTTGCACAATGAGACAATGCTTACCACAACGGCGGCAAGCATGAGACCACTCACTCTTGAATTTTTCATGTGTTTCCCTGTTTCTTATTGTTTTTCTGGGAACGATCGTGCAGCACTGCACCGCAATGGCGCATAAGATGTTGCACTTTTCTATTGCAAATCACTCAAAGCCAAGCGCGTTATGCCCCGAAGCAGTAACTGCCCAAAGCAAAACATTGATAGGAAGCCTCTAGCTAATCCTTGGCTTTTCCTTACCTTGGCGCAAAGCGCAATGAGAATCTGAATAGAACATCTTTATGCTTAGCGCAAAACCAACACAAAGGCAAGCACCCGAAGCCATCAAACCAACTCATATCGCACTTAAAGCGCAAGAAAAGCTAGCACAACCGCGCCACCCAAACCGGCTCCACGCATCACCGAAACTCGCCATCCATGCTCTTTTCATCGCAATTGAGCAAGCAGCACAAACAGCCAAGTGCACCACATACAGTGCGCCCGGCATTGTCATTTTAGACAGAGCTATAAGAACTCTCGCGATTTGATTTAAAGCGAATGCTATAGCCCGACTGTTTCAAAGTTGTTGCAGTAAAACAATTACAACAAAGCTGTTGCATAAACAAAAACATTATCTGCAAGAAAAGTACTCAAAACCGAGAGCACAAAATGAAGAGTTCTTGCAAAAGCCGAAATTAGCCATAAAAAACCTCAGCAAAATATCTTGTCGAGAAACAGCTTGAGCGGTATAGAAACAAACACTTGGTCCAACCTATTTTCTTTACCCCGACCGACAGGTATTTTCTATGCAAAAGATTGCCGAGCCCAGCAATTATTCAATTGACAGTCATCTAAACAAGAATGACTCGACAACGGCTGGCGATGCTCAACTGTCCGATTTTGTGCAGTCAGCCGTCTATCCGGTCAAAGCCGAAAATGCCAATCTGCAGCTTGCAGCCAAATACGGCGATCAGGCTCTCAGGGTTAGCGAAAGCCTTACACCGGCGCAGCAACACAGAGCCGATGTACTAGACCCGCAAATGCTGGAACGCGCAGGCAAAGCCATGGCTGGGCTCATTCTCGATAAAGGTCGCATGGACATGCTATCGCAAGAAGGAGAGCTGATGTTTCTCATGGCCTATCAAGCCTACGGCAAGGAAGGTCAAGCCGGGGTGCAAAAGCTGATGGATGCTATCAATAAAAATCTGGGCGGCGACTTCAAATTAGAAATGCGCAACGACCCAGCCCTAACCAAAAAGGTAATTGAAGAGTTCACAAAGAAAGGCGAAACACCGCCCGACTTCGTCGGCAACATCGAGCTGAAAGACAAGTCTGGCCGCCCTCGCGGTGATGTTCTCTTTCTTTATAGCAAGAATAGCCCCGGAACAAGAATATAGACCCGGCGCAAGAATTAGACCTGGCGCAAGAATATAAAACTGGCGCAAGAATTAGACCAGGAACAACAATATAAAACTGGCACAAGAATATAGCACTGGTGCCCAAAGGTGAAGCTAACATCTGCAGAGCACAAGAACTATATGCCTACTTGAAATAGCCCACCATCTTGGCTTTGCCGAATAATGATTAATTGAGCCGGAGCTGGATACGCATTCACCAGATTTCTTCAATCTGATCGCCGGACACTGGTCGTCGATCAATGGATAGCCTGCTCATCTCTGTGATCTATTGAGCAACATATAATTCTCTACACTCAGCTCAATCCAAATAGATTCAAAGGCTTCGGTAAAGTGTGAGACCTTGAGAAGGTTCTGCAAATGCGGCAAAGGCTCAAAAAGGACGAAAATCGGAGGAGAGCATGTACTTTGACTGTGACAGGCGATAAAGGTGAGTGATACGAAGGGCAGCGTCAAAACGTCTGACGAAAGATGATCTACCTATATTTAGTTGTCGCGCTATCGCAGCTTTTGTCATGCCACTGGAGTAGAGTTTTCGGATGTTAGAGACATGCTTTAGAGCCGTTCTCGCTGACTTTGAGGCTGCATAAAGACAGAGATTGGTAAAGGAATTACTTTCTCTTATCTCGCAGCCTATTCTAGAAATCTCTTTGCAACAAAACCCAAGCAGTTTAAACACTTTGGAAAAGAGGTAAATGCCTAGAGTCTTGTCAAGTCAGGCACCGGACAAACCTTTTGGCCTTATAACCGAGGAACAGCTGAGTCTTAATACTAGCAATAGTACAAAGAAGAGCGGAAAGGCATTTAGTACTGACCTTGAGAAGTATAGGACTGTTAAATGAAACGCCGACTCAACGTATTTTTGACTCACATCCGAATTTTCAGGCGTTGGTTCAGGAATTTCCTGCGGCGGGAAAAAGAAGTAGGGAGCCTTGAACACCTCTGTTTGCGCCAGACACAAGCTTCTCGACCAATTGTATTTATCTACAGATTTCGCGAAAGCGATGGACGCTCCCATCGCTATCACGGCTATGCAACATATGCTCCCCAGCAGCCGGAAGCTATAAGAGATTGGAACCTTCAATCTGCGATTTAGAGAATAAAGAAGTATTGAGCAAAGCACTGATATGCATATCGCAACCGGTTCAACCAATTTACTGTCGATATAACTCTGAACGCAGGTTGGCTTGAGTAACAAGCCTCCGAACTGGATTATGATCCAAATCGATAAAAAAATAATGATATTTGAATACAATGAAAGCATTTGCCTGACCTCTCTTTAGGAAGAGTAGCCATCAAAAGCACCATTGTCAAGCGGCGCGAGTGCGAACGTTCAAAAGTCCGCACCCGCGCCGTTATAAAGGGCCAGAGCTACTAGCTATCAGCGCCATTCCGGAACCTGTCAATGACTTTAAGACATATTTTTCTTAGAGTTTAGTGTATTTCTCATTCTTGGTCTTCGGCGATTTCGATCCTTTAAGGATCCCCCAAAATGCGCTGCGCGCGTCCCACTATTTGGGAAACGCCCATCAGATAGACCTTTGCCAAATAGCGGTGACTAACATAACTGATATTACGAGCCGCTTACAGCCAACGTCGGAATAATTCTGCCATCAACAGCGATGGCACCTTAAAGGTCAAAAATAACAGAAAGTCTCAAAACTTTTTCACGGCATGATGAGCCTCCCAACGGTCACGATAAATATGCCATCACCAGCAATGGCGGCTTAAGTTAAAAAAGTCAGAAACTTTACGAGAGATGCAAGCTTTCAAAAGTACACCTAAAGTAGAGATTGAAAAATACAAAGAAACAGGGAGCCTTAAATAGAACAGCCTTGGGGGTGGTGATAAATACGACTCCTAAAAAGGCGAGATGGTCGGCGTTTTAGCCTAAGAATATTCGCAATGAACCATAAAGATCGTTACCAGACCTTGGCAAATGCAAATGGCGACGGGGGAAATACCTAACCAACTAGTGGGAATCAAGCTGCACAAACTCAGCATCACGCCAGCGCAATCCTACCATAGCAGATGCCACAGCCTGGGGCGCTGATAATACGACTCCCGAGAGGTGTTAGCCAGTTGGCGTTTCGGAAACACAAACGACCTTTTATGTTTCCGACGCTGAGCAGAACTCTCGACATTGCAGGGCACTTCTGAAAGTGGCAACTCACTTCTTTATCCAATAGAAGGGTCCAGAGTTGCGGGGTCCTTTAACAAAACTCCAACCTTGACTCTGCAATTCATAAACTTCTGGGCTGTACCTATATTTGTCGTTCATGGGATTGGGAGCAGAGGATGGCATTCTTGTTTTGGTGATTAACATTGTCCCAACTATGGTTCCCTTTATGAGAATTACTCGAAATCTACTGTAAAGTTCCTTGAGTGAATTGTTGCAAAACTGCTGAGTACCAGTCTCATCAAGCCAATATGGTTGAACACCGGCCCTTGTGAATGTCAGGATACTGTCGGGGTAAACTAGCGGTGCTTCAAGCAGCATCCATCCTGATTTCGCAGGATTGTGTTTATTGTTAGTATCCGGGGATTCCTTTGCACACCAAAGGTCCTCTTGCCAGGCCAAGGGAGCCCTGATTGTGGGACCCAGCTCGTCAATTGGAATGACAGTTATCTGCTCGGTTCTCTGGTGGTGCAGGAAAAAAGTTAGCTCCTCTCTCCTGCCAAAGTCTAGAATTCTTTGCTCAAACTGCTCTTGAGTTATAAGAAGTTCTGTATTAGCCACCGATTTACACTCCAAGCGAATTCAACCGGTATCGTACCATCAAAAAAGGAGGCGAGCAACCGAGCGGCTCGCCTCCCAGAAGCTAAAGATTAGTAGCCTGAAGTGGACAATGTGTGTCCGTTCGGTGAGTGCGTCAGACCTTGAAAGTGTGTTGAGACTTCTGTTCTTTTTGAGATTTAAGATGCCATTGCTGGTGATGGCATCTTTATCCAAGCCTTTGGCTACGAGTGTCTCGTAATATCAGTTATATTAGTGACCGCTATTTGGGAAACGTCCATCTGATGGGCGTTTCCCAAATAGTGGGACGCGCGCAGCGCATTTTGGGGGACCCTTAAAGGATCGAAATCGCCGAAGACCAAAAAGGAGAAATACACTAAACTCTAAGAAAAATATGTCTCAAAGTCATTGACAGGTTCCGTTCAGCTTGAGTTAGAGAGTATCAAACACAGACAAACAAATTATTGGAGAATTTAAGTGAGTTACCAATTAGACATATTCTCTGACCCTATTCCGCAAGATAACGAGGCGAAGAAAAGAACCTTTGAGCAAGAACTTGTGATCCGGAGACCAGAAGATATCAAGCAGCTAGATGAAGAAAAGCTACTTAAGCTGTACATAGTACTAAGTAAGATTCTCAAGAAGTTTCCAATTGAGCCGAGACAATCAGGAGAAGAGACCGTTTGGTCAGCCAGACCTGAAGTAGGAAAATACTGTATTTCTTTGCAATCATCTTCCTCAGTAACCGGAGAAATCCTGCCGTACGTGAAGGATATAGCAACCAATCACGGATGCTGGGTTTCAGATCCACAAACAGGTGAGGTGTTTAGACCAATCAATGGTTCTACAAACAATCCACTTAGAGTTGACGAAGTAAACCGAAAGCTTGCGTTGAAATACATGCACGAATTTTTAGAGATGCAGGTATTCGATTTAAAGTATCAGGTCCAAATGGTTGAGCTGAATAGCAAGGAATACGAGTTTTTTTTGGAAAAGAAATTGTCTAGTAGTGAAAGAGGTCCAGCGGCAGCTAAACTGGCTTTTGCAATAGCTTTTAGATGCTCAACTTCAAAAGACAGGAATGAGAAAACAGCTGGTTATAGGAGGATCCTAACGCTTTTGGAAGTCACAAAAGGGCGAGCTTATGACATTCCTCTGCTGCGCGAAACCGCAAAAACTATTTTAAGAAGTGAAGGGGAATGACTTTTTGTAGATCACTCCCCTCCATTGCGAGGATTAACTGTAGCGGCGTGACATCGTAGAAAGTCGGACCTGACATCATCGGTCAATTTGGGCTCAAATTAACCGCCACCAGGAACAGTGTCAGGCTCAAATTAAATGACACTGACCCAAATTAAGTGACACCAACGCCGGTGACCGAGAAATGGTAAGGAAAACGAGGGTTGACCTTACCGGCAACCCAGCCACCCGCAACCGGAACCTGCCAATAACCTTAAGACAGTTTTCTCGAGAGATTTGTATTTAGCTGAATAACGTCAACTAAAATTGCGTACGGACGACAATTAAAATTGC
>JAIETF010000014.1 GCA_019745415.1 Candidatus Obscuribacterales bacterium | reverse complement strand
CTTCTGGTGTCAGTTAATGTGAGCCCAAAAGTGCGGATGATGTCGCGCCCAACCAATTATGATTTCGCGCCGCTACACCTAACTAGTTGATTTGAGATCGGAGAGCGGTATTTACCGCTCTCCGGTTTTTTCTTCTGTGCTCCACACAGGTTCAGTGATGCCAGGTCCTCTTAATCTGTAGGAGCTCACTGTATCGTCGACAAATTTTAGATCTAAAAAATAAGCAACACTTTTGGGATTTCGATAATCCGTCAGCAGTTTACAGCTTACAGACCCATCGTTGTTCTCTATACCTTCAAACTCTTCAATGGCAGTACGTTTCACGATTTTCAAAATTTCTACTGTTCCCCTGGACCAGCCGAGCGGCTCATTTGAAGGATTCAAAATCGTTTTATTGTCACCAAGCCTTTTTAAAACAATCCGTCCGTGGGCGGAGGGATAATTTGGTACATCCGACCCTTTTTGAAAGTAAAGCACTACCATAGTTATGTTTTGCTTTCTATTACTATCGGTATACTTCTTCCTTGCTTCATAACTGTAGTGTTCGTATGTTTGAGCCTGAGCGATTGGCATCCAAATAACAAATGTCGCAAATATAAAAACCAACGTGTCAAATTTGCCTTTCATATCAGCGCCCTCAGCAGTCTTCTTTACAATATAACCTTTTTGAGGGAATCAAAAGTTTCTTCGCCTCAAACTTTTTTTGCCAGTTTCAATAGATCTTCTGAACTCTGCTGAATAGATATATTGAAACTGGCCGCAAAAGCCCGCCCCTCTTACTCTTTTGCTTTTAGCTACGATGGTCCGTAGTACAAAAAGCGGTTAGGACACCTCCTGCCCTTTCAGCGGGCTACGGAGTAGCAGGATAAAGCTGCGCTGCCAACATGTATTAATTCAAGCTCTGTTGGCATTTAATGCACTGCCAGTGCATATAAATAGGACAAGAGCTGCTGCCGGAATTTGGAAGTATAGTATAGTAGAGTTATAGATAGCCTGCCAAGGTGGTGACCGTGGAAGACGCCGAAAAGAAGACTAAGCCAGCCCCGAAGGCAAATAGAACTAAGCGCACCTCACCGATAGAAGTAAGGCTAGTGCCGGACGACCTAAAGCGGTTTGATGTCTTGTGCGCAGGGAGCGGGCGGAACCGGGCCCAGGTAGCCAGAGAAGCCATACTCTGGTACATGGACCAGCAGGACAAGATCATCCAGGACAGCCGAGAGAGCAAGCTTGAGGCGCGAATCAGGAAGATGGAAAACCGAATGGCGGCGTTAATCTCTCGGGGAAATATAGACACAGGCGTAATCTTGGAGATTATCTACTCCAATATGCCGGTGGAAGACAAAGAAGCCGTACTGAAGAAATGCCACAAAAGGGCAGCTATGCGGCTTAGAGGCAAGATAGCGGAAGTCGAAGACATAGAAGAGCTGTTCAGGAAAGAGTTAGCGAAAGCTGAAGCACACGAGGCTTAAGCCGTGGCGCAATCCGTAGCAAAGCACCGGTACTGGAAGGGAAAAGAGGCAGTTAAGGCGGTCTCTGAGTATTCCAAGTACTTGAAGTACCGGGAAGGCGACGACAAAGAGAAGGGTGGCCGGACGTTCTTTGACGCTGAAAAGGACCAGACGGACAAGGACTTAAGAGAAGAAGTCAGAGGGCTGAAGAGCCGGGGAGCGGCAGCCCACGAGCTTATCCTATCGCCTGGCATCAATGAAGTGGACCCGATGGCCTATACCCGTGAGCTAATGGAAAAGCTCGAAAGGTCCAAGGGGCAGGAACTTAACTGGGTGGCTGTGGCGCACAGTAACACCGATCACAACCATATCCACGTATTAATTTCTGGTGAGACCAAAGACCGAAAGCCAGTACTACTGAGGAAAGACGACCACGCCAATTTAAGGGAGTGGGGAGACAAGTACATTGAGAGGGAGCACTATTTAGAGCGCTACCAAGACCGAGAGGCTGAGAGGGGGCTTGATAGAGGCTTTGAATATGACCGGGGAGACGAGCTGTTTAACCGGCTGCTTTACGGAATAAAAGGCGGCAAAGAGCAGGAGAAGCCAAAAGCCAAGCCTGTTGAGCGCAAGCCAGACGAGTGGAAGAAAGAGAAGGCAATAGCCGAGCTCGCCGACGACGAGAAGATAGTAACCAGTCAGGGCGAGGTCTTGAGCAAATTTAGTAGCCGGGCGGAGTTAAAAGACTTCTGCCACAAGCTAGCCGAAGGCGAAGAGAAGAGGCTCAGCAAGGAGCAGTACAAGAAGCTCTGGAGCTGGATAGGGACGAAAGAGAAGGCCGGGGATGACTATTTCGAGCGCAAGGAGCGGGAGAAAGACAAGGACAAGAAGCGCAAGGAAGAAGCCAAAAGCGCCACAAGAATAACTGAAACCAGAGAGCAGTTTAAGCAGCGCGGAGCGAAAGAGAGCCGCAAGCACTACTTAGATTACAGCAAGAAACCGAAGAGCCAGCGCATATTTGAGCAGCGCGGTAGAGACTTAGAGAACTACACGTACATACAGCTATCGGCGGAACGCACGAGGCTAAAAGGGCTAATAGAGAGGCTACCGGAGAAAAGAGAGGTATTTGAGCACCAGTTAGAAGAGCTGGAGGCTTACAGGCGAGACATTGAGAAGGACTTTGAAAAGGTCGATTTAGACAGCATCATGGGCTGGAAGAAGAGCGGCCAGCAGAAAGATAAAACGTCCGGGAAAGAGCAAGAAGGCGAAGGCAAGGACGAGCCGGACAAAGAAGAAGAGCGCCAGGAGCAAGAAAGGCAGCAGCAAGAACAGGCGAAGCAGTCACAGCAGGCGCAGGAGCAGCAGCGGGAGCAAATGAACCAGGCGGAAGAGGCCAATAAGGCCGCAGCCAGGAGCAGGGAACAAGAGAAGGAGTTAGGCCGGGGCGAAGACGACAGCGAAAGGGAGATGTATGGGCGCTAAAGGCAAGCTACACGGGGATTTCGAGGTAGAAGAGAGCTACTTAGGGGAGCTAATTGCAACGAGCTTAAGAGCGAACGCCTGGCAGCAGCTCAATTACAACGACCTGACACAAGAAATAACCGGCGAGCAGAAGAAGACAGAGAAGCGCAGCGGCATACCGTGGACGTTCGATTACCGGCTATCGGTGGTCTGGTTTGAGCAGGGCGGAAAGTGGCGGATAGTCGTTGAGGTGCAGGACCGGGAAGCCCAATCAGTAGAGAGGGATTGCCAAAAGCTCTGCTTTGAGGTCTTGAAAGGCATATCAGAGAGGCTGGAGAGGGTAAAGGCGAGCTTGGCAAAGGCGAAGCCAAAAACCTCATACGGGACAGCTAGGTGGGCGAGCAAGGGGGATATTGAGGCGGCGGGGTATGTCACTGAGGACCTGGAGGGTAATGGCTTCCTCCTGGGTCCGTGGGAGGGTGGAAAAAAGCTCGTTGTGCCGCAGGACCAAGCAATACGCCATACGGTCATTTGCGGGCCTACCGGGTGCGGTAAAAGCTCCTCTTTGTTCATTCCTAACCTGATTGAGCGTGTTGGGGTGTCGGCAATAGTGACTGAAGCGACGGCCGGAAGCGAGCCGCCAGACCTGTACTCAAAGACCGCCGGGTTTAGAGCCAAGAACGGGCACAAGATTTACTATTTCAACCCCGATGACCTGGCATCTGTCTGCATTAACCCGCTTGACCAGATAGACACAAGCGACGAGACAAAAGCAGTAGAAAAGGCTCTAGATGTCGTCGATCTCATCATCAGGAACACGACGCAAAGCAAGCACGTAGGCGGAGACCCTTTCTGGGAGAACGCAGAGCGCAACGTCTTGACCAGTCTTGTTTTGCACGTGGCAAGCGAAGGCGGCGACATGGCGAAGGTAAGAGCCTTGCTCAGAGAGGGAGCCGAGGGATTAGGCAAAATACTAGAGCAGTCGAAAGTAAAGCAGGCGCGGGATGAATACAAGGCATTTAGCGGACTTGCTACCGAGACCTTAAAAAACAACGTGCTATCAGGAGCTATGCAGAGGCTCAGCCTGTGGCTAAATCCCAAGGTAGTAGCGCTGACATCAAAGACCACAATAGACATTAAGGCGCTACCGGGTGAGCTTTTTAGCTTTTACTTAGCCGTACCGGCACAGAAAGAGAAGCTGAAACCGGCGGCGGCGCTTGTGTTTAACTTCCTCCTGGACCTGCTGCTAGAAGCGCCGGAAGCTGAATTTAAGAACCCGACAGCGCTTATTCTCGACGAGTTTACGAACTTCGGGCTAATACCAGGCATAGCTAAGAAAATGACCATCGTCAGACACCGTAAAATGCCCGTGGTGTTAGGGATACAGGACTATGTACAGCTAAAATCTGTTTACGGGGACGATGACGCAACACTGCTATTCACGCAGCCAGCAACCAGGGTTATTTTCAGGACGCCGGACTTAGCGACAGCTAAAAAGGTGAGTGAGTCTCTAGGGCAAGAGACCGTAGTAGAGCGCAAATTGACCACTACCTGCCAGGTCATGGAGAGGGAATTTGGCCGGTCGCTGATGACACCGGCTGAAGTAATGGCGCTAGATCCTGAGTTATCGGTAGTATTTACGCCATCGACGGACCCCTTGAAGATAAGCCGGTTTAGCTGGAAGGACTACATAGAGCAAACAAACTACGCACCGCCCCAGCAGCAAGAGGTCAAGGTAGACCCTAACCTGGTATTGCTTTTGGAGGACCAGGAGAAGCCGCCGAAGTGGGAGCAAGAGCTGAAAGACCCGCCTGAGACCCCACCGGCGAAACCTGCCAAAAAGCCAGCAGCGAAGGCGAAAGCAAAAGAGCCGCCGAAGCCCACCGATGACAAGAAAGTTGCAAAGCCTGAGGGCGCAGAGGACAATGAGAAGCCAAAGAAGACCAAGCCGAAGCCAGCGCCGGATCTAGAAGAAGATGACGAGATTTTGCCGATATGAACTATGACGACGTAGAAGCAGCGTTCAGGCTCATGGGTTTGGAGCCAGGGGCGCCCTTGGAAGAGGTAAAGGCGGCTTATAAATTTAGCCTGCAAGCCTTCCACCCGGACAAGTACCCGGCAGAGTCGGCAGCGCAGAAGATGGCGACAGAGAAGCTAATAGCGGTCAAGGACGGGTACGAAATACTGACCGCCTTTTTTGCCGAGCACCCAACCGGCGAGCCGCCCGAGGGCTGGAGAACCAAACAGAGCCAACAGCAAGAGCGCCCAGGACAAACTAAGGCAAGTTCTGAAGACTCCACCGACTGGCAGTCTTGGGAGAAGGGGCAAGAGACCAAGGCGCCTGATAATGACCTCCATGCTTGGGAGCAAAGAGAGGTAGAGCGGCAGAAAGAAGTCAAAGCCGGGCATGGCAGAGACCAGCGCCAGAAGCTAGTCACATACGGAAAAGTGGCGCTGGTGATAATGTGTCTGGCTCTCTGGTCGGGCAAGTTCAGCAACAACACATACGAGAGAGTGAAGAGGCAGCAGCAAGCCAACTTGCTCATGGAAAAGGCCCAGTACAGGCAAAGCACCCACGATGCAGCAAGCGGCTATTACAAGACTGACGCCCAGATACATGACGAGATAGACCAAGAAGCGGAGCGCATGAAAGCGCAATGGATGCAGGAAGACATGGGGCGCTGGTTCGGTGTGCTCATGCTCATAGCGATGTCGGGCGGCACTGTGTGGGTGTTTCGGTCGAAGAAAGCCAAGGACTTTATTGACTCTTGGGTGGACGGTACTAGCAAATGAAACTGCCGGAACTCAAAGCCACTGGGGTGATGATAGGGTCATGTGTGGCTGCATTTTTCGTGTTTTTTGCTGGCTACAACATCTTTCATGCTATTTGCAATGACTGGACGATATCGACAGTACTTGCCGCAATAGCCGCTACCTTCGCCTTTAGGCTGATACCGGTACTGTACATATCGAGGGACCCGGCGATATTCAGGCCATCGGCAAGACCGTACAAACTGACACCGATGTACGCCTTGACGGAAGTCAAAGACGCCATATCTACGCAGTATTTCGGGGAAAGGCGCTGGCACCTGGAGAACGTGAACCCGGAAAATCTGAGCCTCTTTTATGTCTCAAAGTTCGTGCAGGAAATGGGGCAGGGAGAAGCTACAACGAGGGTAGAGACTGTAGTAACGATGAAAGTACAGGTAACAGCAATAGGCGATTTGTGCTCTGTACAACTGGATTTCGACACAATAGCGGGCGGTGTAAGTCAGCAGATAAATGACCTTTGCAGCCAGACTACTGAGTACATAGAAGCGCGGCTGGTGAGCTTGCAGAAGAGATTAGGTGGAACACAAAACTAGGTGGGGATGAAAGTGAAAGTAACAAAAGCAATAGCGGCGGTGGCTCTCGCAGTAGCCTTACAAGTGCCAGCCCTGGCTATTCCGCAGAGGGATCAAACTATCCTAAGCGGCATAGCTAAAGAGATGTTTGCCAAAGACACGCTATCAGTAAGGGGACAGAAAAACGCCCTCAAGAAAGAAGGCAGACCATTGGGGCTGTATTCGGCTACTCCTGCCATAGTGTTTAGATCCGGCTATCAAGATTTGCCAAGCCAAACACAAGCAGAGTGGGCCTATGACTTGCATGACTTTGTGGTAGCCAGGGGCGGCGGTCTGGAGAACTATGCCAAGTACGTTGAAGAGCAAGCGGAGAGGCTAAAGAGACCGCAGATACCCGCTTATAGGACGTTTTCAAAAGAACTACCGGACCCGTATGACCCACTGGACCGTTGTTATGTCTCATATAGCGAGCGGAAAAAATTTGCTGATGAGTGGTGGTCGGCAAGAGATGAAGGTTATAACACGGCTCTAGCAAAGGATTGGTGGCTAAATGACGCCATTCTAGATGGGACGAACTTGTGGCACCGTTGGGAGATGACTTATCTAAGAAGTGCAGACAGAGAAGCTATGCGGACAGCGGAGTTAAACCAATTGGTCAAGAAAAAGTAAAACCGGTGCCGGGAGTGTCGAAGCGGACGGGCTTGCTACGGCTTACTTGCGAGCCTTCGCCGCCCAGGGAGCAGTCAATTAGAGAAACCCGAGGGATCGTAACCCCCAGCTCCACCGCTTAGCTGGTAGGGTAGTAAAAAGACCAATTGAGCTTAAAAATGTCTAGCGCCGAGCAGGAACACAAAGCTGAAAGACAGATAAAGGCGGCACCAGAGCAAAGCGCTATCGGTGCTCAAGACGCCCAGGCGGCAAGAAACGCCGGGGTGTCAGATCTCAAGGCTGCTGAGGCGATAAGGACAAATCAGAGTGACGGCTCACTGAGGAAGTTTGCCCAAGTAGATGACCAGAACATGAGCATAGAGCTTGTGGACTATGGAATTGATGGGCGTTATAACGTTCTTGCATCAAGGGTCAAGGCGCAAGAGGAAGTAGAGCAAAAGCAGCCGGACAAGCCAAAAGTAGACGACCAGAGTCTAACAAGTACCGGCGCAATACTTGCAAAAGAAGCAGAGAAGAACCCCGCATTAGAACCTGTAAAGGCTCTATACGACTGGACAAAGAAGCAAGAGCCAGGAGCACAGACAGAAGCATTTAAGCAGTTAGCCAGAGAGCAGTTGGTACAAGCTGAGCCCAAAGCCAAGGCGGCTTTAGACGCCCTGGACCGCCGAAGGCAGGCAGCAGATGAGCAAGAAGACTGTGGAGTACATGAGCTACCAAAGAGTGCTGAGAAGGTCATAAAAGGGCATGTAAGCTATCCAGAGAAAGAGATAGAAGGCGTTAAGAGATTAACGCCGGAAGATTTCAGCAAACTTGCCAAAGCCTTTGAAAAAGCTGGTCCGGCGGCGCAAGAGTCAATAAAGGAGACCTCAGACGAGATACTAAGGCGAACAGCAGAGGGCTACAAAGACACAGTACTATGCGGCGTTAATGCAGTTGTGGGGCTTCTTGCGTATGACCGGGACCTGATGCTAAATCCAGCGAAAGCTAGAGAAACGGCAGCCGGGGCAGGGGAAGTCTTCGGGCTTCTCCTGTATAACGGGGCGGTCATGAGTATCAAGACAGGCGCCTATGCCCAGACTGTGAGGCAAAGCGGAGATTACAGCCTGCCCCTAAAGCATTTGCTGCAGGTACTCAACAAGTGGTACGAGAGCCTGAGCCCGGCGGATCAAATGGCGATAATAGCCGGTGTAACAGGCGGGTTGCACTTGAACCAGTCAGCCAAGGAAGTACAAAAACTGAGGCAGCCAGGGGCGTTTACTGAGTTCTTACAAGAAGCGGTAGACCTACTGCCAAGAAATCCAGAAGCCGAAAGGCGGGCAATGGATGTACTTAGCAGGCTTGTTGTTAGAGCGGAGCCCTTAGCACAAAAAGTAGGCGCAGCCGGTGCCAAGGCAAATGATGTGGTCAAAGAAGTCAAAGAGAAGGGCTTTAAGGACTACATCATGGAGATGTCACCCTTCTTTGAGAAGGGTAAGAAGAAACCCTTAAAAGGCGGAAGCGAGAGAGCCGCCGAGCTTACCGGGCTACCAGAGGAACAAGTAAAGAAGCTTGTGAAGAATGACCCAGACGCATTAGAGAGGCTTACCGGCGGCAAGTTGATCTATATGGAGAAGGAATACAGAGAAATCTATCTCCAGGCTAACCCGCATTACAGGAACTATTCCAAGCCATTCGATGTACATCATAGAATCCCGCAGGATTTACTAACACGGCATCCTGACTGGTTCTCCCACAAAGAAATACACGATGCTAAGAACCTTGTGGGCATTCCAAGGAGCACCCGTGCTCACAGTTTGATTAATCAAGAGTGGAGGCGGTTCTGGGATGCTTATCCAAATGCTACTAAACAAGACCTTTTGAAGAAAGTAACTGAAATTGATAAACAATATGGAGCTGATTACTTACCATGAAGTTCTTTAGAGTAGAGCCTCAGCTTGTTGGCACTTTGGGTGATGACACCATACATGAAGGCTGGACAGACCGACCTATGCGGATTTCCAAACTTCAAATTGAAATGGACTTTTGGCCGCAGGACGATCTAGTTGAAGCTAGCACGGATGGATATGCTGGTACTCACCGCCTGGCTGAAGCGATAAAGAAAAACCGCCTTACTGGAGTCGAATTTGACCAGGTAGACGTGATCGAGGGGGACCAGTTCTGGTTAGAAAAGGACGAGCACCCTGGGCAGACAGTGCCAGAATTGCTTTGGTTCAAATTCACAGGTAAGGCCGGGGTGGATGATTTCGGATTGATACAGGGACCGGGGATCTTTCCGCTGGTAGTTTCAGAAAGGGCTCTGGTACTGCTTAAATCGTTCAGTTTCAAAAACTGCGAGATAAAAACTCTTGAAGAGGCTCAAGTCAGTGATATGGCTGCAAATGAATGGAGAGAGTTTTGCCGGGAGTGCCCTGATTCAACTGAAGAACAAAGAACAAGAAAGAGGCAGGAGATCGAATTTAAGTATGGCGCGGAGAATGTTCCTTAGGTGTCTTCATTCGCGGTTTACATTATCAGCCGGAAGCGGGGCGGGACCGAGTGCTTTAAGTACCCCAAATAAGGGTTAGGGTATAAATGACAACCGTGGGCGGTGGCACAAGTCAAGCACTGGAAATAAATAAAAGCTCGAAAATGCACACCCAGTAACTAATACAAGCCGCGCATATAAAGCGGTGGCACATAATATATATTATCGGACTGGTTTGTATGCCGGGAGGCTTCAATCTCTTGAATATAGCTTGAAAGCTAGACAGAGTTACCGTCTAGCCCTATACTCTTCCCCATGAGTGATACCGCCCGTAGTTATCAGCCTAAACCACCTGCCACCACCGAGGGGCTTGATGACTTCTTTGCATCTGAGGTGAAAGAGGGACGCCCGCAGGGTCTCCCGGAAGAACTCCCGCTGGGGGTCCCTGTGGAACTCGCAGCATTAAAGCTTGGTTTGACTGATCGAGCGGTCCTTAAAAGGTTGCGTAGAGGCACACTCAAAGGTTTTAAAACAAAAACCAAGTACGGTGATAAGTGGCTAGTGCTTGCCGCGGAACTCCCGGAAGGACTCCCCCAGGGACTTCCTGGTGATTCCCTCGCCACGATTCCCTTGATTCCCGATATTGAGCAGTTCCAAGAAAAAGGGGACTCCCAGTCAGGGGTGCCGGGTGACTCCCGGGTTCTCGTTGTGCAAGATCAGGGACTCCCCCCTGTCCAATCCCCTGAACTAGACAGGCTGTGTGAACTGGTGGCTGACTTACAGGAGCGCCTTGATAAAGCTAACCAGCAACTGCAAGGTGCTACTTTCAGGAATGGATATTTAGAGTCAAAGCTAGAAGACAAAGAGCAGCAAATTCTGTTGCTTACCGATCGCCAAACTAAGCAAAGCTGGTGGGCCAACTTCTCGGCCTGGTTTCTAGGTCGTCGGTAGTCTTTTTGACTCTGAGATCATATAATCGTGTGTGAATATCTGCCACCATATTTGGTGTGCGCCACAAAAGACATGCGAGAGATATAAATTACTAAAATTCAAGCGGTTCAGTGAACCAGCACTAGTAAGAAAACAGCCCCGACCGAGGTCGAGGCTATCCAATCAGGTTTTGCTTTTGGTCGGGCGATTTCCTGAAGCTGCTAGAAGAATAGCGGATAGCTTTTGCTCGGTCAAGATTGCTTTGCAAAAAAAGCAAGGAGTAAAAGACGAGCGAAGCCGCAGCCGTCCTTGAAAGCCCCACCGGGCTTGAGGAACGCAGCCTAAATAGAAAAGTTAAATCATCGCAATTGCCACTAATGGCGGTTTCGATAGATATCTGCCAGCTCTACCCAGAACGTAAGACATCGATCTGGAAGCATCCAGACCAGCGCCGCTGGATGCAATGGACAAGCCCCCTAAAAGATTCCCAAATTCTTGGCGTCATGTCCGACGAAGGGCGGGGGCTACTTCGTGGCTGCTACTGGGGAGAGACCACTAGCCACGGCGTCTTGGATATTGACATCAATAGCCAGTATCACACAGAGCAAGGGCTGAAGCAGATTACTGCTGACTTCGCTTGTATCGGAATCAACCTCATCCCATACCGAAGTAGTGAATCAGGCGGTTGGCACCTGTATTTTTGTTTTGATAGCTATGTACTAAGCAAAGAAGTAGAAACAAAGATAAAAGACTACTTGCGGTTTCGTAGTTATCAAATCGCCTCCGGGACCCTTGAAGTCTTTCCATCAGGCAACGCCCTTAGACTACCGCTCCAGAAAGGCTTTGCCTGGCTCTCTCCTGATGGCACGGTAAGAACTAAAAGAGAGCAGTTAACCCAAAACGAGGCAATAACTGCCTTCCTTGAGGACTTGGAGCGCAATAAGGCAAACTGGGAAGAAGCCAAAACCCGCATGGAATCAGAAATTTATTCCGCCGGCGCCGGCGTTGCCGGCAACGCCCAGGACGCTACAGAATGGCTAACTGATGAGGGTTTTACTGGGCTATTCAAACCGGGCCTAGATTGGGAGAAATATCAGCGGGGTAGGCAATACTGGCTCACAGGGCTAACTAACAACAACCAAAGACATGACGCAATACTTTGCATGGGGCACTATCTCTGGTACGGAGACCAGGCATTAGGGCTGCAAGCTCTGCCAGGACGCCGCAACAAAGAGAGGCGCTACCAGCTAATCAAGGAGACTCTAGCCCAAAAGCATAACGGGCTGTCTGAGGACATAAATAAAGAGAGATGGAATGAAGTAGAGGCCGACATACAAAGGGCGGTTTCCTGGACCAGCCAGACCCCTCTAGTAAAAGAATACGAACCCTACAAGCTCACAGAGAGACTACTAAAACGCCTAGAGTGGCTGCACAAAAAGACCGGCAAGCTCTGGAGCATTGAAGAGCTAGAAAAGGCAAATATAGATAGGAGCCTAAACGCTAGACAGAGAATAGCCCTGGCCGTGGCCCAGTTAGAAGCCGAAGGCTCAGAAATAGACATAGCAAAAGTATCGAGGCGGGCAAAAGCCTGTAACAAGACCGTAGCCAAGAATCGGGATCTTCTTTGCAGCCAAGGAGGCGAATATATAGCGGGGGGTGCCGGGGGGACTGTTGCTCCTCCTGACTTCTCCGGTGGTTCTTTAGGCTCTTCCCCTTCGGATAATGGTTCTGATCGGTCGGTTGCATTTTTAGATCCTGTGCTTTCTGCTGGGGAGTCTTTAGACCTTCCGCTAGCTGGATCGTGTGCCGTTTCCTTGTTTCCTGTCATCGAAGAAAGCCCACCGCAACAATCACCAAGTCCTACTCAATCCAGACCCGTTTTTTCAGAAACCCTTCCAATAGGCTCTGTGTTCTCCGCTCGTCAGGCATTGCCTACGCATGGGTGGATTCTTCTTGTATCTCCAGGGCTCTTAGACCTTGGTCTTTTCCGAGCCCAACGGTTGAGGGCTTCTAGGATTTCTGATTTCAGAATTATTTGTCGCAGCTTTTGCAGAATTAAATGTCGCGGATTTTTCAGAGTTATTTGTCACAGCGCCCTAGCGGGTGCTAGTCCAGCTTCAGCAGGCGGAAGGGGTCCGCCGGGGGTCTAATTGACCTATGGCAACGATTCGCGTAAAAATGGGCCATTTTGCTCCTGGAAACGCGGCGAATCGTGCCACCAGCAATTGTTTCCAGCCTTGCCTAATAGTCGGGGGCCCGGGCCAATAACTTTAGTTTTTGCACAGGGGCGAAATCGCATGATTAATGCCCACAGGCGCCTGCTTTTCGCCGTACCCCATAAGGCAGGTTTTTGTCCACCCTACCCAAGAATGATACCAACAGCAGTGCAACTACCGGAGACGCGCAAATGGAGGGAATTCAGGGCTCTTTCCAAGAACGAAATGGCTGGATTTTACGTGAATCGTTGCCACCCCTCTAATGCACCAAAAATTAGTAATAATAAGCGTAATAATGATAATAATAGTAATAAGCTGGTAATTACTCCGATTTTCCAGTACACTTACATCACTGACGGAGGGCAAAACATGGCACGTAGGCAAGCAATAGCGCCGGATGAACTTTTCGAGACCGCCAACAGGCTAAAGGCCGAGGGCAAAGAGGTTACTGCCCTGGCACTTTTGGACGCCCTCGGCGGCGGCAGCTTGAGCACCATCTACAAGCACCTTGAGGTATGGCAGGCTAGTAAGCCAGTCGAAGTTATTACCCCCGGCGACGAATTACCGCCCCAGGTGCTAGCTAGCTTTACGGCTTCATGGAGGCTAGCAACCCAGGAGGCCGGGCGTCAGGTCATAGAGGTCAAAGAGAAGGCTAAGGAAGAAGTAGCCGCAGCTTTGCGCCAATTTCACGGTGCCCTGGATGCTATCCGTAAGCTGGAGCAAGAAAGCGAAGCCGACGCCCAGGAAATAGAGCGCTTAACCGAGAAATTAGAAAAGACCGAAACCGCCTTACAGGACCTGCAAAAGGAAGCAGCCGGGCACAAATCGCAAGTTGAGCAGCTCCAAAAGCTCATGGAAAAACTAGAAAAGACAATAGAAGGACTCCGGCAGGAAGCCGCCAAAGCCGCTGAATTGAAGGGCACAGTAGCCACCTTGCAAGCGCAAAATGACAAGCTCATGGATCGTCTGCCTAAGTCCAAATAGCCGCTTGAAAACACGCCGGGCTCTTACACAATTGGTTCAAGAAACTTCGCAAACCCTGCTAGCGCGAGCTTGGACAGGCTCACCCGATCTTCCTTATTGACCGTAAATCCCGGCTGGATGGGCTTACGGTCTAACTCTTAGCCTTTTGTTTATAAATGCTTGTTTGCAAAGCGGGCAATCAAACCTCTAAATGAACGAGGGTTCAGGACGTTATCCATTCTAATTTTCCTACAGGCAAACTCTAAAACCAATAACAGGCAAAGCCTTTCAAGCAATGACTCCTAGCGGAAAAACCGTTTGGATTGTTGCCGCCTGCGTTGGAAATGCCGATGGATAACAAAACAAAACCCAATCAACCTTGAAAAAGGAAAACATATGAAACAAAGAAAACGATGGCTAGGCTTAGCCTTCGCACCCTTTGCGTTGGCACTGTTAGCCTTCGCTCCATCAGCTCAAGCTAATGACTTTAGCGGCACTTGTGCCCAGTACCCAGGAACCTACGATGGCACCGGCAACGTTACCATCAACAATACTGGCGCTTGTACTCTTCCGGCAATTACTGCCGGGGGCTTTATCCACATTACTTCGTCGGGCGCTATCACTGCACAAGCGCTGACCGCTGGCACAGACCTCGACATTACGACAAGTGGTGGCGCAATTACCACCCAGGCGCTGACCACAAGCAACGGTGACCTGAAAATTACATCTGCAACCAACATCACCACGACAGGTGCTGTGAGCAGCAGGTATGCGATTCAAGCAAATGCCAACTCCGGCAAGATTGCCATTTCGGGCAATCTTGCATCCAACCAATCCGGCGCTGGTGGAAATATTCTGCTGGTTGCAACAGGCAATATTTCTACCGGTTCGATAAGCACGAACAGCGGCGGCGGTACTGCCGGTGTGGAGATTCACGCCAATACCAATGCGGCAGGCGGAACATTCACGATTGGTGCCTCAACGACCAATGGCGTTAATACGACCATCAATACCAGCAATACCACAACCGGTGGGCAAGATCCCAACTTTGTAGTTGGTGGTGTCTTCATTACTAATGGCAATGCGGGCTCAACAACTGCCCAAATCAAAGTTACCAATGCAAGCAATATCAATGTGGCGGCCTCGGCTTCACGAAGTGGTCTAATTTATTTAGACGCTCGAAATGGCACCATTACTTTGCCGACTGGTGCTTTGAGTTCCACTGGGCCTGCTGGCCAACCGGCTGGGCAGGTAATCCTGATGGCTGGTACACTCAAGACTGTCAATAACACCGTTATTACCGCAAGTCAGACAGCTGCTGCGATTTCGACCAATCACGGCGTTATCATTGCTGCTTCAAATATCACGGTTGCTGGAGCCGGTGGGCTGAAGATCAACGGCGATGGTAATGGCATTACCGGTTCGCCTTCCACGGCCTACGCGCAGGTTATCCCAACTGGCGGAATTAGCGTCAGCAGCAGTGCCTTCACGTCCAACAACGTGAACACCATGCTCTGGACGCCTAGCTGTAGCGGCGCGAAATCATAATTGGTTGGGCGCGACATCATCCGCACTTTTGGGCTCACATTAACTGACACCAGAA
>JAIETF010000022.1 GCA_019745415.1 Candidatus Obscuribacterales bacterium | reverse complement strand
TTTGAGAAGACGGTTGGCCCTTACAACTGTCAGTGTTACCACTTGATTAGGTTTCTTGCTTTCTATATATGACATCAAGGTGTCGATACTGTTGACCTGCTGATTGTCCACAGCCACTATCAGGTCGGCAAAGCCCCTCTCCATCTGACGCCATTCTATGTCTCCATAGCGATAGACCATAATTTTCGGTCCCTGAATGCCGGCCTGAGCCGCTGGACCGCCGGGGCTGACCCTCAAGACTCTCAGTCCGCCCCTTTCATCTGGAATAGCATCGAGACCCAGCTCGGGGCGCAAGACTCGATGGTGTTCAATTAATTGAGGAATGATGTTTTTGGCGATATTGATTGGAATGGCGAAGCTAATTCCGGAAGATTGCCTCGTGCCGCTGAAGATGGCTGTATTGATTCCTACAACCTTGCCCGCCAAATCTAAGAGAGGACCACCTGAATTGCCGGGGTTAATTGCCGCATCGGTCTGGATTATTCCTTTGATCAGTCTGCCGTTTTCCGATTTGATTGTGCGACCTATCGATGAAACTATGCCTTCAGTAAGGGTGCGATCAAACCCAAATGGATTGCCTATGGCCAAGACCCTGCGTCCCACTTCCAATTCGGAAGAGTCTCCCAAGGGGATGGGGGTGAGGGCGAGATTCTTGGGCGGAACTACCTTGAGCACGGCCAGATCGGTGTGGGCGTCAAAACCGACTAGATTGGCCTGCACCGTGGTGCCGTCATAGAAAGTGACAAGGAGATGGCTGGCACCTCGGACCACGTGGTGGTTTGTGAGTATGTATCCGTCGCCTGCTTCGGTCTTGAGCATGAAGCCAGAACCGAAACCTTCGCTGGGCATGGCATTGGTCATCAGTTCTTCTGCTGACGAGACCGAGGAGATGTTGACGACGCTGCGATTAGCTGCCTTATAGATTCTTATGAAGAGCTTTTCCTCTTCGGTGAGAGGGGTGCGCCCGCCAGTGCTTTCTTTGGTCGTTTCTTTTTTTGCTGAAGTTTCTGGTTTAGCAGTCTTGCCGGGCTGGGCTAAAGCCTTTGCCACTGACTGAGTCAAGAGAGTCGTGAGGGCAAGCGCCAGAAAAAAATGCCCCGCCCTGAAGCCAGGGAAATTGCACACTTTCATCTTACTTGTCTCCGCTTTTAGCAGCCGTGATCTTTGCTTCCGTACCGTTCATTAGACGTTTGATATTGGCTTTGTGGCGAATGACCACATATAGACATCCAATCACACTATAGATCACAAAGGCCCGCGGTGCTTGGAAAAAAATCATGTAGCCGACATTGGCTACCGCGGCTGTCATTGAGGCTAGAGAGACTATCTTGCTTGTGAAGACGACAATTAGCCAAGTGGCGAAAGTTAGACCACCGGCCGGAGGGGAGAGGGCGAGCATGGTACCAAGACCGGTGGCGGCGCTTTTGCCGCCTTGCATGCCGAGAAAAATTGACTTGCTATGCCCGATTATTGTGGTTAGTGCCACTAGTACCGGTGCGACGTCGGCTAGATTGAAGGCTAGATTGCCGACATTAAGGGCTAAATCGTGACTCAATTTTTGAGAGTAAAGAACCGGCAAGAGGCCTTTTAACAGGTCGATGATCAGAGTGGCTATGCCTGCTAGTTTACCTACCGAGCGGTAGACATTAGTGGCGCCTGTCGAGCAGGAGCCGACCTTTCTTACATCGATGCCGCGAGCTTTGCCAATCCAATAGCCGGTTGGTATCGAACCAATAAGGTAAGCGGCTAATACTTGTAGAAGCAATAAAAGCATTTTCTTGTCACTTCAACTAATTTTCAGCTTTAGAGCGGGCGATGATGCGCAAAGGCGAGCCCGCAAAACCAAAGGCTTCACGCAATTTTCTCTCTAAATAAGTTTGATAGGGGCGCGAAAGTAGCTTGGCATCCGATACTTTCAAGACGAAAGTAGGCGGATTGGTGGTTACTTGGGTTGAATAATAGACTTTCAGTCTTTTGCCTCGCTTACTGGCCGGCGGCGGCGAGAGGGCGACGGCTTCGTTCAAAATTTGGTTGACTAAGCCTGTGTTTATGCGCCTTGAAGTTTCACTGAAAGCTCTCAGGCAGGCTTCGATTATTTTATTCATGCGCAACTTATTGGTGGCCGAAGTAAATAGCACTTCGGCATAAGAGAGGCTGCGCAACTCTCTTTTAATCAGGTCGGTGAACTGATTCATTGTGGTCGATGAACGGTCTTGAATTAGGTCCCACTTGTTCATAACGATGATGGCTGCTTTACCAGCTTCTTCGATTTTGGATGCTAGTTTTTGATCTTGGTCTGATATCTCCAGGCTGGCATCGAGCACCAGAACCACTACATCTGCTCTTTCCAGGGCTTTGAGCGAACGCACCACGCTAAAGGCCTCGACTCCATAATCAACGCGCGATTTGCGCCTGATACCAGCAGTATCTACCAGGGTTATCTCTCTGCCCTGGTAGGTGATCTTGGTGTCGACCGCATCGCGGGTGGTGCCGGGTTCGTCGGCAACAATCGAGCGTTTCTGACCGCAGAGGACATTGGTGATTGATGACTTGCCTACATTAGGTCTTCCGACAATGGCGATTGAAACAGGGCAGGTGGCCGGATCTCTTTTCTCTTCTACTTCTTCCAGCTCTTCTTCATAATCGAACTGCTTTTTCTTTGACTTGCCCGCCACCTTACCGTTCTGGGGAAAGTGAGAAATGATGGCATCAAGTAAGTCGCCGACATTACCGGCGCCGGTCATGGCTGACAAAGGCAGGGGGTCGCCCAGACCCAAACCATAGAACTCCATGATTGAGTTATTTTCTTTGATGCTGTCAATTTTGTTGACGGCAAGAATAACAGGCTTCTTCACCCGTCTGATGATATTTGCTACTTCTTCGTCGGCGCCGGTAATGCCTTCTCTGCCGTCCACCATAAAGACAATGACGTCGGCTTCCACCAGTGCTTGCTTTACTTGGTCAAGCACTTCTTTGGCCATGGGCTCAAAACTGCGCCCTTCGTCGGGCAAAATACCGCCGGTATCTACCAAGATAAAGTTATGTCCCGACCAATCGCAATCTTTATAGATGCGGTCTCTGGTGATACCGGGGGTATCATCGACGATGGCATGTTTTTGTTGGATGCAACGATTGAAAAATGTAGACTTGCCCACATTTGGGCGCCCGACAATTACGACTATTGGTTTGTACATGATCTGACTATTTGCCTTTATCTGTAGGCTTCTGCCCCATTATGAAGGGTTTGCCTGGTTCATGCGGTTTGGGACCGCCTTGTTGACTGCCAAACTTCTTGCCTAGTTTAGGAGTCTGCGCTTCAATCCATTTGACCAATTCTACTTTTGCGTTGTTCAAATAGATTGCAGTTTCTGTATCGCCGCCGGTGTCGGGGTGGACTCCTGGTTGCGACATCTCGCGCTTCCAGGCATCCACTACTACTTTCACGGTTAATTCTTCTGGTCTGACACCAAGAATCATACAGGCTTTACGAATTTCGGGCGGCACCACTCTTGGTGTTGATGCCACCGCCGGTGCTGGGGTCTCTTGGCTGGGGGCTTTGCCCCCGACGAACTTATTGCGCACACCTTGCTTGATTGCTTCAGCGTCTAGTTTGGCAGCGGCGGCTTCTTCTTCTTGCTTAGCCTGGGGCTGCTTTTCTGCCTGGTGCTCAACTTCGGCCTGCTTAATGCGATTTTTCACCAGTTCACGCAAGTCTTCGGGGCCCGGCTCCAGTTGCTTGATGCCGTCCTGGGTTTCTCTTTGGCTTTCCGCCGTGTCATAACCGAGATTGGTATTGCTTTCTCCACCACTATTTTTCGGCATGTCGGGCAGCACCACATCTTCAATCACTTCTATCTGCGAAAGCTCCTCTATATCTTCTAATCCTTCGAAAATATCTAGTTTGTCCAGGTCTAATTCGTCCTTACCGCTTTCGTCAGTCTTTACTGCTGTCAGGCTATCGAATGTGGAAAGTTCCGGACGCCGGTCGGCATCTGCATTGATAACGCCTAGACCTTGGTAAAACTCAGCGCCCAAGGTGAGGCTCTCGCCCAGATCAAGGGCTGCGGTGTCGACATGAAATTCGTCGGTGCGTCTTTTGCGCGGGCGGGGGCTGTCCTCGCTCTTTTCCTTTTCTTTTTGCTTGGCTGCTTCTTCTGCCTTGGCTTGAGCTTGGAAATAAGCTGCGGCTCCAGGTATCGGCTGGGTTTCAGTTTGCAGCTTGGCCTGGCTCTTCGCCTGCTCGCTGGGCTCTTCCGGCTTGGTGAGGAAGTCTTCGATTATTGGCAAGGCACTGGTTTCACCCATTTTGCTCATCGTAACTTCGCTTTGGTTTTGCTTTTGTGCCGGTGCCTGCTCTTGTTCTTCTTCTTGTTCTTCTTCATGGGGCGGCTGGGCAAAGGGTTCAAAATAAAGATTGATATTGGGACGACCAGCTACCGTACTGTACTGGTAAACAGTTTCGATTTCGCGCCAAGAAAAGCTACCATAGTTTTCTTTGCTGTTGTTGGCGACAAAGCTGGATGATACAGCGTTATAAACTCTGTCGTTATAACTTGGTTTAGCTTGGAACTCGCCTGTATCGGTACTACCGCTTTCTTCTTTCTCTGTCTCTTTCTCTATTTCTTGCGCCGGTTCATCATTTACTTCAGCTGGTTTCACTTCAGGCAAATCTTGTTCGGCAGCTTGAGCCGGTTCGACAACGGCTTCGCCCGTCTCTGTCAGCTCAGGGGCTATCGGTTCGTGTTCGGCGGTTGTATGACCAACAGGCGCTCCCACTTCAGTGGGGGCCACTCCGCCCTGGGCTTTTCCGTCGGCAAGCCCTTTGTTATAGCCAAGATGCCAGGAGTTTTGCAATTGCATAGCCAGGGTCTCGGCTTCGGTCTCCAGGTCGCTCATTTTGGCTTCCATCGCCACTAATTGGTCTTCCAATGAAAGTCCGCGGTCATAGAGTTCTTGATTGATTTCGGTGAGTCGGTTCAGCTCGCCTTCCAGTTCTTTCACCTTGAGCAAAAGCTCAGAGTCTAAGGAAAAAGTGGCGCTATCGCCCTGGGCTTTCCTTCTTGCTTCGATGATACGCCCCATCAGCTCTCTGCTTTCGAACAAGAGATGGGGCTCTACCGAGAGCTTGCGCGCCAGGGTAAAGGGATTTATGTCGAGATCGTCGCCTTTTGCCTCTTTGATGGCTGCATCCAGCACCTCGAGGGTTATCTCTTCGTTTTGAAGTTTCGCTTCTTCTGGCGCCATTGGGGCCTTGACTTCCTTTGCGCAGGTGTCGACAGATTTCTCCATTGTAGCCTGTTGACCACCTTTCTATATTGAATTTATTATCTGATAGGGTTTGATAGTCATGGCTTTAAGGACGGTTTATCTTTTAGTTACCGGCAAGGTACAGGGGGTCTTCTTTCGGCAAAGTACCCGAAGGACGGCGCAGGTGCTTGGGCTTTGCGGCTATGTGCGCAATCTGGCCAGCGGTCAGGTGGAAGCCCTTGTCCATGGGGAAGAATCGGCGGTTCAGGTCTTGATAACCTATTGCGGCAACGGTCCTGAGCGGGCTCGGGTCGACCGGCTTGATCAGGAAGAGGTCACGAACGAGAATCTGCATCAATTCTTGACCCTAATGGGGGTTGACTCTATTGCTGAGGGCTTTTCGCTATTGCCTGACCGTTAGGCTTATCTAGTCCTAAGCCGGAGAATGGAGTCTTCCATTTGCTTAGTGACAGGCTCAGCCGATTTGACGCGAACCAGGACCCTCGAAGAGTTTGTAGGCTTCCTTTACCATCAGTTGGTCGCCGGTTTCAGGCGGCGGCACGTTATTAACCCGGCGCGGTCTTTCGCTCGATAAAGTAGCCACTCCTTCTACTTTTTCGACTCTATCCACTCTTTCACCAGGTGTTGGCGCTTCTTGATTTTCTAGTTCAAAAGGATCCGGTCTGGTCCGGCCTGGCATATCTTGCGGCGGCGGGTCACTTTCATCGTCTTCATCGCCTGCCGAATCTCCATCGCCATGGGCTTCAGATGGCGGGCTGGCATATTCTCTGGGGGCGGGTTGGCTCTCTCTGGCTTGCCCGGAAGGACCTGTCTGTGACTGCGATTCGGCTTCGTTTTTCGACTCGCTGCGACCGATTTTGCCCTGGTTGGGCTGTTCTGTTTGAATCTTTACTTTGATGAAAAGGTCTCTGCCTGTAATTTTCTTTGCGGCCGATTTGATCTGATCCGCTTTGTTTTCAATTGTTTTCTGGAAATGTTCGCGCGAAACACTGATAACCAGTTCGTCGTCTCGCAAGGCAAGGGGGAAGCCGAATTGTGAAACCAAGCTATAAGTGGGGATGGAGCGTGAATGAAGTTCTTCCAAAAGGTTTGACCAGAATTCGTTCACTACTTCGAAGGGGTAGCTGCCTTCTTCATTTGTAGATTTTTCTGTTGTTGGTTTTGTGCCTTGAGCATTTTGAGGAGGGGCTGCAACAGCTGGAGTTTTCGGCGGCGGGTCCGCCTGCGGACTCGGTCTTACTTCTCTCTCCGGCTGACCGGCTGTTCTCTCCGGCACTCGATTGTCTGGGACGAACTGCGGTGCTCTATCCGGCTCCGCTTCTTTCTCTCTTTCTGGTTCTCTGACCGGTTCTTTTACTGTTTCTTTTACAAGGGGCGGGCGCTGGGCTTCATAGGCCGCAGGCGCGTGAGTATTTGCTTGAGGCGGCGGTAGCTGGCTCTGCGGTCTTGGCGCTTGCAGCCTCGGACCATCTGCCAGTTGTGCTTCTAAAGCTTCGATGCGACCGACCAGGTCTTTGATCAGATGAATTTCTTGTCTATAGCAAAGAGAAAGCAAGCCTATTTCTAAAGAGAGCGCCGGCTGCGTGGAGCGGCGCAAAGACTGCTCCAATCTATCTAGATGTTCCACCATCTGGGTTAGTTCATAACCTTCGAAAGATGGTGCCAGCTCTGTGATTGCTTTAATATAGCCGCTTGAGCCTGAGATGATTTGAGGCAGGATACTTTCTTTGTCGCTCCGTTCTTTCGAGCGGCCCAGGTGCAGGGCTTTTGTCATATTGAGAAAGTGCTTACTCAACTCCAGTGCCACCAGAGATGGTTCGCGTCCATGACTGAGAAGTCCGTGTACGGCTGTTAAGACTTGCTCTCCGTTGCGCTCTTTCATGCCTTTGCTAATTTCAAGCAAGACATCTTCGTCGATGGCGCCTAGTAAAGTCAAAAGATCAGTCACCGAGACCGGCCTCTCTGCCGTGGCCAAAAGCGAGGCTTGATCGAGTAAGCCCATGGCATCGCGCAGACCGCCGCCCGAGCGCCGTGCAATTAGTTCGAGGGCGCTGTCTTCGATATTGATTTCTTCTTGGTCGGCAACATTGCGCAGATGCACAATCAGATCTTCGTGACTGACCAATCTAAACATGAGGCGCTGGCAGCGGCTGATGATCGTGGGCGGTACTTTATGTTCTTCGGTGGTGGCTAAGACGAAAATAACGCGCGGCGGCGGCTCTTCGATTGTCTTGAGCAAAGCATTGAAAGCTTCTTTGGTGAGCATATGACATTCGTCAATGATGTAGAGCTTGAAGCGACCGCCCTGGGCCACCAGTGGTGCTCTTTCAATTAGTATGCGAGCGTCGTCCACCGAGTTATTGGAGGCCGCGTCTATTTCTAGAACAGCCGGTGAAATGCCTTGCTTGATCTCGGTGCACATGGGGCAAACCATGCAAGGCTCGGTTGTCGGGCCTTCCTGGCAATTGAGCGACTTCGCTAAGATACGAGCGCTTGAAGTCTTGCCTGTACCTCTTGGCCCGGTGAATAAATAGGCATGGGCGATGCGGTCGTTTTCAATGGCGTTGGAAAGAGTCTTGACGACCGAGCGTTGACCCACAAGCTGCTTGAGGGTCTGCGGACGATGTCGCAAGTAAAGAGGTTGATAAGCTTCCAATGCCTGAGCCGGAGGGAGATTTTTATGTACTTCGCTAAGGCTTTATTCTAACATTCTTGCAAATTTGCAAGATGAAGAGACTTTTCGGAAGCGCTCATAAAAGAAGCGTTGATTGAATTTTTACAGAGTCTGACCAGTTCTTGGTCGGACAGAGAGAGCGCCTCTTTGCACTGCCAGAAGTTTTCCATCAAGTAGCCGCCAAAGTAGGCTGGATCGTCTGCGTTGACAGTGGCATTAAGACCTAAATCAAGCATTTTCTTGAGGTTGTGCTCTTGCAAATTGGCAAAAACCTTTAGTTTGACATTGGAAAGAGGGCAGACTGTTAACGGCATGCCCAGGTCGATGAGGCGCTTGGTTAGTTCTTTATCTTCCAGGCTGCGCACACCGTGATCAATGCGTTCTACTTGCAGCAAATCGAGGGCTTGCTTGACATATTCGGGTGGACCTTCTTCGCCGGCATGTGCCACCAGTCTTAGTTCTTCCGCTTTAGCCCGGGCAAAGACTCGGGCAAATTTTGAAGGTGGATTGCCGACTTCGGCGGAGTCGAGCCCCACACCGATAAATTTATCGCGGTGCTTGAGGGCTTTTTCTAAGGTTGCCATGGCGCTATCTTCGTCTAAATCGCGCAAGAAGCACAAAATCAAGCTGCTTGTTAGACCGTATTTTTCTTTAGAAGTCTTGACCGCTTGGTGGAGACCATTGATGACGGTATCAAAGGCGATACCGTTACCAGCATGAGCTTGGGGATCAAAAAATAGTTCTGCGTGCACAGTGCCATCTTGTTGCGCTCTGGCAAAGTAAGCATTGGCCAGGGTTTCGAAATCGCTTTCGTCTTTGAGCACCGACATGCCGGCATAATAGACATTGAGGAAGGACTGCAGATCGGCAAAGTCATAGGCTTGCCGCAAGGCCTCGACATCGGCATAAGCAAGTTTGACGCCGTTTTTCGCCGCCATCTGAAATATCAATTCGGGCTCGAAGGTGCCTTCTATGTGAAGGTGCAGTTCGGCCTTGGGCAATTTTTTCAGATCTTCTCTAGTTGCAATTTTTGCTGTCATGACCATAAGTCTACAGCAAGTAAGACTAAAGCAAGCTCAACTATGTACTCTAATTTTTCTGTCTTTTCTCAAGAGCATCAAGTTGCTCGAGTGGAATACCCATGGTCAGGGCTCTTGCTTCCATTTCCATGCGCTGGGCTCGCTTTAAATCGCCGCCCTCTTTCAAGACCTCGCTATAGACCTGTCTGCCGAATGCTCTTTCGGCTACTGCCGTATCCATACTGTCTTTCAACTCTTTTGCCTTTTCCATATATGGAGCAAGCTCGGTCTGGGCTTTGATGCCGTTTTCTAAAGCAGGCAAGAGACCCGGATGTTTGTTGATTTCTTTGGCTATGGCTGCGTCAAGTTCAGGAGAGTTCTTGCCGTTTTTATAACCACCCATGAGCCAAGTCATTCTTTCTTGTTCTTCCTTGGGCAGTTTACCTAAAGCTTCGCCCATATTTTGGCTGGCGCTCTCAAAGGCTTTCATCTTTGGTTCTAGTTCGGGCTTAAGCTTCAGTCTTTCTTGCTCAAATCGCGTTTTGGTCTCTTCAAAATCGCGGTCGGTCTGCTTTACGGCTTCTTCAAAGCCGTCTCGCATTTGCCCGAGGGCTTTGGGTTTGTCTTTTGCTGAAGCGAATTCTTCAACCAGACCCTGCATGTTTCTTAGGCCTTTGCCCAGGTTGCGAGGATCTATCGCCCGCAATACTTCAGACATGCTTTCCGGTGCATGGGCTTCGCTTTCTTCTTCCGGTTCGTCCGGTACATTTTGAACTTTTCTAATTTCAGGAGTTAATGCAGGCTTGGCTAGATCCGCCATCCATAATTCCCTGGTTTCTTGAGCTTGGTCTTTGTTGGGTATCTCTTTTAGGGCTGCCTTTTCAGTATTTAGAGTCATCTTGCGCCAACCTGCCTCTTATTTTGCCAACTTGCCTAAGTTAGCATGGTCGAGCTGGGTTGTCAGGTGGGTGAAATACGAAGCCCCTAAAGTTTCTAACCTGCGCTTTAATGCTTTAAATAGACTCTTTTCAAAAGACTCTATAGATAGTGGAAAAAGAGCACGCTCACTACTTTTGGTTTGCCTTGACCCTGGTTCTTATCGCGAGCAATTTGGAAAGCTACCTGGCTCAATGGGTAAACATAGTTTTTTGCCGAAACTTGGCTTGGTTTATCTGTCTTGGGTTCTTCTAAAACAAAAGATGGTTCGCCGTATTTGCTTTTCATCTGACTCAGGTCGCTATCTATAGGAACACCGAGGCTGGTCGGCAAAAGGTCGGCGCTATAGACCCTGAGGGCTTCCAGTTTGCTATTGCGCAGATAAGCCTGGCAGGCGACCTGTCCTTGAGAATTGGTCAAGGTTACTACTTTCCAGCCCAAGGTGGCCGTACTTTTTATAGTGCCCCGACTCTTCAAATAACTCAGTGTTTCGGCTTCGCCCACCCAAAGATTGAGTCCATTGATACCTCTCAAGGTGCTGGGCGGCAAATAGGCTATGAGTGGCGGCGCTCCTGGTGTATTGCGAGCGGATGTAATCGTCGGCTCTTCTCTGGCTATCGCCTCTTTGGTCTTTGCTCGAGCTTTCTTTTCAGAGTTTGCTGCCACTCTGTATTGGGCTTTAGTCTGAACCCTTGCCGAAGAAGATTGCTGACTTAAGGCGGATTGAGGCATAGCCGCAGGGGGCGGCACAGTCATAAGCTTGTCCGCTAAAAAAACTTCCTCGGCCGCTGCATCTTTCGTTATGTTCTTTCTGCTTGCTTCTTCACTATCGACCGGGGCCTGTTTGGGCAAGGGCTGGGCGTGTTCTCTGACATATTTAAACAAACCAGGCTGCTCGGCCGGGCGCACCAAGCCGAATTTTTCATCCTTGTCGTCTCTTTCGTCTCTGTTATCTCTTTCTGTCCCTACGGCTCTGCCATAATTAGCAGCGCCCATACCAGAGCCCATACCGGCGCCATAAGAGCTTGCGCCCATGCCGCCGCCAAAACCATCGGCGTTTTGCTGGGCGATAGTGGTATTGTAGCTGGTGCGCTTACTGTCGCTAAATTCACGCACATGGCCTTTGTCTTGCATAGGTGTAATCGTGCCGATTTGATTGCCTGCTAAATATGGAATGGCTGCCGTTCTTTGTCGCAGATTATTGGCTTGCACTTCTTGCTTGAGCTCGGCAAATTTGCTGCTTTCATTTCTTTCGGACGGACGGCTTTCTCTTTCGGCGCTAAAGCCTGCAGCCTGCAGGGCGACACGACGGCTAGGAGCTTTCTCGGCTGTCGGCGCCATTGCGATAGTCATGCCATCTATAGGCACTACTTTTTGCATAACAGCACGGCCCACGGTGATTTTCTTATTGCTTTGCTGCGGGCGAATCACCAAAGCCGGATCGGCATTGCTATTGAAAGCAAGTTGATTGCTCAGGAGTTGTCCCGGTTCACCTAAAGAGTTAGCCTCTCTTTGCAATGATGCGGGGCTTACTCCCAGCGCCATGTCTTGCCTCATGTCGCTTTTGCTCTTGCCTTCATTTTTGAGAGCCAACTGGGGTTCGCTACCGAGGCGACCATAGATGCCCATCAAGAGCTTTACACCTGCTTCAGCCCGGCTCAAATCTTCAGTGGTCGAGGCTTGTATCGCCGGGCTTTGTACCAGACCAAAAGTTAGACTCATGAGGCATGAGACTGTCAGGGTAGGTAAGAGCAAGAGTCTGGTTTTCATGTTCGCTATTTTGCTTCCATTATTTCGCATCGGCTTTGGCGTCTTGCATTTTGGCTTCCCAGTCGTCAAGCTCGCTTTGATTGATTAGTCCTCGTCTGGTCGATACATAGACCGCCCGGCAGCGTTGGTTGAATTCGGTATCGTGTGATTCGCTGCGCCCCGGTATGCCTAGTTTGGCATAGAGAGATTTCAGTCTTGATTGCACAGCTTTTTCAGTCAAATAGAGCTTCTTCGCAATAGCATGATCGGTCATTCCCAGAGCGATACAAACAAGGGCTTCATATTCGGCTGCGGTGAGCGATGTGGCTCTGTTCTGGGTGCGCTGTATTACCCTGGCTATACCTGGATGAATCCAGCAGTCGCCGGAAAGCACGGCTTTGGCGGCTTCCACCACTTGTTCATCAGAGGCGCTCTTCAGCACGTAGCCGAAGACGCCGTTAGGGGGTACGACTTTCCAAAGTTGTCTTACATAGACTTCGTCTGAGAAATTGGAGAGCATGATCACGCCAGTGTCGGGCAACAGCTTTAGAATCTGCTCGGCAGCCTTAATGCCGGACAGATTGGGCATTTTGATGTCGAGGAAGACCAACTTAGGGTGATGTTTGGTGGCTAGTTCCACAGCCTGGCTGCCGTCTTGTCCTTCGTGTATGGGTTGCGGCAGTTCGCCTTGCAGGGAAGGACTGGTGGTGAGCAAGTTCTTGAGCCATGTGCGGTCTCTTTCTTCGTCGTCAACAATGAGAGTGCTCATCCGTTTCCTTCCTCTTTTTTCCTTATAGTCATCTTTATGGTTACTTGGGTGCCGCTTGTATAGTTGGTATATGTGCTTTCCGGCTTCTTCCAGTTTACCTGGGCTCCTATGAGCTGTGCTCTTTGCCTGATATTAATTAGCCCGTGCGAGGTCTTGCTCGACTGTCTGGTTCCCTTTGTTTCTGGGTCAAAGTCTAGTTCCATGCCCTTTCCATTGTCGATGATATCAATTTGCAGCCCTTCTTCAGCTAAATCTGTACCAAATTGGCTGATTAGAAGTTTTACCTCTGAGGCTTTGGCGTGCTTCTGCACATTATTGAGTGATTCTTGCACGATGCGATAGAGCTGCAGTCTGGTGAAATCATTCAAGATAGTCTCCAGATCAAGCGGCGGCGTCGGACCGTTTTCGGTTTGATCTTGGAATTGACCGGTGATATTTGTCTCGCGCTCTAAGATGGCAAGCAAGTTTTCGAGCGCTGGTTTGAAGCCCATGGTCTCTAGCACCGAAGGATGCAGGTCGTTTATAACTCGGCGCATTTCGCTTATTGCCCCGTCCAGCTTCTCTCTCATTAGTCTGGGCGTGTCGCTGCCGTCCATTTCATGGGTGAGCTTATCGGCCATTCGTGCCACCGCTGATAGTGCAGGCAGGGTCTCGTCGTGCAAGTCTTCGGCTATGCGCTGTCTCTCTTCTTCGGCGCGCACTTGCATGGCTTCTCTGGCCAGGGCTAGTTCGCGGTTGCGCAGACGCAAGTCGGTGTCTAAATAAATCAGGGTGCCGAAAATATAGGTGAGCATCAGTACCGCCAGTAAGGGCAGCACCGGCACCTGTATATTGAGATATTGAAAGCTTATCTGGGTGAGCACGGTGAGCATCATGGCGATTGTAAGAAAGATCGTAGTGCGTCTACCCATCGCCAGAGTGGAAGAAAGAGCACCGAGAGCGCCGCCTATTAAAAGCAAGATGTGGTGCAGGATGGAGCGGGGAAAGGACCTAATCGGTTCATTCTTTGAAAGGGTCGAGATGGCCTCGGCCTGAATATAGATATTGGGCACTTTGTTCATGAGAGGAGTGCGCACTCTTGGCGTGTTGTCTACTTTCTGGCTGAAATTAGTGCCGAGAAGCACTACTTTATTACTGAAGGAAAGAGGTGAAACTGTTTCGCTCAAGATATCGCGTGCTTTGTAGACTGGATATTCTTTGCCTGAGAACTTTATATAAATAGGTAGCTCTTCTTGGACAAAATCTGAAATCTTCGAGCGGGAAGGTCCGACTCCGGCGCGAGCCGACATGAGGGGGGCCACCACTTCGGGGAGAGATTCCACCAGTTCGCCTCGACCATTCATGTTGGAGGCGGTTTCGCCTTCGCCTACGTATATATTGTTTAGATTGGCCAGTATGGGCATTCGGCAGGTGAGACCGTTCTGTTCGATAATCACATGGTCGAAGGCGCATTTGAGCACGCTTTTTCTAAGCTCTGCCGCCGGTAGATCATTCGGATTGTCCAAACTGCCGGGCAAAGCCAAGATCGTATTGCCCTTATTGGCTCTCAGCGCCGCCACCAGGCGATTATCGGCTTTTCCTCTCAGGTCTAAGTCGAGAACCAGCAAGAGGGGCGAACCGCTTTCAATAGTGGAGACCAGTCTGGCCATAACCTCTTGAATCGGAGCTGCACCGCCTTCTTCTCCTTCGCCCTCTAGATCGAACTGGTCTTCGTCATCATAGGTCACCAGAACTACGTCACTATTGCTCCCTACTTTCAAGGGCCCAAAGGAGCGGAAAGCTCGGTTGAGCTCGTGTCCTGTTTTATAGCGCCATTCAAGCAGATTCATTTCCATCGTATCCAGAACTGGAGACTCGGCAAAAAGGATGGTGGCCAGACCTCCCGAAAGGGCGCCCCAAAAAAGGCGTTCGAAAAGCAAGCTATCCCTCTTGGGGGCACCGGCTCGACCCGCAGGCAAAAGTTTCCTTAGGCCTGTTAGTGGTTTGAGCTTGGGAAGGCTGAGCGGCATTTGACCCTCAAAACTGAATCTTAACTAAACAGTTTAATGCCTTCACCAGTAGTCTAGACCGGTCCGACTGCTAAATAACCAGGAAAAAGCCTAGTAAATAGAGCGAAAAGCAAAACTGGACGGCTTCTTGTCTATATTCAGGAGAAACCCTGGATTGTATACCCGCAATACCCGAGAGACCTCCCCTGGCATATCCGGCAGTCTTCTTAGTTGCAGGCTGAAAGAATGTTGTAGTGAATTGTTTTACTGGGAAATAAAAGAGGTTTGATATGCGCTCTGCTCTATGTGCCTTGCTCGCTGGTAGCTTGCTACTTCTGCCTTCGGCAGCCGAAGCCGCCGGCTTCATAGTCATAGATCCGGCATTCAGCAATATGGGCGTCAGACCAATGCCTGTAATGCCGATTCTGCCGAATCCCAGACCAAATCCCAGACCGAATCCCCGACCCGAGCCAGGCCCTCGACCGGTTTTAAAGGGCGGTGTCAGCGTCGGCTTACATTTGAAAGCCCAAGATATAAAGGTCGAAATCACCGACCAGGTGGCCAAGACTTATGTAACCCAGACCTTCTATAACGACACTGATCGTGATGCTGCCGGTACCTATCTCTTTCCCTTGCCAGATGACACAACCTTTTCGAGTTTTTCTCTGCATATAGACGGCAAGCCTGTGGAAGGCAAAATCTTAGAAGCCAAGGAGGCCCGCGCCCAGTATGAAGCCATCGTTAGACAGATGGTTGATCCAGGCTTGCTTGAGTATGCCGACCAACGCTCGGTGCGCGCTCGCATTTTTCCTATTCCCGCCCATGGCACCAAAAAAGTAGAGCTGGAATATACACAGCTACTCAAGGCTGAGAACGGTATGGTTAAGTATAGGTTTCCTCTCAAGCGGGATAATGATGCCGCCGGTGGTGCAGTGGATGATACTGTCTTGACTGTGAAAATGACAGGCAAGGTCGGGCTCAAGACAATTTGGTCGCCTTCGCACAAGATCAAAGTGGAACGCCCGGAAGAGCGCCGGGCAAAGCT
>JAIETF010000095.1 GCA_019745415.1 Candidatus Obscuribacterales bacterium | reverse complement strand
GGGTAGACGACCACATCCCGTAAGGGAATCAAAGGAAACACCGTGGTGCTTATGTCTACCATAAGGCGGACCCTCTAGAGTGAAGTTGCAATTATCGCCCGAACTAAATGAGTGGCACTCACTTAGAGTCTAGGCGATCTCACCCTTAAGTTTAGCCTTTGGATGCTGAAGTAGTTCTGCCGTAGAACGTTTTTCGACAAGTTCCTTAGTGATATGGCACACCTTGATATCGGTGCGTGAAGGCACTTCGTACATAATGTCGAGCATTATTTCTTCTACGATGGAACGCAAGGCGCGGGCGCCGGTTTTGCGCTTGATCGCTTCTTCGGCGACAGCACGTATGGCATCTTGGTCAAACTTGAGTTCAACGCCGTCAAGAGCGAGCAACTGTTGATATTGCTTGATGATGGCGTTCTTGGGCTCAACCATGATGCGTACCAGAGCATCAACATCGAGAGCTTCCAAAACAGCTGTGACAGGCATACGACCAACAAACTCGGGAATGAGACCAAATTTGAGAAGGTCATCGGGAGCTGTTTCTTTCAAGATCTTGGAAGAACGTTGCTCTCTTTCCCATGCGGTGAGAGGTCTTTCAGAACCAAAGCCGATGGAACGATTGGAAGATACACGCGCTTCGACAATCTTGTCGAGACCGACGAAGGCGCCGCCGCATATAAAGAGTATGTTGGCGGTGTTGATTTGAATGAACTCTTGATGCGGGTGCTTACGTCCCCCCTGAGGCGGTACGTTAGCAAGAGTCCCCTCAATCATCTTCAATAGAGCTTGCTGCACACCTTCACCGGAGACATCACGGGTGATACTGGTGTTCTCAGATTTGCGAGATATCTTATCGATCTCGTCGATATATATAATGCCTCGTTCAGCCTTTTTGACATCGTAGTCAGCGGCCTGATAGAGACGTAACAAGATATTCTCAACGTCCTCGCCCACATAGCCGGCTTCGGTGAGAGTGGTGGCGTCGGCGACGGCAAAAGGCACATCGAGCAATTTAGCCAAGGTTTGCGCCAAAAGGGTTTTACCGCATCCGGTGGGACCGATGAGCAAGATGTTTGATTTCTGAATCTCAACTTGATCGGCAAGCTCGCTATTGTGCGAAATGCGCTTGTAATGGTTGTATACCGCTACGGATAGAATCTTTTTGGCTACATTCTGGCCAACAATGTGCTGGTCGAGAAAGTTCTTTATCTCTTGCGGTTTTGGAATATCGACCATCTGTGGCGCTGCGCTTTCTGGAGCTGGAGCAGGAGCAGCCGCCGTAGTGGTTTCGAAGAGTTCTTCGTCGAGTATTTCGTTGCAAAGGTCGACGCACTCATCGCAGATATAAACGCCTGGACCAGCGATTAGCTTCTTTACTTGGTCCTGGCTCTTACCGCAGAACGAGCACTTGAGTCGATTGTCCGATTGCTTTGCCATTTAGTTTCCCTATCTAGGACTTATATAGATGCTGACGAGACTGAAGATGATCCCGAGTTAAACATACTGTAACACAACCTACAAAACTACTTAAATTATTTAGCAGTCAAGAGATATCTTAACGAGAAAGAGGGTGCAAAACACCCTCTTTCTCGAAATGTGACTAAACTGCGCTCAGAGGAGCTTGGTCAAGTTTGCTGATTACAGCATCAACCAGACCATACTCTTTAGCTTCCTCAGCTGTCATGATATTGTCGCGGTCGGTATCTTTCTCGATAGTCTTTACCGACTGTCCAGTGTGTTCAGCCATCAATTCGTTGAGCTGACGCTTGATACGAATGATCTCGCGGGCTTGAATTTCAATGTCTGTCGCTTGACCCTGGGCACCGCCGAGGGGCTGGTGAATCAAGATGCGCGAATGGGGCAAAGCCAATCTCTTGCCTTTCTTACCGGCGGAAAGAAGGAAAGCACCCATACTGGCAGCCTGTCCAAGACAGATTGTAGAAACATGGGAACGAATGTGCTGGATTGTGTCATAGATAGCCAAACCGGCAGTGACCGATCCACCGGGCGAGTTGATATACAAACGGATATCTTTCTCGGGGTCTTCACCTTCGAGAAGGAGAAGCTGAGCAACAATCAAATTGGCAACCATATCGTCGATGGGTGTGCCGAGAAACACGATACGTTCTCTGAGCAAGCGAGAGAAAATATCGAAGGCTCTTTCGCCGCGTGCAGTGGTTTCGATTACAGTGGGCGCATAGATTGCTTCGGGACTGACATAGGGAGTAGAGCTGAACAACTCATAAAGACCGCGCTTGGTGGGCGGCTCTTGAATATAACGACCAGCTTGTTCTTTAGACTGTGACATATGCTTTGTGTATTCCTCTCTCTTTTACTCTAGATTGCTCTAGAAATTTCACTGGCAATATCTTACTGAAATAGAGCATTTAGACATTAAAAGGGAGCTCGAAATTTCTTCGGAGCTCCCTCTTTTTTGAGACTTTAGCTCTTGGCGGCTTCAGTTTCTTTCTTCTCGTGCACCGAATGGTCGTGCTCATCACTACATTCGGTATCAGCCACATAATTTATCTTGGCACTCGAGACCAGAAGCTCGACCACTTTTCCGGTCAGCACTTCCTCAGCAACCTGCCTTCTCACTTCCTGATTAGCGGCGAATTCCTGATATTGATCGGGACGCAGGTTGTAGCGCATGGCTAAATCTGCGAAATAAGGTCCCATCTCGTCCTCTTCCACAGTTATGTTCTCAGCTCTGACAACAGCACCAAGGACCAGAGAAGTAAGCACTCTCTGCTTAGCCTCGTCATCTTTACTGGCGATCACTTGTTGGAAATCAGGGTTGGAAGCCACTTCATCGAAAGACTGTCCTTGTTGTTCCATATAACGACGCATCTGATTAACGAGAAGCTCTTTCTCACGCTGAATCATGGTTTCTGGAATGTCCACTTCGGCGCAATGAGAAACGGCTTCAACAACCATGCGCTGCGCTCTGGCTTCATTCTCTTGCTTGACCAATTCGTCAAGCTCGCCACGCAGTGACTCTTTGAGAGCATCTAGACTCTCATGTCCGACAGCCTTGGCCAGTTCGTCATTAATATCAGGAACAAACTTACGGCGGATCTCTTTCAACACAACGGCAAAAACAGCTTCTTTACCGGCTACATCCTTGCGGCGATAGTTTTCGGGGAAGGAAGCCTTCACGTCAAACTGATCTCCTTTGCTTTTACCGACAATCTGTTCGCAGAAATTGGGCAAGAAAGCGCCTTCCTTCAACTCCATAACGAAACTCTCGGCGTTTCCGCCTTCCATGGGCTCACCATCGATTGTCGCTTTGAAATCGAGGACAACAGTATCGCCCATTTCGGAGGCACGACCTTCAACAGGAGCCAGCGAGGACCGTGTTTCAGCCACATTAGCCAAAGCTCTCTCTAAAGCATCGGCCGGAAGCGTAACTTCCGGAACATTGACTTCAAGCTCTTTGTACTTACCGAGCTTGACTTCCGGCCTCACTTCAAATTTAGCTTCAAGTTTGAGGGGCTCGCCAAGCTTGAATTCCACTTTTGAATACTCAGGGGCGGTAATCAAGTCAAGATTTTCCTTGAGAACGGCTTCTGAAATTACTTCAGGAACCAGAGACTGAAGAGCCTCGTTCTTGATATTGTCTTCGCCGATGGTCTTTTCAAGAATCATTCTAGGTGCCTTACCGGGTCTAAAACCAGGAATGCGAACCTGTTTGCTTAGTTCTCTGCAAGCCATTTCATAGGCGCGCTTTACTCTTTCGGCTTCAAGCTCTATACCGAGCTTTACTACATTTTTGCCTTCCCGCTCAAGGGTGACCTTCATTTGTTTTCTCTCTCAAAATTCGTAAGTGTACAAATACATAGACGAGCGATCTTAACACGCTGAAAACGAGCTAAAACGCCCAAGATGCCTAAAGTTTACAAGGTTTTGAAGGGCAAATCTATTTATTTATTAGTTATCGAATTAGACTGAAACGCCCACAGGCGCACAAAGAAACATTAAACACTCTCATCTGTTTAATCTAAGGACTTTGCACTGTGTTCTCTTCGGCACCCATACCGCTTACAGCAAAGGCGACACCAACACCTATATTGATGCAAAGAAAGATGCCGAAGAAGACGCAACCCATCATCAGTTGCCAGCACACAAGCGCCTGCCTGGGGGAAAGAGAACAAAGTATGCCCAGCCTGTAAACCAAAAATAGGATTGTGCACACCCCCAGCACAACATCGCACACAATCACTATCGGCAGTCGCATGCCGGCAAAGGGCGTATAAGAGAGAGAAAGGACTTCCAAGATGCAGCAGACGAGCAGAGCTATGATGGTTACTCTATCGGATGTACGCAGCTGAATTGAATCGGTGCGTGTCGACTCCTGCACATACTGCAGGGCGGCAGCAGCGGCTTGCCATGGGCTTCGCCTCTTGGCGGCTTCGTCGAAAGCAACCGGCGAGGCCGCTTGCTTGAGATCTGCTGAGGACGAGGCGTCTGTCTTCGCCGCCTCTTCAGACTTAGTTTCAGGCTTATCTTCAGAATGAGATAACTGGCTCTCAGTCTTAACTTCAGAGCCTTGAGCAGAATCTTTATGCGATTCTGCTTGAGAACCGGACGCCGACCCCTGAGCCTGCGAGTCGGAATTTTCGCTCTTTTCTTCTGACATGAAAAAGTCCTTGCCCTTGCCTAACTTTGACCGCTAGATTAACGCTAGCTCTAATATATCAGGTGGCTAGGCAGAAAAAGAAAAGCTGCCTCTGAAAGGCAGCTTTCTAAATGGAGCGGGAGACGAGATTCGAACTCGCGACATTCTCCTTGGCAAGGAGACATTCTACCACTGAATTACTCCCGCACGGGCGATTCAGCATTCAGTCTTGCGACCAGAAGTTTATTATACCCCTCGACCCAGTTCGCAGATAGCAATTGCAATACGCTGTTACTTATTTTAATTTGCTAAACCGAACCAACAGGCTTACGCAGACCAGGTCTTGACGACAGTCTCTTCTCGACATCAGAAAGCACTCTCACCACGGTGTAAGCATTATTGGCATCGGTGCGCGGTCTTTCGCCACGCAGTATGCACTGCAAGAAGTGCTCACATTCGAGATGAAGAGGCTCGGAGTCTGGATAATAGGGATATTCGACAACCATGCGTCCTTCAGATGTGAGGCTGTGAAGAGCAAGCTTGTCTTCTTGCTGGGTATCGTTGAGAACGGCTGTTTTCTTGGTACCGTTCACAGTCAGTCTGACAACTTTCTGTGGGTCGATCCAGCTATTGCGCACCTGACCAGGGACGACTTTGTCGCCTATGGGGAAAGCCAGATCGAGATAGGCGACGTCGACTAAACCATCACCGAGCGTATCCCAGCCGCCAACCCGACTTACTTCAGGGGAGGCACAGTCGAGAAGATAACTCATCATGGAAATGTCATGGGGAGCAAGGTCCCAGAGAACGCTCCAGTCGCGGCGGGAAAGGTTAAAGTTCATGCGGTCGGAACGAACGAAAAGCAATTCGCCAAGTTCACCTGAGGCAATCAAGTCTTTGAGACAATTCACAGCAGGATGATAGAGCAATAGATGCCCGACCATCAGAACCAGATTGCGCTCTGTCGCCAGAGCGTCCAGTTCCTCGGCGTGCTTGACGTCGCGAGCTAGAGGCTTCTCGACGTATACATGCTTACCGGCGAGCAAGGCTTGTCTGGCCAGATTGAAATGAGTGTCGGAAGGTGTGGCGATTACAATAGCGCTCACTTCAGCATCGTCTAGAACGCTTTGATAGTCGGAGGTTATTTTTACCCCGCGAAACTCTCTGGCGACATAGTCGAGCCGCTTGTGATCGCTGTCACAGACGGTAGAGAGGGCCCCCAGATGATGAAAGTTGCGAACCAGGTTCTTACCCCAGTTTCCACAACCGATTAGCGCAACTCTAGGTAGACCCACCCTGACCTCCTTAACTATTCAAACTTCCGGCACTTAATCCGGAAATCTACTTAGTCGATTTTCCTCTTACTTGCGCTTGTTCACAGCATCGGCAAACTCTTTGCCGACTTTAAAACCAGCTACGCGCTTAGCCGGAATATTGAGGGGCTCGTTTGTCTTTGGATTACGACCGGTGCGAGCCTTGCGCTGGCGAGCTTCGAACGTGCCAAATCCAACGAGTGTTACTTTTACGCCGTGAGCGACCTGGCCGATAATCGTTTCCATCATTTTATTGATGACGAGTTCGGCATCTTTCTTTGTGGTGCCGGCTTCCTTAGCGACGACGTCTACCAATTCTGCTTTATTCAAGTCTTTTCACCCTTTTTGTTAGAACCTGTGCTGACTTTTTTTCTTGCAAGCGAGTCATTTAAACTCGCCGGATAGAGGGCTTTAGATCAGATTTGCGCCAATCCGCCGCAATATCCAGGGTTTCCTTTAGGGTTTCCTTGTGAACCAACTTAGGCCGGCTATTAAGATTTTCAGACTTTGAAATTAGTCTGAGAGCCAACCCCTCCAGTTTGCCTTAAGAAATTTGCTTTAGAAATTCCAAGCGGCATCCTTTTAAGAGTCCCAGGATTGTTCTTTTGAGGAGACCTTCAGACTTTCCCCGAATTTCTAGAATTTCTTCTATAAACTCTTCAAGAGCATCTTTTGCCTCCGGAGAGCCTCCTGAGAGCCTCCGGACGTCAACAGAATTGAGAATAGTCCCAGTTCTTGTTAGATTTCCAGAGCCCGGCCCATCGTTCAGAACCGGTCGCCTCCATTAAATCCATCTTTTTAGCCGGGCGCTTACAGCTCCCAAGCTTGGAACAAACTTCCACCGCTTTTTGTTGCCGGGCAATTTTGCTTTTGTCCGGCAATTTTTCGGAAGTCGCCTGCCCCTTCAGAGGTAATCATGATGGCGGACTGCATGCAATGCTAGCATAAGTTTCATTCAATGTTAGAACCACAACAAGGCGGCAATGCCAATAATTTACTAATGAGCACCTCAAACCACAGACAGGCACCCACATCTCTCCGGCGCGACGCTTGGGTAGAGGTGTCTTTATCGTGCCTAGAACACAACTTAGAGGTTATAAGGAGTGAGTGGCTGAAAAAGAAACCCGGTCAAGAGCCTTCAATCAGAACCAAAGCAGCCAAATCGCCTAGCAAAACCAAGTTAATGGCGGTAGTAAAAAGCGACGGCTATGGACACGGAGCCGCAACCACAGCCCAGCTTTTTGAAGCTTCAGGCGTGGACTATCTGGGCGTCGCTTCGATAGATGAAGGTCTGCAACTGAGACAGTCTGGAATCAAGTTACCGGTTTTGGTTTTAAGCCCGACACCTTCATGGGCCATAGATACCGCCCTTGAAAACAACCTCGGCATTTCAATCACCAGCTTAAGGCAAATCGAAGATGTCAGCAGCACAGCCAAGCGGCTTAATCTAAGAGCCGCCGTTCACATAAAAATAGATACCGGCATGCATCGCCTCGGTATCGAACCTGCTTCCACAGCTCAAGCACTCGAACTTATAGACAAAGACCCCAATCTCCAACTAATGAGTGTTTACTCTCATCTAGCCATGGCTGACAATCGAGAAGCAGTTGATTTTCAGAAAGACCGCTTCGATAAAGCTATCAAAATAGTACCGCCGGGCACTATCTTACATCTAGCCTCTTCAGAGGCCACCAGACTCTTCCCTGATACGCACTACGACATGGTTAGAGTCGGACTCTATCTCTGGGGTTTAGCACCAAATACGATACTACCAGAATTGCGACCGGCCTTGTCGCTCAAAGCACGGATTAATCATATCGGTCCAGTACCAATAGGAGAGAGCGCAGGCTACGGCTTCACCTGGACGGCCAAGCGCGAAAGCAGGCTGGCCATGATTCCTATAGGCTATGCCGATGGCGTGGATCGCGGTCTAAGCAATTGCATGGAAGCGATTATCGAAGACAAATTGGTCAAGCAGGTTGGGCGCATAAGCATGGACCAAATGCTGCTTGACATTACCGACTGCAAACAAGCCCAGGAAGGAGACCTAGTCACTCTGATAGGCGGTTCAGCCCAGAAGAGCATTAACTTGTGCCAATGGGCCGAAAGGCTCGATACGATAACCTACGAGTTGGCCTGTAGATTGAGGGCCAGATTGCCGAAAGTTTATACGAGAGAGCGCCTTCGCTAGACACCTGGAGCCCCTGTGCAAGAAATCGGACTTTTTTGCGGAACCTTCAATCCGGTACATTTGGGACATCTGCTCATTGCCGAGGCCGCTCGCAGTCAGTTTGCACTCGATAAAGTTATCTTCGTAGTCAGTCCGCACCCGCCGCACCGAAATAATCTAGAGCTGCTCGACGGTGAGGCCAGGTATTCACTGCTCTGCCGAGCAATTGCCGAAAACCAGCATTTTCAGGCATCAGACCTCGAACTCAAACGTAGAGGCAAATCGTACACGATAGATACTGTAGAAAGTCTCAAAGAGCAGTTCCCTGATGCCCGCATCAGCTTAATTATCGGCTCTGATAATCTCAAAAGCCTGGACACCTGGCACCGCTACCAAGACCTGGTTAATCAGGTAAGACTTTTGGTGGTTCCGCGCCTACGAGTAGTACTAGCTCCGGCAGACGGACATGATGCACGAGAGAATAATAGAAGCAAGCAGAAAAGCGCGGAGGAAATGACAGCCAGCCTGGACTCCAGCCAGACGCTCGCCCATTATCTCAGTCTCTATCCCCAGGTGGAACTGGTAGACTTTCCGGGCGTAGCCATTTCGGCTTCAGAGGTGAGAAAGCGAATAAAGGAAGGTAAATCGGTACTTTATATGGTGCCCCCGGCAGTTTGCCATTTAATCGACGAAAACGGCTACTACAAGCTACCCGTGGTCAAATAGAAACAAAAGCCAAGTTATGAAATCAAAGACTATGAAATCGAAAAAAACACTAGTCAAAAAAGTTAAGAAGGTAGCAGGCAAGAGTGCTATCTATAAGAGCAAGGCGTCCGGCAAAAAGACCGCCCCGACTTCGGCAAAAAAGAGTTCTATGAAAAAAGGCTCGGTGAAAAAGAGTTCTGTAAAGAAAGTTACTGCCAAGAAAAGTACGACAAAAAAGAACACCGCTAAGAAAGGCTCGACAAACCAAGCTATTGGCAAGAAAGCTTCGGTAATCAAAGGAGTGCCGGAGGGTCTAACCCTTGCCAAAGTAGCAAAATGGGTCGAGCCGCGCATTTCAAAGAAACGTTTTGCCCACGTGCAGGGTGTAGTAGCAGTTGGGCAAGAGCTTTCGAGACTCTATGGGCTGAATCAGGCCGAGCGCTTTTATGTTGGTCTAGCCTGCTGGCTGCATGACAGTTGCAAAGAAATGAAAGATTATGAACTGGTCGAAAAGGCACGCGATTTAGGTATTGAACTTACCGAAATCGAGAAGAGCAGCGGACACTTGCTGCATGGACCAGTGGCCGCAAGATTAGTAAAGAAAGAACTCAAGATAAGCAATAAGGCTGTTCTTGCCGCTATGGCCCAGCACACCCTCGGCGCCACCAATATGACCGAAATAGCCAAAATCGTTTATCTAGCCGACTGTTTGGAAGCCAGCCGACCCGATGATTTCACTCAGCCTATCTGGGCCGCCCTCACGAGCGGCAGAGGCAGAGCTCAGGCAGTAAAAGGCTCAATTGACGTAGACAAAGCCATGCTTGTCGCCTGTGATCTAAGCCTAGAGCACCTTTTGAAGTCGAGACGGCCGATACACCCCCTCACCGTTGATGTCAGGAACCACTTCCTGGGTATAGTTAGAGCGGCGGAGAAATTAGCCGGGTAGAATAGACTCGATATTTTCTCATTTTATTATCGGATTTAATAAGGGTTGAGTTATGAGTAAGCTTTCGGTGATATTCACTGCCTTGTCTATAGCCTCTTCTGTGAGCTTGGCAGTCACTATGCCAGCGGCACTGGCCCAGGCATCCGACCCAGCAAACAGCAAAGCCTCCTTAAGTGCTGATGGAACTAATTCAACCCAGACCGGTGCTCAAGGCTCAGCTCAAGCAAGCCCACAAGCCAACACACAAACTAGTGCAAAAGAGGGACTCTGGTCTCTGCCTAAATACGAAGTAAAAGTCAAACCACAACAAGAAGCTCAAAAGCCGACGCCCAAACTCGGACCCAAAGCCGAGGCCCTAGCAAAAGCAAAGGCAAAAGAGAAAGAGAAAATACAAGAAGCGGACAGCAACCAAAACGAACTCAACACCCTGGGAGCCAGCCTGAAGAGCCAACCAACCTATGTCTGGTCGCCGGCCAACAGCGCCGCAAAATTAAGTGCAGACGCAAGAAAAGTGAGAGAACAAGCGCTATTAGACTATAACAAGGAAGTCGCAGACAAAATCGCTGGTGGTATAAAGATTCCTCAACAAGCAACCCTGGTTGAGTCGGAAAGTAAGAAATATCGCTATCTCATTGGCTTCCACCTGACCAAAGAAGGCAAAGCAATAAACATTCAGGTCTTAGACCGACTGGGCGAGCTCGCCACCGAACCCTTAGCCGACCAAAACGAGTCAGCGAGCGTTGTCTCAGCTCTAAAGAACGCCATTCGCCAAGCCTCGCCCCTAAAGACCCCGCCGCAAGGCAGCGGCATAGCACCCTGGCAAATGATTGCCCTCTATGATGTATCGACAGGAAAGCTTGTTACAGGCTTCCGCCCACTGCAATAGCCACAGCTGAAACAATTGCCTGGAGAAGCGAGAGCTTTTAAAGCACTCACTCTGAGCTGTGCTCTTTGGTAGATGCTAAGGCCAGCTAAGCTTAGCCTTCAGAATCTGTTTTACTTTCTGGCGCTGCCTTACTTTCTGGCGCTGGCTTACTGGCGAGCTCCGTCTCATTTTCAAGCCCAGGACTGCTTTCAGACTCTGTTTTGATATCAGGCTCCATTCTTACATCAGGTTCTATTTTGACATCAGGCTCTTGAGCATTTTCTTTCTCCTGAACCGATAAGGCTTCAAGGGCCCGTACCTCATCCAGCTTAGAGACCGAAACAGTAGCGAGTCCGAACAAAAACATCAATATTCCCCAGGGAATGTCGATATTGAGAGGCAAGGGACCGCCGGCAGTATTGAAAGTGGCAGGAGTGACATAGCCGTATCCGGCCAATATAAGACCAAGGATCAAGAAGAGGTAGCCGATTGGATAACGAACATCCAGCATTATTTGTTCCTATTTGCCATTAATAGAAGACCAGGTTTAAAGCCAAAGTGATTAGCAAGAGCACGATGCCGAGAAAGCCTGGTGTTAGATAAATGGGCGGTCTATGGTCCTTGCCGGTGAGCGCCGCGGCAGCATCAAAACTTGAGGCACCGCTGGCTTTCACTCCCCAGACCAAACCCGCCAGCTCAGACTCATCTTTAGGCTTGGTTAAATAAGAGATCATGATGGTAATGACAAAGCAAACAGTCCAGGCCACAACCGAGCGATGGAAATTGCCAGCCATTTCGGTGGAGAAATGGAGCTTGCCTTGCAGGCAAAGCAAATAATGAATGAAAGCGCCGAAAGTGCCGGCTACTAAACCGAAGAAAGCTCCCCAGGGCGATGTGCGCTTGAAGAACATACCAAGCAAAAATGTGGCGAGAAGAGGCGCGTTGAAGAAAGAAAAAACGGTCTGCATATAGTCCATTATGGAGGGAAAACCCATAACTAAATAGGCTGCCGCCACAGAGATAACTATACCGACCGCAGTAGCCAGACGACCAACCCAGAGATAGTGAGCGTCAGACTTATTCTTGGCGAAGTAAGTCTGGTAAATATCATAGGTAAAGACGGTATTAAAGGCGGTGACATTGCCGGCCATACCAGACATAAAACTAGCCAACAAAGCAGTCAAGCCAAGTCCATACATACCATTGGGATAAACGGCAGCCATCATGTAGGGAATGGCATTATTGAAGGAAAGAGTTGTATTGTTGGAACCCAGCTGGGGCATGGCGATGATAGCCAGAAGACCAGGAAAAACTGTCAACACCGGAAAAAGAATTTTCGGGAAAGCAGCCACTATTGGAGTCATCTGGGCTCCGTATAAATCTTTAGCGGCCATGGCTCTTTGAATGACAAGAAAGTCAGTACACCAATAGCCGAAAGACAAAACGAAACCAAGACCCATAACTAAACTAAGTAAGTCAGTGCCCATAGGATTGCCGGCACGCCCCACTTCCAGCCACAGATGTGCCATGCCAGGCGCATTCAAACTTTCCACCACCGACTGCCAAGAGCCGAAACGCATCATGCCGATTATTGAAAGAGGCAAAAGTCCGAAAATAATCAGAAAGAACTGTATCGCTTCGTTATAAATTGACGAAGTGAGGCCGCCCGTAATTGTGTAAGCAAGAACCACAACAGCGGCAAGTAAGACCGATGCGTGGATTGGCCAACCAAGAACCATTTGAAAAACAATCGCCATTGCATAAAGATTCATGCCCGACATTAGCACGGTCATTATGGCGAAAGAGAAGGCGTTGAAAGCCCTCGTGGGCTCGTTAAAACGCTTACGCAGGTACTCGGGAACCGACTTGATTTTGCTCTTGTAGTAGAAAGGCATCATAAAAACGGCCAGAAACACCATGGCCGGTATGGCGCCCAACCAATAGAAATGGGCGGTCATGATGCCGTACTGGGCGGCATTGGCTGCCATTCCCATTACTTCCAAAGCACCGAGATTGGCCGACAGAAACGCCAGTCCACAAACCCAGGTAGGAATCACTATTTTACTTTTGCCGTCGGCGGCATTGCCATGCCCGGCAAGAAGAAAATCTTCGGCCGTATGCATATTCTTCTTGAGCTTGAAACCGACACCAAGCACAAAAATAAAGTAAACAAGCACCACAAGGTAGTCGATTAACTGTGGTGAAGTCGGTCCTGTTCTATCCACAAACTCTTATTTCTTTGCTACTAGCGGAAATCGGAATCAAACGAATCGCCGGCGTTGTCGCGCTTGCTGCCTAGCAGGCGCAGATTCTGGGCATGAACGATTGGCTTGACATTCTTGTTACCGCCATCATCAGTCCAACGGTTGAAGTCGAGACGACCTTCGACGCCGATAAGAGAGCCTTTTCGCACATACTCACCGGCAATCTCAGCTTGACGCCCCCAGATTTCGATATCGAACCAATCGGTTTCTTTTTCTTTGGTCGGTCTATTGACTGCCAGAGAGAAGGTGGTTTTTACCCTGCCTGATTCAAAATAACGCATTTCGGGATCGCGACCGGCGCGCCCGACAAGTATTACGGAATTAACCATAGTCTAAAGCTCCTAGTGAGACATATAGAATATCAACAATGTGCAAAAATCTAAATTGATAACGAATAAGCATCTCAAATAGAAGAAAAAAAATGGCAAACCCGCCCCAGGCCGGAAACGATTCTAAAAACTCAGATGAGAAGATTAAATCTGACCAACCGACACCAGATTCAAAGCAGGTCCCAGCTTGGCATGTAGTAACACTTTCGGTTTTCTCTTGCGGCATTTACAACTTCTACTGGTTCTATAAAGCCCTGAAGGAATTGCATAATGCAGCCGCCGACAGTTCGGAAAGCGGACCACTCATGCGCCTTGAAAACGCCGGCACCAAAGACACCTTTCTAGCCATGGCAAAATGGCCGGTTGGTATGTTCACCCTTATGTTCGCCGTACCGATTCTCAATTTAATTGCGTTGATGAGGGTAATCGATCAGATTTGCCTCCTCATTCCAGAAGAGACCCCCTTAAGAAGAAACAGTAAACTAACAGCCTTTTTGATGGCTTTGGGTTTTGGCTCTTGCGTTCTTTTGCTAAAACTGCCTTTTGTAGCTGAGCATATCAAATTACTTATTTTCTTTTCAGTGAGCAGCCTATTTCTAGCAATTCCACAAAATTGGCTTAACAAGCACTGGAAGCTTTATGAAAATGATCGTCTATTGGTTAGACAGGCTTTCAATCCAGTAGAACTGCTTCTCATAATCGCAGGTGCCAGCTTGCTTGGTTTGAATTGGTTTGGAGCCGAGTTTGTTCCCCAAGCCAATCATTAGGCTTTAGAAGCCGTGTTTGCGGGCCCAACGCAGAAGCTTCTCAGGAGATTCGAGTTCTAGCTTCTCCACCAGATGTTCGAGAAGTTCATCAAGCTCTTGCTGACTGATGCCCATGCGCTCGGCGGCGGTTGACAGCTTGCCTTTCATTGTCAGATAGCGAAGGATAGTACGTTCCTGCGCCGTTAGCCTGGTCAGATGCCTGGGCAAACTGGGTGAAATCACAGACTTGGAGCCCTTTGATACCATGAGAAGCGCCATCTTCACCAAGGCCGGCGCATCCTCTTTCAATATGTATCCGGAAGCTCCGGCTGCCAAAAGATCTTGTACCTCAGCCGCCTTGCTCTGACCAGCAAAGATAACCACCTTTGTGCGCTTCAGCTGGCTGAAGCGCTTGAGCAATTCCACTGTGTTGTATAGACCAGGTAAGTGCAGATCCAAAAGCACTATATCAGGCAAAATCTTAGAGGCTGTAACCCAGGCTTCATGAGAAGTTTCAGCCTCGGCTACGACCTTGATCAGACCACCCTGTGCCAGTTTTTCCCCGACTTCGGCTCGAGTCTGAGCGTGGTCGTCAACTATCATTAATCGAATCATCGCCTGAATAGTTTACACCAGCGACATCCTTTAGATTACCGCTCGGCAGATTCTCTTTAGTTCACTATCCCAGTAGTTCTTTGGCTTGCAGCCCTACTTATTGGCAATCAAGACGCGATTGCAACCATCCTCTTTTGCTTGAATAAGGGCTTCGGAAGCCGCTTCCAACAGACCTTGCGGTTCATTTGAATGCTGCGGATAACAAGCTACAGCCAAAGAAGCAGTAATTTTGATTGGTTTTCCTGTTTTCGGCTCTTTGATCTCCAGCATAGAGATACGCCGACGAACTCTTTCTGCCACAACAGAGGCGCCTTCGGCATCTGTTTCATGCAAGACGGTAACAAGCTCTTCGCCACCCCAGCGAGCCGGCATGTCTATTTCGCGTACTGAACTGCGCAAAATCTTCGAAACTTCGACGAGTACCTGGTCGCCAACCTCGTGACCATACTTGAGATTGATTTCCCGGAGATGGTCGATATCAATAAGCATGAGCGACAGCGAATAACCAAGCCTCAAAGCACGTTTGAGCGAATGGGTGAGATGCTCTTTGAATACATGGCGATTGGGCAAGCTGGTCAGAACATCCTGCCCCATAAGCTCTTGCAAGCGCGCTTCTGCGTTGGCCAGTTGGTGACGCAGACGATCAATCTCACGATCTTTCTCGCGCAATAGCTTTTCGTATGAGATATTTTGCTGCCCGACACCGGCCGACCGCCTAGACGTCTGGACCGGATCCGGCGCCTTATGTGCCTGCCCATGAAAGGTCTGCAACATTTCCTGGATTCGAGCCTTCATCTTCCCCCCTCAGCGTGACCTTACAGATATGCACCGCCCGCCCAATGAGCTATGTGCTTACCTCTTATGTTCCTGTATTTCAGAACAGGTCTTAGCTACTGGTCCATATTAGCTCTAAATAGTTTTAATGCAAATAATATCAGTGGGGAAACCCGCAAATTTAAAGAGAAATTTGTCATTTTCCATATGAATTAGCCAAATA
>JAIETF010000060.1 GCA_019745415.1 Candidatus Obscuribacterales bacterium | reverse complement strand
CTGTGAAAGCCACTTACCACTTTGCAGCCGTGCAGCCGACTTCTGAAATTTTGTGCAATCGTCTTCTGAATTTGACAACAGGCTCACAAACAGAAATGTCAAGAATCTATAATTGCTAGCGGTGGAAAATATTGCCCGGCAATCGCAGGCGTAAACCTTAACTAATCTCCGTTTTAGGTTATCGGAGAAGCTAGGGAAGCTGCCAGAGAGAGTACTAAAACAAGCCTGACGACCAGAGGATAATAGCAGGTTTTGGGTTCAGCTGGATAAAAGCAGCTGGGACGTGTCGAGGGATGAGGTGGCAGGTGCCGGAGTAGGACCAGAACGGAGCCCCCAAATAAAAGAGTTGCCGAGGAATAAATGGAGGGGACCCGGCGAAGCCGGGGAGGAAGCCGTTTATGCCGGAGGCTACCTTAGAAAAGACCCTTAAAGTGAAGTTTGACTCTGGAGCTAGCCTTAAAGGGAGCGACGGCGGCAAAAGACTTAGCTTGTTAGAGTGCCGTGTGCAGTCCGTCCGTCGCCCCAAGGCGTAAAAGCGAAAGAAGTCAAACCAATAAAAAAATTGGCGACGGAGTCGCCTACCTTTTTTGAGTCTATTATTTATTCTTTTTTGGATCTTATTGGATCTAATTAGAGAGGCTCGAAAGCAAGCCAGTGTAAGGGTTGCAAGGTAGCCAAGCACAGTCAAAGTACACGCAGACCACAGTCAAAGTACACGCAGACCACAGTCAAAGTACACGCAGACCGCAGTCAAAGTACAACCTTGAGATCGCAGGCCACAGTCAAAGTACACACGCTAGAAAAAGGCTCGAAACGCTTATTAGAGCATAAGCCACGCAAAATCAGATGCTGGCTAGCTCACAGTCAAAGTACACAGCCAAAGTAGTCAAGCACAGTCAAAGTACACGGCGCCACCTAAACTATTGGTACTTTGATGCCTTTCTCTATGCACAGAGCCTGAGCCTGGCATGTTGTCAGACCACGTTGCTTTAGAAGCGGTTCCGCCATAGGAACGCCCTGGGCAAACAATGCTAGAAGGGGCAACAGCGGATCATGGTCACCAGATTCGGGCTGCTCAAGTTTTAGGGCGTGTACTTTGGGCGTGTCTGAAGAACTAGCCGAAATGTTTTTAGACACTTGCCGGCGGAGTTGTTCGCCTTTGTGTGCGTCTCCGGGAAAATACAGCAAATCCCAGCCATCCCAGAGACAGTGCGAGATATAGCCTTTCTCCAAAAGCTCATTATTAGCCTGTTCTAGTTGCTGCTTGGCGCGCCAAACCTTGTCCCAAGCCTTGATTCCAAGATGCTGAGCCAGCCAATGATACTGAACACGCCAATATCCCTTCTCAGCAGAACGCCAAAGCCAATGAGAAAGAATAGGGTAAAGGTGTTTACTGATTTCGCTTTTTAGTTCTCGCATATAAAGCAAATCAATAACCATCAGATATCTGGCATTGAGATTGTTTCTAACTCGATCATCGAACTGCACGAACGATTGCTCCACTACCCCACCATTGCCGTCCGATTCACCGGCAATGCCAACAGCCCTCAAAAGCTGAAAGGACTCAGTTACAAAGAGGTTCTTGCTTTTATCAAAAAAGGAGTTCTCACTCTTGCAGGTAGTGTGCACCAGACGCTTAAGAGCGAGCTTGACCGCATTGGAATTCTTGCCACAACGACTGAGTCCCAACCGACGCATAAAAGCACTCATGGTGCCTAATGCCATTACTTCAGGCACGATCAAGTTTCGGGACAGAAAGTTTTCATAGGCAATTTCATAAATAGCCAGCAGAACATCACGCTCCAATGGTCCAGGCATGCCAAATTCTGCATCCGGCTTCACGCACCACCGCCGTTCAATCTCTTTGCCATTGACTTTGACCATTTCTCTAGTGTCAATGCCCTTCAGCCTGTCAGCCTTCTTATCGAGCAAAAAGTACGGACGGAGAAACATATGCATCTCTGGACGCACAAGTGCGCTCTCAGAAGAATCTATGCTTTTGACTAACTTTGACTGAGAAATCTGAGAGGGAACACGAGAAAGCCCCTCTATAGATAGTTGAGTACCTGAAATACCTGCTGCATCAGCTTTCTGTCGTTTAGTCTTTTGCATTTTGCAAGAGCAGTCCTTATCGAAGCCTATAGCTGACGTATGGTCATTTGGAGACACTGACACTATAAAGCCAAGGGTGTCAGTGTTTCAAGGATCACAAGAAGACATGCAAAAGCCAGCCATTTCTATATCCGGCAGTATTACGCCTTTACAGGTGGTGGCATTTCAGAGCATAATTTGCAGCAAGTCAGACTGACATTTCAGACTGACAAAAGCAGAAGTCACTGACAGGAGAGGGTCTTCTTGGAAACGGCGAGAGATTTATTTTCACAGTCGAGCGAAGTTGAGTTCGAGAATCTTTTTGTCAGTGACAGTCAGGCTGACAGGCAGAGAACCGACACTGACACGAATACTGACACAATCGAAGTGTCAGTCCCTGAGGCGGCCAAACTTCTGGGTATAACAGAAAGAACCATTTGGCGCAGGATAAGACAGAAGAAATTGGCTTCTGAACTAGTCAACGGCAAAACAGTTATCAGACTATGCCGGACTGACATCCAAGCCAGCGCCAGCGACAATGTCACTGACGATTTTGGGATCGAAGCTCAGCCTGTCAGTGACACAGAGGAGCCGATCAGTCAGAGTGACACTGTCAACACTGCCCTGACAGAACTGGTGTCAGAGCTAAGCGCCAAGCTGGAGGCAGCCACCTATAGAGCCGGATACTTGGAAGCGGTGGTCAACTCCCAGTCAAAAGAGATTCGTCTCTTACCAGACCTACAGGAGCAGGCCAGACAGAAAGCAAAACTTGAAGAAGAATTGTCAGCCTTAAAGGAGAGGGCTGATAAAGTTTCAGAGCTTGAAACCGCCTTGATAGAAAAAGAGCGTGAACTTTCTCAAGTCAAAAACTCCTGGTGGGCAAAATTCGGTAGGATGTTTTCAAAATAGTAGGGTGTGTACTTTGACCGTGGCTTGACAATGCCATGAGAGACGGCGGGAAATTAGCATACTGACTTTCAGACAAAAAAAGAATTATGGGCCTGTCTGATCCCCTTTTTGTCAAAGGCTATTAAAGCTACTAAGGTTGCTTGGCGATTGCTTAGTCGGTAATGTCGGGATCCGAATTTGCTCTATGACTTCTAAGAGGGTCCACAGAAGTGAAAGAAAAGGAAGTAACAACCGTGACCGAAGAGCTTGTGTGGCTGAATGCAACAGAGGCAAACAATTTTCTCTCTATTCAGGAATATTTAGGACAGACAGTAGAAGCTCTAGATGCCCTATCTGTCCTTTTTGATGAATTTTACTCACTTTTCTATAGAATCATCACTCGTGAAGAGCATGACGGAATAGGCATTGCGGTCTTGATCAATCTTTTTCAACTCCTGCGACAAGACTTGATGAAGGGCATGGTAGCTATGTTACGTGGCTATGTTACTGACTCTAGTTTTCATGTCAGACGAATTTTGGAAACTGTAGCTATTATGCTTGAACTAATCAAGAAAGCTACAAAGATGCCGATCTATGTAAGCCTAGACGATGATAAAGGGCGCAAACAATATATCGATAAATTCAAGATTTTCTATCTTACTAAAGAGCACCTTTCGCCAGCATCATTGGATCACTATGAGATGTTGTGTTTCAATGTTCACCCTTCAGCGCTGGCGACAGGAGATAGAGGCTCTTTTAACGAAGAGAGGCAAAGCCATGAGTTAAGTTTCTTCGACATCAACTCAGATGCTGATCTCCCACGTCTTCGCAGAGATTTTCTTGTTGCTCTCTTTATGATTTTTGAAGCTCTCAAAAGCCTTGGTGCTGGGTTAGCATCAGCGCAAGACTTTGACTCAGAACGGTGGGAAGAGCTAAGCGGTGAATATCACCTAGTCTGGCAAAAACACGCGAAAGCGCTTATAGCCAGCAACGAACTACCAACACTTAATGAGCATATAAGAGAATTTCAGGCGGAACAAGAGGCTAGCAAGAAGACGGCACAGCCTTAGTAGATTTTTTGCCATCTTGAACAGCAGAATTTTACAGCACCGCATCTGGTGCAGCAGGTAGATGCTCGATTTTGACTTCTTGCAATTTCTATCTCTCAAAATGCCCTCAAGGGGTTCTTTGATTGTAGCAACCGACTCAAAAGTCAAACAGGACTAAAGATTTTGGGATTTCCGAGGTCTTAAAGTACCAATAGCAAAGGAGAGTGTGTACTTTGAGTGTGGCCGACGGATAAAGGGGGCTGATAATAAGGGAGGTAGCCGAGATCACCTCTGAAACGCCCAAAAGTCGGGTACCCCAAAAATACAAAAAGACAAAAAAGGGGAGAGGGCTGGAAAATTGCTTTCCCGAGACCCTCTCCAAGTCAGCATCTACAGCTTTTCAAACTGCCGATGCAACATATCGGTTATTATCGGACTAGTCAGAATTTTAATTCAACTACAAGCACAATCAGTCTTCGGCATTCGTAAGAAAGGAACGAGGAATTGGTTCGGCAAAAGTGGTTTTCAAAAAAATTCGACTAGCAAGCCCACCGGTAATAGCAGCTGAGACAGTTACAACGTAAATACTGATAGATGACAAAAGGAATGGAAGAAAGTGGTTCTGACTTGCATAAAGCAAAAAACTTAGGAAATTGGACAAATTAAATAGTAAGAAAGGAAGGTTCGTAAAAGTGATTACACTAAGGATTCTAGATAACTGGGTGAACTTACAAGCACAAGCAGCAAGAAAGGAAGCCATCATTACAATAACAAAGTCAAAAAGTAGCCCTTGCTGCCAGCTCATGGAGTATCCAAAACAATCATTCAGCACAGCCGGAACTATTAATGCAATAAAGGCTGGAGCGATTAGCTTCATTGGCTTATTCCGACTGGAGAGACTCTCATAAAGAAATTCGCCTAGTTTAACCGACAAACAGAAAGCCATTGCTCTTGCCATAAGCCCAAGGAAGAAGAACAACAAATCTGGCAGAGAATTCAAAGTCTTGAATCCGATGCTCAAATCACACAATATTTGCCAGATGCCAGCAACTGTTAATACACCAGCCTGAAAACTGAAAACCAACAGATAGCAGCATAATGAGACACAGTAGCTAATTGGAGCAAGAGCTCGCCACCATTTTGGTCCCTTAAAATAGGAGCGAAAATAACCGAAGAATAAAGCAGAAGAAATTAGGGTGATTTCGAAGATTTGTGAGGAAAAGGATGAAAAAAACAACTCTACGTTGTCATTCTTCAAACCAAAGAGAATCTTTACCAATTCATCGGCCCATTGGTACTGTAAAGAAACCGCTTTAGAGGTGCAGTACGCAAGAAGAGCCGAAATCATAATGGCGCTCAGCACTTTAACGCTCATGCACATATCTCCCATAGCCAAACAGTAACAAACAGATCTCAGAAGTTGGATAAAAGCTCTAAATAGTCCTTTGTATTCTATTCTTGCCGGTCGCTCTAACCTGACAAGCTTGGTGATTTAAATACTCATTACAGCGGGACGGTTAACTGAAAGCTTCTATCACGGATTCTAATATTCACTGAAACCCTTATTTTAGTGTACCAGAATTTAAGAAGAGAGAGAGGAAGGCTTTGAGAGCCTTCCTCTCTCCGCTAACAAGGGTTCAAGAAAGCTAAACTAGCAACGCTAGCTCACTTCTTGCAGCATTGCTTTTTGACTTTCTCAACAGCTTCTTTGTCTCGCTTTGGTAAGCGATCCAAGAAGTTTTCAAGGAACTCTTTTTGCTTTGGCTTCAAATTATCAATGTCAGGAATCGCAGCGTTGATCTTAGCTTTCATCTTAGCTGAAAGCCCCTTTTTATTAAGGACCTTTCTTACTGCGGCGTCCGACAGCGCCTGTGTGGCCAGGCTCAAAGGGCTTGGATCGCTAATCCTTGGATCAGTAAGATCGGCAGTATTCAGTTCTGTGAGAACATCATCAGAAAGTTGTTTTACTTCTTCATCAGTAAGGCATGGAAACTTTTTCTTGATCAATTCTGGCAATTTTGCCCTGGCTTTTGCCTCAAAATCTTTGAGGAGCCTTGGGAAAAGTCCTAACGGATCAGAATTGTTTAAGGGATCGTTGTCCATGCTACTGTAAAGATTTGCGCTAGAGAGCGGATCATCAACTACATAGCCAGTCGGATCGGGTTGCAAGAATCGTCCAATCTCAGGATGGTAATAACGATGTTTGCAGTAATATAGGCCAGACTCCGAATCATAACGCTGACCGGTGTAGCCAAAGGTGGTCCCAGTCGGAGCCCCCTCCGCAAACGGTCCATAGGCGTTCTTGTTGGTGACAGCACCAGCGCTATCAGTAACAGCAAGAACCGATCCTTGATGGTTGGCGTGAAGGAAAGTCAGCACTCCAGCAGCAGAGACCTGAATCAGCGGCTCATCTAGCCCCGTGCCATAAACGTAGCGATTCTGCAAAGCGTCAGAGACGCTGTCGTAATCGGCAATACGCTGCCAGCCGGAGTAGATGAACCTGGTCTTGCTGGTACCGATAGTGGTAGCAGTCTTCTCCGCTTGCCGATGGAACGGATCATACACGAATGCAAGGTCTGTCCCAGGTTTGGAAGACGACAACAGATGGTTCTCGGTGTCATACCCATGGGTCCAAACTCCATCGCTAGTCAGGCAGCCATTTCCGTTATAAACAAACGGAGTACCGCCAACCTGCGGATACTGGTTGGTAGAAGTGGCCGGATCATAGGCAACCGAGCCAGCGGCACCAGGATGCCAGGAATACTGATCATCAGAGAAGTTTTGACTGGTTATCTGATGAACAGAATTGAATCCGTAGGTCAGAGCCAGGTTTGAGCCCACGAAGTTATTGGTCAGTCCTGTCAGATCGTCATTGAGTTGCCAGTCGTAGACAACGGAACCCCCAGAGCTAAACGCCATGTTAGTGCGGCGCGACAAGGGATCATAGCTGAACGAGACTGCACTGGCAGTATCGCCGTTCAATTTGATTGAAGAAAGACGATTGAGTTGATCGTAGGCTCTGTCCACGAAGTAGCCGTCCGGATAAACGATCCTGGTCGCATTTCCATTTGCATCCAGCTCAAAGGTTACCGCCTTGGAATCTGGATAGATCTCTTTGAAGAAACGACCAGCGGAATCCCACTGCTGCTGGAAAATACCGGAAGAGGGGTCGCCAGCAACTACCGGCTTGCGAGCAGAGAGCAGGCGCCCAGCCAAATCGTAGGCGTAGGTCACTGTGGGCTGACCTTGCGGGCGCTTGGTCAAGATGCGGTTCAAGACATCGTAAGTGCGAATTACGGTGTTCCCTGACCTGGTCCTGAAGTTCAGGAGGTTGCCATTGGCGTCATAAGACTGATTGCGCTCGAACGTTCCATCTGGATAGTTAGTCCGGTTTAGCCGGTCAAAGCCATCAAAGGTGAAACTGGTCAGATTGCCTCTGGCATCTTTGATACTGCGGAGCTTTCCATTATCCGAGTACAAGCGGGTTTCACTAACCACGCCTGATGGGTCTGTCACTGTGCGAACACGGTTGAGAACATCGTAGCCATAGATGTAATCACGGTTTTCGGCGTCTCTCGTGCGGCGCAAGCGATCAGCCCCGTCGTAGAACCAGCGGGCAATCTTGCCAGCCGGATCTGTGACTCGGATTTGCTTATCCGAGAGGCTATACCCGATGGTATAAATCTGCCAAGGAGTTGCGGCGATACCAGTCTGCCTTCTGACAGAGGTCAGGTTGCTATTTTCATCATACGCAAAGCGAGTCTGATGATTGAAAGGAGCAGCCTCAGTTCTACGCGTCATGCGACGGAGAACATCGAATTGGAAGCTGGTTGTCCTTCCAAGCGGGTCCTGGACAGAAGTGAGGTTGCCGACGGCATCATAACTTAGGTTGGTTGTGAGGTTCAGACGTGGGCTAGGACCTGAATCCGCCACAACAGAAAGAAGATTTTCTGTTGCAGTATCGTAAACCATTGAGGTCACGATTCCAGTCTCGTCCACCCGCGTAAGCATCTGTCCGCGGCTATTCCAGGTCATGGTCACAGTCGGGGTCTGCCCACCAACCACTGGGCGCTCGATTTTGAGCAGATTACCGGTCACCGGATCATAGCTGAATGTCGTCGAATTGCCACGCCCATCAGTTGCTACCGCCACCTTGTTCCAGAGCGGATCATAGGTATTGGTTTTAACGATGTTCGCAAGGGGCGAGCCTGGCTTAGGAACCATCGTTTCAGTGAGAACGTTGTTCTTCAGGTCGTACTGCCAAGTTGTGAAGTTTCCTTCCGGCATGACTTTCTTCACCATCCGCCCAAGTCCATCAAACTCCATAGCGGTAACATTTCCGAGAGCGTCGATTTCTCGGACCGTGTTATCAGCGGAGTCATAGTAGGCAACTTTTGAATTACCGACAGGATCGACAATCTCAGAACGGGAGCCAGCGATGAAGAAGGTGGTTATCTGCCCAAGAATGTTCTCTTGAGACTGGACACGCCCCAAGCTGTCATAGGTAGCTGTCACGACCGGATTTGCAGGATTAGCAGGCTTGAAGAACCGGCTCATGCGACCAGGCGCGCTGTACTCGTAGACGTGAGCTTGTCCAAGAGCGTCAGTAAACTGGGTCAGGTTGCCTGCGCTATCGTAAGAGTAGCTGACAGAGCGCCCTGTGCCATCCGAAACTGAGGTGATACGGCTGCCGGTATAGCCGAGGGTTAGAGTCCGGCCGCTTGCACTGACGACAGAAGTGAGCTTCCCGCCTGTGTAGTTGAACGAGGTTACAGCCCCAGAGGGATAAGAAATAGAGGACAGCCGCTGATTGACGTTACTGTCAAACTGATAGACCACCTGCTGCGGAGTGGTCATCTTGAAGCTCAGGAAAACTGGGGTAAGCGTGGAAGCATTATCCCGCGGCTGCTGGAAGCTACCATCAGGAAGTTTGGTGAAGACCAAGTCTTCATCAGGCATGCTTACAGTGACGATATTGCCAGTAAGGTTGTCCACCCACCACTGGTCAGCCAAGTGAGCAATGACCAGCTTGTCCACGGGCAGAGTCGTGTCGCTCAGAATATCAATATTGATAAAGAGCTGAGCAATAGAAGCTACTGCACTGATGGGAGACTCGCTGCCAAGCCCGAGGTAACCATCGCTATAAGCACCAGCACCATTTCCTGGAGCATCGGTAGAGCCGACGCGAACGTGAGTATCGAAAGAGGGAGTCCAACCATTACCCATCGCTCCGCCTTGCGATGCATCGGCTGAATCGTAGGTCCTGAAGTACGGGATGAGAAGCGGTTCACTTCCGCTACCGATTGTCAGGTCCGGCGGCGGATTGAGAATCAGATCACCCGTTCTCGGATTGACAAACTCCTCTTCGCACTCTTTGCGCTTTTTCTTAGGTTGCGCACGCCACCAACCCCAGCCTAAGCCTCCGGCATATGCACCGAAGATAGTACCGCCAGCACTACCAGCTGGATTGATGATCGACCAGCCTCGCAATGTCCAGAGGGGAGCGTTGAACGCAGTTCCATAGTTCTGAGGCAAGAGCAGATCACTACCAGCCAAAAGATAGGTGGTGTACAGGAAATTCAAGTTTCCAGCGCCGTAGCCGGTCAGATTTGGTGCAACATCACTGTTCCAGTTTGCAGCTGTTCCTTTGTAGAGCTTTGAGCCCTCCGCTGAAGCAGCATCGATAAGCCTGGTGGTTGAAACAGCTTTTGACTGATTGGCAAACTCGTTAGAGGTTGTCTGCTGCTGAATCGCGAGCATCTCCAGCGCGTAAAGATGCATCCCCTCTACAATACCGGCGGCGGCTGTGTTTGAGTTGTCGGCATCAAGATTGGATACGGTTCTGGCTAGACCCTGAATATCGAACCCTGAGAAAATACGAGATACCGAGTTTTCAATTCGATAGGTGACCAAACCAACCAGATGATGATTGGTGTAATGGGTTCCAGACATGGAGCTGACCAGATCTGTCACCATATCGTACTGAGAAGCAAAGCTTGCCCACTGAGCCGCCATGCGCTCACCGATTAGCGGCTCCTGAACTACTAGCGGTCCCGTGCCATAGACTGCCTCGAATTGCCTCTGAAGCCCGTTGTGATAGTCGAAAAGCCCCTTGCCGGTTGCGCCGAATGAACTTCCAAGTGCATAGTAGACAGTTGCAAGTGCGCTACCTGGGACTTTCGGTCCTTCGGTAAACAGCAAGAACGTCTGATCCGCAACAGTAGTCGGATAGGCATTGTGAGTCACCGTTACTTGGAGGTTATAGGTGAAAAGTGGAGGCACTGGGATTGTGCCTTCGACGATTGGGAACCCATCCAAGAACAAGGTGGGCACCCACTGCGACGAGAGGTTCGGTACGAAATACAGCACCAACCTGTGCCCACTCAGCTGGTCCGACGTAAAGGTGACATCAATTCCTTCGTACACCAAGCGCACAGAAACCTTGTAGGCATTTGAGAAGTCCCCTGTAAACTCGACCGGAACGTCACCCGCTGCCTGGTAAGGAAGGCTCGTTGCAAAGGTTACAGGAAGGCTCACAGGAACGATCTGCCTGCCGCCGACAATATCATCAGTCTTGGCTCCAGGATTGTTGGTCCGAATCCAGTTGGCCAGGTTCATCGAAAGCGTTGTCAGCGAATTGCGGACATTATTTCGGTTGATGTTCTGCACCCAGTTACCGGCCGGATCGATAGTGTAGCCAGAGCGAGCATCACTCAGGAAAGTGGCTGCGTTGTAGCCCATCGCCGTTGCCAGATCAATCGATGGCTTGGTGGTGTAGCTCTTGAACGACGGGTCCATCACAACCCAGTTAGGCACAATCGTGTCGCCGAGATTAACCTTCAGCCAACAATGCGTCATCAGGATTTCCTGATTAGGCGCGGTGCCGACAAGGCTCACTGGCACACCAGCATTCGCCAGCAAGCTGACGACAGTAGAGATGTTTGTATCGGTGACACCAAGCCAGGCTGAAGCTTGAGCGAAGGTAAGCTGGATTTGACCGACTTGATAGTAGGCCTGCTTTCCGGACAGTCGAAGCATGGCGGCCAGCAAAGAGCAAAGGTCGAATGAGTTGCCGCTGCCATCCAGCAATGTGCCAAGATCGCCTTTGGCTAAGCCCATTCCTATCTTGTGCTCGATGTTGTTATACACAAACTCATACATGAGCTGCGGATCATTCTTCAGTGCGCGTGTCATCTCAACGAGCGAGGGAACGCCTTGAACGGTGCTTCCAAGAAGCGCCTTGGATGAAGCCACTGTGGGCTGCCATGCCGGAGAAACCTTCTTGGAGTTGATGATTTTCTGAGCCTGGGCTGGAGAGACCACAGGCATCTGAATCAGCTTATGCCCGATACCTTGGCTGGGAGTCTGCGGATCAGGAGGGCTGAAAGGATTGGTTGGGTGATTTTGAGTAGTCATATGTTTCCTAATTCCTTAGTTTGGCTTGATTGGGTTTGACTAGAAGTAGACAAACAGGAGGTTGGCCTGATATCCTTTGTTGTCAGGCGCATTTCTCAACACGTGCCGGATGGGCACGTAGTCACAACTGACGTGCGATTTCCCGCCTCGTCATAGTTGTAGGAAATCACCGTACCATTAGTGTAGGTCACGGTTTTGAGACGACCGAGGTTGTCATAAGTGTAGGTTGCCGTATCTGCGGCCATAGTCTTTATCCTTTGTTTGTGTGGTTTTCATCGATTCGGCATTGTCCAAATCGATACGTTGAAACGCAGCAACAATTCACTTCCTTTTGATGAGGAGCGATTGTTGCTGCGGCGGTTATGTAGATTAGAGACCTTAGAGAATCTAGCTGCGCTAGCCTAGGAGTCCCAGCACTGCCTTCCAGGAAGGATCTCTTTCACCTGATCAACTTCATCACTTAGCCCAAACCGACCAGTTGCCTGGCTCTGAGGAATTCAATTGAATCGGTCCGGTTAGGTGTGGTTTCGGGGAAACGCTCGTAGTAAGTGCAGATGAAGTTGATACAACTTTTCTAGCTCTGCCAGGGGGCTAAGTTCAACCTCGCTCGCATTTACCGACACCCACCACTCGCAATGGTTGCCAGGATGTTCAAAACAGTCCAGGGTCTTTTAAAAGAGTGACAAGCCAAGATGCTCTTATTGCACTCTTCCACAAGAATAAGGAAAAGCTCACACGATTTTCGAGTACTGGCGCGGCTTGCGCGACTTCTCTCTTTCTAATTAAAGCGTAATGCGCCTTAAGATTAGCTTACTGAGCCATTTCTCATTGTGAACGATCAATAAGCCAAGTTTACATTACTCCAAGCAGCAAGTCTAGAACTAATTCCCAGAAAATCACCCACATTTCAAGAAGCGCCTCCATCTCTCTCAACCCACCTCTTGAAAATAGTGAACAGGCAACCCTGCTATTGCCGGTTTTGCAGGACGGTCAGCCTCCTGGTTAACGCAATAGGTCGTCTTCTTTTGCTTTCTCTTTGCGCTCTTTGATCTTCCTGATGAGCTTGCTCTCGGACTTCTTGAGCATTTTGTTTTCTTGCTGCTTGGCTCTGTCTTTCTCAAACACCTTTTCTGCCGCTTCCAGAGCCGCCTTGACCTGCTCCGGCTTTTGCTTTGTTCGCTCTAGATATTTCTGCCAAGCGCCCTCGTACTTGTCATAACTGTCATAAGCGTCGGAGAGATACTCTCTCTGCTTCTCTTTTGACATTGTCTCCGGGTCTTCGTTTCGCCACTTCTCAAAGAGTTCATGATTGCCGTTCTTCTTCGCTTCTTCCAGTTCTCTTAGCGGCAAGTAGTACTCAACAAGCTGACCATTAGGCATTTTTAGATCGAATGCCGCTATCCTCCAGCCCCAGAAGCCCGGTCTCAAGACTTTGTCCGTGTCGGTCTTAATCACTGTAAAGCCAGCTTCTTTCAGGTCTTCGGCAATTTGAGGCAGCTGCTCTATGTTCTCTAAGACTGTCTTGAACCTGAATGAATCTCTGACATGCTCAACATCATGCCAGGGCTTATTGGCTCGTATAGAAGGTCTCGATGCCTTCTCCAGTATCTTCTCAGGAGCCTTGAAGCTGGTTTTAGACTCGGTTCCGTATTTGCTATCAAGTTTCTCCAGAAACTCTTTGACCTTGGGCTCGTTCTCCAGGGACAAGCGACTGAGCGCTTTTACTTTCTCTTCTTCTTTTGCAGCGCGATCTATCGGGTTGACTATGTCCTCATCATCCTGATCTATCAACTTCCCCAAAGCACGCCACCTGCTTCAATTTACGGTTGTAAAGCTCACCCAAATATGCCATAATAGAGTAGCAGATAGGGGTACAGGCGATGTCGTATCGGGTCCACAAATCAACAACCGGCAATGTGGTCGTTGCCTCCAGAGAAGATGATTTCATCGCATCTTTCAAGGACGGTGTCTGGCTGGACCGCCTCGCTTTCAGCGCCCATGAACTTGAAGACATGCTCTTGGTCACTGACCGGAGCGAAGCAGATAGCCTGATTGCACAAGCGAAGAACGCCCTTTCCCATGATGCCATCGTTGCATAGTAGGCGTCCTTCGCACTAAGCAGATAGTCAAAAGGCGGCTCTTCGAGCCGCCTTTCTTTTCACTCAATCAGGTCACTTATTCGGAAGTAACTCCCGTTCAAGCAGACCATTTGAGAGTCTTCCACGGCGCTATCGGCATTATCCTGAGCCCCTATCCTGAAGGCCACCGGGTCGACGGCTTCAAGCACTTGCGACGGGCTATACTCCAGCTCCCCGAATTTTATTGGCTCATAGATATCATCCAAGAGGTCCCGGTAAAGCTCCTCAATATCAACTCTTTCGCCCTCGGTCTCTACCAGGTGCTCCATCACCCAGTCATAGCCCCATTCGACGCCAACACCCTCCACTTCTCTCATAAGGTCATCACTGCCGCATTTCGGACAACGGTACTGCCCCTTTTCATCGGCTTCGACCGTGACATAGTCCGAGTAACAAAACGGCCTTGAGGCTTCATGAGCCAATTCTTTGAGCTTCTCTTTTATCTCATCGCTTGCTTCCAGCATAGGCACCTCCAATATTTTCGGTGCGTCGCCGCACCCCCATGCCGCACATGCGCTATTGCGAAGACCAGGGTCCCAGAGTCAAGACCGCCGAAGGCGCCTTTAGGCTCGGTCTTGACTCTGGGGGTCTGAAGTTACGCTCTCTTGCGGGCATGGAAAGGAAGGCTGACGCCTACCTCAAAGAGCCCGCTATGTCTTATTTGCTATTGACCACCTTTTGGCAGTTTCGTGTTATCTACTTAAAAATCGCTAGTAGCTGGTAAAGGATTTACAGATGAAGACGTACTTTTGGCCACAACAGTCCCCCATCGATCTCTCCAAAAGCACTTCTCATTACGTGCATTTCGACAATAGCTTTCTCAAGATCAAATATTCTGGCCAGTGTAGCGGCTCATTCGAGAGCACACACCACAACTTTGTTCTTTCTGACTTCGAGAAAAATCCACAGCTTCTTAGTTTCAACGGAAAAGAATACATCCTCAGGAAGATCCATCTCCACACCCCCTCCGAACATGATCTGGATGGCCAGAACTTGAGTGGCGATATTCACTTCGTCCACGAGATCTATCCGATTGTAGACGAGAATGCTAAGACGGAAGACAGAGACCTGCTGGTTTTAGGCGTCTTCTTCAATCTTTGCGAGGAAACAGAAGACCTTAAGGGCAACGAACTGACAAGTTTTGCTGCCTGTTTTTCAAATGCGCTAAAGCTCTTCAAAGAAGGCAAAGCCTCAGAAGAAATACCAATTAACCCAAGCAACCTTCTTCCTTCAGACAAAGACTGGTTTTGGTATCAAGGCTCTCTGACCTCTCCTCCATATTCAGAAAACGTCACCTGGGTTGTTTTGAACGCACCCCTAAAAGACACACAGAACAAAGACTTCGAATACATTCTCAAAGAGGCACACCAGGAAGAACGCGGCATACAAGACCTAAATCGAAGGTTCGTCTTGAGAAACTTTAAATAGCCTCAAGGCTTCTTCTTCATCAGCGCACTTACCGCAGCATCAGCCCACGATATGTAATCTGACCCACCGTCTTTACCTCGGCGCGACCAGTTGTAGAGATTGGTAGCATCTATCAAGGCGTCGTTGATAAACCAGTCTTTGAACATGCCGCTCATGTCCTTGTACTTCGGATAAGCCTTACGCCACCAGCCTATAGCAAACTCCTTCTGTTTTTCATAAGGGACAAAGTCAGCGTCCTTTTTCATCGCCATCGAGCGATAATCGCCGCCTTTGGCAGTAATAAACTCATGCAGGTCATAAGCAAATTGGCACATGGTCTCAATCGGCTGGTCTTTGTACTCCGACCGAAACTCCATGTCTGGTTCAACAAGGTACTGACCGAGCGGCTTCTTCGCGCCCTTGCCGCCCCTAATGCTCGTTATCGACATATCCCATTCATGGCCGTCCTTAGACTTCTCGTACTTCGGAGCAGCTGACGCCACCATAATTAACTCGGCCATCACCTCTCGGTTGCGCTGCGGCGCTTGCGTTTCTATCGGCTGAAAAATGCCCTGAGCATACGCTCCTTGCGTCGCTGCAATTATCGCCAGTGCCGTTAGTGCTCTTTTCATGGCAGTTTGTTTACCTCCACATACGCTTTGAAATCATTC
>JAIETF010000034.1 GCA_019745415.1 Candidatus Obscuribacterales bacterium | reverse complement strand
ATTGCTGGATCTGGTGGATCACCTAAGCTCTCCATGAATGCATTTAATTGCTTGCCGGAAAATCCATAGCGACCAACCCGATAGGAGCCGTCAGGATGCTTTCGGATAGTCTCATATGGATGGTCATGATCCGGTCTCCACAGACCTGCAACAGCTTCTTTCACACCCATGGTTTTGTCGGTTTCGTTTGGCTGCCTTGGCACTCCGCGCGTGTGCGACATCATGCCGTCTGTGGCAGCACCAGGCATATCGACCCCACGCGAGCCGCTGAGTCTGTGGCTGTCTTGGACAGCCGATCTTGTTTGCGGAGTGACGTTACTAAGATCTTCAGTCGGCTTTAAATTTTGTTTTTGCTCTGTTTCTTTAGAGACAACGTCGTCTTTGTCATTTAGTTCAATGCCGGCTTTAGCTGCAGCTGGGTCGCTTGCAGAAATTCTTTGCGCCAAATATTTGACTAATTCGTCAGCAGCCTTCGTCTGAGCTTCTGTCGGGTTGACTTGACCGTCCTTTCTCTCCAGGTTGATTTGAATGTCTTTCGAATTTAGAGTCTCGGGATTGCCCCGCATTTCTATCTTTCCGTCTTCTTTAATTACAAAATGAGGTTTTAAATTGCCCGGGTCATCCTTGTTTTCCAACTGCACAGCAATACGCGGTATTTCTTTGTCTGTTGCTGGATGTCTGTCTAGGCCAGCGTCTGAACCCATAACAGTCTTGTCGTCAATAACTCCGGCTTTAGAAAGCTCGGACAAAGGCTTTGAAGGATTTAGCCCGGCATTCAATGCAACGGTATGATTGTCTGTAATCGCAACTCGATGCAAGTCCGGTGTCTGGCCTGTGTTGGGTAGTGCGGCGAGGGAGCGGCCCTCAGGACTGCTCAGAAGATTCACCGCTTGATGGTGGAGGCCAGGTTGATCATGAGGCTTCAATGCGTTGCCATCGCCCATGCTGTCCAGTCTAGGTGTTACTACTTCGGAATGCCTTGACATGACTTATCACTCGTTGTCTTTGGTAAATTTGGGGTTGTGTATCGAAGTAGAGATACAGCTCATGCCAGCTCCGAGGAAAATAGCTCGGGCTCTAACATGGCCAGAGTCGATTCTCTCAGCCACAACGTGAAAATGTTGTGACAGTGATGAAAATCATCTTTGCTATTTAGTTGTGAGAAATTGAAACCAAGTTTAGGGCCATTCGAAAATAATTTCTAAAGCCTGCAAATACGCTCTGGCCAAGGCTTAGGCTTTTGGGGCTCAATCGCAATTCTTATCCCGGCGTTGAAAAGAGGTGTATATTGTCTATTGACGAAAGGTAATTGACAACATCAGTGCATAAGATCCTAATCACTTTATTTTTAGCGCTGGCGATATTCCATGGAGTACCGCGCCTATCTTGTGCTTGTGATGCCCTGGTAGTAGCTTCTCCTTCCCAAATGCACAGCTGTTGCGAAAAGGAAGTTAAGAGCGATTGTTGTAGTGCCGGTGTCAAAATTTCTAAACCGAAGTCCTGCTGCGGCATGATGAGCCCAGCTGTTCCCGGGCTGGCAAATAGCCTGAGTCTCCTGCCCGACTATAATCCTGATCTTTTAGCAATATCTTTTAGCAAGAGTTCGGATCTACTGGCTAGTGCACATATAGCTGACCCGCTAGCAAGACTTAACCGAGCCCCACCCTGGCAAAAGGGTATTGGTTCCAGCAAAACATACCTGTATAAGCGCGTCTTTCTGATCTAACAGTTAGTGCGCCGTGATGCTGCTTCGACTTCATAAGTCGGAGTCGGTTGTGCGGCGCTCATTGTTTTATCTGGGCCTTTACACAGGCAGAGCAGTGCTTTGCTGACGAGACTATCAAATGAAAATTTCAACAGGGCTTTTTTCCCTATGCTGGAGCGTCATCGCGCTCTTAACGTTCTGCTCAGGTACAGTCGGAGCCAGCGACCGAAATTATATCGGCTATCTTCTCGACAAGCAGTGCTCCGACTCTGTTAGGCAAGATAGCAATCCACTAGATTTCATCAAGAATCACACCAGAGACTGTTGCCTGATGCTTAACTGCCAGAAGAAGGGCTATTGCCTCTTTGCTGACGGCGTCTGGTTTACCCTCGACAGCCAGGGCAACAAGCTGGCTATCGAGGCTCTGAAGAAAAGCCAAAAGAACAGTGCAATTTATGTGCGCATCCTGGGCGCAACAAAAAAGGGCTTGCTGACAGTGAAATCAGTAGTCGAAGTCGATGAGCCCAGCAGTTCACGCGATTCAGGAGATGGACAAAATGCAAAGTGAACCTGAGCATCAGGCGCAGAGCCATGAGAAAAAGAGTTTCTTGGAGGGGCTTAGGCACAATATCTGGGGCGTGGTAACGCTTGTAATTGTTGCAATCGCTTGTTTCTTTATTGTGCAAATTTTTAAAAAACCGGGACAGATGAGTGTCCTGGAATCGCAGGCCATGGACATGAGCGTCATGGTGCCACCAAAAGGCGCCGTTCCTGTTGCAATTGCAGAGGCCACTCTAGAGCCTATATCAGGCTCAGTGACCTATACCGGGACGGTCCAAGCCTACACCGACGAAGACATTTATCCACGTGTCACCGGCCGAGTGGTGAAGATGCTTGTCTATCCAGGCGATAGCGTCAAAAAAGGTCAGCTGCTAGTGCAGCTTGACGTAGCCGGCAGTTCTGAATATGCCGATAAGCGCATGGAAGCTGCCAGCGCTGAAGATGCTGCTATGCATAATGCAGGTATCGCAAAATCAGAATTTACGCAGAAGAAATACGAGCTTGAAGCTGCGAAAGAGGCTCAAATAGCCACTGAGAAAGGGCTTGCCGAAGCCCAAGCTAATTTGAATTACTGGAAACCTGAATTGGCAAGACAAAGTAATTTGCTGCAATCGCAGGTGGTTTCACTTGATGAATACCAAAAAGAGCTAGCTCAATTCAATGTTGCTCAAGCTCAGTTTGAACAAGCCCAAGCCAAACAGAGAGAGGCTAAGAACACGAAACTAGCTGCTCAAGCTGCTCTCGACACTATGATTCATCACGTCGGCCACCAGTATTCGCAAGCCAAACAAGCTGAAGCGGCACTGCGGTATGCCACTGCCTACGAAGACTATACCCGCATTCTAGCTCAAGAAGATGGAGTCGTAACCAAGCGACTGATCAGCCCCGGTGTTGTGGTAAACCCGGGCATGATGCTTTTGAAAGTTGCTCATATCAAGCAAGTTAGGGTGCAGGCAGAAGTTGCCGGTGAAGACTCCGATAAACTAGCTCTAGGCAACAAGGTCTACATCAAAGGCTCGCAAAATTCGTCACAAGAACAGATTGCAAAGATAACCTCTATTTTCCCGGCGGCGGACCCTGCCAGTCGAACAATCACAGTAGAGGCTCTTATAGACAATGTTGTAAAAGCAAAACCTCAGTCTTCAGGCCTAACAGATTCACACCACTCCTTTCAATATTTGCCTGGGCAATATGTGGTGATGCGCATTTCCACAGGAGAGAGAAGCGCTCTAACGGTCCCAACCAGTGCCATTATTTGGAAGGAAGGCAAGGCGAAAATATGGAAAGCTGGTTCTGCACAAGCGTTTTCTGAGTACAAGAAATATCAGTGTCCGATGCATCCAGAGGTTGTTTCTGACAAACCGGGAAAATGCCCGAAGTGCGGTATGGAGCTAAAACTTGTCGAGCTGAACGAAGCAAAACAAGATTCGCAAGTCAAGACTCAATACACGTGCACCATGCACCCGGAAGTGATCAAAGATGCACCGGGAAAGTGTCCAAAATGCGGCATGCCGCTTGTTGAAAAAGAGCGTGGTGGCAAGAATCAGGCAAATTTGGTGGATATCGTCACCGGTCTGACCAACCCCGACAAGACCGAAGTCATATCGGGCTTGTCAGAAGGCGATCAAGTTATCTATGCCGGTTACGCCGGCCTACAGCCTGGTGTCTCTGTCATAGCGACTGATTGGAATGACGCCGGACCCGTCACTTTACCGAAGGCGTCAGAGGTTCAGGGCAACAGGCTTGACGCTTCAAATAATTGGACTCACGAAGAGATGTCTGGCGAACTTATGCTGAAAATCTCGCTTCAACCGGCTAAAGGCGGCAACAATTTTACTGTCGTTGAAATAAGCAAGCACAGTGGTGGTGCGGTTTCCGGTGTTGGTATTGGCGGGAAAACTTCAATGCCCGGTATGGGTGACATGGCTGGTCCTGACTTGCACGGCACTACTGGCGGAGACGGAAAGGCTCAGCTGAAAAGCGATCTTTCAAGCGGTCTCTGGCGATTGAAACTAACTATCAGTCCTCCCGGAACAGCTCCCGTCGATACGACGCTTGACGTTGAGGTGCCTTAATCGTGACTACAAGCGAGAAAGATAGCCCTACTAGCAATCTGAAAGCTCACGCCAGTGGCTTTAACGTTACTGCTTGGTCAATTGATCACCCTTACACAATCGCGGCCTTCTACATGGCTATGGTGATCCTGGCATTTGTAGCTATCGGCTTTTACATGCCGAAGCGATTGATGCCTTATGTTCAAAGTCCGATGATTGGCGTAATCAGCATGCAGCCAGGCTTATCAGCTGAGGAGATGGAGACTTTTATAAGCAAGCCCATTGAAGAGCGCATGGTTGATATTCGAGGAGTGCGGTTCATTCGCTCGACCTCGCAAGAAGGATTTTCAATGGTCTCCCTTGAATTTCCATACGGCACAGACATGAAGCGCGCCTTGGTAGAGACACAAGCGCTGATGAACGTCGTTCAAGCCGACTTGCCCGTCACTGGTGCCAACCTCAAGCCAAGCTGGGTTCTATTTATTGATCCGCTCAACTTACCGGTGCTCACTTTCAATTTGACGGCACCTGGTTGGGACCCGGTAAGGCTCAGAGAGCTGGCCGACAACGACATTACCAACAGACTAAAAAGAGTGCCTGATGTCTGGTCTATTTATGCTTTCGGTGGGTACAAAAGGCAGCTCCAGGTATTAGTTGATCGCAACAAATTAGCTGGATTTGGTCTGTCGATTTTAGATGTCAGAGACGCCCTAGACAGACAAAATGTAGCAAAACCAGCTGGTCGCCTGACAAGTGGTGGCGAGGAGGCTATTGCTCGAATAGACACTCTTGCCAGGGGGACACGGCAGGTGGAAAGTTATCCGATCAAATCAATCGGTGATCGAGTCATTTATGTCAAAGATATCGCCCGGGTAATCGACACTTACTGGGAAAAACGCGCTGCCTATCACCATGTTCATAAAGACAAGATCGAGCCAGGTATAGAAATAAGCGTCATTCAAACTCCTGAAGCTAGTTCTCCTGTGGTTATAGCGGGCATCAAAAAAGAGATCGCTGCTCTGGAGAAAGATTATCCAGGCATACATTTTGAAGTCAGCTACGATAATTCACACTTTGTCAGTATCCTGCTGCGCAACATGTTGGAAGAGCTTGGCACCGCCATTTTACTTACGGGAATAGCCGTATTGCTATTTCTTGGGGAGTGGCGAGCTACCTTGATTTCGATGATCACTATTCCAATTTCTCTGGCAATGGCGGTTTTGGCTCTTATACCTATGGGTTTGACCCTCGACAGCTCAACTCTAATTGGCCTCTTGCTTTCAATTGGGAGACTTGTTGACGACTCTATTATTGATATTCACTCGATAGAAAGACATCTGCGTATGGGAAAAGACCCACGTACAGCCACTATTGAAGGTGTCACAGAAGTACGTCTGGCTGTTGCGGCATCGACTTTGGTACTGATTCTTGCCCTGGCACCACTGCTATTTTGCGGTGGCATTGTGCAGCAAATGTTTATCGGTTTGGTCTGGCCAATCATATTTGGTCTTCTTGCTTCATTCCTGGTATCTCTGACTTTAACAGCTGTGCTGGCTGAAAAGTTCTTGAGAGCAAAGCCTCTTCATGGTGAACACAAAGGCGAAGTCTGGCCAGCTCGTCTGTTGAGAGAACGAGTTTTAGAGCCGTTCGACAATATGCTAGTCAAGCTAGAGCACGGCTACGCCAGGCTTGTCGCCTGGATGCTCGTGCATCGCTTCGTTAACATGGCCCGTATTTTTGCCACCATTATTATCGGGTTTACCTTCTACAACTTTATCGGTAGTGAGATGATGCCACTGGCCGATGTCGGCCAGGCCTATGGAGTATTGGAGGTAAGTCCAGGCTTGTCTTTTGCTCAAACAGAAGCGATTACAACTGGTGTTGAAAAGATCATGCTCAAACACCCGGAAATTGAACATGTATCTGCGGAGCTTGGCACCGACCCCGGTGGCACATATTTCAATGGTTACAACATGCCCGGAGTTAATTTCGCCACATTCATGATCACGCTGAGTGATAAAGATGAGCGTAAGAAGACTATCTGGGACGTCATGGATAGTGTTCAAACGGAAGCTATAGCAACTATTCCAGGCATCAGGCGCTTGCAAATTAAAGAAATGGGCTCGGATGTTATGGCCAGTTCGCAAGCCCCGATTTCCATTTTAGTTACCGGTCCTGACATGAGCATTCTCACCAGGCTAGCAGAGCAAACGGCCCAAGTGGCAAAAGATACCTACGGAATGCACCAGGTCGCAACCGATTGGACCTTGAGTAAGCCTGACTGGGAAATAAAGGTCGACCCAAGACGAGCCCAGGAAGTCGGTCTATCTCCTTCGCAGATAGCAGACCAGGCCTATTATTCAATCACAGGCGCTTTGACAAATGAGTATTTCAGGCTGCCGAACCTCAGGCAGCGCACTATTCTTGTGCGCTATGACGAGCCCCAGAGACGCAATCAGCAAGACCTTTTGCAAATGAGCATAACCTCTCCCGATGGCAGACAGTTTCCACTCAAAACTATGGCCAGCCTTGAATACAGAGAAGCACCCACAGTCTTGAGTCACGACCAGATGCGTCGTGCCATTACCGTAATGGGCTATTACCGCAAAGGCGAGCCTCCATCAATGGATGTTGGGATGGAAGTGATGATGAAAGCCATGGCTAACATGAATTGGCCGCCAGGCTACACGATTGAAATGAGAGGGGATATGACTCAGATGATGGACGCCTTTGGGCGCCTCCTCATGGGTCTTCAGCTAGCCTTGCTGTTTATCTTTCTCGTTTTGGTGGCTCAATTTAGAGGATTTTTACAACCTATTCAGATGGTATTTTCGCTGCCCCTTGAGCTGTCAGGCGTCTTCTTCGCTCTCTGGCTGGCTCATCAAGCCTTTTCCAGCGTGTCGATCATGGCAGTCATTATTTTGACCGGCATGGATATCACTACCGCCATCTTGCTTATTGACCAAATATTGCGCCACCGCGAGAGCGGCATGACCAGAGACGAAGCCATTATCAAAGCCTGCCCTGAGCGTCTCAGGCCGATTTTGATGACTTCAATCATCACAGTTATAGTCATGCTCCCAGTAGCTATTGCTCCTAAGACCGGCATGGATGCTTATTCGCCGCTGGGGACTGTGGTTGTCGGTGGACTGATTGTTGGTACTGTCTTGAGCCTGCTCGATATACCGATAATGCACGCCTATACCGATGACCTGGTTAATTGGCTCGGTCGGAAATTCGGCGGAGGCAAGAAGTCATGAAAGTGAACACGCTTAAACTGGCTGGCCCAGGCACTATAGCAATGATCGTCTGTCTGATTCTCCTAATAAGTTGGAATTTACTGCGACCGTCAAAAGTAAGAATTGAGAGAAAAGTCGAAGCTAGTGGTGAAAACAGACTTGATAGAAAGCCCGCGCCAGCGCTTTTACTTCTGTGGAAGACCCAGCTAGGGCTCGCTCCTGAGCAGGTCATTGAACTGAAGCGCTGCGAAAGTGAGCGCCAACGAGAGCTTGCTCCCCTCAACGCCGCAGTAAAAGAGGCAATTAGCCCGCTTCAATCAACTCAAGAGCAGCCATCAAATAGCAAAGTAGATGTCGGTCAACTCACCGCTATAGCAGCACGGTTAAAGGCACCAAGCAGTCAATTAAGAGCGGTTGAAGTCTCTTTTTCAGAACGTGGCTGGTCAATTCTCAACCAAAAGCAAAAACAGCAAGCGCAGGAAATCAGGCTAGCTTCGAGCAAATCTGTGCAAGTGCAAAAGGAGGCAGTTAAGCCGTGAGGGAGACTTTTTTTAAAAATGCTTGCTTGCTTTTGGTTCCCTTGCTCAGCCTTTTCCAAGGCTCTGCGAGCTTGGCTCAAGACTTAAGAGGACCGATACTTCAGAATGCATTGCCGGAATCAAAACAAAACGCGACCTTAGGAGGCTATTCATCAACGTCTGTTAATGAAGTTACAAGCAATAACCCCATCCGCCTGCAAGTGACAAAAGAGGCTCCATCCGGCGAATTACCGCTCAGTACTGGCCCATTAGGTGTGGATGAGGCGGTCAAGAAAGGTATACAGAACAATTACACACTTCAGCAATCAGAGCAGTCCTGGCAAGCGTCAAAGTATTTAGCACGCGCCTCATTGGGTAAATTTGGCCCATCAGCATCATTCAATACTTTTTATTCAACCTCATCTCTCAACCAGATGCTTTTCTTTCCGGGTGATTCCACCGTCGCTTCCGCTCCGATGCAACCCATAGTGAAAGGTACTTCGCTCAGTTTGATCTTTGCTGGAACACAGCCGATCTTCACTGGTGGGCGGCTTATGGGGGGCTACCGGGCAGCGCGTGCGCTAGAGAAACAGTCACTCGCTGCTTTCAGAGAGACTCGCATTCAAACCGCGTTTAAAGTGAAAGAAGCATATTGGAACGCGGCCTGGGCAGAAGCAAATCTCAGAGTGGCTGCTGATTACGTCAAGTTCAGAGAGTCGAGCACGGCCAATATGAAAGCTCGGGTAGATGAGGGCAAAGCCCCACGAGCCGATTATCTGCGTGAATCATCAGAACTGTCGAAGGCACGAATATTGCTTAACGAGCGCTACCGTGATTTCAATAGCGCCCTGCTCAATCTCAAAGTGGTTATGGCCGTCAATATTGGCTCAACAGTCTCGCTTAAAGACGAGCTTGTCTATAGTGAATTGACGAGAGATTTGAATAGCTTCATGGAAGAGGCGGCAAAGGCACGGCCGGAACTAGCGAGAGCCTTCAACCGCGTAGCTGAAATGAAGGCTCGCAGGCAAATTGCTCGAAGTAAATATTCCCCTCAAGTTAACGCTTATGGGCTCGGTAGCAATATTTCAGGAAGTTCACCCGACGGTAATGCTAATGGACGCTGGGGCGGGTTTATCGGAGTCATGGGCGGAGTAACCCTTTTTGATTCCGGCAGCCGCTTCAACGAGCTCAGAGCTGCCAATGCAGCAGTGCGTGAGGCCGAAATTGCTAAACGCGATGTCGAACTCAAAGTTGCGCAAGAAGTATCCCAAGGCTGGATAGACCTTGATTTAGCCAGACGAAACATTCTATTGGCAAGAGAAGAAGTGACTTCCGCCGAAGAAGATCACAGACTCTTCCATGCTCGCTACGAAGTGGGCAAATCTATTGCCCTTGAGCAGTTTGACGCCGCTGTCAAGATGTTTCAAGCAAGACTAACTTTACTGGAATCAATCTACAAATATCGACTAGCCGAGGCTCGCCTTACCTTTGCCAGCGGTGACATATAAAGGCTAATTGGAGAAGACAAATCATGAAACTAAATATCGCATCAACTACGGCTGCTTCTGCGCTCTTAATTCTTTTACTGAGTGGATGCAGCAACAGTGCTAAAACAAGCGACTCAAGTGTTGCACCGTCAGTGGCCCCGGCAGCTTCGACAGCAGCGTCAACCGATGCAACAGCTGCTAAAGAGGCGACCGCCACGCCAACAGCTGCCGGCGGAGTTTATCTGGGCACCATAAATGGTGTCATTAGCGACAGCATGTGTGGAAAAGACCATTCTAAAATGGGCGGAGCAACAACTGATCCTGCTGCATGCGCGGCAAAATGTGTGGCTGGTGGTGCCAAATACGTTCTCGTTGATGCCAAAGGCGATATGTATGGCTTGTCGGATCAAGACAAAGCAAAAGAGGTCGCCGGCAAACAAGTTGCCATCACCGGACACATTGACCCTACTGAAAAATCAGTTCACGTGCACTCGATTGTGACCCAATAGGCAGGCCTATGAAAAGTCCTATGGTGTACCTTTTGACTGAACTCAGCAAGCCCCGAATTGCACAAAGAGTAGCAGTATTGCTGCTTTTAGTAGGACTAGCCCTCCTTCTCATTGAAGTGCGATTTGAGCATCAAGCAGTTTTAGGCAAAAAGTGGCAGGCCTGGATTCCAATTGCGTACACTTCGATAATGCTCGTTGGTGGTGGATTTGGCCTGGCCATTTGGGGTCGAGGCGGGCACATGATAGTTAAGCTGGGTTTTGGCATTGCCCCATTAGTGGGCCTTACCGGCTTTTGGCTACACAGCAAAGGCGATCCCTGGATGGCCATGTGCATGGTTCTGAAAGTTGTTTGTATGATGCCAGGCAAAATTCCACTTGATGGAGGGGGACCGCCGGTTCTGGCACCGCTATCTCTGGTCGGTCTTGGCCTTTTGGGCCTGGTTATCTGCCAGGCAAACTGTGATGAGGTATCAGATCCAAAAACATCGAGCTGAAGGCCCCAGGGCAGCCTTTAGCCAACCAACTGAAGTCCTTCTATTGCTAGTTAATCAAAAGGGCGGTGTTATGTCATCAGTTCAAAATACAAACAAGTGGAACATGCATATGGCGGCAGGCCGGATGGCATTTGAAAAGGGCGACTTTGCTGCTGCCGAACACATGTATAGTGCTGCGTTAAAAGAAGCCGAGTCATTTGGAGCCAGCGACCCAAAGTTGGCTCATACTCTAAACAATCTGGCCCTTGCCTACTGCACTCAGGGCAAGCACGACAAAGCTGAGCCTCTTTACCAACGGGCACTGACACTAGACGAAGCGTCACTAGGCGCGGATGACCCTGATCTGGCAACAGATTTAAGCAATCTTGCTGCTCACTACCATCGTATTGGCAGATACCAGGAGGCTGAACAGTTCTACAAACGAGCCATATCAATCATGGAAGGTCGGTTCGGCAAAGAAGATCTGGAAACAGTTAGGCTCATGAGCGGTCTTGCTGTAGTTTATTCTGACAATGGTCAGTCTGCTGAGGCTGAGAGTATTTATAAAAAGGTTTTGGATATACGTGAGCGTAACCTGGGAAGCAAGCATGCCGAGGTAGCTGAGTCTCTGAATAACCTAGCGTCTCTTTATTGCAATAACAATAGATGTGCGGAAGCGGAGCCCTTGTATGAACGATCTATCGAGATTATGGGGTTTACTCTCGGTCCTGACCATCCGGAGCTGGCTACTGTGTTGGAAAATTACGCGGGCTTACTCAGGAAAAATGGACGACTCGCTGAGGCCGATGCGGCCGACCAAAGGGCCGAGCGGATCTGGAAGAAGGCGGGAAATCATGGATATTGAAGGTGGTGAGGATGTTGGCGCTCACGCTTGTTGCAAAAGGGCGGAACGAAAAAAGTCTCTATGGAGCTATTTTGCTGCTGTTCTCTCCGCATTTCTTGCCTGCCTCTGTTGTTCGGTGCCCCTAATACCACTTATGCTAGGGCTTTCGGCCGGCTCTACTTTTCTCAGCCTAATGCGACATCATCTGATATTTGATGTGCTGGGTGGACTGATGCTTCTAGGAAGTCTCATCTGGATCTGGCGCGAGCATAAGATGGGAGAGCAATCAGTCTGGAAGAATAAACAGTTCTGGACATGCTTGGTTCTAACCTTCTTGATGTATGGCATTATGAACACTTTTATAAAACATGTGATCTTTCCAAAGCTCGCAACTCTAGCTGGTGAGAAAACTGTTCATCAGCATCACTAGCTCTTCTATTCTAAATTTTCAATAAAAAGGAGTTGTAATAATTCGTGCTCAACCAGGAACGTTTTCAGTCTATTGTCCAAGCCTATAAGCACGATCAAGAGTCGGTTTATCAAACTTGGTTTATCGATAACGCTCAGCGGTTGAAAGCATTCCGCGCTATTCGGCACGGAGTTGAACAAGTAATCAAAGATGTTAAAAGTGGCTCCTTTGGTAATGACTTCAAAGGCTCCTCTTTAGAGGTAGTTCTTAATTCGATAACTGAGCAAAAGCAGGTCTTTGAGGGTGCAGCGCACGCTTTTTACTGGAAGCCCAAATTGCGCATCCCAGATATTTATGAAAATGAAATCAATAAACGCTACTTTGCGCAGTTTCTTGAGAATTGCCTGAATGCCAACCGGGAAGAAATTTTATTGCGTGAAATACTGACCCTGTCCGAGAAAAAGATCAAGGGGCTGGGACCTGCAGCAGCCAATATCATTTATTTTTTGCATCCAACCCTTGTGCCACCATTCAATACTGCAATTCTCAATGGATTCAATATTCTCTACAGAGACAATAAGAAACTCGGCTCCTGGTCAAGTTTTCTCAATATGCGCGCCACAATTATTCAGACAAATGAGCAGTTCAAAAATCTACTTTCCAAAGATCTCGGCGCCATTTCCGGTCTGCTTTTTGAAATTGGTTCTGGCAAGCTAGTCGTGGAAGAGAATGCTGATGCCTTTCTTGATGCTGATTTAAAGAAACGGTTAAGTCTGAAAAAGAAGCGTCATGAACAAATTCAGCTCGACATCAAAGAAGAGCAGTCACATACCGAAATGCAATACAGGTTGGTGAAAATTGGCAAAGCCCTCGGCTACGACGTTATAGTAGCTGCCAATGATAGAAGCCGTTCTTACGATGGAGAAAGTTTCTCATTCCATTGTCTTTGCAATCTTCCGGCCTTGCCGGTTGATTCAGATATAGCATCAACAATAGGCCTTATCGATGTGCTCTGGTTTGAGGCCGGTACAAACAAGATAGTTTGTGCCTTTGAAGTTGAGAAAAGTACATCTATTTATTCAGGGATTTTACGATTGTCCGACCTGGCTATTTCTTTACCCCAGGCCGATATGCTGATATGCCTAGTTGCTCCAGATGGTCGAGAAAAAGAAGTGGTGGCGCAATTGATAAGGCCGGCATTTGCCGGCGCTAACAGCCCAAAATTATCGTACATCCTATTTAATGACCTGCGTGCCCATTGTGACTCAATTTGCAGGCTCGGATCGGACTTTCGTATCCTTCAGAAAATTGCTAAAAATGTTAGTCCAACTCAGATCGATGTCACCCTGTAAAAATTAGTTGGTCTTTATCACAGCCTGTACTTGCCGTTTCCGTGCTGTTTTTGCAGGATAGATCAGATCTAGGATGACTTTTTCAGCTTGCTTGTTTCGCACGGGAAAAGCACTGCCGCCCCTTACATGCCACATTGTGGGCAGTCCAGTTGGTTGAGTTTTTGTGGCTTGGATAATGCATTTTTTTACACATCGTTTTGAATGCAGGTTCTTATTGCAGGTATGAGGCACTATTGCTGTCTGTGCCGTTGTAAGCTTCGGGTGAGCTTTTGCCCATTCAGGTGTGGGTCGCTGCGAACCACCGTAAATTGGCCTGGTGTTCGCGCCGACTGGCATCGGGCCTGCTTTGGCCGCATTGAGGCTTAGCAAAAGAGTAACCAAAAGGATTGAGATTTTCATTGCTATCGCCTATCTATGAATGAGCTTCCAAATCATCGTAGTGGTATACGGATGCTATAAGTAGCAGGGTTTTAAAACCATACGAGGGCAGGGCATCTTGAAAGCCAATGTTGTAGCCCGCTCTCGCTAAAGTTCCCATTTTTTGCATGGGGTACCCCCTGATTAAGCTGTGGTTTTTATAAGCCTGGAGTGTGACACAGTGCAACTGTAATCACAAAGGAAGGAAAATATCATGTTGAAAAAAGAATTTGAGGCTTGTATCAAGGCCTGTACAGAGTGTTTGACCGCCTGTTCGGAATGTTTTAGTTGTTGTCTACAATCAGAGAGTCCCAAAAAACATTCTGAGTGCATTCAGCTCTGCCGCGATTGTCTTGAAGTCTGCACACTCTGCATAAAGTTGCTTTCGAGCAATAGTAGATTCTATAAAGAAATTTGCGAATTGTGTGCCAAAATCTGCCGTGCCTGCGCTGCTGAGTGCAGTAAGCATACCGATATGACAGCATGTCAAAACTGTGCAGATGCTTGCACGCGCTGCGCAGAGCAATGCGAAAAGTTATCCAAAACAGCCGTTGCCGTCTAATTAAGTAAAACTCCTTCGCAAAGTCGCCTATCCTGCTATCGGTATAGGCGCCTTTGCGTAAAGCTCAACTATCTACCTTCGACGAATTGGTAAAACATGAAAACATGGCTATGAATTTCGAGATGCTGTTTTTTTGTATCGTTGCTTGCTCGGTCATAATGGGCCTAGGCATGTTTGTCATGAACAAGATGAAAACGAAAAAATAACCCAACCGAAACGACGCGCACATAATCGTTATAACTTTAGTCCACGAAGACGTAGTGCGTTTACTATTACCGAAAATGAGCTAAGACTCATTGCTGCACTGGCAATCATCGGGTTGAGAAGTACTGGATAAAACACCCCAGCGGCGATCGGTATGGCCAAAATGTTGTAGCCGAAAGCAAGAAAAAGATTTTGTCTGATGTTGCTCATCATCCCCTTGCTGAGTCTTCTTGCTCTAACTAGTCCGGCTAGATCACCCTTCACTAATATAATGCTTGCACTTTCTATCGCCACGTCTGTGCCGGTTCCCATCGCGATGCCAACATCGGCTTGAGCCAAGGCTGGTGCGTCGTTGATTCCGTCACCAGCCATAGCTACGATATGACCTTGAACCTGCAATTTTTTTATTGAGTCTGCTTTTTGTGCCGGCAGAACTCCGGCTTCTATATCTTCTATCCCCAGTTGACGCGCGATTGCATGCGCTGTGCGTTCGCTGTCGCCAGTCAGCATCATGACTCTCACGCCTAGTGCCTTTAAGTCGGCGACAGCGCTTTTGGCATTGTCCTTGATAGGATCGGCAATAATTATTGTGCCGGCGATTGCGTTGTTTACAGCAATGAACATAACTGTTTGTCCGTCATTTCTTAGTTTGTCTCCTTCTTCAGTGACGGCAGTTATGTCGATGCCCAGTTGGGCGAAAAGCTTGTCGTTCCCCAATGCTATTTGATGACCGTCCACCTCAGCGGTCACTCCTTTGCCTGCGACGGCGGAAAACCATTGTGTTTCGGCTAGCGACACTGTCCCTTGGGCGGCCGCAACTATGGCCGAGGCCAGTGGGTGTTCACTACTTTTCTCTACACTTGCTGCCAGGCGTAAAAGATCTAGCTCACTGAAGTTGGGAAGTGCAATTATTGATGTCAGCTTCGGCTTGCCTTGAGTCAAGGTGCCAGTTTTGTCTATAACAAAAATGTCTGCCTTCTCAAGTTTTTGCAAAGCAGTAGCGTTTTTAACGAGCACTCCGGCAGAAGCACCTCTTCCTGTTGCGACCATGACAGACATAGGCGTGGCCAATCCAAGGGCACAAGGGCAAGCAATTATTAGCACCGCGACTGCATTTAGCAAGGCCAGTGACACTGATTGAGGTCCAAACCACAGCCAAAAGCAAAACGTGGCTACCGCAGCAAGCAAAACCGCAGGCACGAATATCGCTGCTGCTTTATCTACGAGTTTCTGCACCGGCGCTTGGCTGCGTTGTGCCTCTAGAACCATAGCTACAATCTGAGCAAGCAGCGTATCGTGGCCAACACGCTGAGCTTTCATTATCAGCGCGCCGGTTTCGTTCATAGTGCCGCCAATGACTATGTCGCCTGGTTGTTTTGCAACTGGGACAGGCTCTCCTGTGACCATCGATTCGTTTATGTTGCTGTTGCCATTAAGCACCACTCCATCAACAGGAATTTTCTCGCCGGGCCGAACCCGCAGAATGTTATCGACTAAAACATCCTCTAAAGCGATATCCTTTTCGCTGGCATCGAGGCTAACAAGTCGCGCTGTTTTCGGCGCCAGAGTCATCAGGGCTTTTATGGCACTGCTTGTTTGGTTGCGTGCTTTCAGCTCCAGAATCTGACCTAAAATTACTAGAGTGATTATTACTGCAGCCGCTTCAAAGTACACATGTGCAGTACCGCTATGGAGATTTCTAGAATTGCTAAATAGGTCCGGCATGAAAACGGCAGTAACGCTATAGGCATAAGCAACTCCGACACCGATTGCCACAAGAGTGAACATATTCAAAGATCGCTGCTTTATTGACTC
>JAIETF010000113.1 GCA_019745415.1 Candidatus Obscuribacterales bacterium | reverse complement strand
GACGACTTTCTGCTTGTTCAATCCATCGCAGAGCTTCTGGCGGTGGCTGTTTCCAAGGGGCGGGCCGAGCTCGTCTGAGAAGAAACGAGCCCGACCTGAGATAATCTGCTATACAAGGCTAATCGCCTGAGGAAAGACTATGACTGACAAAAACAACAATACAGAGCTGCGAACGGCTTATGTCGCCGCGCCCAAAACCTCAAGCCTCGGCTTAATCAAGGCTGCCGCCGGTGTGCCCAAGGTGGCAGTCGGTAATCCGGCATTCAATGCCGCCGAGACTATTTCTCTCATGGCTCGCGCCGCCGCAGAAGGTGTGCGGGTGTTGGTCTTCCCCGAACTGGGTTTGACCGGTTACACCTGCGCCGATCTCTTCCAGCAGCGCTCGCTCCTCAATGCCACCATGGAAGCGCTCAAGTCTGTCAAGGACGCCAGCGCCAACTTCGGTGGCATCGTCTTTGTCGGCGCGCCCATCGTCATCGACGGCAAGCTCTTCAACTGCGCCGTGGCTCTCAGTGCCGGCAAAATTCTGGGCATCGTGCCCAAGACTTTCTTGCCCAACTACAAAGAGTTCTACGAGAAGCGCTGGTTTGCCGCCTCGCCGGCTCTCGGTTCCACCACCCACGTCAATATCTTCGGTGAGACCGTACCGGTTGGCGTCGACCTGCTTTTCCAGGCAGTCGATTTCCCCGAGCTGGTCATCGGTGCCGAAATTTGCGAGGACGCCTGGGCTCCCCTCACGCCCGGCACACTGGCGGCGCTCAACAACGCTACCCTTCTGGTCAATCTCTCCGCCAGCAACGAGCTGGTGGGCAAGATGGCTTTCCGGCGCGAACTGGTCTCCAGTCATGCCTCGCACAACATCTGCGCCTATGTCTATGTCAGTTCGGGTGTGCATGAGTCGACCACCGACGTGGTCTTCAGTGGGCACTCGATGATCTGCGAGAACGGCAGTTTCCTGGCCGAAAACAAGCGCTTCGAGCGGGACAGCCTGCTCTTGAGCGCCGAAGTCGACCTGGAGCGCATCGTGCAGGAGCGTCTGGTCAATGCCACTTTCGCCGACTGCCAAGCGCAGTTGGCGGCAGTGCGTCGATTCCGGCGTGTCGACTTCCAGGTCGGTGCGGTGCCACTGCCTGAGAAGCTCAAGCGCTTCGTGGACGCGCATCCGTTTGTGCCCAAGGACAAGACCAGCCTTGACGCGCGCTGCCACGAGATCTTCAATATTCAGACTGCGGCTCTGGCCAAACGTCTGGAGCGTCTGCGCGCTCGCTCTGGCAAAGACCCTCGGGTGACCATCGGTGTTTCGGGCGGGCTCGACAGCACGCTCGCACTCATCGTTGCCGCTCGCACTTTCGACATGCTCGGCATACCGCGCCGCAACATCATCGGCTACACCATGCCCGGCTACGGCACGACGGCGCGCACCAAGGGCAATGCCCACGCGCTCATGCAACACCTGGGCATCACCGCTCGCGAAGTGGACATCCGGCAGGCCTGTCTGGCTCAGATGCAGGAGGAAGGTTACAAGCCTTTTGGTATCGAGCTCAAGGGCCTCGATGTGGAGCGGTTCACTGCTCTGCTGGTGGCTGCTCAAGAGCAGGCGGTGGCCAGCGGGCAGGAACTCAAGGACCTCTACTTCGAGAATGTCCAGGCTCGCATGCGCACCAAGATCCTCATGGACAATGGTTTCGTCATTGGTACCGGTGATGTTTCCGAATTGGCCAAGGGCTGGTGTACGTACAACGGCGACCACATGTCGATGTACAACGTCAACTGTTCGGTGCCCAAGACGCTGGTGAAGTTCTTGGTGCATTGGGCTGCTCTCAAGGTGTTCGAAGGTGAGACCCGCTCCGTGCTGGTCGACATCGTCGGCACCGAGATTTCGCCGGAGCTCTTGCCCACGGGCAAGGACGGCAAGATCGCTCAGAAGACCGAAGAAAAAGTCGGTCCCTATGAGCTGGTCGACTTCTTTCTCTACCACATGGTGCGCTTCGGGGAGACTCCCGAGAAGATGTTCTATCTGGCGCGCCAAGCCAAGTTCGACGGGAAGTATTCCGATGCCGACATCATCAAGTGGCTGAAGGACTTCCTGGTTCGTTTCTTCGACAACCAGTTCAAGCGCTCTTGCTTGCCCGACGGACCCAAGGTCGGCTCGATCAGCCTGTCGCCCCGCGGCGATTGGCGCATGCCGAGCGACGCCGAAGGGGATGCCTGGATTGCTTGGACGCAGTCGAAGGAAAGGGAGCTTCTGGAGCAGGTCGCAATCGACTCTGCTTCGCAAGCGCAGATCGAAACCCCGCAGGCTGCAAGTCTGCAAGGAAAGAACCCCATGAACACCAAGGCAATCACCAAGGTCATCCGCTTCCTCGTCCGCGTCGACCTTCAGAACTGCTTCGGCCCCAAGGGCACGCTGCCGGTTCCCAACGGTGACGAGGTCGTCGCTCCGGCCAACCGGCTTTCGCGCGAAGGCGGCTACGACTATGTCGTCGACAGCCAGGACTGGCATCCCGACGACCACGGCAGTTTCGCCGCCAACAACCCCGGCGCCAAGCCCTTCGAAGACGGCATGCTGAGCGGTCTGGTCCAGAAGTTCTGGACCGTCCACGGTGTGCAGAACACCGACGACGCCGACTTCCTGCCGGGCCTCGATCGCAGCGTCGTCGCCTTCACCGTGCGCAAGGGCATGGACAAGCGGGTGGACAGCTATTCCGCCTTCTACGACAACGGCAAGGCGGCTTCCGCCGAGCTCAAGGCGCAGTACCCCTTCCTCGGCACCTCCACCGGTCTGGCCGAGTGGATGGTGCAGAAGGCTGTCGAAGCCGGCGCCACCCACATCGAGGTCGACGTGATCGGTCTGGCCACCGACTACTGCGTCAAGTTCACGGCTCTCGATGCCGCGGCCGAGACCTTCCAGGGTTCGCCCTTCAAGGTGCGGGTCGTGATCGATGCCTGCCGCGGGCTGGGTCCGGTCGAGCCGGTCATCGCCGAGCTCAAGGGCGCCGGCATCGAGGTGGTGAACAGCGACGCCGTGCTGCCCGCCGCTGCGGGCAAGTAAACTAAGTTCGAAACCAGCAGAGGGAGCCGCACCAAGCAAAAGGTGCGGCTCTCTTTTGCTATGGAAACCTAAGAAAAGGACTGACCATGAACAAGGAAAAGCTGCGCTTCTCCAACTGGCCCGCCGCCATGCGCTGGTCGGTGATCGGATTGGTGCTCGCCGTCGTTTTCGCCCTGGGCGGATTCTTCGGCTACTACGCCCTGATGGTTGCCATCGCCGTCGCCTCCGTCTTCTCCAGCTTCTGGCTGCCCATGGCCTTCGGCGTGATCGGCGTCGGCATCTGGCGGGGCTATGCCGCACGCAAGAGTGGCGGCACCGCTGGTGATGTCACGCGCGCCTTCGGTATGGGCATGCTCTGGACCCTGATCGCTGTGGCGGTGGTCGCTGTGGCGAGCGGTGTCTATCTGATCGCCGTCGGTTTCTGACCGGCGCAGTCAAGTTCGAATTCAAGATTGACGCGGGGAGGTCCACCGGACCTCCCCTATTCGTTTTCAGAGGATAAGAATGACCAAGAAAGATGCAATCGATTGTTTGAGAGCCTTTGTGAAAGCTCTGGTGAAAGCTCGTGTCAAAGACGACGAAGGCTTCCGCAAGTGGCGCAGCCGTGCTGAGAACGAAGCACTCATGGCCAGGCTCTTCCACTATGAGCGCGAGGGCGACATGCCCGCCGTTACTGCCGTGGTCAAGCCTTTCTTCCATCCCGAGTTGCCTTTGATCGGGCTCAACTACACGCCGGTGGCGCACAACACGCTGCACAAGCACCACAGCGGCTGGACCGAACCGCTGCGCCTCTGCCGCGGCATCATCTTCAGTCGCCGGGCCGCTTTGGTGGCGCTGCCCTTCGAGAAGTTCTTCAACTTCGGAGAGCACGCTGAGACCAGCGACCTGTCGGCGTACGCCGGGCAGCCCTTCTCGGCTACCCTCAAGCAGGACGGACATCTGGCAATCATCTTCCGCTTTCAAGGAAAAGTGGTTGCCACTACCCGCGGTTCTTTCCTCTCCTCCAGCTCGCTTTTGGCAAATGCCATGCTGAGCGAGTCTGGTCCGGAAAGTTCCTCGGAAAGTCTTTCGGCTCGACTGCTTGCATCCGGCGCGTTTGGTGAAGACCTCACCCTGCTTTGCGAGCTCATTCACCCCGATACCCATGTCATCGTCGACTACGGTGACCGCAAAGAATTCGTCTTGATCGGCGCTCGCAACCGTCGTACCCTCGAAGATTACGACTGGGAGCGGTTGCGCCGTTTGGGTGAGCGCTTGGGTCTGACCGTTACTTCTCGCTGGCAGGGGCAGAACTTGGACGACTTGCTCGCCCTGGTCAAGCAGCCTCAGTACAGCAATGAAGAAGGTTTCGTGGTGCGCTTCGCCGATGGGCGGCGCATCAAGTTCAAGAATGCCGGATACATCTCGATGATGTTGGGCGAGAAGCTCAACCATCGCTATGTGATGCTGCGCCTCATCGACGGTTCTTTCGAGAAGCGTTTCGCCGATCTGGACGGTGAGGTGAAGGCTCTGGCAGACAAGTATCGCAGCGAGGTCATGGCGGTCTTTTCTGTGCCGGCTCCCGCTCTGGAAGCCAAGCCCAAGAAGAAGCTCGTCGACCCGGCTGTCGCTCTCAAGAAGGCGCGCCTGGCCTATCTCTACGGTCTCGTGCCCGAAGAAGAGAGCACCGCCTACTACCGCGGTATCTGTCGCCAGTTCCTCAGTCAACAAGAAAAACAGGAGAACGAATGAGAAAAGATATGACCAGCGTGATCACCGGGCGCCCCCGCTCCGGTTCTTCCTTCCGTGAGCGCAAGGGGGTGATGCGTCTGCTGCAGTCCGACCCCGATGCTCTGCCGCAGCGGGAGAGCATGAGCCCCGGTCGCCTGCACCGCGACGACAACTCGCGCCTGCACTCGGCGCCCCTCTACCGCTACCTCCGCACTCAGGTGGGACGCCCCTGGAATCAGGTCTACTCCGACATCTGCCACAGCGCTCCCGCCGGCACGGTCAACGGCCGCCGGCTGCAGGACCGCATCTCCTGGGCGGTGGACCTGCAGGTGGAGCGGCGCGGTGATCGCCTGGTCGTGATGCCTCACGGCTATTCGGTCGGTGGTCTCTACGTGGACCCCGACACCGGACTCTTGCAGTCCACGCCCAACGCTCCTCGCCGGCGTTACCCGCCCTACTCGCGCAAGCCCTTCCCGGTGGTCGACATCGACGGTGACGGCGAGCACCGCTGCGTCAAGGTGGATGGCATCTGGTATAGGGTCAAGCTCATGCCCCTGCCCGAGACCGTCGAGGAGGCCGGCAGCATGGAAGATTGGCGCAAGTTCGATCTGATCTTGCGCCGGGTCGCCGACGGCCAGGAGAAGCAGCTGAAGGACCGGAACAATCCCTTCCGCGCCCTCTGGGACGGTGACCTGCTCGCCGTCCAGAAGCTGCAGCTGAGCAAGAAGGACATGGCTCGGGTGCAGGTCATCCTGGCCCGGCAGCGCGGTGAGACGCTGCCCGAGAACAAGTCGGTTCGTGGCGGTAAGTCCGAGCCGCGCCGCCGGGCGCCGGTCTTCGCCTGCTGAGGGCGGTGACTAACTAAACCGATTGCGGTGGTCTCACCAGAGAGAGGGATGCGCAAGCATCCCTCTCTTGTTTTTGCAGTCAATTCTAACGAGGTGCTTTCATATGCCCGACAACAAGAATGAAAATGAGGGTCTCGCTCTCAACACCATCGAGCTCTACCAGGCTCAGCTCACGCTGATCGCCTCCTGCGTTCGTGCAGGCAGATACAGCTGGGCGCTCGAGACCTTCCGTGAATTGAATGGTCACGGTCGCAACCTGGAAGCCTGTCTGGCTGCCCTTTCGCAAGGGCAGCTTGCCGGCGCCATCACGGTGCCCGCTGCCGTGGCCGCCGCCGATACTGCGGAAGAAAAGCCGAAGAAGAAGTGGACGCCGCCGACACCCGAGCAGGTGCAGCGTGCCCTTGAGAAGATGTTCGGGCACCTGCCCGAATGCACCGCCGACGGTGACATCGTCGTGGTTTCCTTCAACGGTCATCTACTCGACCTGCCCAAGGCCGAGCGACTGGTGGAGCCGCTCAAGTGGTTCATCAAGCGCGGTCACATCGTCCTCTTCCAGGAGACGAACCGCGACGCTCTCAAGTATCTCTCCAACGAGACAGGCTATGGTCTGAATGTCAGCCATCGCAACGAGCGTGGTCAGGCGGTGGGAATCCTTTTCCATCCGCGCATCAAGTGGTTGGGTCAGCCCTACTACCACGACTACCTCACCGACATCCCCGGTCATCCCGAGTGGAAGACCACCCTGCGTCCGGCTCTGCAACGCAAGGTGCGGGACGTCACTTCCGGGTTGGAGTTCACCGTCATCGACCTGCACACCAAGAGCAATCTTGGTGGACCGGAAGAGACTGCGCCCATCAGGGAACTGCAGTTTTCGATGCTGGTGGCCGACATCGCCCGGCAGCAGGCGGCCGGTACCGATATGGGACCGACCATCATCGGCGGCGACATGAACGCCCCGATCAACAAGCCCGAGACCACCGAGACCAAGCCGCTCATCGATGCCGGCTTTGTTCTGGTCCCCAATCCCGAGAACCGCTCCACCTACTTCTACAAGGGCAATCCGAACGGCCAGTTCGATGGCTTCTTCGCGCGCGGTTTCGCCGCCGAAGGGCTGAACTCGCTGTCGCCGGTCTGGATTCCGCTGCCCCTGGAGAGCAAGGGTGAGCGCTGGTTCTACAGCGAACTCTCGGATCACATGCCGGCGATCACCACCCTCAAGGTGACGCCCGTCGGCTGATGATCGAGTATCCACAACTAACTCCAACCGCGCGGAGGGCGAGCTTAAATGCTCGCTCTCCGCCGTCTCAGAAAGGTGTATCACTATGTATATCTGTAACTGCCGTGCCGTCACCGACGGTGCCATAAGAAAAGCCGTGAAGGAAGGCGGAATCCGCCGCTTTCGCGACCTGGCGCGCTCCACGGGGGTAAGCACCCAGTGTGGAATTTGCGCCAAACATGCCAAGGAAGAGTTCGACAAAGCTATCGCCGCCTTGCCTCCCGAAGAGAGAGCAGGCAATTCGTTAGCGGAGTCGGCAGAACTTGCAGATGAGCCGAAAGCATGCGCTGCCGGCTGTGTCTGTACCTGCGGCAAATCCTGAGCAGGAAGCTGAATAAGCGAACTGAAAAAGCAAATCACGAGGGCCATCGATGCAAAGTACCAATCCCTTCCTCACTGTCTTCACCATGCTGTCCGGCTTGCTCGGCAGGTTGTTCAATCCCCGACATTTCTTTGTCGACGATTCGGGCGGTTGCGATTGCGACAGTGGCGGTTGTGATAGCGGCGGCTGCGATAGCGGCGGTTGCGACAGCGACAGCAGCGACAGTGGCAAGAAGGCTTCGCTCTTCGACTGCAGTGATGTCAGCGATTCGAGCGGTTCCGACGACCTGTCTAGCTGCAGCGAGAAAGGCAATCGCAGCAATCTGGGCAGCGTCTTGCCGCCTGCCACGCCTCGCCGAGACCCCCGCAAGAATCAGCGCCGTGCTGAAGAACTCGACGATGACGATGTCGGTCAGATACTCGGTGATGGTGATGGCGCCGATGGTGACTGAGCGCAACTCAGATCATCAGTTTCGGGCTCGCATCAGCCTGCCTGTCTTTGTCTGGGGTTGGTTCTGCTTGATCTGCAGCACCATCTTTACCAGGCGCATATCGCATGTGCTGCCGGCGTTCACCGCCGGTGGTGTGGTGTGCAAGGTTGAGGGACTCGATAAGCTGCCTCGGCAAGGCAGCTTTGTGCTGGCGCTCAATCACTTCGGTGGCGCCGGCACCTTGCGCGTCATCGCGCAGGCACTCCAGTCTCTCAGCTCGGTGCGTCCTGATGTGGTCGACGAGGTGGTGATCATCACCGGTCGACGCGCCTCTAGCGATGCTGTCACTTCTTTCTTTCGGCAATTGATGCGCCGCTTGATCAACTGGGGCTTTCAGCGCTGGTCGGCCAATGTGGTGCGTCTCTCGCTTGATGAAGGCAAGATGTCGACGACTTCGCTGCGACGCTGGCGCAAACTGGCGTGCGAGAAGCCCAGCCTCGTCTTTCCTGAAGGCAAGGCTCAGCTCCATTTTGGTCAGGTTCGTTCGGGCGCGGGGCTTTTCTTGCGCTCGATTGCTCCTGTTGCACCTGTGATTCCGGTGGCTGTCTTCTACCGAGATGGGACCTGGACTGTGCGCTTCGGTAAGCCGATAGTTTGGTGCGACCGCTTGGAGCTCAGTGATGCCCAGGTTGGCTTAAGCATTGCTTCGCTTTTGCCCGCCGAGCTTACACCGCTCTGGAATCGGGCCCTGAAGCGCTGAAAAGCGCTGAATTGGGACTGCTGTTTGACAAAGGAAGAGGGTGACAGGCTGCTGCGGTAGCTTGCCATCCTCTTCTTAACCAGTCCTGATTCTTGCTTCTTTTAAAAAACAGCAAAGTACTATAGAAAAGCGTAGAATATGCTAGTTTTTTTTGTTTATGAAGACGAGCCCCCGCCCTTAAGTTCTGTTTGAAAACAGAAGCAAGGGCGGGGAATGGGCTAGCGATTTAGGCGTTTACGGACTGTGCCGCTTCAGTCGTAGAAGTACTTCTCCAGCGCGGTGGTCAGTCTGTCGACGAGGTCGGCGGCTTCGTCATTGACGGCGTTGCCGCTGGAGAGATGCAGCCCCATCTTGCTTTGCAACCAGCCGCCCAGAAGAGTGAGCAGGCGGTCTCTGTTGCACACCTTCTCGCAGTAGATGCCTTTCAGGAGGATTCGTTTCTCCTTGTTGGCGGCCAGCAGCTTCTGCCAGGCTTCACTGGTGAGCATGCCGCGGCCGAGCAGGACGTTGGGGGCGACCAAGGTGAGCACGGTCTCGTTTTGCGAGATGATCTGCTCGACCATTTCGTGGCTCAGCTCGAAGCCCTCGACGGCGTCGGTGTCATGCAGCTTCAGCTCGATCTCGTCACCCTTGGAGGTGATCCAGGTGGCTGCGAGCAGTTCCAACTGCCGAAGCACACCGGTGATGCTCGCAAAGGTCCTTTCGTCCTTGCTGCTGTAGAAAACGTTCACGGACTTGATCAGGTCCATAGCATCTTTCCTTAGAAGAGTTAGTGAGGTTGTCTTTCTTGGCTTTTTTAGTTCTTCTAGCTAGTCCCGCTGCCCGGCTTCAGCGCATTTCGATCTTTTGCTGGGCCAGGGCTGTGGCCAGACCGTTCAGGTAGCCCTCCACCTGCGGCAGGGCTTCAGCCAGGCAGCTGGCGGCCATGGGAAAGCCCAGCGCCGTGTCCAGGTGGCCGGTGCTGTCCATGTGGTTGACGGCGAAGTGCAGCGGCTGCAGACCGAGCGTGTAGGCCAGGTAGCCGTTGGGCTTGATGGCTAGGGGCGTGTGGCGGTGACCCAGGCAGCTGCCGTGCACATCGAGGAAGGCGGCGGCATAGCCGATGGCATCGAGAGGTTCGAAGCGGCTGGAGTGCGGTGCCATGACGATGCCCAGCTCCGCCGGTGAGCCTCGCTCGGCATCGACACTGCCCTTCAGGGTCAGGGCTCTCACCTTGAGGCTGCCGTCGGGCGAGAGCAGTTCCTGTCCGGGCAGCTCCGTCTCCAGCAGGTGGTCGCAATTGAAGACGGCGACCATGTTCGTGGAGCCGGTGCAGTTGCTGCCCTTGAAGAGGTGGGAGCCTGGGGGCACCACGTGCACGCAACGTCCGTTCTTGTCGGCTTTGGCCATGGCCAGGATGCCGCGAGCGGCGCTCTCCACGCTGGCGGCAAAGACAGCGCGCTGCCTCTGGTCGATGGGGGTGAAGCCGCCGAGTTCTGCGGGACGCGCCTTCAGATGCCCCGAATTGAGCCAGTCTTGCACCAGTCGAACTGCCGCATTGACGTTCTTCATTTCATTGTCCTGTCTAGAGAAGTTGAGAAAGGGTTGACTTGACTAAGCCTGAGCCGCCGCAATGGTGCTCTTGGTCGGCTCGGTGGCTTTGCACATGTGTCTACTGTCTAGACCTTGATGTCAACCGGAATGGAAAGGTCCCAGCAAACTAAAGGGCATAGACAGTGTTGACTGAGAGTGGTGAGTGGAGGTTCAGGCTTTTCTTGCCTTGAGTATGGCGCCGCCTAATGCCCCGCACATGAAGAAGCTGAGCTCTAGAAACAAGAATGCCGCTTTGAACCAGAGCAAAGCCGATTGGCTGCCCAGTTGTTTGGCGAACAAGACCCAGAGCAAGCTGCCCAGGCAGATCGCTGCCACAGTGCCGCAGAGCAATTTGCCTGGGCGCCGGGGCAATTGGTAGACGATGGCCAGACCTAGGAAGAAGGGCACAAAGACATAAGCCAGAAGGACGGTCCAGCTCCAGAGCTGGGAAAGTTCCAGCGCAAGTGTGCTTGATTGCAATTTAGAGACCTTTCGTCATTTCTAAACTAACGGGAGCAGACCGTATGAACAGCGGAGTTCATTTGTTGGCTGCTGATTGTGGTGGGGGGTGGCTGCTGTGCTTTGTTTTGAGCGTCTTTTGGGATGTGGAGATAGAGTTACATTCAGTCAAGCTTTTCTGAAGTAGATAAGCAAGAAGTATTTTTTTCTTGGTGCTTATCTAAGCGCTGTTTTGCAGGCACTTAAGAGAGTTTGCCTTGTTCTTGACAACTGTCTGAGTAGGTCTTAAGGTTCCAGTTTTAGCGTCATTTGCGCGAGTATAATTACTCCTCTCTTTTGGGAAGTGCCATGGCTTTCTTTTTGCTTGGTTTCGCTGTCGGCTTTTTCTTTTGGTTCGGTCCAAATGTTCTTGCTTATGATTTCCCTGGTAAAGGCGATGCTGCAGCTTGGAGTGAGGCCCTGCCGCACTATAATTTGGCTAACCGCTATCTGGAAGCTAACCGGCTTGATGAGGCTTTGGAGCACTACGAAAGAGCCGTTGAGCTGTATCAATACGATGCTGACTTTTATGTCAATTTGGGTGTGACAAAACGAAAGCTGCAAGACTATAGGGGTGCAGAAGCCGCTTTTCGCCAAGCCATCGCCATCAATCAGCAAGACTGGCTGAGCTGGAGTAATTTGGCCAACAGTCTATTGAAGCAAGATCGATTGAGCGAAACAATTGCAGCATTTGAAGAGTGTCTCAAAAGAAATCCACCCAAGTCAGAGAGAGAAGCCATTCTCAAAGACATTGCCGATATCAAAAAAGTACTTAGTTATCGTGGCGCTGGTTCTAACGCTGGTTCTGCCGGTGGTGCTAAACCGGTGAGCGCCTCAAAACAGAACAAGAAACAAGCAGCCGTGAGCAAGGCTAAAAGCACGATAAAGACTGGAAAGAAAGATCAAAAAGAAGACCAGAATAAAGACCAGCAAAAAGAATCAGGGTCTGGTTGGGACTATGTGCGCTAGAGGAAAGGGACAGCCTCCGCTGCTTCGTTCTTGAGTTTAGCGCTAGCTTTGATAGAGCAACAAGGCAAACACTTATGTAACTTGTATGTGAAGGGAAAATGGCAGAGTTTGCCATCTTTCTAAGTGAATCGCTGAAAGCGTCATGGAGGCATCGTTTGCGTCTGTTTCTCTCTTTCTCGTTTATTTCAAAACAATAAGAAGAATGGCTTAGCTTTAGTGATTACCTCTGAGAAAGCTTCTGAAAGACCCTCGGATTTGATACCACTGAGATACTTCTTTCTCAACTTCAAGAGTAATACAAAGCCCCTTTCACTTAAACCATTTTCCAGAACCGTCTACTTTGAGCAATCGCAAGGTTGTTCGGGCTTTGTCTTCTACTTCAGTCAGCGCTTTCTCAACTTCTCACAGGAACCATCATGGAAGACATGAAAATTGCCGAGCTGCACGCTCTCACCAAGTCGCTCTACGACCGGGGACACCGCCTCGTCCTGCAGTCGGAGGCCTTGACCGAGCAGCATCAAACTGCCGGCTCCGATGCCGCCCGCTCCAATGTGCTGGCTGCTGCGCGTGTCCTGGTGAACGACAGTCGCCAACTGCACCGCGAGGCCATCATTCTCAAGACCGAGGTGCAAGGGCACGAAAACTGGTATCCGACGGCTGCCATCTACAACTTCAGGCTCTGGCGCGTCATGGATGCGGTCAGCTTCGCCCTGCAGGCAGAAGCGGCGGCCTGTCGTCTGAATGGCGACGCTGCCGTGGCCGAACTGCTCGACAAGCAGTCGGCGGACGCCCTGGCCGAAGCCAATCTCTACCATGACCGGGCTCGTCAAGCCGAGCAAGAGCTTGGCAAAGGCCGCCGCAAGTAACCTTCGAGAGGTGACAATATGTCTGAACTTGTTTTGAGCGAAAGCGCTGCGGAAACGCAGTTCTTCGCTGCTTACCAAGCTGTCTTGCTTGCGCCCGTCCGGTGCGGCGGTTGGTGCAGCATCCTGACCAGGTGCCGGTGCAAGCCCTCGAGCCGATGCGTGCCTTTAACCTCAAGGCCGCTGCCTTTGTGGCGCTCCTGCCTGCAACGAGCCAAGGCCAAGCCTGGCGTACCTACATGCAAGAGCATCTCTCGCGCACCGAGCAGGTCTTTGCCGGTGCCGTCGACATGCTCGCAGCCTACCAGTGCTTCGGTTATCTGCACAACGGCATTGTCGATGCTTTCGACGCTGTGACGAACTGAGCGTTCTCAACCCGGGCGGCTGCGCCGCTCGGGGTCTCTTAGTTTGCTAATCAGAATAGGGGTTTAGTCCATGAGCATTTTTGTTTTCCTTTATCTATTTAAGCATATAGTGGATCTCGCAAGCGGGTTGAAACCATGAGATAATTGCCGGAAAGACCTGTCTGCTCCTCAATGGGCAGTTTAGCGACATTTGGTCTGATTCGCAGCAGGGAAGAGTCGGTGATTTTTGTTCTCTCAGGTCACTCTAAATCGTCATTGCGTAAATGTGAAAATGCCTAATGCTTGCAGCTGACTCTTCGAAAAGCATTAGGTTTCGAATTCTTCCTTGCTTTCAAGGCAATCCCGTGATTAATCCTGGTTGGGGGAAAAATAATACTATGATAGGCGGTAGTAGGTCGCGCAAAAAATGTTTTCGCTAGGGCGAGCAGGAGAGAGTACTTGCTGTACCCGCTCCTGCTCTGGTTGAGCTTAGTTTTGCCTAAGTCTGCACCGCCGACTTATCTGAAGACTTATCTGGCGACAGCGCGCAAGTTGTAGTTGAGGTCGTTGGCAGTCTGCATTGCATCGCTTTCTTCTCCGATCTCCCGCCGCGGTTTCATTTCTTTCATGGCGGCGCCGGCTTCGTCATCACCGTCGAGCAGGGTTTCGATTTCATCGAGAAGCGCTTCGATGGCTTTGTTGAGGAGGATGGCCGAGGCGGTGGTTGCTTCTTCCATCGCCTCTTCGGAGAGGTTGAGCATGCCGGCCATGCCCCTGAAGGCAACATCGAAGCGCCTCTGAACGGTTGCCTGTTGCTCGTTCAAATAGGTTTCGACGGCGACGGTGCTCAGGGGCTGAAGGTCAAAAACGGATTGACCGAACTGGGCGGCGACGCGGTCGACCAACAGTGTGGCGGCGCTCAGCAGGTTGAGTGCCGTTGCTCCCCTGGTCTTGGTCTTGCTGTTGTTCGAAGCCAAGGCTTGATTGAGCTTCGAGCCCAGGGCCGAAACTCGGGCGATCAGACTGTGAAGGTCGAGGATGTGTGCTTTCAGGGTTTCATATTGCATATTGTCTGCTTTCGCTTTTGGTTGAACAACTACTACCATCGGAGATGAAAACCGAGGTTGGTGGAACTGCTGATGAAGGGAGAATTTGGCTTTGATGCTTTGAAAAAGAGATGCCTTGGAAAGTTGAGTTGAAAAGTTGAAGGAATGTCTAGAGTCTAGACTCGCCCGGAATGCCTAATCCAGCTAAAAGAACTTTTTTGAAGCGTATGCAAGTCGGAAACTGCTTGTGGATGGCTCACGATCTCGATTTTCTACCTAGCGCGGTTGGAATAAAGTTGATCATCTTTTGTTTGGATTTGCTGCCAGTGCTGTTTTTGCAGGCGTTTGTCTCTTTAATTTAAGAAAAAGTGTTGGTCTTGGCCCCGCTTGGCCAAGGCTTTGCCCGGGCAAGAAGATAACAATATGTAGAGTGGAAAGCGCTCTTTCCTCAGCCAGTGCGAAGCGGCTATAATCACCAATCTAGGAATTGAAGGTCTTTACAAGCAATGCCCGATAGCGATTCTACTCTTAATAGAGAGAAAGTCTTGAAAGAGGCTAAGCTTGCCTTGAAGACAGGGCTTTCAGCCTACGAGAATGATAATTTCAAGCTGGCTGAGCCTCTCTTTATCAAGGCTCTTGATAAATTCGAAGGCATTGGCGAGACCGAAGACCCTGATTTTTTTCAATGTTTGGTCAGTCTGGCCGATACTCTCTATCAGCAAAAACGCTTTTTTGAAGCCAAGGCTTATTATGAGCGTCTTTCAGTCGGTCGTCTGAAAGCGCAAGGCAGCAGTGACGCCCAAGTGGTTGTCGCTCTTTTGAAGCTGGCCGCCACCCATGAAAAATTGCAGGAATTACATGAAGCTCTTTCAACTTTCGAACTTACTTTGGAATTGGCTGAAAATACAATTCCGCAGGGACACGCCCTATTCGGAGTTATTTTCGACTCATTTGAAATATTGATAGATAGGCATGTTCAAGACCCTGAAGAGAAGAAGAACTATCTGGACATGCTCAAGTCTAAGCGCGAAAGTTTTGGCTTTAGCGAGTCGATGTCTGGAGTCTATCGTTCTTTGCCAACGGAGGACGAGGCTCAGAGCCAGGTTGAAAGGCTTATGGCTCAAACTCCAGAGGATATACGCAAGAACTTGAGCCCTTGGACTCACACCGAGATATCTTCATGGGCTAACGAAGTGCGTGCCCAGAGAGCGCGCAGTACCATGCAAGGACTGGCGGCTATGGCGGCGTCTAGCGAAGAGCCGCTCACTCGCAGCGATGACGTCTGGGCCGGTAAGTCGGATGAGATAGCTGAACCAAGCTATGTTCGTGACGAGAAGCATAAGGCTTTGCGACTCTCCGCCGATATGTTTCGACCAAAGAGAAATGATAGGAATGAGCTTGTGCAGGGCGAAGCGGCTCAGTTTAGAACCGGTGGCGAGGCTGAGAACCAGCGCACTACTATGTCGGGTGCGCCTGTGGAAGCAGTTGAGCGCTCGCGTCTGAAGAGCATTGATACAGATCGCAGGCGACCAAATATATTACCGGTCTTGAGCGTTGTAGCCGTGGTTTTGCTTATCGTTGGGGCTATTTTCTTGACCCATGAGTTTACCAAAAATGTGGTAGCGCAGAGCGCCGGCGCTTCTAGAGGATCAGTGATCGATCTTTCCGGTAAGATCTTTACCTCGTCTGACCGAAGGCGGCAAGCTCGTTTTGTCACCAGATCATCGGTGGAGTTGATCGATCGCGGGCATTCAACGATGGCAACTTATCAATTGAAAGGCGCCCCCAGTCAATCTTTTTTGGGTTTGTCCGGCTTGTTTCCTTCATCTGATTTTAAATTGCTTTTGCAGGAAGTGCCAGGAGGTTTTCTTCTGCCTGGCGGAACTAAGCTAATTGCCGATGAATCTGATGATCAGAAAGTGGTGACCAAGATGCAGCTGCTGGCAAATTTTGCCAATTATTATTATGGCAACAAGCATAGTTATCCATCTTTGGAAGAAGACTTTGTCATTGATACTAATCGGTTTTCATTGGAAAACCCCTTAACACCTGGTTTAAATACTCCTGTTCTGGAAAAGAAAGTTTCGACCGCCAATACCTTTGAAGCTGATTTCAGTAATTTGCTTAGTTCTATGCGAGATAAGAAGCCCTTGTTCACGGCTGATGACGCCGAGAAGACTCCGCCTGGTTTGATTGAATGCTATAGCCTGGTTTCTGATGGTACTGTAGATGGTGGCGCGTTCTTGATCAGGGCTTATGATTCCGCCGGTAAACTTATCACTGCCAGCGACCCAGATAAGGCCTTTGTTATTGTCCTTAAGCAGGGGGTGACAATCGACCCTCTCAAAGCTAGTCGCAGTGCTGATAATCAACCTCCTTTGTTTCCGCAAGGAAAGCCGGTTTTGGTGGAGTTGATGCTGCAAGCAGGCGCTGACAGCCAGAAAGAGACTGAAAGCAAAAGTCTTGAGACCAATAGCGCAGGTGCTCTCTCTGTCGAAGGCAAGCCGGGCGATACGTCGAGTTCAACCAATTCAACAAATAGTCAATGAGACTTGAAAGGCTGCTTGAGCGTTACGATGAGGTTTATGGGCGCATCTTGCGTGTTTCAGGTGATGCCGAGCCTGAACTGATGGCACCTGAACCTCAACGTCGTTTAGTCATGGTTATGGATTCCTTCGGTCTTTCTAACTTACAGAAAGGGCGTTCGTCCTTGTTGCAAATTGGCTATACCAATGCCTATATCGATACCAATATCGAGCGCGGCATCTCCTTTTACTTGTTAGCCTTTGCCCCGCAAGCCTTGCCCAGTTTCGATAGTAATTGGCAGCCTTTGCCTGCTACTTGGGCGAATGTAATTGAGCGGGCTTGTTGGGCTTACCCCGACCTTTCCGATTTGTTCAGGCAAGTGCAGAGTGTTTTGCCCCAAGTAAGTCTTGCCGATTTAGAGGTAGAGCTTGGCGCGCCCCTCAGTTTGATTGATGCGGCGGGGCCTTCTGACGAGCGCTATATTAGTCTAGAGAGGCTGAAGGACCGGCGCGGTCAGGTAGCGAGCGCTGACTTGCCAAACCTGGTGCGGCGCTTTCTCTATCATGTCTTGAGGCTGAGCGAGCTGTTCTCTGGAGATTCTTACACCAGAGAAGATGTCGCGCCCTTTCCCTCGTCCCACGGAGAGGGGCGACAGTCTTTAGATTCACGCCCAAATATTGGCTTACCGAATATTGGCTTACCGAATATTGGCTTAAGAGAATATGTAATGCCCAACCTTAAGCTCGCCTGGCTCGGCGGCAGCCAGAAAGTATTTGAGCGCATTTCATTATGAATGCCTGGCTAAGAGATAAGAATAGACCGGTCGACTAGTAATGGGCAAAAAATGAAACCGGCGGTTGTGCCGCCGATTTCAGTTCTTGCTTGGTTTCGCCTTCATGCAGCCAGAAGCTCGTCGAGGTGTTGCCAGAGCGGGAGCAGTTCTTGGTCGCTCTCGTCGAAGAGGATTTCCTTGAAGTAGGCGTGTTCCTCTTGATACATGCGGAACTTCTTGTTGCCGCTCTTCTT
>JAIETF010000102.1 GCA_019745415.1 Candidatus Obscuribacterales bacterium | reverse complement strand
GTAATTACTAGAGTGTAGATACCCACTTTTATAGCGCGTTCTTCGCTTCAATGCTTACGACTTACTTAAGTTTGCCGTAAGAAGTGCAAAAGACCAGGGTAATCACTGTGTTAAGGCTGTCCTTTATCCATGACGCCTTCCCATTTGGCCAGTACCACCGAAGCCAGGCAGTTGCCGAAGACGTTCACCGATGTGCGTGCCATATCCATAAGTGTATCGACGCCGAGAATGAGAGCAATGCCTTCCAGGGGCAGGTTGAAGTTGGCAAGCGTACCGGCCAAAATCACCAGCGAGGCTCTGGGCACAGCTGCTACGCCTTTACTGGTGAGCATAAGAGTCAGCAGCATCAAGATTTGTTGTTCGATGGGCATATGTACGCCCGCCGCTTGTGCGACAAAAACAGCCGCCAGCGAGAGATATAGTGTGGTGCCGTCCAAATTGAAAGTGTAACCCAGGGGCAAGACAAAACTGACAATCGGGCGGGGCACACCAATGCTTTCCATTGATTGCAGGGCTTTGGGTAGTGCCGCTTCTGATGAAGTGGTGGAAAAGGCTAATATAAAAGGCTCTTTCACCGCCGTGAGAAATTTCTTGATTGGTACTTTGGCCAGATACATTATTGGTCCAAGCACAAAGACTACAAAAACAATAAGAGCAAGGTAAAGGGTGCCCACCAATTTGCCCAGTGAGACCATTACATCGAGCCCGTATTTGCCTACGGTATTAGCCATTGCGCAGGCAACGCCAAGCGGCGCTACTTTCATGACATAGCCGGTATATTTGAACATCACCTCAGAAAGAGACTGACAAAAGTCGACTATTTGATTGGCTTTTGCTGCTTTTACTCCAAGGGCAAAGATGATTGTGAAAACTACAATTTGCAAAACATCGCCGCGAGCCATGGCGTCGATTATGCTGGTTGGAAAAATATGAACAATTAGATCGCCGCCCGATGGCTTTTTAGCAAGCAGTTCACCGGCTTGACTGGCTGAAGCATGAGATAGGTCAATGCCGGCGCCTGGTTGCAGCCAGTTGACCATGAGCAGCCCCACCGCCAGAGCGAGAGTGGTCACTACTTCGAAATAGACAAAGCAGCGAAAGCCGAGGCGCCCAAGCGAATGTCCATGCGACGAACCGGCGATGCCGACCACAAGGGTGGCGAAGACGAGGGGGGCGATGATTGACTTGATTAGATGCAGAAAGACGTCGGCTCCAGGCGCCATAGCCATGCCGAAACTAGGAAAGAAGCGACCAACAGTGATGCCCACAACTAAACCAATGAATATTTGGGCTGTCAGCCCCAGGCTGAATTTTTTCTTTTCTTCGCCTTTGCTTTCCAGCGCAGGCGCAACTGCCGTCTCGCTCAATTCCGACTCCTTAGAGTGTGACTATTTCCATGCCGCGTCCAGCCAGAATAGCCAGCGTGCCCGAGATTGATACCGATGAAACACCTTCTAGAGCCGGCAGTGTGCTCTGCACTTGCGGGGCGCTTTCTTGAGCGAATGAAATGATTGTGCTCAAGTCTTTGCCTTCCGCGTTTCTGCCAACTGCTACGGCGCGGTTACCCTGGCAAGCCATGGCGACGCCGTCGTGGGGCAGGTCGATAGAGCCGCGGGTGATGGCTTCCGGCCCGTCTTTGCCCAGCACCAGAAAGAAGCCGCGCGAGTCTTTGTCTACTGCGGTCATGACCAGGCAGTTGTCTGTGATAGCCATATCGCGAATTGCTAAATTTTCAAAATGGCGTTTGGTCTGTACTTCCATGTCACCGCCGGTAGTGCCCTTATTCAAGAGGGCGAGGTCGTTCAGACTGGAAAGTAAAAGCTGACCACCTCTGGCTTGGCAGCGGTTGAAGAGACCGGGCACTTCAAAGCTCTTTTCCTTAACGAGACTTTCTTTATAGACTTGAAAGACAGTTATCTTGGTAGTCTTTTCTAGGGGTTTGATGGCATAGCAGCGCTGTTCGCTTTCCACCGGATCAAAGCAGATCTGACTGGCTTGCACTTTCACTTTAGTTATCGGAGTTTCTAGTGAATCTTTATGCATCTGCCGCATGCTTAGCTCGTCTTTGCTGAGGCATAGCAAGCGGCTGGCGGCACCGATCAAGACTTTGATCGGTGTCTCGGGCTCGGCTGCGGCCATGAGCATGGGGCGCTCGGGGCGACTGATGTTGTAAAGTTGCAGCTTGGAGCCGGCAATCACCACATTGTCGCGGAAAGCTGCTAAGCCGGAAGCGGCTAGTCTGGGTATGGTGTAAGAGGTGGCTAGGGCGAAACCTTCTTTGTTGCGATGCAAAAGCTGCACGCCCGACCAGCCCGAGGCAATATAAATGAGTGGTTCTCTATAGATGACTGCGGCTGTTCCCTGCGCCGGCAAGCCGCTCTCATCTTTGCTTGTTTTTAGGTCGATAACTTGTTCGCGCTGCAAGGCGCGATTTGAATCGGGCACTAGTGAGATAAGATTCCGTTTGCCTTGGCTGCGCCCGACCACAACATATCTGTCTTTCTGGGCGCTGGCCGATTCAACTGAAAGTAAGGGATCAAGTGTAATCGAAGCCAGGGCTCTGGCATTGACGCCGGTGCTCAAGGTGCGGGCCAGGCAGCGTCCTTTGCCGGGGCGGCTGCCTTTTTCATAGCCGGCCACAAGTACTGAATCTTTAAAGCGGCTCAAGACGCGGAAGTCGCCATCTAGAGTAACTGAGCTTTGTACTTCCGGCGAGCCGGGATTTTGCAGAAAGACATAGTCAACATAAGAACGTCCATTTTGGCTGTCTGAAGACAAAATGGTCAGTTGCTTTTCGGTCAATTCAACTTGTCTGATTGGATTTTTGACGCTCAGGCTAGCTAGGTAAGATGGTTCTTTGGCATCGCCGCGACGGCTTGGTGCACCATATATAGAGGCAATGGCTTCGCCCGAGCTTGCTGTTCCTGCAATGCAAATCAAGTCGCCCCAGGCTGTGATTGATTGTGCGTCTTGCATTCTGGTCAAGGCCATTTCGCTCAAGATGCGCGGTTCAGTGGGCGGCACCAAAGAAATTGAGACCAAGTTGACCACGGCTTCTCTATTTTCATTGTCTCGATAGACCAAGCCATAGGCAGCGTAAGGCGTGACGGCAAAATCGATGACTTTATTGCCTAGGCCACTCATCGAAGCCAAGACTTTGAATGGGGGCTTGCCGGGGGCGGGTTTGCGCATGTCTACCACTGCCAGGCGACCGTAGTTGTCGGTGAAACAAAGATAACCTTTGTCCATGACGCCGACATGATCGGGCAAGATGGCAGGCGGCCATTCTTCTTTGAATATTGACCTGGGTCCGCCGCCGAAGCCTCCGGCCAGAGGGCTAGCTGTTCTTGGCGCTTTGCGGGCCTCGGCCGCCGGTGTAAAGAGGTCTGAGAGCAGGAAACTGCCGCCCAGATAACCAAAGGAAGATAACAAGAATTGACGTCTGTTAGGCATGGTCAAAAATTCGAAAAGCCCCGCGCACTGTACCGTGGCTGGCTATTTTGGCACATTTGCCGCCTGTTTTTGGCTGTTTTGGGTGCGAGATTATTTTAAAGTAGTGTATGCAGCAAGTTGCGAGTGAAGCCGATGGCGACAAACAGAACCATGGCTGAAATATCGATATTGCCGATAGGCGGCACCACTTTTTGAATCGGCGAAATAACCGGTGTGACAATCATGTCGAGGGTGCGCCAGGGCTGGTCGTATCTGTTTATATTGGGAAACCAAGAAATGAGGCACCAGAGCAACAGTGCCATCGAGAATAGATTTATGACCAGGTCAAGAACTGTGACTACTATTGCCATCGCACGATAGTTCCTTAAAAGCAATGCTTTGAAGCGCAATGTATACTCAGGAAATTGTAGCATTTTCGCAGCATTTGTTGATATTCGACTTTCTCCTCTTGAGTTTCGAGACCGGGCTAGTCATGCTTTTGCTATGTCATCGAGCGAAAGAGAAGAGAAATTAATCGCCCGCATCAAAGAATGGACTGCTAGTTCCTTTATCGGCGACGATTGTGCTGTTTTGCCCGGCTGGGGTCTGGTCAGCAGCGATAACTTAATTGAAGGGACACATTTTCGCTTAGATTGGACAGATTTGGTTTCTTTGGGCTGGAAAGCCTGTGCCGTCAACTTGAGCGACATTGCCGCCATGGGCGGTATGCCCCGCTATATGACGATTTCGCTCGCTTTGCCGCCCTATATCGGTGAGTCGGAGTTGCGTCAGTTTTATCTGGGTTTCACCGACTGCGCCGGGCGCTACCGTACTCGCATTGCCGGCGGTGACCTGACTCGCGGCGATAGATTTATGATTGCCGTCACGGTCATGGGCGATTTGCATAGTGCCGGAGTGATGCGACGCAGCGGCGCGCGCCCTGGCGATGTGGTCTTTGTCAGCGGTTCTTTCGGCGACAGTGGCTGTGCTCTTAGTTTGATCAGTCGTCAGGGCTTTGAGTTGGCTCAGAGCGGCGAGCCGCCGCCATCCCTTGGTTACGGTTCCCTTCCCCTTTCGCTCTTTCGACCGGGATCGCCTTCCAGTCAACTGCTCTCTCGGCACTTTCGTCCGATACCGCGCCTCGAAACCGGCTGGTCTGTTGTTAGCGCCACCGGCGGTCTGGGTTCGCTTATGGATTCGTCTGATGGTTTGGGTGACTGCTTGGTGCAAATAGCCAGAGCCAGTTCAGTGGGTATGGAAATCGATCTCGAGGCTGTGCCGATTTCTTCGGCTGTAGGGCAGTACAGTCGGCAATGGCAGCACGACCCACTGGCGTTTGCCTTTTATGGTGGGGAAGATTATGAGCTTGTCGGTACAATGGCGCCGGCTCTCTTTGAAAAGGTGCAAGAAGTTGACCCCGATAGCGCACCGTTGACCGCCATTGGGCGTGTTGTTGATTTTTCGGGTGAAGGACGGCAGGCGGTGCGCTTTCTTGAGAACGGCAAGCCCAGCTCGCGTTTAGGCGGTTTCGCCGACATGAAAAATTGCTTTCAGCATTTTGGTGGTTAGTAGTGATGGGGGAAAGTATGACTGAATGTGTTGACGATGCTAACAAAGTAAAAAGCAAAGCATCGAAGATAGACGGCAAAGCTGTAGCACAAGCCGTTAAAGAGAGACTGAAGGAAGAGATTCAAGCTCAAGTTCAAGCTCATGATAATCTTTCTGCCGGCAAGCGTCGACCAGGGCTGGCTGTGGTTTTAGTGGGCGAAGATCCGGCTTCGCAAACCTATGTCAAAAACAAGATCTCGTCTTGCGAAGAAGTGGGCATAGTCAGTTTTCATCATAGGCTTGCCGCTGATGTTAGCCAGTTGGAGGTGCAGAATTTGGTGCGCCGACTTAATGCCGATGAGGCGGTGGACGGTATTTTGGTGCAATTGCCCTTGCCTGCCCACATAGACACCCGGGAAGTGCTTTCGCTTATCGATCCCGATAAAGATGTGGATGGTCTCAGTGCCGTCAACCAGGGGCGTTTGGCCATAGGCGAGCCTGGTCTTTTCCCTTGCACGCCCTTGGGTGTGATGGAACTCTTGCGTTATGAAGGCGTAGAACTGAAGGGGAAGCACGCCGTCGTGGTTGGTCGCTCGGCTTTGGTGGGCAAGCCTGTGGCGCTGATGCTTTTGGCTAAGGATGCCACCGTTACTGTCTGCCATTCCCGCACCAGTGATCTGCCGGCTGTTTGTCGCAGTGCCGATGTGCTTGTCGCCGCAGTCGGACGGGCCAATATGATCAAAGGTTCTTGGATCAAGCCTGGGGCGGTGGTGATTGATGTCGGGATCAACCGCATTGAAGTGAACGGCAAAGGCAAATTGGTCGGTGATGTAGATTACAATGAAGCGGTCGAAGTAGCCTCGAAGGTTACTCCGGTACCGGGTGGTGTTGGACCTATGACTGTGGCCATGCTGCTCTCTAACACTTTTACTTCTTACAAGAGACGATGAGTTCTAAACCAGCCCTAATATCACTAGCTCTCTTTGCTCTATTCGGGCTTTTGCTGGGCGGTTTCGGCGGCGTCAAGCTGGTGCAGTCGCTCGGCGAGAGCGGTCGGCGCATGATTGACCCCCAGGAAATCGCCCGGGCTGTGGCCACTTTTCCTTTTCCCACGCAGTCTTTAGGCAAGCCTTACCTGGCAACAGCATCTAAGAATGCCACTCTTTGCCTGTTTGAGAATAAAGATGCCGGTCAGCAAAGCCTATTGTTTCGAGAGGTACTTTTGCTGCCCGCCGGCAAGTCGGCTGCGGCTCCGGGGTCTCAGGTCGAAGACTCGAAAGAGTCTGCCGGTGACCTTTTGCTCGATATTTTCAGCGATAACTTTATTGTCGGCTCGGCTAAAGATCTAAATATGGGGCGTCTTTCCACAGTCAAAAGCCGAGACTCTTTTGCCGTTGGTAATGCCAAGTGCCGCTACAAGCTAGTTACTATCAGAGGCGCCGATGATAAAGACTATGAAGGCTTTATCGGTTCATTGGTCGGCTCTAAGCATCGCTATATATTGCAGACCACTGTGCCTTCGGGCAAGACCATCGATTTGGAAGCTTTGCGCCGAGTCTTTCCCGAGAATCTTGAATAGACCTTGCAAAATCTAAACCTAAGGCTAGAGCGATATGCCTCCAAAACCAAGTCTGGGTAAGCTCTCTTGACTGCCTGGGCGGAGGTCTTGGAGTTAGTTTATCTGAGCGATGGACTGTCTGGGGCTAGCCAAGAGTTTATACTGGAGCGAGCGCTTGTATAAATCGATTTCTAAGGAGTTCCTAATGAGCGACGGTCATCACAACGATCCTGCCAAAGGCTGGCTGATTTTCTTCTTTGCTTGTTTCGCCTCTAGCGTTCTAGCCCTAGGCGTTTGGGCTTGTTTTAACTATAAAGTAGATGCTCCGGAGCCAACCGTGGCCGCCGGCGGACACCATTAACAGGACTAGGCAGTGGCAATAGCTGAAATATTGTGCGTTGGCACCGAGCTTTTGCTCGGCGATGTACTTGATACAAACTCACAATTTTTGGCGCGCGAGCTGGCTGTTCTAGGAATAGACTGTTACTATCGGGTTGTGGTCGGTGATAACCCTGAGCGCATCAAGAGTGCGCTGCGCCAGGCGCTTGGTCGCTCCGACATAGTTATAACTTCGGGTGGATTAGGACCTACAGCCGATGACCTCACTACGGAGTGCATCGCTGATGTTTTCGCCAGCCCTATGGTTGTCGACCCCGAAACTCTGGCATTCATCGAAGAGCTATTTCGTAGTCGCAATCTAGTCATGCCGCCCAGCAATCGCAAGCAAGCCATGCGTCCACAAGGCGCTGATATTTTGCCGAATCCAGTTGGGTCGGCTCCAGGTATTATTTGGCCCATCGGCAAAGAGGCTTTGCAGAAAGCGGCAATAGCAAGTGAATATGTCGCTCAAGACTCGGTTAATGCACCTTATAGGGTAATCCTCACTTTTCCAGGCGTGCCCGGTGAGTTGAAAGCCATGTGGAGCGAGACAGCCGGTCCCTATTTGGCAAAGCACTATCCCTCGGGCACAATTTGGTCGAAGGAGCTTAAGCACATAGGCATAGGCGAGTCGGCCCTGGCTGAAAAGTTTTCCCACCTTCTCGAGCTGTCTAATCCAACCGTGGCTCCCTATGCCGGTCGTTGGGAATGCCGCTTGCGCGTTTCGGCTAAAGCCGCCACTAGGGAGGAGGCGCGTCTGGCTGCCCAGCCGGTAATTGACGAGATCAGAAGTGGCTCGGGCGTTACCCTTTATGGGGAAGACGACGATACATTAGAGTCTGTGGTCGCTAATCTATTGGTGTCGAATGGAAAGACCATAAGCCTGGCCGAGAGTTGCACCGGCGGTTTGATCACCGAGAGGCTCACTGATCTGCCCGGCAGTTCGCGGTTTATGCATTCAGCAGTGGTGGCTTACAGCAATGAGGCGAAAGAGAAGTTTCTAGGCGTCGACCAGTCCGTGATTAATAAATACGGGGCGGTGAGCGAAGAAGTGGCTGTAGCCATGGGTAAGGGTATTTTGGCTGCCAGCGAAAGTGATTTAGCCCTGGCTGTTACCGGTATTGCCGGACCCGGGGGCGGTACCGAAGATAAGCCTGTAGGCTTAGTTTATGTGGCGCTGGTCGCCAGTGTCAGCCCCGGGAAAGAACCCTTATCATTTGTCCGAAAACTGCTTTTGGGCTCTCGTATCAACCGTTCGGAAGTGCGCTATCGCACCGCTAATGAAGCACTGAATATGGTGCGACTTTTCTTGCTTGAGCCGTCCTCCCTTTAATTTTGAATTGACAAGAGGATAATCATGGCGAAAAGCGGGTATTAAGGGATCTGGAGCCTGTAAACTAAAGCAATGAACTTATTCAATTCGGAACAACCCAAAAAGAATAATATGCCGGACCGGACCTTTATCCGGGACGGTGTTTTCCATAGACAGCTCTCTAATGTGAGAAACCAGGTCTGGAGCGACGGCAAGGTCAAGGCTTTGGAGCAGGCCAATGCGCCTGGTGAAAGGCAAGCCGGCGACATCTTTTCGCATGTGCGGGGCAGCGACGAGGAAATAACCCTCACCTCGGATGACCTAGACCTTATTGCCTTCTATGATGGTTTGCCTGGTTGTTATAACTTTCGCTATCTCTTTCGCAAACTGACCAGGGAAGTAAAGCGTTCTAAGCGATACAACCGCCCGACTTCGGTAGTCATGGTCGGCGTCGATGGTTTCGATAAGATTGAATTGGGCTTCGGCAATCTAGCAGCTGATACTGTTGTTTTCTCGGTTATTGAATTTTTGCTTGCCGGTATACGTTCAGACGTGGACATGTGCGGACGGCTTGCCGACGACCGCTATATATTGGTTTTGCCTGAAACACCCGGTCGCGGTGCCACCGTCTTGGCAGATCGCTTACGTAAGCGATTCGAAGACTTGGATTTGCGGCATAATTGGCATAAGCTGCCGGTCACTCTTAGTTTTGGTGTGGCTTATTTCCCCGGTCATGGCGACGACCCTCGTGAGCTAATCGCCCGTGCTGATCTGGCCTGCGAATTTGTGCAGTCTAGAGGCGGCAATGGTTTTGCCTTTGCGCCCGAAGCTTAAGAAGGCGCTGGGAAATCGCACCGTTGGCGGTATCGGTCTTTTCGATTCTATAAAATCAGCATGGCATCACCATAGCTGTAAAAGCGATAGCGTTCTTTGATTGCTTCTTGATAGGCTTTCATAATCAAGTCTCGGCCTGTGAGGGCGGCCACCAGCACCAAAAGACTGCTTTTAGAAAGATGGAAGTTGGTAATCATGCCGTCTATGATCGCAAACTCGTAGCCTGGCTTTACATATAAGCTTGTGGAGGCATTGTCTCTGGCTTGCAGCTTGCCCTTAACCACGGCGCTCTCTAAAGCTCGCAGTGAAGTTGTGCCGACGGCTATCACTCGTCTGCCCTCTGCTTTAGCCGTGTTTACAGCCGCCGCCGTTTCTTCGCTGATGGTGTAAAGTTCTTCTTCTATTGTATGGTCTTCTACAGACTCTTCTATGGGCTTAAATGTACCGGCCCCGACATGCAGGGTTAATCTCACTGTTTCTACACCCTTGTCTTTGAGGGCTTCTATGACGGCCGGAGTAAAATGCAGACCGGCGGTGGGGGCGGCTATCGCACCGGGGGCGGTGGCAAACATGGTCTGATATAAAAGTAAGTCTTGCGAGCGATGTTCGTTTGTTTGATAGTCGCGCTGAATATAGGGAGGCAAGGGGGCAAAGCCTACTTTGCTGAGTAAGTCGTAAACCGCCGACTTGTCACCCAAGTCGATAAGCAGGCGCTTGAAGCCATCGGGACCGGTGACAATGTCGTGCACTTTGATAAGGCACTGACTGCCGTCGTCCTTTGTCACCATTAGTTCTTCGCCTGGCTTTAACCTCTTTATCGGCGTCACCATGCTTTCCCAGATTGATACATTGGTCGATAGCGGTTTCAAAAGCAAGATTTTGATGGTGCCGCCTGAGGCGCGCTTTGCCACCAGGCGTGATGGCAAAACCCGGGTGTCGTTAACCACCAGTAAGTCGCCCTTTCTCAAGATCTCGGGCAACTCAAAGAAGCTTCTATGCGAAAAGCTCTCCTTGCTTCTGTCAAGATGGAAGAGTCTAGAATGGTCCTTCTTTTCCAGTGGTTTTTGGGCAATCAGTTCGAGGGGCAGATCATATTCAAAATCTGAAAGCTCGAGCTTTTCTGGTTTGCCGTCACTTCTGACCCAGTTCAAAATCTAGATACCGTCCTTTATCGAGGAATGCTTCGGCTATTGTACCAAGGCTCTCTGCGATTCCTTTGCAGCCACTTTGATACTGTACTGTTTCTTTAGAGTTACGCAAGTCTTTCAACAGGGCTTTTGCTTTTATAGGCTTAGTGCGGGCTAGAGCCGATATGGCGTAAAGTTTGGCCGGGGCTGAGCCATAAGCGACAAGGAAGTTGACATATTTGCTGTCGTCTTTGTCTTTGCTTATCTCTTCGATTAGCTTCTTGTAGGCTTCATATTCTTGGCTTGTGGAGCCGCTCTCGCCTGTGGCGCTGCTATACATTATTGGGGCACTGAAAAGAGTCTTTACATAAGGCGGGCTCTGAGCCAGTACATTTGCTTTCTCTAGATCTTCTTTGATTTTTTTCATTGCTTCGCTCAGTTTAATGGTCTTTTCTGTGCTGCGGTCATAGGCGCTTTCAGCCATACGCACCACTTCTTCATCGTTTTCTTTCTTGACGAGCATTTCAGAGAGATGCCAATTCGCTCCCTTATAGCCGCCCTCGGTTTTGTTTAGAAAGAGCAGGGCTTTGCCGCTTTCAATATGAAAGCGAGCGCAGATGAAGTTCTCACCTCCTAAGACTCTAATTTCTGCAGGGCAGGACCCCTTTATAGTCTTGATTACCTGGGCTTGTGCTTCTTCGCTGAAGTTAAAGGGGCGCGCCGGCTGACTGCTTGCCTTAACCTTGCCTACTTGTGCTAAGACAATCAGGTCGGCTCGCTCGACCATTTCCTGGCGATTGGCAAAATAGGCTTTGGCGGCTACCGGTGCCACCGACCAGAATAAAGCTATCAGTGAAGCGGCCATGAGCAGTTGTATTAGGGTCTTTTGGGTCATCTTTGTTACCATAGAGCGGTTAGTCTAAAGGCTCGTTCGGTTTTGAGTATAAATTGAGTATAAATACAGTTTCCCTCAAAGAACGCATAATCGAAACCGGGCTTTCCCTGGGTTTCAACCGGCTTGTTGTTGCTTCTATTGCGCCGCTCTCAGCCGCTGAACAAGCTAGCTATAACGCTTTTCTTGCCAACGGCTATGCTGCTTCAATGGATTATCTGGCCCGTGAGCCCGAAAGGCGTTTTGCCCCAAAGCGAACTTTCGCCCAGGCTCGTTCGGTATTGACCGTTTCAGTGGGCTATTACAACAGTCCACCACCGCCGCCAGAGAATTGCGACACTGTCTATGGAAGGGTGGCAGGTTATGCAGTCGGGCGCGACTATCACGTGGTGATGCGAGCTAAGCTCAAAGAACTGCATACATTTATTGAGAAGGAGTGCGGGCGTAAAGTCGCCTTCCGTGCCGTCGCTGATGATGCTGCCTATTTTGAGCAGGCTTTCGCCGAGAGGCATGGCTTAGGCTTTGTCGGCAAGAATACCCTAGTCATTTTGCCGAAGCTGGGTGGTTCCTATAACCTCATCGGTGAGTTGTTTCTAGACCTTGAGCTGCCGCCTGATGAACCTTACCGCGGCACTTGCGGCGCTTGTTTCCGTTGCGGAGCGGCCTGCCCCACGGGGGCGATAAAGGAAGTTTCGCTTTCGCCGGTTGATTCTTATCAGTCTAGCGCAGTGCAGTCTTCCGCCCCTGCTATTGCTGCCGCTTTTAATGCCGCTTCTGGTGGCGCAGTAGGGGCTAAGTCCTTTTTGGTGGATGCCCGCTCTTGTCTTTCTTTTTTGACGATAGAAAACAAAGGTGGCATCGAACTCTCTTTCAGGGATAAGCTGGGTAGCTGGGTTTTCGGCTGCGATATCTGCCAAGATGTTTGTCCTTACAATAGCCGTCTGGTGGGCGGCCGGCTGCAGTCAGCCTGGCCGGAATTTCGCCCTGAGGCTGGTGTTGGGCATTATCTTGACCTTTTTTCTTTATTTGATTTCAAAGATCAGGCTGAATTTCATCAGCGATTTCTCAGTTCTCCGGTACGGCGCCCTAAACTGCGCGGCATGAGGCGCAATGCCCTGGTTGTTATGGGCAACCAGCTTGCCCAAGGCTCAGCCGAGCCTGCTCTCGTGGTTAGTAAGCTGCGCCCATTTCTTGAGGCAGAAACTGATGAAATGCTAATTGAGCATGGGCTGTGGATGCTCAGTCGCAGCGCTGCTGCAGCTTCCTCCTGCAAGCATCTGGTTGATCTGAAAGATCGCCTTTATCGGCGCCTCTCGCCGGAAGGCAAGAGGCTTGCCGACTCATACTTGTAAAGTTGCTTGGGGTATAATTGACTGCGCTTGAGGGGTGTCATGCAGTTTCTTTATGTTTTTCTCGGTGCAGGTTTAGGCGGTGTATGTCGCTACTTTTCCTCCACCAACTTGCATAAGTTCTTTCCCGAATTGGGTTTTCCCATCGGTACATTTTTTGTCAATATGGTGGGCTGTTTTTTCATTGGTCTAATTGCCCAGCTGGCCGAAACCAAAACCGCCCTGGGTGGGGATGTAAGATTGTTCCTGACAGTGGGCGTATTGGGCGGCTTTACCACGTTTTCCAGCTTTGGCTATGAAACTGTGCAGCTGATTAAAGATGGCGAAATCTGGTTGGCGCTTTTAAATGCCTTTGGTCAGTTGGCTCTAGGGCTTGTTTTTGTCTGGTTGGGTATAGTCATTGCACGTTTGCTATAGGTTGAGAAATGGTCGATAAAAAAGTCGGGCTATTGCTGAGAATTTTCATTGGTGAGTCTGAGAAGAAGAATGGTAGACCACTTTATGAGTGGTTGGTGAATGAGGCTCGACAGCGTGGTATCGCCGGTGCTACCGTTTTTCGCGGCATTATGGGCTTCGGCGCCCACTCGCAAGTTCATACTTCCAAGATTCTCGATCTCGCTTCCAATATGCCGGTTGTGGTGGAATTGAGCGATACTGCCGAGAAGATTCAAGACTTTTTGGCTGTGGTGGAAGAGTCAATCAAAGACGGCATGGCTACCATGCAAGATATAGAAATGCATATTTATTCTTCCAAATAATCTTTCGAGCCTTGCCCGCGGTTAGGCTGCGCTTAGCTGGCTTTCTTTTCTTCGGCGAGTAATCAATTTAGATCTATTTACTTTCTGTCCCAGGCTTTCTTGTCTAGGTCCCACTTGCCGGCTGGCTTGTTGTCATAGTGAGTGTCATAGACAATTACCTTATTGCCCTGGCGCCCTAGGGTGTAAGATGTGCCGCAAAGCTCTTTGTTTATGTATTTGAGCATGTCGTCAACATGCTTATGACCGGTATTTCTTGATTTGTCACTCTGGTTTGCTTCATCGAGGGCGTTGCGCATTTGAATATTGAAATTGGGACCATTGATGGCTATGAATTCGGCGCCTTTCTTGACCAGTTCTCTGAAGTGTTCGTTCGATATCGGCATCTCGCGTTTTGCCGCCGCAGCTCTTTCGGCTGCTGAGGCATCACGCCGTGGTGTGTCGTAGACATGCACATTGCCCACATCTATGGTCAAATCGTTCAGTTTGGGACCGTTGGAACATTTACCCGGAGCAATAGTGCCGTCCGAGTTCATCACTCTATGGTTGAGCGCCGGGCTGTATGCATCGGCATGCAAGGCGCTGGTGTGTCCGCCTTCTTGTTTGCCCCTGCCGTGGTCATCATTTGCTTCGACGCGTTTGCCTGCCATCTTGAGTCTCCCGAAAAGCGTATAGAAACAGTATGCCCACACTTAATTGATCTGAAACCGCCTGATTTTATGCAATGGGGCGAAGCTGTTGAGTGTGAAACTTTGCTTTATTGCCCATGAAAAATTAGTATCAGTGAAAGGTAGAGCATGGCAAACAGCGCAAGATAGCCCAAGAGATTTCGACTGTTGGCTTTCTTGATTTCGGGGCTGATATAGCGGGCTAGGCTCTTATCAAATCTTAGGCAGAGGGTAGCAATCTCTTTCAAAATATTGGCGAGTAAAATCAAGACCAGTGCCGGCAGAAAAGTAAAGGGGTTGCTCAGGGCTTCTTGCAAGAGTCTCTGACCCTTGCCTCTCTGATAAAGCAGCATATCACTTAGCGCCTGATAGAAAATGTTTTTGCGGGCCTTGAGCGCTTCTATATAAAGCTCGGCATCGCTTAGACTGTGCGGGTTCAGCCTGAGGGCTTCTTTCAAGCTGTGGTAGGCTTTCTCGGTTTCGCCGCTTTCATACATTAGCTGACCGACGATACTATGCAACCTGCTATCATCCGGGGCGAGCGCCAGAGAGGCTTCCAGTATATCTCTGGCGTCTTCCTTTTGACCTAGGTAAATTTGGGCTTTGGCATAATATTCTAGAGCTGCCACCGATGTTGGTGCTAGTTTTGTCGCTTTATAGGCATAGTCTCGCATCTTCTTATAGTCTTGTCTTTGTTCTTCTAGATGGGCAAAGAGCAAGTGTACATAAGAGTTTTTCGGATCTAAAAATACGGCATTCTTTAGATGGCGGTTCGCTTCTGCTAGATCTCCTTGAGCGAGATAGATAAAGGCGCAATTCTCTGCAGTATAGGCAAAGTTAGGGTCCAGCGCTAGGGCTCTCTTGATCACTTCATTGGCAGACTGAAATTGCTTTAGTTCTGCGTAAGTCAGCGCCAACAGATTGAGCAGGTGAATGTCATTGGGATCTTCCGCCAGCGCCTCTCTCAATGCCGTCAGTGCTTGCGTATATTTGCCGCTGTCAAAGTAATAGTAAGCGGTTTGTCTCCTTGATGCCATCTCGCTCTAGAACCTACTTATTGAGCCGCTCACCCAGCCAAGGCGGCGGGCCATGAGCCTTATCTGGGCTTCTCAATGTGGTGAGACGCTTGTCTAGATAGGCTAAGAGATTTTCTTGCTGCCATTTCTCGGCGAGGCGCTGGGCCAGTTTATATAAAACTTCGGCACGATCTTCTATCTCGCTTTCAGCAGTAAGAGCCAGCAAATAGGCCAGACGCAAATCGTCTCTATCTTTTTTGCGCAGTTCATACTCAATCAAAACCCAACCGCTGTCTGAGCCGGCATAGCCTCTTTCCAGCCATTCGTCATAGTTTTCAGCTATGGCTTTTTCTTCTATATTGTCAGCCTTAGTCTGCTCTTCACGGCTGATTGCCTTCGTCTGTGGTGCTAGCTGGCTCTCCAATATTTCACTTTCGTCTTTGTGAGTGAGAGCGGGTCCGTAAAATATCAAAAGTAGCAATAAGATAATCGGCAGAGAGTAGGCATTTTGCGAAATAAGTTTGACCGGCATCTGGCTTTCCAGTTTGCGGTCCATTCGTAATGCAAACAGAGCAAGTTCTGATATCGTCCAGAGAAAAAGGAATGGTAAAGCTAAGACTGCAAAAATGAAGAAGTTGACATGTCGTAGTCTTTCGATGGTGAGGCGGGGCACTATATAGAGATACCAGAGCATCGAATAGATGAAGGCAAGCAGAGTCGATCTGCCTTTCTGGTTGATGATTAGTGTTTCTTGGGCAAACTCATTACCTTGATCTATGGCGAAAGTCTTTTTCAAGTTCTCTGCGGCGGCTTCATATCTGCCGGTTAGGCAGTCAAGCCTGGCCAGCGCCGCTAGGCAATTGGCGTTTTTGTCGTCCAAATCCAGTGCTTGGTTGAGTACTTGCCTGGCGGCATCGTCTTCTCTTTTGCTAATGTGATAGAGAACCTGATAAAACAAAGCATCGGCTTTCTTTTCTTCTTGGCAGAAATCTAAGTATTTCGCCGCCAATTCTTTCACTTTGTTCCAGCTGCGGCTTCGCCTCGCCGCTTCCAGAGCAAAGCCATAGGCAAAAGTGTCTGCTGGTGCAAGCTTTAGATATTCCTGCAGTTTGGCTAGCGCTACTTTGTACTCTTTGTTCTGAAAGGCAATGATGCCGGTAGCTCTTAACATAGCCGGCTCGGTCGTCTTTGTTTTTTGCAGCTCGCGCAGTTCGATGCGAGCTGTGACGATATAATTGCCCAGTGCCTTCGCTTCCAAGTGTCGGCACTTACCTTTTAGGTCTAGTTCGCCTGCTTTTCGCGCCTGCTCAAACTCTTTTTCGGCGGCGGAATAGTCTCCTTTGTACAAGAGCTCTTCGGCTATTTCGGCGTGGCTGAATTTGTTACTCATCTTATTTGATATCACCTGTGGTTTTAAACCAGGATGGTGCATCGGGAGTTACTTTGCTTTTGCCTAAGACATAGTTTTTGTAAGCCGCTAAAAGTCTTTGGGTGAGAATGAAATGATGTCTCGACTCTTCACTGTTTCTATCGCAAATTTCCGTGGCCAAGGTTTCGGCTTCGTTGAAGTAAGCAAGAGCCTTGAGTGGATTGATAAAACTGGCTTCGATTATGCCCATCCAGAACGACGTCAATAGCCGTCTTTCCTTATTTTGAGGTGTTCTTGCTTTTTCTATTTGATATAAAGTTTCAAAATCTTGTCGGCTGCCGCTTAGTTTTTTGCCGTTTACAAACTGCTCTCTAAATTTAAGAAAGGCGGCATCGCTATTGGCTTGCGTTACCACCTGGGCAAGTCTGTCCGCTCTTTGTTTGCTCTCTGAAAATTGAATCCACTTAAAGATGCCGCCGCCAAGTAAGACAATTGCTGCTAGACCGGCAAGCGAATAATTGTTCATTCTTACCCAGCTGGGCGGCAGCAATTTGGCTGAGCGAGTTAGACGCAATAAGAAAATTGAGAGTGTATGAACAAAGAAAAGCGGAATGGCAAGAGCAAGCAAGGCTGCCAGTTCTAGAAAGACATTTCGGCCTTCTTGGGCGGCTATTTCTCTTTGTTTAGTACCTAAATGCCCAATGATTCTGAGCAGTGGTGCCACTAGACGATTTTCACCTTGCAAGAGGTTGACCAGAAGTGCCTGGGCTCTGCGGTCGTTTGGATTGAGCCTGAGTGATTCTTTCACATGCTCTAGAGCGATTTCGCGGTTGTTCTCTTGGTTAAAGAGAGCGTAGTTGTAGTGATAGAGTTCATTATTTGGTTCTATCTCAAGGGCGGCGAGGCAAGCTTGGCGAGCCTCATCATGGCGTTTCAGAGACCAAAAGGCACAGGCTTGATTGACCAATAGATCCGGGTTGCCAGGCGCGATTTCCAGACCGCTTTCAGCATAGTCCAGAGCTTTGGCGTAGTCCTCCATGACTTGGTACAAAATCGATAAATTGAGATAGGTATTATCGTCTTCCGGATCTAAATTGAGCGCATCCAGCAAATAAGCTTCACTCTTGTCAAAGAGCTTCATCGCTCGGTAAATCTGACCAAGTGTTTTGAGGCTGACTCTATCGGTCGGACAGAGCGCCAGAGTTTGTTCGCAAACGTCTATGGCTGCGCTATTGTCGCCGACTGCCCAGTGGCAATAAGCTAGATGGCGCAGGGCGGACAGGTTATCTGGTTCAATCGCCAAGACCGCCAGGGCTTCTTGCCTGGCTTCCTTGAATCTTCCTTGTTCACCAAGCAATTCGCAACGTCTTAGGGCGACGTCGACATTTGACTGACTACTTTGACTTTCACTTTCACTTTCCGACAAATCGTATTTCTCAGGTTAGGAACATACGTGGCTATCTATCGGGATTCCTGTTGGCTATTTGTTATCGTCACCGGTGTTGCGTTGAATCATTTCAGTGAGTGAGTCGATGATGGCTTGATCTGTCTTGTGTTGCAGATCGAGGGCGGCAAGCAATTCTTGTCTGGTCATCCAGCCTTTAGAAAGAATTAGTTCGCCTATGGGAGACTCGGTTCGCTCTTGTTCTTTGATTAGTTCTTCCAGCTGACCGAGGGTAAGCTTACCCTGTTTGAGCAGCACCTCTCCCAGCTTCTCCGAGCGGGTCAGGAGTTCCCATTTCTGGTCTTCAGATAAATTTTCGGGCATGGTTATCCTCTTAGGCGGCTTTTGGTGTGCTTTTGGA
>JAIETF010000094.1 GCA_019745415.1 Candidatus Obscuribacterales bacterium | reverse complement strand
GGCCTCCAAAATCAATCGCCCCATGTAATCTTGTAAAGACTGACCCATATTGAGAAAAGGTAACTTTCAAAGAGATTAGGTCATGGTATATTGACTACGGTAAAAGACCAGGATGAAACGTGTTTAATAACACAGCAACTGGTAATTTTTGATGGAACATTTGTCTTGCTTTCGCTTTCATATTAACTAGATACGCAGGCAACGATGGAATCCGCCGGTCACTTGCTCGAAAAAATCTCAAAGGAAGCCGTCTTGAAGAAGTCTTCATGTGGTCAAAACAAAGCAAGAATTAGAGCCTTGATGCTTTCTCTAAGTCTTCTCCTTGCCCAAGTAGGTCTAGCGCCGGTGCATGGAGCAGCACTTTCCAGCAGGAAACCTAGTTTCGACTTGCCTGCCAATGACATAATTGATGAAGATCTTCCTGTGGAGGACAATAAAAAAGATAGTGCCTCTGATAACGCTGATCTTAAATCAATCAATCTAGCACCCCTAAAGTTAAAAGATGCCACCCAAGAAGAAGCCCAACCGGCTGGAGAGAAGGCCAACGGAGCAAAAGAGGGCGAAGAAGGCACACTCAAAGTCGGCGCCACCATAAACCAATTTGTCCCCAAGGAAAATCAAGGCGGCACCACTGGTGGTGACTTGCCCAAGCTAGACTTAAAAGACAGCACATCTGCTAAAGACGAAAAAGGCGGGCGAGGCTTTCGCAAAGGCAAAAAAGATAAAGTATCAGATCTAGCCAAAGGCACTGTGCATGAACAGGCCAAGGCTCTCAATCTGCAACCGGTGGCTCTTATGGAAAGCCCCGAAGAAGTGCAAGACAAGGCGAAGCTCTTGGAAGATTCTGAGAAACAGCAAATTGCCGGTCTCTGGGAAAGTACACTGGAACGTAATCCCAAAATTCAATTTGTTGTGCAAAAGCTTGTCCCGACATCTGATAAAGGGCACGCCACTCATATCATGATGAAGTCGATGAGTTCTCTCTTGTTTGGTGCGATTGGTTCAATGGGAATGATTGCCCCCAACCAAGGCACTTATATGGCACAGAATTTTGCCGCCAGTCTCTTAGGACAACTGAATGGCTCTATAGATAAAAAAGCACTTGAGCGTATGTCGCTCAATCAGGCTGAACTAATCATGCTCTACGAAATGGTCACCAATACAGCCCAAGACGTGGTAGACAACTATCGCTCTTACAAAAAGAACGTGCAACATATGTCTAGAGCCACCACCGACCTAGAAGAACTGCGCAACATGGCCGGGCTGGCCGCTAAAACCCCGGCGCAAGAACTTGAAATGCAATACACACTGCGCAAAGCCCAGAGAGATGTGGACAGCTTGGTGGACGACGTGCATCGCTATAGACAAAATCTCATCGACCTGGCGGGCCGAGAGGCTGTGGACAAGTTGGACAATCTTATGAACGACGAGATGCAAAAACTTGAAAACACTCAGATTGCCCCATCCCTTAAGACCAAACCTAATATGTGAAAGCGTTAAATAATCGGATAGCCTCTTAGAGACTGTTTACCGATACTATATACAGGTTGCATACCGCAATCTGAGGTTTTCAATGCGCCTAAATCAACGCTGGTTTGTTTGGATTATTCTGACAATCTGCTTACTATCTATACCGGTGGGTGTCTTAACCCAAAATCTAGGACAGGCAAGCGGAACGCCCAAAGAGTCATCCTCAGAAGGCTCTTTCTTGACGAAGTATAAGGACCGCATTCAAGTCATCAAGCTCTCCGGTATGATCATTGAAAAGGCCGATGCAGGGCTACTTTCAAGTTCGACTGGTTCCGCCTCATCCACCCTGAAAGATTTGCGCAAAGCCGCCAAGAACGACAAAGTTAAAGCGGTTCTTTTGCGCATAAATTCGCCGGGTGGCACAGTACCGACCTCGCAGGAAATCTATGAAGCAGTGAAGGAACTGCGCAAGAAAGGCAAGCCGGTAGTGGTTTCAATGGGAGATATGGCAGCTTCAGGCGGTTATTACGTTGCCTGCGCTGCCGATAAAATATACGCCAACCCCGGTACTTTGACCGGCAGTATAGGCGTAATCATGAACTTGATGAATTTCAAGACCCTGGCCGACAAGATAGGAGTAGAACCAGATGTAGTTAAATCTGGTCTCTATAAAGATATCGCCTCGCCCTATCATCGCATGACAAAAGACGAAAGGCAGATACTGACCGACTTGATAATGGATTCTTATGATCAGTTCACCCAGGCTGTTTCAGAAGGAAGAAAACTGCCTATCGAAGAAGTGAAAAGAATCGCCGACGGCAGGGTCTATAGCGGCAGACAAGCACTAAAGCTGAAACTGGTCGACGAATTAGGAACTTACAGTGATGCCCTCAACAATCTGCAAAAGACCTGTCGAGAAAAGTACAACCTCAAAAGCGATCTAGCAGTGGAAGATGCAGGCAGTGATAACTTTCTCTCCTCTCTGCTTGAATCCAATAGTCTCGTGCCTGTACAAGGCAAGCCCGACCTGACCGAATTGGTCCCAGTCGATCTCACCCCCGCCCTGACTAAACAACCACTCTGGCTCTATCGCTGATACAAAATCGCGGATAAATAAAGATGGAAAAGCAAACGCCCGATTTTGAAGAAGCAAAAGAAGAAAAAGAGCCAGCTCCATCGGCAGCAGGCGGTCCTGAATTTGGCGAAAAGACCCTGGCGGAGTCGGAACCATTCGAACTAGAACAAGCTTTTCGCCAGGTGATAAAGAACACAGAAGAAGAACCCGAGAACGATAAAGCGAAAGCTGAAGCAAGCAGGGACTATTCGAATAGTTTCAAGCTCTTTGCCGATATCTTCTATGGGGTGCTGGTGGCGCCCAGGCAAACGATGCTCATCTTGAGCGATCAAAGAAAATTCCCGCCTAGCGCAATCAATATGTCAATGGCGATTTTCTTTGTCACCCTCGCTCTTTCCATGACCGCCTGGTTGCGTTTTAAGCCTCAAGCCGCTTTAGCTTCAGCCGGTGCCGGTCTAACTTTCACGGTATCGGGGCTCTTGAACTGGATTTCAATTTCGGTGGTTCTCTACTACCTCAATATCTTTCTCAAGGGTAAGCTCAAGTTTGCAAACGCCCTCATTTCTTGCGCCTGGGCCTTCCTGCCCTTTCTTTTCTTCCCTCCCGTCCTTTGCTTCAAGAAGGCTCTTGGTGCGTTCTTTCCAATTTTGGCGAGTTTTCCAGCCATGTGGTTCCTGGTTCTTCTCTTCGTTACTTTTCAGTCGGCCTTGCGCACCACAACCTTCAAACTTTCGTTAATCTTGATAGTACTGCCGCCTCTACTTTTTGGGGTCTATACTTTCTGGCTATTTCTGGCATTCGCTCTCACAGCCATACAACTTCTCAGTCGCTAAAGCAATGCAAGCCCCTTCCAAAAGACTGGTGCTGGCAGTGGTAGGACCCACTGCTTCAGGCAAAACAAAACTAGCAATAGAACTCGCTTCCGCCCTTAATGGCGAAGTTATTGCCTGCGATAGTCGCACGGTCTACAGATACATGGATATCGGCACGGCCAAGCCAACCATGGAAGAAAGAAAAGGCATAAAGCATCACCTCCTGGATGTAGTCGACCCAGACCAAGTCTATACGGCGGCCACCTTCAAGAAAGACGCTTCAGTTGTTATAGAAGATCTTTTCAGCAGAGAGAAATTACCCATTGTCTGCGGTGGTACCGGTCTCTACAGTCGCGTTTTACTTGAGGGCTTGAATATTCCAGAGGTGGAGCCGGACGAAATCTTGCGCAAAGAGCTTAGCGAACTAGTGAGAAGAGAAGGGGTCGAAGCCCTGGAGAAACTACTAGAAAAGCTTGACCCTCCCTCGCTTGCACGTATCGAAAAGGGTGACGTGTTTCGCCTGGTCAGAGCAATCGAAGTCTCGCAAAAGCTCGGTCCATTTTCACAAGTGGCCACAATAAAGAGTCCAGATTTTGATGTAATCTGGATCTTCCTCAACGTGCACAATCGTGAAATCTTGAGAGAAGCAATCGTCAAACGTTTAGTCATTCAGGAGCAAGATGGCGTCATTGAAGAAACAAAGGCTATCAGTCAGCGTTTTGGTCTCACTCAAGCCTTGCTCAACTCTGTACCATATAAGGAATATCTCTCTTATCTCGATGGCAAAATGAGCCTGGAGCAAGCTCGGGAAGAGGCAGTAAAACACAATTACCAACTGGCTCGGCGACAGATTATGTGGTTCAGAAAATCACCGAAATCACTGGATCAAAAAAAACTGACCTTCTATATCGACGAAAGCACTGAAGCAGAGCGACTTTCTGAAAGTATGAGAGAAATCTTGCAGGAAGACAGGGCATAAAAGTAGCCTAGCAACATATTCAAGGCTAGACGTAAACCCAATAAGAGCTATACTAAAAGAGCACCTCAATGGTAAGCATCTGCAAATGTTCACAAAAAACATCGGAAATATCCGAGAAGTCCCTCTGCCTTTCAGTAATGGACTGCTCTCGGCTAAACTTTGGCGCACAGAAACTCCCCAGCATTCAAAGAGTTCACCCAGCCGAACTCGGTATGTAGCCTATGTTCCTGAACTTGGTCTGAGCAGTTTCGGGCTGACAGATTCGGAAGCTTCTTTTAGGCTTTTCACCACTTTGATCAAATATTATCGCCAGCTCAAAGCAAACCAAGACAAACTGGGCGAGCGCGGGCTCAACCATCTTGAATTATTGAAAGACTGGATGAGCGGCATAGAAGAAAGAATGACAGTCAAGCAAGTAGCTGAACTGGCTGGAGAGAACCGAGTGGTTTCGATTCTCAGCCGTCTTCGTTGAGTCAACGATAAGTCAAGCAAATTCGCACGCACTCAGTCTTTTTCAAAACCGCGCTCTTTCATAATCAAGGCTAGTTTGGCTTTGCTCAAACCGGCTTCGATACCGACCGGATACTGGTGAGGATTGAGCAGTCTTAGAATACCTTTGTGAAAGCCTTTCAGCCTATCTTCACGGTACTGCCTCGCCGCCTCTAAACCCGGGGTCTTATAGACTAACCGCCCTTCTCTAAAAATCGGCTTCAATAGTTCTTCGTACTTAGTTCCATTGGCAATAGCCTTACGGCGAGTAAAGTCGAGTGGGTCAACCACCATATTCTCAGGCGGAGTAGTGCTCTCTTCGTCATAGACCATATCAGCCAAATAAGTACGAACGCCTCTCTCTTCAGTGTAGAAACGCCTCACTTGTTGCACGCCCGGAGTGGAGATCTTGATCACCTGCTCCGAAAGCTTGATGCGGTACTGCCATGGTCCCTTTCCATCTTTGGTCAGATCACGCACGCAAGCAAGCTTATAGACACCACCGAGAGCAGGCTGATCGGCTGCAGTAATCAACTTGGTGCCTACTCCCCAGATATCCACAGCCGCGCCCTGGTCGATAAGTGACTCGATTACTTCTTCATCGAGATCATTGGAAGCAAGGATCTTGGTGGCATGAAAACCAGCTTCGTCCAACATTTTCCGAGCTTCCGAACTAAGATAAGCAAGGTCGCCAGAATCAAGCCTTATACCAAGAAGCTCATGCCCCTGGGCCCGCAAATTGCGACCAGCCTCAATAGCATGCTTGACACCGCTGAGAGTATCATAGGTATCAACCAAGAAAACGCAATTATTGGGCATTGCTTTTGCATAATTAGCAAAAGCTTCGGCTTCGCTGGCATACGACATGACCCAACTATGAGCGTGGGTGCCTTTGACTGGTATACCGAAAAGCCGCCCCGCCAAGACGTTAGAAGTTGCATCACAACCACCCAGATAGGCGGCTCGACTGGCTGTTAGAGCACCATCCACCCCTTGAGCGCGACGCAAGCCGAACTCTAAAACCGAACGCCCTTGGCTGGCATAAACAACCCGGGCGGCTTTGGTGGCAATCAAGGTTTGAAAATTGAAGAAGTTAAGCAAAGCCGTCTCGAGCAATTGACACTCAATTATTGGTCCCTTCACTCGCACCAGAGGCTCATGGGCGAATACTATCTCGCCTTCCGGCACAGCATCTATGTCGACATGCAATTTCAAGTTCTTCAAATAAGCCAGAAAAGCAAGAGAAAAAATCGGCTTGCCGTCACCACCGCAAAGTGTGGACAAATAATCCAGATCTTCTTGAAAGAAATGAAAGTTCTCCACCAGATCAATTAGCGATTCTAAACCGCAAGCCACCGAGTAGCCACCCTGAAAAGGATTATTGCGGAAGCTCAGATGAAAGACAGCTTCTCTTTCTTTATCAGCCTCGGCATTTTGAAAATAGCCATATGCCATGGTCAACTGGTAAAGGTCGGTCAAAGTGGCGAGCCCCGGTCTGTATATATCGCTTGGTCTAGCACCGGTTTCCATAGACATACTTCCCTTTTGTGGCTTCAAATGCAAATTTTATTTTTTCCAAGCCCGAAATTTTGAACTTTAAGAACGATTTTGACGTCTTACTATCAGGCTGGTTTATTTTACGAGTAAAAGCGTGATCTCTCATCAAAAGTGCTTATTTCGCTCAGAGATTGTCTCAGAGAGGCTCTCAGGTCTGGGTCTAGCGATTAGCTTAATGCTTGCTTGTTCATTGGCACTGAGAGTAACTCCGGCACTATCACAGAATACCGCTTTCAATCAGTCTGAAGTGAATAGAGAGACTGGTCAAGAGCTAGAAGAGGAGAAAAATTCAAGTATCGAAACCAGCAATTTTATCGGCAACATCATTACTCTCAAGCTGCATCGAAAAGATTGCCCCTACGCCAGCATTATGGCCTTTGCCAAGCGGAAATATTTCAGCAGTCTTACCACTGGCACATCCGAAGGCATGCAGCCCTGCCGCTTCTGCCTGCCTCGCTATGAAATGAGAGTGCACTGCAATATTGTCAACGGAGCAGAGCATTTATATTCCAATACACAATCTGAAACGCCTTAAATCTTCGATCTGGTATGTGGTATAAACGACTAGAGAACAGTTATTAAGGGCTATCTAACTAAATGAGTTTTCAATCACTGGAACAGGACATGGCCAATGCTATTGGCTTCGTCTTCGACCGCAGCGTAGACCCGCCAGCCTTGCTGGGACAGGGTTTCCTGGTCTCGAAAAGCAGATTCGTTTGTTGTGCCGGTAAAGTCTTCCACTACACCGATGCTCCCTGGGCTCTGGAACTTTATTTTGTGCATCCAGAAATCCGTATGGGTGTGAAATCGGTGAGCATTCACCCCGATTTCGATAAGCCGCTCGCCCGCAACGACTATCTCGCTCAGACAGGCAGACCAGGAGAGACACTGCCCATCTTGCCGAATGACATGGCAATGCTCATTGTCGACCCTGATCCAATCGAACTAATGCCCGAAAGAGTAGGCGAGTTGGTAAGAGCCATGTCTCTTCCCTTCAATAATCGCGGCGTGGAAACTTCCGGACCGGTGAAAGGTCACGAGTACCTGCAAATAATCAACAACTTGTTAGCCCAGGGCAAACAGGGTCTTCTCACTCTCTTCGACATTCACAATATTCCAATTGCGCGCATGCTCTTAGCGCAAAACAGCATTCCCCTTGTTTATTCATCCCTTTACAATATGCCGCCGGCTTATACCTTTTTTGAACTGGCTATAAGACAGCCGGCTCTTGGTTTTGCCTTCGAACCCCAGGGTGAATTTGCCTGGCCGGATATGACTCCAATAAACGCACCGGCAGACCGTCTAATCTGGGAAGCCATGCGCAGAGCCAACGAACTGGAAGGACTCTTTGCCGGTCTAGGTGGCATCAATGGTCGTTACCAGAAAGTTGTGCAATCTTACGACCCCACGTCCTCTTCAGAAGAAATCAGATGGATGGTCGGTAATCTCTGGGAAACACTTGACGGCTTTATCACTCTCGACAACCTTTCCACCAGAGTCGGAGCCGATACTTACACAAGCCTGGTGGCCGTGCGAGAACTGGTCAACCGCGGTGTGGCCTCTCAAATCAACCGCTCTTCACCCTTCCACGGTAACGGTACGGTCGGTCCGCCTTTGATCTCGCATACCGACTTCGAAGTACATAACTGGGACAACCTGCAAGCGTTCTATCTAGATCCCCTCTCTGGTAAACCATGCTGGGTGCAAGGCAACTATTTCGGCTCGGCAAGCGCTGTGCAGCCTAAAAACATGCTGCACACCATACCTGTTCCGCCCGAAGTTTCAGGCGCTTTAATTTGTAAAGACTACAAGCTGATCGGACTTCATAACGGTCCGCAAGCTCTTCGCGGCGGCGTCACGGCGCCTCCCATGAAATGCTCGCAATTTATGTGGATGGGGGCGCTGCTTGATGTAAGCAGTAAGAAAGCCAAGTTTGGTGGAGACGGCGAAGAAGGCGGAGTGACCAGCCTCAAGAGCCGTTTAGATGTTGAACCATCCCAGGCGCCGGCGGACGAAGACCGCATTGTCTGCCCGGTCTGTTTCTCTTCCAATCATGCTTACGGAGCCTGCAGCAACTGCGGTCACATTATCGAGGCACCACCGGAAGAACCAGAAGCCAAAACTGTAAAGGACAAAGCTGGAAAAGCGGTCAAGAAACTACAGAAGAAAACCGGCTTCACCAACAAACAAGCAGCTATAGCGGCTGTAATTTTGATTCCACTCTTTCTCCTAACCATCTCGAGTATGCTAAAGCCCCCGGCTCAGCCTACTCCGTCAGATCAGGTCAAGTTGCCTGGCGAGATTGCCCACCATGATTCAAATGAAGCGGCAAGAAAGATGGCAGTTGAGAAAGCCGGCTTTAAATTGAAACCGGAAGAAGACTACTGGTACGAAGACACTAGTGAGCAAACCAAGCCCAACCCCTCATTTGGTGTGTTTTCAGAGAGAACAAACCAAAAGCTCACCTTTATGTTGCATCAAGATATGTCGCCCTACAATAACCTCAAGGCCTTTGAGAAAAGACCCCCTTTCGTGCAAGATTTCTTCTTTGACGAAGGTGTCCCCAGTGAGACTGGGGAGCAGGTTTTGGGAGACAGCACGCTCAAATGGTTTATTCTGAGCGGCAGCGATGCCAAAGGCAATAAGTTGAAGATTCTACTTGGCGCTTTTCCTGCTGTAGAGAGCAGCAAGTGTTTCCTGGTGACTGGTCAGGCTTATTCGAAAGATGGTCAGACCTATATTCCGAATAATGCTCTTTCGGTCATTGAAAACCTGGCCGCAGACCGCACCCAGAAAGCAAACCAAGCTAAGCGAGACGGTATCAAACCTAATGAAGTAGATGAAGACGAAGTCGAAGACGAAAAGAAAGATCTGGCGACAGAAGAAGACATCGTCAAATTTATGAATTCGGCAAAGGATACCATTCAAGAAAATCTCACTTTGCCTGAATGGGCGGTGGAAGAATTGAAGAAAGACAAAGCCGAACGTCGCAAGATAAAGACCAAACTAAAGATCGGCATAGATAACGAGGGTAATGTCAAAGCTCTCGAAAAACTGGATGCCGATGAAGGCGATGAAGAGCAAAAACTCTTAGAAGGCGCTCTGCAAAGTGCTATCACCAAGTCGTCGCCTTTCAAGTTTGTGCCGAATTTCAAAGAACCGGTCTTGAAATTTATCGTCAAACTGAGCGGCAGTAAGATCAAGATTGAGAAGGCTACGGCAGTCACCACGCTCTAAAGAATTGCCTGCAACTATCTAGGCAGTTGATACTGCTGCCGGTATCAACTGCCTAGATAGCTCTATTTTTTGGTCCAGCTAATAGCCAGCCGACCCTCTTGACAAAATGGCAAAAAGTTGTACAGTCTGCTTTAGCCGCTTTAGGCTGTTAGCAACTTACCACTACAAACAAATCCGTTAGGCATTAGCTTTGCCTCAGACCTGAGCTTTCCGCTTTAGTCTGAATCAAGGCCTAAGCTTGGGGCGTGATTAATTTCATGCTATGCCGAGCGGAACAAGCAGCGAGCCAATCAGCCCGCTCAGTCAATTACGAGTCAGTCGTTTTTACGACCGACAGTCTTTGGCCGGCAAGCTGACCAAGCTCAATACCTCAGACTGCCGACCTTACCGGCTATCGAGATGAGTATTCATGCCGATTTCACCGGTATGAATAAACGTCTATGCGCGAGCCGATAGACAGTCGCGTCAGCACCATCTGCGGTATTACCGCTTTGCTTGCTTTTACTAAGGAGAAAGACCATGACTAATACCTTGAAAGAACTACGCGAAAAAGCTTCCAGCACCGCGACCCTTGAGTGCCCGCCCTATGAGGAGAGCGATTTGCACAACTCACAAGAAAGTTCAATCAACTATGCGAAACGATCACTCTCGCTAGAAGACATAAGCATCATCACAGCCGGCACAGCCGTACCAGCCGGTCTGATTATCTTTGCCGCCCTCTCAAATCTTGTCTTGGCCGTGGAACTGGTCATGAGACACCCTATCGAAACACTTCTGCAATACGGACTGCTACTAATGATTCCGCTGGGCAACTACTTGGTTTGGAATCGCCTTTTGCGAAAGAAACTAGGCAATAGCCGTATGCTTGGTCTCTATAACGGTGCAGCCATCGGCGGATCGGTACTAGTCTTTATGGCTTGTGCCGCAGCCATATATCTCGGAAAACCGCTAGTCGACACCTACAACTACGGACATCAAGGCGAAGCAATAGTCTGCGCCTTCGCCTCCCTAGGCTCCCTAATCACAGGTCTGCATCTAATGAGGAAACTCAGGCAGGCTTGGGAGACCGACAATGCCCGTTTCTGCCAAATGATCTATAGTATCGCTGGTGTCTTACTATCTTTTATGACCACCGGTCTATCGGAAGCCCGCCAGATCTTTATTAAAGTCAATGAGAAAGCGGCTCTCTCAGAAGACCTAAAAGACCGCAGCGAAGCTCTAGAACGGCTTAGATTGCCCTTTCTAGACAGCGAAACCGAACTAAAGAGGGATATTGCCGCACCGCGCACCAGCGGACTCTCAGGGCTCTTCTTTGGCCTAAACGAAACAAGCGCCAGAAAAGTTTTCTTCGCTCTCACCGCCCAGCCCTATGAAGCCGTTACAGAACTCTCAGCCGGTGATCAGTCTGCCGATTACATTGCCTCAAGCACTTATGACAATTATCTAGCCAGACAAGTGGTTGGTGACCCGGTTAAGGGACTGAGTCTAAAGAGATCTCAGATTGGCGGTTCGGTCAATGCTGACCATCTCACAGCCAACCTGAACTGGACCTTCGTCTTGAAGAACACCAGCGACTCGGCCAAAGAAGCCCGGGCCGAACTGGCGCTGCCGCCTGGTGCCGTGGTTTCGAATATGACCTTATGGATGGACGGCAAGCCCACCGATGCCACTATTACTAGTACCACGCAAGCGCGGGGGGCCTACACCGAAGTAGTGACAGGCAGAAGAGACCCGGCGCTTGTCACCTATCTAGGCAAAGGCAGGGTACTTTTGCAGTGTTTTCCAGTGCAGGTGAATAAAGAAACTAAAGTAAGTCTATCCTTGACAGTGCCCCTCAAGCTTGATTCAGCCAGCCATGCTTCGATGGTTATGCCGCGTCTGGTTTCGACCAACTTCAAAGCAGCCAAGTCGCACGCTCTCAGACTAAACTCGCAAGGCAAGCTTAATTTGGCTACAGCTGGTCTGCACGAAATCTCAAATAGCGCGGGCAACCATACTTACTTGGGAGAGATAAAAGAACAGGAAGTTAAGAACTCTGGAATCTCACTGCAAGCCGAGAGAGAACACAGCTTGGGCGCCTTTGCCGCCCAAGACCAGGTAACCGGAGGCTATGCCGTTGAAACAGTGAAAGCAGAACCGAACTCGACGCCCCAAAACTTAGTTGTTGTTGTGGACGGTTCGAAGCAAGTGAAGAACTACAAAGGCGATCTTACTAAGATGCTCAAGAAGGTTGCAAAGCTAGTTCCAACCAAGGTTTTGCTCGCCGACGGCAATAAAGGTGAAGAACCGGAAGTAATGAACGTAGAAGAAGCCATTGAGGCGCTGGAAAAAGCTTCCTACCAGGGTGGTCACGATAATCTGCCCGCCGTGGTCAAGGCTTCTCAACTAGCTTCAGATCTCGATCGATCGGCAGTTCTCTGGGTGCACGGGCCCCAACCGGCTTTCAACGACGAAATCTATATCACCACCCCCGGCATCAATAAACCGACTTACTATGAGTTGGCTCTAGATGATGTCTGGACCAATACCAGCCAATTCCTAAAGAACCACCAGGATATTGGACCGATGACTCCAGTGATGCGCAGCGGCAAACTGGAAGACGATATGGATCGTTTTATAAATCAGTGGAAACCAGGCGGTTACCACTATTCGGTTCGTCTTTACCATACTGACGTAAAGCCGGGTTGTGCAATTATTGACGGTCAGGACGCGCTTAATCTCTCTACTTTGGTGGCGGCGCAAAACTGCAAACAATTAATTGCCGGCAATAAGGCGACCGAAGCCATTGAACAAGCCCTGCGCTATCACCTGGTTACACCTCTCACTTCAGGCGTTATCTTGGAAAATCAAAATGACTACCTGCGCTGGGGAATTAGACCAAATAGCCCGCTCAAACAACCGACCCCCGAACAAGAGGCAACGAAATTGGCGAATACCGATTCACTTTCGGGCTTTGGCAATGTCGAACAAAGTCGAGGACAGATTGTCTTGGGTAATAGCAGCGGACAAGTTGCCATCGGCACCTTAACAGGGGGAGAGGCTATCGCCAATCCAGTAAACATGCCTATCTTACAAGGAGCTACCATGGGCACTATCAGCCCGCAGGCAGAATACACCATAGTACAAGGAGTAAACACAGCCGGAACAGTAAGGGTGAACAATCTAGCTAATGTTGAGACCTTCATGAGTATCTCCGCTATTGTGCTTCAGATCTTGGGCGTACTCTTCGGAGCCTTCAAAATATTGCAGGGCGCCCAATCTGGAATGACCCCCAATGGTCTTCGCCGCGGACGCACAGCTGTGGGTATAGCCTTCATCGTCATTGGTTTGTCTCTGCCTGGTATTGTTAACTGGTTCATTGCCACAGCTCGTGACTCGGCACTGTTCAACTAATTAACGGCTAGACAAATCAAGAACTAGGTAAAGAAAGAAGCGAGATAAAGAGAGAGACCTGCGCCTGAGGAGCTGGTCTCTCTCTTTTATAAATCTCTTTCTTTATCTTGCGCTCAGACCTTTTCTATATTTACACCATTGAAATAATGAGAAAGTATGGCCCTATAATCGAGACCCTTAAGAGCATGACCTTGGGCGCCTTGTTGCTGAAAGCCGACTCCATGTCCATAACCAAGACCATAGACGGTAAGGCTCTTAAGAGCCTTTGCTTTGGCTCCCTTCAGAGCAGAATGAAAATCTTGATCGAAAAATATACGAGCGCTATTGAGTCTCTTCAGCTTAAGATCGGCATTTTCAAAGAGCTTCCTGATGATTAGCTCTTTTCTGAAAATCCAATGGCCTTTATCTGTATCAACAGCAATTTCGATGGCCACGCCAGATACACCGCGTTTCAAAACCCTTAACCCGAGTATGCGTCCAAAACCAGCAGGGGCCGGCACTACAAATGGTGCCGACTCTCTGTTAGAGGCTAGTTTCTCAGCCACATGATGCATGTGCGCTTCCAAGCTCTCAGAGCTGAAACTATGCGAGAAAAAGAACTTAGCAGACCAGGTATCGGCGCTAAAGTTCTTGTTCTGTCTATTGGCCCAGAGATAGCGCAGAAAATCTTCGTTTCCTGGTGCCATCGCGAACTGTCCTTCAGCCACTCCTTTGAGGTAGGGGAGTGGCGGCGGCGGAAAAGCCCCGCTTAGAGGATCTGAAAAACAGTTTTCATAATTTTCGGTATGCCCGCCGGCATTACTACTGAAAAGCGCCAAAATGGGCTTGTCATCGTATACCAGAACTTCCGATGCAGTAGTGCTTATCGCTTTATCGATACGGGTATCAAGGGCGGCGCTATGCCCGGCAAAATATTGACAACAAAGAAAAGAATCGCAAACATTCACCTTGTCTAAATCATGGGGCAAGCGAGGGTGCAAGGCATAGGTGCGGGCACAAAGAGCTTGCCCCTTGAGGGCCTCGATGTGATAACTGGCCGGCATTTCCGCCGCTAAGACTCCAGCCAAATAACTATCTAGATCAAGATAAAGAGAGACTCTAACTTTGTTGCCGCTTTTAGCTATGCGAAGATCGCCGCGATAAAAGGGAGCGCCCTTTATACCAGCTCGTTTTAAGTTATCAATATAGAAGCCGGAAAGTCTGCCGCTGGTTTTTAAGATGAGAGGCTCCCGCAAATCAGCCTTTCGGCCCTCGACGCTCAAGACTTGGTCTGCGCTATGAACTCGTAAAGATGCAGTATCAAAGAGGAGCCGCCCACCCTGATAAACTTGCGTACGGCCGCTCTGGGCTCTAAATGAAAGCCCCGGGCTATGTTCCAGTCCGGTCAGATCGCTAGTTGTCAGGCCAACCCAGACTTGCATTTCACCGGTTTCAAAAATCCGGAGCAGGAGGGACTCGAACCCCCAACCCCTTTCAGGGCAGCCGCTTTCAAGGCGGTGTCTTCATCCAGCCAGGTCTGCTCCACAGATACATTTATATCCTACTTTGTTATTCTAACTAATTAAATGCGCTAAAAGAGTAACCAAGATGTCACAGAAGCAAGAGAAATCTCAGAGGCTGGATTTACTTCTAGTTGAAGAAGGCCATTTTGCCAGCCGAGAGGCAGCCCGTACTGCCATCATGGACGGTGGCATCATCGTCAATGGCAGCAAAGTTACGAAAGCCGGTACAGCAATAAAACCGGGCAGCAAAATTGAAATTCTCAGCGCCTACAAAGAGAAACCTTATGTCAGTAGAGGTGGTCTGAAGTTGGAAAAAGCCTTGAAAACTTTTTCTGTAGATTGCCGCAACAAAATTGGTCTTGATGTCGGAGCCTCCACCGGGGGTTTCACCGACTGCCTGTTGAAACACGGAGCCGCCTTCGTCTACGCAGTAGACGTGGGTTATGGTCAGATAGACTGGAGCCTGCGCACCTCTGAAAAAGTAAAAGTGCTGGAACGCACGAACATAAGAAATCTTGATAGCGCCACTTTGTTGGCGGACAGTCCCGGCCAAGCACCAGAGCTAGCGGTAATGGATGTCTCCTTTATATCAGTAGAGAAAACCCTACCAAATACAATCAAACTTATGAAAGATGGGTTGATTGAACTGGTCATTCTTGTCAAACCGCAATTCGAAGCCGGCCGAAGCAAGGTGGAAAAAGGCGGTGTGGTGCGCAATAAAGAGACCCATGTCGAACTACTGGAAAATACGCTAAAACTTGCTAGTGCTCTTGGTCTCGATATAGCAGGCTTGACCTATTCGCCTATCAAGGGTCCATCAGGAAACATAGAATACTTGCTTTACCTGACCGGTTCTAAAGACGCCGAAGCCACCAATGCTGGATCTGTAAATCAAGCGTTGGCGGTTTTGCCATCAGCAAAAGAGGTGGTCGAAGAAGCCTTCGACCACCTCAATAAATAGGACAAGATTCTATTTGGTTTTCTTTGCGCTTTTCTCAGCCTTCTTGTCAGCTTTCTTGTCGCCCTTAGCATCTTCTTTCACAGCTCTGGCAGTGGCAGATATCTTGACGAAGACTGTGTCGGCTAGCTTTTGGAAGACGATCTCAGGTCTTTTGATGTCGTGATCTTTGAATGCGACAGGCACCTCGGCTCTTATCTGCAACATAGCGCAATCAGGAAACTTCACGCCTTCTTGCTTACAAGGCTCGAAATAGGTCACATCTACAGGCACTGTCTTGCTCACTGTTTTGCCATGTACAGTAAAGTCGCCCACAGCTTGAACCGTGACCTTCTTACCAGGCTTGAGTTGGGTAGAGGCGGCGCTCACACTCTTTACTCTAAAAGTAGCTTTGGGAAACTTCTTAGTCTCAAGGAAATTGTCGCGCATATGCTCATTACGCAGAGCTATGCCGGTGTCGATTGACGCCAGATCGACATCGAAAACAGCCGAGAAGGGTTGTTTACTAAAATCAAGGCTATCATCCATTGAGATACTGCCAGTGATCTTATTGGTATTGCCGACAATCAGCTCAACCGGAGCATCGGAAGTAAAGCTTACAGTGTCTCGTTTCTTGGGATCGTCAACCACAAAATTGGCAGTGCCTGCAAAAGCAGCATTGGCACTAAAAACCAGCCCCAGAGCCAGTAACAGAGAACGCGAAATGCTTCTTGTGATCTGCCCCTGTAGAGTTCTTGTTCCTTGCATAAATTCCTCCCTAGACTTAGTTGACAATCAGATTGCAGGCTTTCAGTTCTTCCAATAATTCCAAAAAGGCTTCCACTGTCTCTTCTGGGCTATCGCTGGAAGACTGGCAAACAGCTTTGAGCAGCTCACCATAGGTAATACCGGGTTGAGCTTTGACCATCTGCAAAGCCTCAAAGGCCATTTCACCAAGTTCAAGAAAGCGGCATTGATGCGACTTGTTGTCTCGATAAATGGCCATATTAGTTGTCTCTTTCTTCACCCTTCGCGGCAATTTCTCGCCATCCAAGAGGGTCTTGGAAATAGTCATAACCGGATACTGATATCTATGAAAAACCACCACATCAGCCAAACGCGGAGACATGCTGACAAAATCTTGTGCCTCAGTTTCTAGGGTATCCTGCCTAATCTGACTAACTTTCTTGCGTCCCCGCCCAGCTTTACCGACACTGCCAAGTGAAATCAAGTTCGGACTTTCGGCTTCCATCACTTCCAGTTCAATCCATTCAAAATGGGCTAACTCCATAATAAATGGGTGCCGACTGATCAAAGTCGGCTCATACTGCTCAATATAGGCGGCGAAGCGGCTAGCGGAGCGATTGAGGTTGTAATGGTCGGCCGGCATAGTCTCGTAATAGGCTAAGACTAAATCTTTGAACTTTCTGCCAAGCAAGGCACTTATGCAAGGATAGACCGAAGCCATTAGGTCGAGACGGCCAATCTCGATCAAAGAAGCATAGAGATTGACTCCACTTTTATTGATTTGCAAATTGCGAGAAAGCATGTCTTCTCTGAAGTCTCTACGGGTCCAGAGCTTGTAATAGAAGTCTTGAATCTCGGCTAGGTTTGCCTTTGCATTTACTTCAGGCACTGACTGATTTCACCCTCTTGCTGTTACCAGAAGGCATGACTTTGTTCTTGTCGGCGATGCTCCTAATTTGTTTGAGCTCGGCAAGAATCTCTGAAAACTCCGGATAATTCTGGTCTCTCTCAAGCAATATTGCCTTGACCTCGGTGCGTTTCAGCACATAGTCGAGCAGTTCGAACACTGGTTCAATAATTGCTGCGCCATGGGTATCGATAATCATGTCGTCGGTGCGACTATGCCCGGCAATGTGAATCTGGACTACACGTTCGAGAGGCAACCGGTCCAAATACTCGTAAGGATCAAAGTTATGATTGATTGAATTGACATAGACATTGTTTACATCTAAAAGCAAACCGATATCGGCTCGTTCCATAACCTCAGACAAGAAATCAACCTCGTCCATAGTAGATCCGGGCATGGCCATGTAATAGGAAATATTCTCCAACAACATAGGCCTACCGATAAAACTTTGGGCACTTTTGGCGCGCTTGGCCATATTCTTTGCCGCTTCCATATTAAGAGGAACAGGCAGAAGATCGTGCATGTAAGCACCACCGGCTGTGGTGTAACAGAAATGGTCACTCCACCAAGGGGCATCGACAAAAGAGAGCAGACGCTCAAGATCTTTCAGATAATCTCGGTTAAGAGGGTCGCTTGCCCCGATGGAAAGATTGACGCCATGGGTGACAAGGGGAAACTTTGCTTTGGCCTCCTCAAGGCGTGCTCGGGCTCTACCGCCTATGGCCATATAGTTCTCGGGTACCAATTCCAGCCAGTCGATAGCGGCGGACGAAGCCAACGTCTCTTCGGCAAGCTCACGGCGTAAACCCAGCCCGATGCCAAGATCGGGCAGCTTAGCCTTGTTTGTCAGAAAGTCAGTCACTTAGCACCGCCGCTATCAAAGCCAGCTAGTTATTTTTCGGCGCCTTTGCAGGAACCTTCTTTGCCTTTTTCGGCGCCTTTGCAGGAGCCTTCTTTGCCTTTTTCAGCGCCTTTGCAGGAGCCTTCTTTGCCTTTTTCGGCGCCTTTGCAGGAGCCTTCTTTGCCTTTTTCAGCGCCTTTGCAGGAGCCTTCTTTGCC
>JAIETF010000047.1 GCA_019745415.1 Candidatus Obscuribacterales bacterium | reverse complement strand
TCTCTACACCCAGCTAAACCCAAAGAGATTCAAAGGCTTCGGTAAGGATGTGAGACTTTGAAGAGTTTCTTCCAATGTGGCAAGAGACTCAAAAATAGGAGGATAGCGTGTACTTTGACTATGGCGTCCGATAAATCCGGCTGATAGCTAGGACTCTAGGCGAGATCATTCTTGAAACGCCCAAAAGTCGGATACCTCAAAAATAGAAAAAGACAAAAAAGGGGAGGGGGCTGGAAAATTCATTTCACAAGACCCCCTCCAAATCAGCATTTACAGACTTTCAAACTGCAGATGCGACATATCAGTTATTATCACATAAGAGTTATTAAGGCTCGATCAATGACTGATATTGTTCGGATTTTGCAGATCAGAAGAGAAGCCTGGGTTGCTTCATACAATGAAAATAGATAGTTTGCAGAGGAGTAGGAATGAAGAGAGGTTGGAGAAGTCTTGTTATATTGGCATCAGTCTTGAGTAATTCAGCTGGATATGGCCAAACTGCACTTAAAACGAGTCCTGGTCTTTACTCATTTCAAGAAGGGACCAAACTATTTAAGCTGCGAGACTATCATGGTGCGATCGTGAAATTTGATCAAGCCATAAAGAGTGATTCAAAGCTAGCACCAGCTTATTACTCTCGAGCATGCTGCAAGCACCTTTTGAAGGACTACCAGGGTTGCCGTGAAGACTGCACAAGTTCTATTAGAATTGATGGATCTGGAAATGCTATGGCATACTTTCAACGAGCTGTTGCTGAATATCGTTTGAATCAGTTAGATGAATGTATCAATGATTGCAACAGCGCACTCAGATTAGCTCCAGACTTTCCGCATTCAATGATCTATAGGGCTCATGCGAAAGAGAAGAAAGGGGACAAGAGAGGAGCTCTGGAAGATTGTAATAACTACCTTAAATTCTATCCAGAAGACAGTCAAGCCCAGCGATTCAAGAAGCGTCTGACTTTACACAATAAGTAAAACCACAATGAACCAGAAGAAGCAAAAAATGAGCTTTGCAACACTTTGGCTAATTTTGGCATTTTATTTGATTGACTATTGCCTTAGCTGGAGCAGAATATCTTTCCTAAATGAGCAACTAAATCAAGCTATGGCATGCATTGGATACCTGCTCCCTATAGTTTTCTTCACAGTGGTTCTGATGGACAAAGAAGTGCCTTGGCGCAGAGCTCTTTCTGTTTTGAGTTTTTTTGGGGCTGTATTTGGAGTCTTTGGCTTTATCAGTGAGATAACTTATGGAGATATCGGCTTCTCTTATTTTCACAAAAATCAACCAGACGGACAGAACTGGGTAAATGTTTGCACTATTCGAAAAGTGCTTCAGAGAGATTTCGTACAAGACACGATGATAACCCTAGAAAAAAACATTTTCACATGGGACCCCCCAGAAAGGCAGTTGGACCTGATTTACAGCAAAGTTTTCTTGGGCATTTTGAAGCAAGATACAGTGGTGTGCAGAGTCATGAATTGCACTGATGGAAGGTATGTAATTTCTGAAGACAGAAAACAGTTAATACTAGGACCAGTTCCGCAATCCAAGGAGCTTTTTCAAGAACAAACCTTTAGTACGGACTTCAACTCTGTAAGACCGGTTTCATTAGAGTCGGTCCAACAAACTAGAAAGGGGACCAACTTGGATAGATAAGTCAGTCCCCTAACTAACAATTACTTAGGTGCCAGTGGCTCCTTTAGCCATTGAGAGCGCCACCGCAGTAAGACTCCCCTTGTATTTTTCCTCTTCCTTGATGATCCGACCTGACACTTCTCGAGATGAAGACATCGGAACCCCGGTGTTTGTTACTCGCCCACTTACAGAACTGGAGGCTGAACTACCTCCGGTAGAACTACCACCACCGGTGCCACCTCCAGCGCCTCCTCCTCCAGACAGTGAACCAGCAGTAGCAGATAGCGCTCCCGGACCCCATATGCCGCCCGGACTGTACAGAGGACCGAGCTTTCCTTCCGCATAATTGTAACCAAGCTCTATGGTCGCAGAGTCTAAGGGATCATCCCCCCAGGAAATCAAGAACCATTCTGGGCTGAGGGTATGCGGATAGACGAACGGTTTTCTGGGTTCTGGACTCTTATCGTAAAGAGCTTTCGCTTTCTTATACACGAGATACTGACCAATCACCTGAGCAACACCTGCACCGATCTTCAAAGTGGTGATATCCAAGCCCAACTTACGTCCAGTTGCTCCATAGGCAAAGTTGCCCATGTACTCAGCTTGGTCGTAGCCTGGTAAAGGATTGTAATTGGAATCACGAAAGTCCTTTTTCGGATCCCAAACACCACCAGGATAAACGTTTGCAAACCACTCAATGAAGCTGACATCTTGTTGCAGTTGGAAATCTACCCAGTCAAAGTTAGGCGGTGTGGGCGCTGCATTACCATCAAATCCGAAAGAATCTGTTTGGTTAGTTGGGGCATTTCTGACATACGAGTAGAGATTCAAACCACCCATATAGCCTATCCCGTCCGGCTGCAAGAACCTTCCGATAGTTGGAGAATAGTAGCGAGACTTGTAGAAGTAAAGCCCGCTCTCTGAGTCGAACCGTTGTCCTGTGTAACCATGAGAGACTCCAGAAAGGGATGGTGTCTCCCCAAAGGGTCCGTACTTATATCTGTTAACAATAGCGCCGGTACTATTGGTAGTGGCAACTACTGAACCCAAGTCATCGCGATGATAGTAAGTCTTACTCCCAGCAGCGGTAACAGCGATCTCGATATCATCGAAGGCTGAGCTATACACATACCGAGTCTGCAAGGCGCCAGCAGAATCATAGTCTCCCAACCTTTGCTGCCCAAAGTAATAGAAGCGCGATTTCACCGCGCCGACCGACTTCTCAACTTGTCTGCCAAAAGGATCGTACTTGAAGGCAAGACTGACTCCTGTTTTGTTGGCAGTAAGAAGCTGGTTCTCGGTTGAGTAGGTAAAGGTCCAAGTACCATCACCAGTCAAGCAGCCATTGGTATTGTAGCTGTAAGAAGCACCTCCAACTGTTGGATATTGATTCAAACTATTCGCCGTACCAAAGGTCAGAGTACCAGCAGCAGCAGGATGCCAGCTAAAGAGTGAATCGCTCACCTGCTTACTAATGATCTCGCTATTGTTGTTATAGGCAAGAGAGTAAGTCACATTCGAACCTACAAACGAATGAGCAATACTGCTCAAATCATTATCTGGTTCCAGAGAATAATCGGTACTAGTACCATTCTCGTAGATGATCTTCTTGCTTCGTGACAACGCGTCATACTGGAGCTGAACTGCACTCGTAGAAGCACCATTCAGCTTGATGTCGGTCAGACGATTCATCTGATCAAACACCCTATCGCAGTACCAGCCATCTGGCCAAGTAGTTCGAGTGATGTTTCCATTCTGGTCCAGCTGACTCGTAAACTGCTTCCCATCAGGGTACTGTTCTGATACATGCCTTCCAGCAGTATCAAAAGAATTGGTGAATGTGCCAGAACTGGGATCACCAGCCACAACGGGCTTGGTTGCTGAGAGCATTCTACCGGACAGGTCGTAGACATATGTGACAGTGGGCTGACCAGCTGGCGCTTTAGTTTTGAGCCTATTCAACTCATCATAGGTCATAGTTATCAGACTGCCAGACCGGGTTCTGAATGTCAGAGGAGAGCTATTCGCGTTGTAGCTCTGGTTTTCGGTATAGCTACCGCCGGGATAAGTAGTACGAACAGGCCGATCAAAGCCGTCATAGGTATAGCTGGTGGTATTATTTCTAGCGTCCTTAACAGAGGCCAACAGTCCATTGGCTGTGTAAGTCCTAGTTGCAGAAATAGTCAAAGATGGATCTTTGACAGTGAAAAGCCTTCCCAGATCATCGTAAGCGAACTCGGAAACCCGGGACAGGGGATCGGTGGTTTTCCAGAGGAGTCTCAGGTTGTTGTAATCAGCAGACTTAATGAAGCCTGATGGAGACTTAGTAGTAAGAACCTTTCCATCGATAGAATAGGTAAACTCGAAAGTCTGCCAGGGATTCACGAGATCGTTTGTCTGACGTTCAACCTTAATTTGGTTACCGTTATCATCAAACGTGAATTTGGTCACGAAAGACAAGGGCGACGGGCTAGTGGTCTGAGTGCGCTGACGATTGGCATCAAACTGCGATGTCCAGGTATTTCCTCTTGGGTCTTGGACAGTCGTAACATCGCCTACGGCGTTATAACCAAAATTGGTCGTTAGGTTCAAACGACCCGTTCCGAAGTCGACCACAGTACTAGACAGCTTCTCAGTCGCAGTATCATAGGTGTTTTTGGTTACTATTCCGGTGGGCTCAGTAACCGTGAGAACCTGACCTCGCGCATTGTAGGTCATTGTGTACTGCGGCGTGCCACTGCCGGTAACTGTTGGATAAACGACGCTTTCAAGATTACCTGTGGTGGCATTGTAGTTGTAGGTGGTAGTGCGAGACATGCCATCTACAAAGGTTTTAACCTTGTTCCACAATGGATCATAGGTGCGAGTCACTGTGATGTTAGAAAGTGGAGACCCTGGCTTTTTGAAAGCTACCATAGTAAGAACGTTGTCGCTCCCATCATAGGTATACTGAGTCCCGTTTCCTTCCGGCAAAGTGACTTGAGTGAGGCGGCGACGAGCATCATACTGACGCTGAGTTACCTCACCAAGGTGGTTTACAACCTTAGTCAAATCACCATATCTGTTCAAAGACATGACTGTCTTCTTACCAGCAGGATTGACTATTTCGGTGCGATAGCCTGCATAGTACATTTGCGTAAGATTTGAATACGCATCTGTTTGCTGCTTCAGCTGCCCAAGCGAGTCGAAGGTATTCGTGAACAGCGGACTAAGTGGATTTGCTGGAGCGAATGCCTTTATCATCCGACCAGGAATGTCGTATTGATAAGTGACATTTTTGCCCAGCGGGTTTGTGACTGTAGTAAGGTTCTTACTTCCATCAAGTGTAAACGAGACAGAACGACCATTCCCATCATTCACACTGGTGAGATTTGCGCCAGTGTAGACGAAGTTAATCTGTCGACCAAGTCCATTCGACACACTGCTCAACTTGCCAGAGGTGTAGCTGAAGGTCCAGGTTACTCCAAACGGATAAACAATCGAAGCGATCGTTCCATCGGCGTTGAAGTTAGATGCTACCTTCTGAGGCGTCTTATACGTATAGTTTGAACCGGTGATAGTGAGCGAATCACCCATTCTAAACGGATTGACGTAGGATCCGTCAGGAAGCTTGACGAACTGAGTGGTTTCAGCAGCGGTGACAATATTGACGACATTGTTGACAATGTTGTCAGAGAGCCATTGGGCTGCCAGAGAGGCGATCACAAACTTATCATGAGGACGAGTCAAGTCAGTCAACAGATCAATGGCAACGAAAAGCTCCACAATTGCTGCGGCACCAGCAATTGGACTTTGGTCAGCCAATGACAGCAGCGAGTCATGACCGCTCTTGGCCGACACAGAGAAATTGTGGTTCCAGCCCAGGCCAAGACCTTTATCAACACTGCCATTTGCAGCGCTATAACTCCTTCCGAAAGCAAGACCATAAGGAGTAGGTTGGCTCCCAACGGACAGATCGGTAACATTCAGGGAGAAGTTACCGTTCTTAAACGTAATGGACCCTGCGCCAGCAGCAAGTGGGTCAACAGGCACTTTAGGCGGATCGCTACTAAGTACATTAGAACCAAGAGCGCCCTTCGTACCGCCCAGAATACCGAAGGCACCATATGTCGGATAGCCCCAGTAACCATAGCCGGAGAACAGCCCCAGGGTAGTTACGCCATTTTCTGGCATTGCAACACGCCATCCGGCATTGATGTAATAAGTTTCGATATCAGAAACGACTGCTGGGTCCCAAGCAACAAGATTGGGCTTGACGTTAGTCAACCAGTTAGCAGTCTTTCCATCAAATATCTTTTGCCCAGCCTGCGAAGCCAGATCAATGACCTTGACGGTACTCATTCCGACAGGACCGGTATTCTCCTGGATAGAGGTTCCTTCCATCATGACGCCGTGCATAGCACCAACAGTGTCATTCCACTGAATTCGGTTGTAGTTATTGTCCAAAGCAGAGCTTGCAACAATAACAAGACCCATGTCGATCATAGGCGCGCCAACGTCGCCAACCAAGCCAACCTGGTGATGGACAATGGTGGTGCAATTGCTAAGCTTATTCACCAAATCGTGAACTTTGTTGCTCTCCGCAAAGAGCGAGAAATACAAAGACGCCAACTGTTCACCCAGTACGGGCTCAGAAGTTGCAGCACCACCAGAGGCTTTATTGACTACAAACTGATTGCGGTGAATATCAGCAAAACGAGAGCCTGCATTACCCCATCCATTTGCAATTGCATACGACTGATCGGCATACACTCTCATCCAGCGAGACTGATCAGCCCAGCCACCAGGATATGGATGAGTAGCAGTCAGAAGCACAGAGTTCCAACTGCCAGGAGACTGAGCCGAACTAGTAGCTTGCAGCACACCGTCAAGACGTAGCTCGCACTGGTGACTAGCGTTGAAGAACATGGTGAGCCGCTTTCCGTAGATATCGGCCGTATTGAATGTCAAATTGAAGGTATCGTACAGAACTCCCAGAGTTGCCTTGTAGGCAGCCGGAATGGCAGTCCATACGGTAGGAGTGGAGCCAGGCTTTTGATAAGGCAGAGAAGTGAGCCTGGCGCCCAGCGTAATCGGATTGATAGTCTTGCCACCCAGGATGTTGTCAACGGACGCTGCCGGATTGTTTGTCTTAATCCAGTTCACCAGTGTCGTAGACATCGTGGTTAGGTCATTTCGCAGATTCGCACGATTGATGTTCTTCACATAATCGGCGGTGATGGTAGCTCCAGACTTAGCATTTGCCAGGAACGTAGTTGCGTTATAACCCATAGCAGTGGCAAGATTGGCAATGCCAGCTTGGGTGGTATAGACCTTGAAGGCCGGATCGAATACATAGTTGGTACCGCCAATATTGACCTGAACCCAGCAGTGGCTGAACTCAAGATAGTCAGTGCCTGAAATATTGGTTACCGTAACTGGGATGCCACCATTTGCCAACAGGTTGCGAGAGGCATAAATGTCGGTTGTGGAAGTTCCGAACCAAGCGGCTGCCTGGGCAAGAGTCAGCCTCAAATCTCCGAAAACGTAATTGGCTGTTAGTCCGGCCTGGCGAAGGAGTTGGACCATTAAGTCGGCCAAATCAAATGATGAACCGCGCCCATCCATAGCGGCGCCCAGTCCGCCCTTCTGAAGCCCGTAATAGGGTAGGAAGTCTACCTGAGTAGTGACATACTCAGCGATCAAGTCCGGATCATTCTTCAACCCCCTAGCCAGCTCAACTATAGAAGCAGGCGCGGATACCAAACCTGAGGCTGTACCAGCGGCAAACGATTTGATTCCTGGTTGAGCTGAGATCTGAGAGCCAACCATATTGGTTGGGATTGTTCGGTTCTCGATTATCTTTCTGGCGGTGTCTGGATCGACGGGAGTGCCCTGGACAGGACCACCAGTCACCTTGTCAACGGATGGCATTTTTCCAGATGAAGACGACGAACCAGTTCCTTTTGTAACTGGTCCAGATTGAACGGAGGGATTGACGTTATCTTGTGTACTAGCCATTTTGTGCTATTCCTTGATTGGGTTGATCAGTTAATTGGTTCCAAGAAGCAGTCGTATAATGGATACGACTGCCATGTCTCGTTGTCAGGAGCACTCTTCAACACGTTCCAGACGGGCACGTAGTCACAACTGACGTGCGATTCCCCGCAGCGTCATAGTTGTATGTCACCACTGTACCGTTGGTGTAGGTCACGGTTTTGAGACGACCGAGGTTGTCATAGGTGTAGGTTGCCGTATCTGCGGCCATAGTCTTTATCCTTTGTGTGAGTGGATTTCATCGATTCGGAGCTGTCCAAATCGACACGTTGAACAGCAGCAACTGTTCACTTCCTTTTGATAAGGAGCGACTTTTGCTGCGACGATTATTTGGATTAGAGACCTTAGAGAATTTAGCTGCGCTAGCCAAGGAGCCCCAGCACTGCCTTCTATGAGGATCTCGTTCATCCGGTCAACTTCATTACATAGCCCAACCCGACCAGATGACTGGCTCTGAGGAATTCAATTGAATCGGTCCGGTTATGGGTGGTTTCGAGGAAACGCTCGTGGTAAGTGCAAATGAAGTTGATACGACTTTTCTAGCTCTGCCAGGGGTCCAAGTTCAACTTCGCCCAAACTCACTGACATCTACGAGCCGGAACGGTTGTCATTAAGCACATATCTACCGGCAGTCTTTTAAAAGCGTGACAAGCCAAGATGATTCTCCTTCACTCTTGCAAAAGAATAAGGAAACGCTCACACGAATTTCGAGTACTGGCGCGGCTTGCGCGACTTCCCTGTTTCTAATTAAAGCGTAATGCACCTTAAGATTAGCTTACTGAGCCATTTCTCATTGTGAACGATCAATAAGCCGATTTTACATTACTTCAATCAGCAAGTCGAGGACTTATTTCTAGAGAATCAACCACATTTCAAGAAGCTGCTCTGCCTCTACTGCCCCACCTCTTGAAAATAGTGAACCGTATGGAAACCGGCCTAACGCAAGAGGTCGTCTTCTTTCGCCTTCTCTTTGGCCTTCTGCTCTTTGATCTTCTGAATGAGCTTGCTTTCAGCCCTCTTAATCACATTCTTCTCTTCAGTTTTGGCTCTGTCTTTCTCAAATATCTTCTCTGTAGCTTCTAGGGCCGCCTTGACGTGCTCCGGCTTTTGCTTTGTTCTCTCTAGATAGGTCTGCCAGGCTGCCTCGTACTTGTCATAGCTGTCATATGAATCGGAAAGATATTGTCGTTGCTCTTCTTTTGATAATGTCTCCGGGTCTTCGTTTCGCCACTTCTCAAAGAGTTCATGATTGCCGTTTTTCTTAGCCTCTTCCAATTCTTTTAGAGGCAAGTAATACTCAACAAGCTGACCGTTAGGCATTTTCAGATCGAATGCCGCTATCCTCCATCCCCAGAAGCCCGGCCTCAAAACTTTTTCCGTGTCGGTCTTGATCACTGTAAAGCCAGCTTCTTTCAGGTCTTCTGCAATTTTAGGCAGCTGCTCGATGTTTTCTAAGACTGTCTTGAACCTGAACGAATCTCTGACATGCTCAACATCATGCCAGGGCTTGTCGGCTTTAATAGAAGGTCTCGATGCCTTCTCCAGTATCTTCTCAGGCTCCTTGAAGCTGGTTTTGGACTCGGTTCCGTATTTGCTATCCAGCTTCTCCAGAAACTCTTCAACCTTGGGCTGGTTCTCCAGGGATAAGCGGCGAAGCTCTTTTACCTTGTCTTCTTCTTTTGCTCCGCGATCTATCGGGTTGACTATGTCCTCATCATCCTGATCTATCAACTTCCCCAAAGCACGCCACCTGCTTCAATTTACGGTTGTAAAGCTCACCCAAATATGCCATAATAGAGTAGCAGATAGGGGTACACGCGATGTCGTATCGAGTCCACAAATCAATAACCGGCAATGTGGTTGTTGCCTCCAGGGAAGATGATTTCATTGCCTCTTTCAAAGATGGAAGCTGGCTGGATCGCCTTGCTTTCAACGCCCATGAACTTGAGGACATGCTCCTCGTCACTGACCGTAGCGAAGCCGAAAGCCTCATTAAGCAAGCCAAGAACGCTCTTTCCCATGACGCGATAGTGGCATAGCTGGCTTCGACAAACCCAGACAGATAGTCAAAAGGCGGCTCTAAGAGCCGCCTTTTTTTCACTCAACTATGTCGCTTATTCGGTAATAAGTCCCGTTCAGGCAGACCATCAGAGAGTCTTCCACGGCGCTATCGGCATTTTCTTGCGCCCCTATCCTGAAAGCCACCGGATCAACCGCTTCCAGCACCGCTGACGGGCTATACTCCAGCTCCCCGAACCTGACCGGCTCATAGATGTCATCCAAGAGATCCCGGTAAAGCTCCTCAATATCGACCCTCTCGCCCTGGGTCTCGACCAGGTGCTCCATCACCCAGTCATAGCCCCATTCGACTCCCACACCTTCCACTTCTCTCATAAGGTCATCACTGCCGCATTTCGGGCAGCGGTACTGCCCGTTTTCATCGGCTTCTACCGTGACATAGTCCGAGTAACAAAACGGCCTTGAGGCTTCATGAGCCATCTCTTGCAACTTCTCCTTTATCTCTGCGCTCGCTTCCAGCATAGGCACCTCCAATATTTCCGGTGCGTCGCCGCACCCCCATGCCGCACATGCGCTATTGCGAAGACCAGGGTCCCAGAGTCAAGACCGCCGAAGGCGCCTTTAGGCTCGGTCTTGACTCTGGGGGTCTGAAGTTACGCTCTCTTGCGGGCATGGAAAGGAAGGCTGACGCCTACCTCAAGTCGCCCGCTTTGACTTTTCTCTTGCTTGCTTCTTCTCGTGGTACTCTCTCCACCGCTTTGCCGTAGAACACTTACGGCAGCCATAGCCATCTCTGGCCCTTGCATAAGCAGGGGTGGTCCATTGATTCGAACACTTATGACATTTCCAGGTAATCCTGGTTGCACTTCCCTCGGGCACTTGCTTGAGTGAGATGCCAGGGTTCAACTTCGGGTCGAAGTCCTTCTTCAATACCGGTATCAATGCAAGGTTGTTTGTAGAAGATGCTTTAGTACCACGGCAAAATGGGCAGGCTTCTTTGACATGGTCAGTCCAGAACCCTGAATACCAGCGGTGATCTTTGGCCACATCACAACGCCACCAGACTTTTGTTGTCACAAGCAACTTCATCGGGTCTATGCCCTTGTTCTTTTTGTAATCAAAGTACTTCAAAAACTCGGGATAATTCGCAAGCCCAGTGCATCTCCTCTTCTCAAAACAAACTGGACAGCCTGATTTCAAAGAACTGCGATTATTTATAACAGCCATCCATTCGTGACCGTGCTTGCAAATCCACCAGGCCAGATAATCAGCTCGGGCAGTCACTTCCGAAGGCTTGCAATTATTCTTTGCTGGATGCCACTCCCTGGCCAGTTTAGGATTTAACTTCGCCAGGGAGTTAGTAACAGACACCCTTTGCCCAGCACAATATGGACAGCCACGGTCGGTGGTGACGCGAGCGCAAATCCTCTGGCGCCAGATATGGTCCGGTCCCTGATCGCAAACCCACCAGGCATTTATCCCTGACCCACGACTGAAGTCTTCTGGAACCCAGCCGCAATTCTTCTCGTAATACCACTGCGCTGCTACATCTGGAGCAGCCTTAGCCAAAGAAACCCTCTTTTGCAGCGGATATGGATCAAGGACCTTTTCAATCGGTATGCCTTTTGCTTCTTCCACAGACAAGTTGCTTGGCTTACGTACAGCTAACTTGCGGGGCTCAGTCATGGCTTCTTCTTCATTAGCGCACTTACGGCAGCATCAGCCCATGAGACGTAATCAGCCCCGCCGTCTTTACCTCGGCGCGACCAGTTATAGAGATTGGTGGCATCTATCAAAGCGTCGTTTATAAACCAGTCCTTGAACATCCCGCTCATGTCTTTGTACTTCGGGTAGGCTTTGCGCCACCAACTGATAGCAAACTCCTTCTGTTTTTCATAAGGCACAAAATCAGAGCCTGGCTTCATCGCAGAGCGATAGTCGCCGCCTTTGGCGGCAATGAACTCATGCAGGTCATAGGCAAACTGACACATGGTCTCCACAGGCTGGTCTTTGTATTCCGACCGGAACTCCATATGCGGCTCAACCAGGTACTGCCCTAAAGGTCTCTTTGCGCCCTTGCCGCCACGTATGCCCGTAATCGAAAGGTCCCATTCGCGTCCACTATCATTCACTATTTTCGGCGCAGCCGAGGCAGCCGAGATAAGCTCAGTCATCACCTGGCTGTTGCGCTGGGGCGCTTGCGATTCTATCGGTTGAAAAAAGCCCTGAGCGTATGCTCCTTGAGTAGCTGCAATTATCGCCAGTGCCGTTAGTGCTCTTTTCATGGCAGTTTGTTTACCTCCACATACGCTTTGAAATCATTCTGGTTCTTTGCTATTAGATCCCTGACCATACCTGCTCCAGAGGGGCTGAAAATGTCATAAGTGAGCTTGACTCTTGTTGTTGATTCTCCAGCCGTAAGCTGGGCCACAAGATCTATTTCTCTGGCAAACAGCCTGGTGTTCTGCCCGGCTCCTAAGGCCTGCTGAAAGGTCAGCTTGGCGTGGATGTAGCCACGAGAGTCGTCCTCTTCAACAATCCGCCAGTTAGAGCGGCCGCTCACTCCGGTCTCTACGCCTGAGCGCTTCAATACGTCGGCGATACAACCCCAGGCCACAGGAAAAGGTACAGGCCAGACTTGCTCCTCTGGGTCCAGGAGCTCCTTCAATTCGTTCTGGTCTTTGTCATAGAAATACTTGAAGGTGAAGCCCGCCGCTGCCAGTGCCACTAGAAGAGACAACCCCATGCCGAAAATATAATTCCAGACTGCCCCGACGATAAGAAAAACCACTACCGCAAGCACTACACCTAAAGCTGTCGTCGAACCCACTATCTCTCACCTCACCATTGCATAAAGCCAAGTTCCGGCACTTCCGCGACCTCGTCTTGCGCTTGGGCTGAAGGCGAGCTCGCGGTGTTCTCTTCCTTCACCTCTTCAGCTTCTTTTGGCTTAGTCTTGGGCTTGCGCACAAGCTTCTCATCCACTTCAAGCACCCGCCTTGGCGGCGCAGGATAGAGGGACTGGTCAGTTTCTTTCTGGTAGTTCTCCCAGCTAAGTGCCCGCACTTGCACCGGCCTTGTGGCAGGAAGAAAGACGATCATATTGGGCTTGCCGCCCTCAGCTTCCGCCTTCGACTCGTCAATAACTCCCAGGTTCAAGAGGTCGCTTACACTAAGCAGCGGCTCTTTGTCCTTCATGTCTTTGAGCTGCCCGCTTGAAGTAACTTTGCCGTCTGAGATTATCGCCTCCCCCAGCATGTCGCTTATCTTCTTCGCCGTATCGCCGTCATTCGGCTTGAAGAATGCCTTCATTGCAGGCTGACTGATTAATAGCTTCGCTTCGTTTTTGTACAGATTCTCTAACTGCACGAAGTCTTGCACACCTAAAACAGCCGGTATTTTGTCGTGCCGGATGATACTTAACTTCGCAGGCATCCCGCGCACGTAGCCGAAGTTGGTGAACTCATCTAAGAAAAGTGCCACCGGATGTTTGTACTGCTTTGTTGTCACCATATCTAGTGCCAGGTTGAACATCAGGGCAGCCAGAGGCTTAAACTCGGGTTTGTCTGCCGGTGTAGCCAAATACCAGGTGAATAGTTCATCTTTGAGCCCAGCCAGATCCACGCTTGTTGTCTCGGTCAGCTTCCTTATCCTTGGCTGGTTCCAGAGGTCTAGCCTGGTGATTAGACCATTAGCTACAAGGTTCCGGTAAGGCGCCGTTGTGGTATTCATGAACTTCTTGTACGCCTTAGCGGCTGCTTCTATCGGGCTATCTTCTAGGAACTTCTGGATGCCTTCAGGGCCGTCTTCAAAGAGGTCGGCGATGTATGCCAGGTTGGCTTTACCTTCATCCCTGAGCCCTACAGCATGGAGAATGAGCCCGGTAAGTAGCATCCTTTCCGACATCTCCCAAGACTGGTCGCCTTTGTGAGTATCGAGCGTGGTCGATTGCATGATGATTTCCACCACGCGCCTGGCGTCTCTGTAGGTCTCGACATAGTCGAGCGGGTTTATCTGGTCCGAAGTCAGGTCGTCCGGGTTGAAATAAATGGTCTTGTGACCGTTTGCCGCCCTGTACCCTACGGTTTTGGTGAATAGGTCCGCTATGCCTTTGCCGCCGGTCGCCTCAGTCACGACCGCCGAACAAGTCACCCGCTCGACTAAATTGGGGATGAATATCCCGGTTGTCTTTCCTGTCCCGGTAGGACCGCAAACAAGAGCGTGGCGGTTGGTTTCTCCTTCCGGCAAAGTGAGGAAGTTCTGGCCGTCGCCGGTCACAAGTAGGCGGTTGGGCTCCTTGGTCTTGGAAAGGTAGCCTGCTTTGGCTAGCTCCTGGGGCGTTGCCCACCTGGCACCCTTCTTGGGTTTCTCCTCCGCCTCCAGGACCATACGGGAGTCCTCATACAGCCCCCTGCCGACCTCCAGAAAGCGTTTTTTGCACTCCTCGGCAGTCCAGGCATAGGTAAGCTCATTCACCTCGATTAAAACGCCCGCCAGCCCGCTCTCGTCCTTCCACCTCAAAACTATCGAGTACTGATAGTTCCAAGTCTTACCCATGACAATTTCCGGCTGCTTCCTTTCTGCCGTTATTATCCCGGTCTCTTCATCCACGAACGTCACATGCCAGTTGTGCCGGCGGAGCGTCGTCATTAAAATCCTCGCCAGCTTATTTGGCGGTATGTCTGTCGGGAAGTGCTCTTTGTACTGACTCGGCATCAGACCCCTCCGGTCCCTCCAACTCCCCTATGCGGCATATTGAGTTCATCGAATTTGCTCGGATTGCGGTTAGGGTCTCGCATTATCTCTCTTGTCTTCATTTCCTTTATTTTCGAGCGCAGCTTACTGTGCTCTATCTTCTGCTCGGTAGCCAGCACTTCTTTTGTAGCCTGGACCTTCTGGGACAGGTCAGACTTCAGGTTCTTGATGTTGGTCAGCTTGAGGTCCTTGGCCACTTTCTTGATTTTGGCCAGCACCTTCATGGTTTGCGGGTCGAGCTTATTCTGGACCTTGGCCCCGGCTTCCGCCCTCTTCATGTTGATCCAGATGCTTGGATCTAATTTCCTCAGACCCGTGGAAGTTGCACCCATGGGACCGGCCGCTATTGCCGACTCAAACCCCGAAAACTTGGCGGTGTACTGTCCGTCGATTGTCTCCCTGACATCCGATATCTTGTTCAGGGCTTTTATTTCGGCTTCTAAACCAGCCTTTTGTTTCTCCAGGGAAGCCCGGCTTGCCGCCTTTTGCTTAAAGTGCTCCGCTAGGCGGGCCTTCTTTTCGTCCTGGTAGTCCTTCTTTTGAGCCTTTTCTTTCTCAGAGACCTTGCGCTTGGGCTTCTCTTTCAAAGCCTCGCGCCTTGCCTGGCTAGCCTCTTTGAGCTTTTTGTCTTCTTTCTTTCTGGCGTCCTGGGGCTTGTCTTTCTTGAGCCTGTTTGGGTGTTCCGGCTTGACCTTAAACTCGGTCTGCTGCCGCTTTTCTTCCTTCGCCTTCTCTTTGTTATGACTAGTGAGCGTTTTGGCGAATTTCTTCTTCTGCGCCTCAGACTCATTGCGCTGCTTTTGGTCCTGCCGCTTGCGCTTCTTCTCGCTTTCCGAGTCAACCACTTCTCTCACCTATCTGACACTGAGTCAGCCTTTAGCCCTAAATACCATGGTCTTCCTTGAGTGCTTCCTTCGACAGAGCCTTGTCCATCTCTCGCTTTTCAGCTATCCACTGCTTGAGCTTCTTGTACTCAGCTTTTGTAATAGCCTCCCTTGCCCAGTCTTCACCTTTTCTGTATTCGGAGGCAAGAAACTCGAGCGACTCGCACGAGTCTTGCCTATCATACAAAATCGGCTCCCTCTCTCCGTCGAGCATCACCCTGATTGGCTCTTGCTTCTCTTTTTCCTGAAGCCATGATTTTAGAGCCTTCTCTTCTGCTTTTGAGAGAACTATGCTTCCTGCCTGGTGAGCCTCGTTTACTTGTGAAAGCTCCTGCAGGCTTGATTCCTTACCAAAGACTCCATACTCGCCAGCCTCTATTTTCTCAACCTGCTTTGATTTGCGCTCAAAGTATTTCTCTTCGTAATAGCTGTCTTTTATCCAAGTCTTGAGCTTCTCCTGGTCTTCCTGTGATAGAAGCCCGCCAGCCTCGGCCAGCCGCTCCAACTCTCGGAGCCTGCCTATTTCCATGTTCCAAGAGTATTCGACAGCCTCCCCGGCCATCTCCACAGTTATCGACTTGGAGTAATACTCCCAGGCTTCAGCCTTCTGAATAGCGAGCTTTTCTTCTTTCGCCAGCCTCTTTGCCGCAAGCTGTTCATAGTCCGGCCTGTCACCCAGAGAATCAGCCTCCTGCTCTTTCATAGCCTCAAATCTAGTCAGCTTACGCTCGTCCTCGTCTTCTTTCATGACCCTGAGGAATTCTGATTTAGCCGCCTTCATGGCTTCCTTGAGCTTCGCCCCAAGCGGCCGCTTGCTCTTCTCCTTGAGCTTCTCTTTGTCCAGCAGCTTGTTGCGCTCCAGGTACTTATCCCCGGTCTCTTTCAGCTTTGTATAGTCGTCCTTTGAAAGCTTCACCTGTCGACCGTTTTTGTCCTTGGACATAATGACGACATGAGCGTGCGGGTTGGCTGTATTTCTGTGCTCGACTGCATACCACTCAAGCTCCAGACCCTTTTGCCTGCCAAGCTCATGCATGACTTCCCTGACGTATTCTTGAGTATTGGCATGCTGGACGCCAGGCGACACTATCATTTTGTGGACCAACACGCCGGTCCCGGCCTGCCTCTCTATCGCCTCATGGACTGGACGCGACGTCAGACCGTCTTCCTTGTCGGTGAAGAAAGACCGCTTGCCTTGCTCTTCTTTGTCCTTACCCGGCCGGAACTTGATGTAATTGACATGCGCCTTCGCCCGCGCCTTCCCATCCCTGGATGCCCGGATATAGCTGTGCTTCACTATCGAGCGCAGAGCCACTTTCTTAAACGCCTATTCGGTTATTTGGCACTCTTTCGGTCTCAACACCACTAACTTGTTCTTCTTTCTTCTGGCAATCAAGTCCTTCTCGACTTGGTCCAACTCCGCCGAAAGCTGAATTAGGCGGCGGTTGACCTGCCTCACGTCAAAAGCTTGCGGGTCAAACATGTAATTTATCTTCCCTAGAAGTTCGTCTCGATGAGGATAAAGGTCGTCTTCTAGCGCTTCTACAAATTCAGCATACTCGTCTACGCCCGAAAGGCACTCAGGCGGACAAGCCCGCTTGCCACTGAAGCAGTACGCATGTGGTCCTCCGATCTTGGCGGCCTCCCGGTCTATCCACTCAAAAGTTACATGGTGCGCCCATGGTCCATACTGGTACTGGAAGCCCTGACCTGGATTTGCCATCAGGGAAAACAATGAGTAATTGGCAGCATCCCTGTCCCCCTTCGAAGGCTTCCAGTCCTGGTCATAGTCGGTGTACCGGCTTCCTGCTATAACGAACCTATACTCCAGGCTTTCGTCCCAACCCATGACTATTTGCAGAATCTCGTGAAATAGCCCCAGCGGCACATCGCACCTCACGATAAGCCGCCGCCAGATAGGCAATGGTGCTTCCGAAAGCCTGATTTTGAATCGGTAATAGTTCAAGTGTTCTTTTTGCATGGCGGCCGCCTTACTTGTCTTTTCTGCCAAGCTTATCAATCAGCTCAGAGTTCTGCTTCTTCAAGAACTCCAGCTGCCCTTCCAGCTGTGCGGCATGTTTTTGCGCCTCTTCTTTTGCCGTCTCAAGTTTTGGCACAGCTCCGACCTGCGCCTCAAGCTGCTCAGACTTGGCGGCAAGCGCGGCTCTCTCCAAGTCTGACTTCTGTATGGCTTCTTCAAGTTCGGCTAGGCGCTTTTTCAAGTCATCGACTTCACCGGCAGAAGCCTCAAGCTCTCCCTCCAATCTGGCGATATGTTCTTGGGCTTCGGCAAACTGCCTGCTCACCACACGAACTTCTTCTACTGCCCGCTCCTTAACCGCCGCAGCTTCTTTGGCCGCTTCACCGGCAGCGACCTTCCAGGCGGCCATGAAGGCAGTTTGCACCGGTTCCGGCAGTTCACCAGGGACAACCTGTTGCACCAAAGACGGGCGGCTCTCACGCCAGACGTTCAGGTGCTTGTAGATGGTGGTGAGGCTTCCGCCGCCCAGAACATCGAGGAGGGCCGACGCCGTCACTTCCTTGCCTGCCGCCGCCAGCCGGTCGGCCGCCGCCAACACCTCTTGCTCAGTGAAATATGCCTTGCGACCCATGTCCGCGCCCTCCAGCTGTAAGAAACCACAGGCATCTTACCATTTATTGAATTACTTTACCGTATTGCATATTACGTAATATTTTACTATTTATCGTATGAAAATAGCGCGACACCCACGAGAGTGCCACTCTTCAACATTCAGCACCGCCTCAGCCTACCACGGATTTGATAATCCTTCCGTCACTGCGCCGGAAACCTTCTGAACCCCACAGGCTAACGACAGGACCTCTCCTCCGCCGGCCACTCTCGACGGCCTCGCAGCCCTGAAAATTTAATTCCAGAAAATCAGAACAAGAACACTTGGTGGTTGATCAAAGTCCCAACCGACGGGCATTTGACCACGCTTGACCCAACCCAGGCGCTCACATTACGCTTAAGGAGCGTGAGGGCACTAGCCAAACCACCAGAGACAACCAATAGAACACGAGCGGGCGAGCAACACTCGCCATTTCAGCCCTCCCGCACCTTATATCTTTCACAACCGCAATCGTCGTAAGCGGTCACTTGCTTGCTCACCAGAGCAGGCGAGCACTCTTTGTCGGAGGTTTTATGCGAAATACAGCCCTTTTGATAATGCTGGTCACAATTTTTGCGACCGTCATACTGCGCTAAGCCAGCCTGCCGGAAGTAGCCCGGTTTGCACCGGGCTACTTCAACTCGAACCGGCCCGCTTACTCATTGACTGCGCCACCGCCTTTTCTTCCTCCGTGAGCCCGGCATGCACCTGCTTGGCCGCCGCCCCCAAACAGTCCTTCATGATGTCTTCAGTGTCCTCTATCCTCGCCAGATACTTATTTGTAGCGGCGCGAAATCATAATTGGTTGGGCGCGACATCATCCGCACTTTTGGGCTCACATTAACTGACACCAGAAG
>JAIETF010000101.1 GCA_019745415.1 Candidatus Obscuribacterales bacterium | reverse complement strand
GCTGCTTCACAAACAGGAGCGACAACTCAAACTGGTGGTGCTGCTTCACAAACAGGAGCGACAACTCAAACTGGTGGCAGCCTGTCTCAAGCTGCATCTGGTACGCCGGCAAATAGTACCACTGGCGGTGCTGCTTCGCAAACCGGTGCGACAACCCAGACCGGCGGTGCTGCTTCGCAAACCGGTGCGACAACCCAGACCGGCGGTGCTGCTTCGCAAACGGGAACGACAACTCAGACCGGTGGTGCTGCTTCGCAAACGGGAACGACAACTCAGACCGGCGGTGCTGCTTCGCAAACGGGTGCGACAACTCAGACCGGCGGTGCTGCTTCGCAAACGGGTGCGACAACCCAGACCGGCGGTGCAGCTTCACAAACGGGTGCGACAACCCAGACTGGTGGCAACCTGTCTCAAGCTGCATCTGGTACGCAGACAAATAGTGCCACCGGTAGTGTCGTTTCACAAACCGGAGGGACAACTCAGACTGGTGGCTCAGCCTCACAGACAGGCTCAACAACTCAGACTGGTGGCTCAGCCGCACAAACCGGAGGGACAACTCAGACTGGTGGCGCAGCCTCACAGACAGGTTCGACAACTCAGACTGGTGGCGCAGCCTCACAGACAGGTTCGACAACACAGGCTGGTGGCACAGCCTCACAAACCGGAGGTACAACTCAGGCTGGTGGCATAGCCTCACAAACCGGAGGGACAACTCAGGTTGGTGGCGCAGCCGCACAGACAGGTTCGACAACTCAGAGCGGAGGTAACCTATCTCAGGCTGCATCTGGAACCCAGTCAAGCAGTACTACTGGAGGTGCCTCTCAATCAGGTGCCACAACTCAGATAGGTGGTACCACTTCTCAATCCGGCTCCACCAATCAATCCGGCTCCACCAATCAAGCCGGTGCTGCCACCGCTCAAACTGGCACTTCAACTCAGGCAGGTGGTGTCAACGCCCAATCTGGAGCAACCGCTCAAACCGGTGGAGTCCCTGCTCAAGCCGGTGGTGCTTCATCCCAAACTGGCGGTACTTCTCAGAGCATCGGAAATACCAGTCAGTCTGGTGTTCAGACCAACACTCAGTCCGGCACAACTGCTTCGCCATCTGCTGCGCCAGCCGGTGCTACGTCCAGTCAGAGCACTTCGCCCGTAGGCACTGCAACCGGTACTTCAAGTGGAAGTGCGACACAAACGACTTCTCAACCGAATGACCCTAGCGGGGGGCATTCGAATTCCGGCAATGCTTCGACTGGAAACATAACCACCGGCAACCTAAATACAAATACTGGCGCTGGCGGGAATGCACAGACCGCTGGCACGGCTGTACAGCCTGGTGGAATCCTTTCTCAGGCTGGGGCCGGGGCCGTCCAGAGTGGTACAACTGCATCGGCTAGTGCTACTACCGGGAATGCTCAAGGTGGTACCAACTCCACAGCTGCCGGGACCACGTCCGCCGTCAATCAGACTGGCGCGGCTCAGACGCAGGCAGGCGGAAGCGTCTCTCAAGGTTCAGTCCAAGGTCCATCCCAGGCTTCAGCGACTACTGCTCAACCCGGTCAGACTGCTGCAACCTCAGCGGGCAATGCGACAGTAAGTCAGGCAGCCGGCACTACCGGTTCGCTCACTAATAGCCCCACCACTAATACAGCTAACTCAAGTGCCAATGAGCCAGCATCACCGGCCGGTTCTGCAGTCGGCTCCGCTTCCGGCCAATCGACAGGAGTATCGGCGACTAACGCTAAGCATGAAGGCAGTGCAGTCACAGTAGACGCATCAGGTAAAGTGGTTTCAGTCACAGCCTCTGTAGGCAACGCCAAGGACGGCGCCTCCATCAATATTCAAGCTGGACCTGCTGGAGTTTCAGTGGGCGGCTCTGTAACCATTGGCGGTGTCACAGTAGCTACTTCTTCCAAAGAGTCGGCTGGTTCTGTTCCTGGAATTATTGCTAATTCTGGCACCACTAGCACTGCAAACAGTGGTGGTGCCACTGCTGCTGGCAATACTACGACCGGTGCCGGCACATCAGGAGCCTCAACCTCTGTTCCTTCCTCCACTGGCGGTGCTGGATTTAGCTCGATGCCTGGTACTGGTGCAACCGGTGCCTCTTCCGGCGGTGGTAGCAGTCTCGTCGGCGGTACCGCTGGTACACAGGCATCTGGTACTGCATCTGGTACACAGCCTTCAGCTAACTCTACTGCATCAAGCTCTAACGCCTCAACTTCGCCAAATCTGCCGACTGGCTCCAATAATGATCCGGCTAACGTTGCTGCCGGCAATGCACCAAATGCTGCCACATCTGCTGGTGGTGCCAAGTCAAACGATCAAAGCGCTGCTCCAAGCTTTAGTGGTCCCGCCAATCCTAACGATCCTTCCAATGCATCTAATCAAGGTGCTCAGCAAGATCCAAATGCTCAGCCTTCTCAACCAGCTCAGCAAGATCCAAATGGTCTGTCGACCCAGGCTGCTCAGCAAGATCCAAATAGTCAGCCCACGCAAAATGCTCAGCAAACGCAGACTCAGACCGACGGCAGCAAGCCTGTGCAGAATGTTCAGTCTTCGCAGATTTCTCAGCCTGTCTATAACGTCATCCTGCCGCAGACTAATGGTATTCCGCTTGAGCAGCTCAGTCAGGAGCAGTTGCTGCAGGTATATGTCAATCTAGTCAATCAGACCCAGCTGCTCAACCAGACCCAGAGTACTGATAGCTCTTCGCCGACCAGCTTGGTTATCAACCCCGATTTTAATGGAGATGGAACCGTCTCGGCATCTGAGAAGATAATCGCAAATATAATTTATGTGGCATCTCAGCTCAGCGCTGGTTCTGATTCGGCTTCTACTCCCGCCCCCTCTTCTTCGCAAGTTCCAGTTCAGTCGGTGCAAATAATTCAACCTGATGCTATCAGGGTGATTGAGGCGCCGCTGAATCTGCCCAATTCAATCAACGTATCGCCCATCGCTAATCCTAAAGATGATCAGGCTGATGCCCAGATAGTTGAGAGAGTGTTCGATACAATTTTGAATTCAGTTTTGGCAGATAGATTCGACCAGCCCAGCACTTCTACATTCAACAGCCAGAACTCGTCTAATTCCTCGACCGTCGATAATACAGAGATATTCGAGGCTCAATTGCGAGCCCAAGAACTTGCTCAATTGCAGGAAGCACAAAGACAGCAAGAACTGCTAAGTCAGCAAGAGTCGCAAAGGCAGCAAGAAGCGCTCAGACAGCAAGAAGCACAACGCCAGTCTGATATGGAAAACTCCCGACTGGCTGAGATAGCCAGACTTGAAGAACTGGCTTTGCTTCAGCAGTTGAATGCAGTTCAAGTGCCGGGTATTTCCATCGATTCTGCTCAAACAAACCAAGCTAACACTTGGGGGCAGCCCTCTATTGATTCGGCAACCTATTATGGTCCAATCGATGACTACATTGCCAGCAATTATTCTGGTTGGATGAATCAGACCGGCAATAGTGCCATTGAAGGTAGCTCCTTTGGTTCACCTATTCCTGAAGGTTCACCAACTGACGGCGCTGCCTACGCAGGTTTCGGCAGCCCTTATTCCGACTCGACATCCAACTTTGTCCCGCAGTCTCCTGCCGATCCAATATACGGTGGTGGTTTCGGTGTACCTTATAGTGATCCAATGCTCGCCATCCACAGCGATGCCGATGATCAGACAGCCTTCCAGAATCTTCCTGTCACTCCTGCAAGTATTCTCAATGCCGATGATGCTCTCATCGCTTCGCAATCGGTTGATGATTTGATTTCGTTCTACACCAAGGGTAAACCTGATACAGAGAGCGAGGTTCGCCATAACGATGTGGTTAGAGAGACCGATCCTTCTGCAAAAGAAGGCAAGGGTCTTGAAGGTGTTCCCGATCGCAGCGAGCCGTTTATTCAACCTGGAGAAAGAATAGACCAAGCTGCCATGCAATATCAGCTCGATGAACACCTGCCTGATGAAAATAGCGCAAGATGGCAAGATATGATTGATGCTCAGCGCAGCTTCGCTGAAGCCTTAGGCGCGATGACTGAAAGCACCAGGCAGCAAGCCGAAGAGCTAACAAGTCGTGCCTCTCAAATGCTAGATAGTGTAATGCAAGGTTCTGGTGGATTGATTGCCGAACTCGATAGTCAAGCTCGATATATCAAAGAGCTTGAAGAGGCTCATGCACGTGAACTAGAGAAAGAAAGACGACTCGATTTTGAGCATAAAGAGAAAGAGCGTCTAGTTTCTGAAGCTAAGAAACGACTGGATGACGATAAAGATCGTAAAGATCGCGATCACGAAAAAGAACGTCGCCTGGCTGAAGAAATGGCAATTATGCTGGCCATAAGACAACAGTCTGAAGCAGAAGCCCGCGCTCGTGAATTGCGCATCAGACAGGAGAGAGAAGTTCTGCAGGAAATGATCCGTAAGGACAACCTGCAAGAGAAATATGTGGTGCGGGAAAATGAAGACCTGACCATGATTGCCGTGCGCAAGTTCAAAGATCCTCGTGTCGCTGATCTCATTTTTGAACTGAATAAGAAATCGGTTGAGGTACGTTGGACAGGTGGTAAGCGCAGCTATTACGCTAAGCCTGGCACTGTCTTGATCTTGCCTAGCCCGAGACAGGTGAGAGAATGGCTGGCTCGTGTCGGTTCTGGTCCTAAGTCTAGCCAAGAAGCCACCGGCCGAGGCATGGCTGCGGTCCCGGGCAATGCCGGACAAGATGAGCGTCGGGCAAACATAGAGAAGATCATCGGCAAAATTAGAGAGTCGAATGACGGCTTGGAAGGATCTGTCTACTCTGTTAGATTGGGAGATACTTTACGCTCTATTGCCATGAAGCACCCCGACCTACGTGATGTCACACTTTGGAAATTGCTTGCCGTCAAGAATGGCTTGTCGACTGATACTGATTCTAAGGGTGCACCGTTGGCGGTACTGATTCGTGGTGCGCAGTTGACCATTCCTTCTGCTGAGGAGATTTCGGCGTATCGCTCAGAGTCTTCGCCTGCCAAGCCAGTTGTCTTCGAGCCTCAGAATATGTCTTCGCGAGCCATACTCGAGTTTGCCACCAAGCCTTGCGGTGGTTGTGACAGGCTACTTAGCCAGTCAGCCTCGCTCTGTCCTGCTTGCGGTTATGTCTTCGAAAACGTGCCTGTATCTTCTGCGCCGGAAGATCAAGCAACGACCTTTGCTTTGCCGCAGGGCATACCCACCTCGCCACTCGACGATGACCATACAGTGATAACATCGCCCAATCTCGAGACGACCCATATTGACAATGATAAAACAACACTAAGCCTGCCCGAGGCTGGTTCTGCGCCTTCCAATCCTCTTGCTAGTCCACTCTCTAATTCTTCGCCGGTGCCTGCACCTGTGATTTCAAGGGCTGGTGACAGTCATTTACTGGAAGTGGAAGGAACTCGTACCATCGAAGCTTTCTCTCAGACTTGTCGATTGGTCAAAGTTGAGATAGAAGTGTCCGGTCGCAGGCTGAACAAGCAGCAGTTGGAAGTCTTGAATGGTGAGAACTGGATACCTGTGCTTGCCTATGAAGTTGGGGCCGATTCTTCCACTCGTCATGAGTATTCTAGAGATGGACGCAGGAAGTCTATCTCGATCGATTTGCCCTCTGTTGCTGTCGGGCAAATGGTGCAGAACGAATTGAGCCAGAACTGGGAGAAGTATTGCGAGAGATTCTTGACCGGCAGAAAGCTCTCAGTCTAGAAAGCCCTAAATAAAGAGAGTTCTCAGTCTAGAGAGACGTCGGTAATTCCTTCAGGATTCACCCTCTCCGGTTCACTGGTGAATTCGTCAATGCTTGAAATTAGATGGGGATATTTGCCTATTTCACTGTCGTGCGTGCGATTTCTCAGTCGAAAGACTTCATCTACTGAAAGCTTTTCTCTACTTTCTCTGTCATATATATAATGAATCTCGCCTTTAACATCTTCCACCACGGCATAATGTCTGTAGCTGCCGGGCACGCATTCGCCAAAGTAATAAATTGGACGTCCTCTATACTTAGCCATAGGAATTTTCTTTTCTGTGCCGTTGAAGTCCAGCAAGATTCCTCTTGGGCTTACCTGTACTCCATATGTTTCCGCTTGTCCATCTCGCATCAATGGTAATTGAGGCGGATGTATGACTAAAGCTTCTTCGTCGATCACCACCAGCGGTGCGTCTGGACCGGCTGCGCAAAAAATACGACCATGCGCCCCCACAAGCGGATTATAGATATCTTCTATGCCGAGTTCTTCCGCCAATGGTTTCTGGTCTCCAAATTTAGAAGGAGCACCTTCGAAGAAATCTTTGGGTGGTTTGTGCTCAGCCCTCTTAAATATGCGGTTGTATTCTTCATCAGTTTCTTGATCTAGTCTTTCTTGTTCTTCTATAGAAAGTTCACTATTCTGAATTGTTCCATCTTCTGCCCCGCTGGTCAGAGCAGCTTGTTGAGGCGAAGTAGGGTCTTCGCCGTTAGAAAGAGGGTTTGGAGTTGGATTATTCTCCGCCACCTTGCTCTCCCGCCTCGGCTTCGTTTTGGAAGTTTTCTAGAGCAGTTCTGACTTTATGCAACAGAACCAGCTGAGCATCAGTTGATAGTTGTTGGTCTTTGATCAGGTGAGCCGCCAGGCAGTAGGCGAGGTCTACGTCGGGCATGCCTATGAGTCTTTCTGTGAGCAACCGGCAGAACCAGGCTGCTGAGTCGGAAGCAGGCGTATCTTTGCGGTTGATAGAGCTATTGAAGTCGAACTTGATCTTAGGATCTCGCACCACTTCAGATACCTCAAAGCGATAGAGGCATTTTGAAGTGCAGGGGGCGCAAGTCGGAAGGGGACCCTGATCTAGCTTGTGCAATTCCAGGAAGTCGTCACGCCATTGTCTAAGAATAGCGATATCGAGGCGGCGATTGACTTCGGTCGGCTGGAAAGCCGGTCGGAGCAGATTGAGCCAACGCAAATGCTGCTCTTGCACTTGGTCGTAGAACCAATAATTGTTCTCGCCTTTTCTTTCGAAATAGCGCTCGGTTGCTTGAGTGAGTGCACACCAGGTTATACCGGTAATGTTACCTGTGCGGGCTCGTCCGCCGATAACCCTTTGAATTTCGTGGATGATTTGAGCGCGGAAATGCACTAGCTGGGTTAGATCTTTAAGAGTGGACAAGACATAGCGGTTATAGACCTGTCTAAATATGGGATCGTCGGCTACGGGAATGGCGGTATCCAAAATCTGCGAGTCGCATTTGTGTAAGCAGAATTTACAGCCGAGGTGACGATCGTAATTGCCGATAATGTTCAGACCTTTCATCGCTTGTCTGACCACTTCGTCTGATTCTTCTGGTGTCTCGGGTGGTGGCACTTCTTTGGTCTTGTCGAACATGATCTGCAAATGGTAAGGTTGCTCCATTTTTTCGGCATAAACTATGGCGCGACCTTGTCCAAGAGCTGTTACGTGTCTCTTTTGCACATCGTCAAGGTTCATGGCACCGCCCATAGAGTCACGGTCATCTACGGCGACGATACGGTGCATGATTTTTAAGTTGGTATTCTTGAGTGCTTCTGGTGCCAGCTTGTTTGGAATTTGGTCGGCGATGATGAAGCCTTGTCCGTATGAACGAATTTCTGCAAGCATGTTGGTGAAAAATTCTACGGCCTTACCGGCTGGGTTGGCTGATTCGCCGCTCTGACCGGTCGGTACGTTCTTCAAGAGACGGTGAGCCTCTTCTACCAGCATGACGTGTTGCAGGTGATCGTGCGGACCGAGAGCTTCTCTGTACTCGTAAAGGAAGACCAATAGCATGCCCATAAGGAAAGACTTTTCACTGTCTTCTGAAACCATCTTCAGTTCGACTACAGTGGGTTTTCCAAAAAGCTCTTTCATTGGAATGGAGCGGCGGGTGTTGAGCATTTGTCCTTTACCGCCGATGAGTAGAGAGCCGATTCTAGCTTTTAGAGCGGCTTGTACGTCTGGTCCGATTCTGTCTGAATAGCCGAATCCTTCTACGATCGGATCGATGATCTCGTAAAGGTCTTTCATAGTGGGATAAATTTCGGGAGGGCAATCGGGATCACCCGGGTTCATTCCTGGGGGCAGGCGTCTGTTGACGTTATTGATCAAGTCCCAGCCTCGCACTGCATAGATTGAGTTGAGGGCTTTCTCGAGCACCTGGGGCATCGGCGAATACATTTCAAAACTGGCGTTGAATACCGATTTGAGAGCGTCCAAGTGGGTTTGTACTTTGACGCCTTTCATAATCTCGAAGGGATTGAGACGGAAGGGAGAGACTGTTTCATCACCCAGAGAAAATGCTTGTCCGACGCCTTTGAAAGTCTCAGACATTAGCATCATATGGCGATATTCCGATTTGGCTGGTTCACAGACCATAAAGGGAATGCCGTAGCGCCAGAGCTGACCAACTAGATAAAAGCAAGTGTTTGTCTTACCGCCGCCGGTTACGCCGCAGACGATGGTGTGCTTTTGCAGGGCGTCGACGTCGATGTAATAGAGGTTGCCAGTGTCTTCACCGCGGTCGAGAATGTTGCCGATGGCTATCACCCTGGTTGGGTCTTTGGGCGGAATTTCGGCCAAAGAAAATTCGGCTGAACGCCTGATTCTAAAGCCCGGCATTTCGCGTTTGGGCAAATGCACAAAGGCTGACAGCATGCGCGAGTTTAGTGGTGAGAGGAAACGATACTCTAGCAATTCTTGGAAGTATTCGCCCTCTCTTTTGGTGCGCAGCAGCCCGAATTTTTGGATGTGATCAGACAAGCCCACTACTTCGTGAGTGCGCAAAGGGGTCGGACGGCTTGTTTCGTCAACATAGGTGGCACGAAGGAGTGATTGTAGTCTGACAAATACATCTCGTTTGGGAGCGAAGAAATAAGGCACGGTCAGCCACATGCCTAAAGCTGTGCCGAGCTGAATGTGCTTCAGGTAAGAGTCTTGCAGTTCGAGATAGTACTTGATCTTCCGCTTTTTCTCTGGGTCTTCGTTTTCTTGTGCTCTCTGAATCTGATCTACTACCGCTGTTTCTTCGCGAGTCACATTTTTACTTGGTATGGGCACGGCCAAAATCAGCATACCGAATTCATTGCCTTGCAAACCGGCTGCCAGTCTCTCAATTTGCTCAGAGTCAGTGGTATCACCGGCGGTTGATTTTAAAGCTGGTATGCCGGTGACAACACCGGTATACTTTGTCATGGGCTTGACCATGGTGTGTATCTCTTCAGCCGAAAATGGCTTTTTGAACACATCGACGCCGCCATAAACGCTATGCAAAATTGATTTGAGGCTGTTGTAGCAGATACTGGAGGGATCTGTGCCGGGTTCGGTTGACTCGACTGCGCTGGGCAGAGATATACCCATATAGTAATGCACGCCGCTTTTGTCGCCGAGCACCAAGAAGGCTAGATTGGCTTTCTGGCTGTGCAAGCCGGTGAGAGCATCTTCCATAAGGTACATGCGCTTGGGTGGTTTGGTCGGGTCAGGATCTTGCTGAACGTTCTGTCCCTGTTGCTGTTTTTCTCTCTCGATATCCCAGGAGCGCAGAATTCCGTCGACGCGCACGAAAGTTAAGCCTGGAATCGGCCAACTTGTCAGAGAAGCCGGATCTGCCGGTTCAGACTCCAGATTGTCAAGGTCATAGCGTCTGAGATCCGCTATTCTCTCTTCCCAAATACTGCGACTATGGCCATCTTGAGTCATCTTAGTCTCTTTGACTGTGGGGGTTCCGCTATGTAGTTTAGCAACAGCAATGCCAACTGTCAGTCGTCTCCGTTATCCGAACTTTCAGATCTTTTGCTTGCTCCGGCGTGCATCTTGTCAATTAGTTTCTTCTTGATCTTAGATTCGGGTATGTCGTCGAAAGTATGCGACTTCAAGTTGAAGAGACCAGCTTCAGCACCCATTCGATAGCAAAAGAAGGTCCGCTCTTCTTGTCTGACGATTTTGTCGATGTTCAGTTTTTCTTCGTCAGAGACAAGTTCAAACTGGGGAGCGGTGTTGACTGGGTTGAAGATGTTCGACATAGTCTGGTGTTTGACTTTTCGTCCATCGATAGGGAACATCTGCGGACCAAGCAAGTCACCGTCTTTTTTGGAGAGCGCAAAGGTACACAGTGTGCCGATATTGATGATCAGCTGATTTCGGAAGTCTTCAGGCAGATGTTGCAAAGACTTGGTAACGGCGATGAGACCAATCTTGAATTTCTTGGTTTCAGATGTGATGGCCTCAATTGTGTTTTTCTCGATGAAGTTATCAAAGTTATCGAGATATAGAGAGACAGGGTTGTGCGATTGTTTGTTGCCTGTGGTGGATAGGGTGAGGCAGGCCTGCTTCACCCCGGAGACTATGAGAGAGCCCAAGAGGTTGGCGTCTTGACCAAAATCACCTTGAGGTATGCGCACGAAGAGAATTTTCTTCTTGGTGACGACATCCATGATGTCGAGATCGCCCTGTGGTTTGGTGAGAATTGCTCTGATTCTTGGATTGGAGAGCATCGGGTTGATTCGGTTGAGGATAGGCTCCACCCAGGTGATCCACTGGTCGGTTCTTGCCAGCTTCTTATATCTGCCCCACTGATCGAGCAATGTAGAGAATTCCACTCTCTGGTTCTTCTTCTTCTCTATATTCTCCAACAGCACGTCACGGAAGTCGTTCTCGTTTAGTAGAGTGGGCAAGTCGATTAGAGTTTTGTTGTTGCCGATAAGCAAGAGAATGGCGTTTCTCAGAATGTCGGCAGTTTGCGCGTTCCACTGACTTTGTGAGCCCGGCGGTTCGGTATAAATGGCTTTGAAGCCGTCGACGATTGAAGCCGCCGCTGTTTGCAAATCTCCCATGTCGGGGAGGTTGAGAGGGTTATATGCGAAGCTGCCTTTTTTGTAGGTCGGGTCTATGAGAATCACTCGTTTAGCCAGCTCCCGTCCTCTTGGATGGGCGGAAATCCAGGCTGTCATCAAATCTACGAGTGAACCGTCAGAGTCGACAACCACAACCGCGCGGTCGTCTGCTTCTATATCGGTGGCAAGCATTTTTGCCACCAGTCTCGATTTACCTTTGCCGCCTTGTCCTAATATCAATACGTGCGGGTTGATCTTGCGTAAGTCGGGCGGAATAGCTAGATCTTTCACAACCCAGGGCATCGGGAACCACCACTTCCACTCTACTCTCTGGCCGAGCGGGAGGCTTCCCTTTTTGACTGGTTTAGAAAGCTGGGCCTTAATCTTGTTGTGCTGCGCCTTGACCTGGCTGGGAATGTATTGTTGCTTGTTCCAAATGTTGATTAGACCGTTGGGTCCAAACAGCGTGAAGGTACCTGTGATAAAGGCTATACCGGCGCCGATGGCCACTATCAGCCCGTTTTTCATCATGAATGTGATGATATTGAACTTGCCGCCGTCTTCCGGGGCTGCCCCGCTGCCGCCGCCGCCTATCCCCATCGAAGGCAGTTGCGATATTGTGCCGCCTTGTTCCGGTTCGATAGGTTTTTGCAGTATCGCTTGCCATTCGCCGTTTACCATCTGAGGTTCCTGGCGATTGAGACCGAAGCGTCCCCTGGGCGATACTTTCTTGAACTGCCACTGCCCAGCTGCAGTCAGAGGAATACGCTCCAAGAAAAGCTGCCCTCTGAAGAAGATAGGTGGTCCCAGTGGTCTACCGTTTGCATCCAAGAATTGTTTCTTGAATTGCATCAGAGGCTGACTGTTTTCCATGGTCAGGTTGCCCTTCAATGAAAAACGACCAACCTTTTGGTCGACTCCGATGCCATCGAGTTCTGCGCCCTTTTGTCTGATTTCAATGACATTAGGATAGCTATTGCCGTTTTGGAAAGCGTTCAATACCCAACGTCCTGAGACTTTGGGAGCTTCCGCCACCAATCCCCCGAGCGGATTGCCCAGACCTGGCTGTCCTGGTCCTGCACTCTGAGGCGCTTTCAGCAATGTAGAAAAATTACCGACTATGTGAAAGATGGCAAAGGCAAAGAGACCAAGTACACCGAGGCTTACCGCTATAACTTTGATGTCTATTGGGAAGCCTCCGACACTGATAGAGCCTCCTTGAAATTTTTGTCTGAGATTCGATTTCTCGTCGTCATCATCATCTTCTTCTTCTTCATTGCGGCGCCCTTTTCTGACTGCAGCTGGACGGCTGGATTTCTTGACCACGGCTCTTTGAGTGGGCTTCAGAGAAGACGGATCACCGCTGAATGAACGACGAGCTGGAATCGCCTTCTCTTCTGCTGCCTCGTCATCATCATCTTCATCATCATGATTGTCGACATCGTCATCTTCGTCTGTTTCTGACCGGCGCTTTTTAATCACCGACTTTGGCTGAGCCCTTTTAGACTTAGGGGAACTGCTCTTTGGCGGTCTTCTTCCTTCATCCTCATCATAATCATCATCACCATCGTCGTCTTCATCAAGATCGCGGGCGCTCATTTCTTTAGGTTGAACTTTCTTGCTGGCTGTCTTTAGGGCCACTCTATCGCGAGTATCTTCTCTGTCGTCCTCTTCCCTCTGCTCATGAGAGCTTGTTTTGTAGTTGCCCGATTTTGAACTCTTTGAAAGAAGACTTTCAAAGCTTGAATGTGGATCGTCGCTGTTTGCCCGTTCCGGCGTTTCACGGGCAGGCTTGCTGCTCGTGCGAACCTGGTTGGTGCTTCCTGCTTGGAAAAAGTCAAAGGCTTCGGCTGTCGCCGGGGTTGGCACTTTGTAAGTGCTGCTTTCTGCTTTCTCGACTCGGGCTCTATTCTCTTCCGGACCAGCCACTTGCGGGCGAAGAGTCTGAGCCGGGGGATGAACTGGAGCCGGTTCTGCAGCCTGCTCTTTTGCTTTTATTTCTGGTTGTTCTTGTCTAGTCTTCTCTTTCAACTCCGCCACAAAGGGGCTCTCGGTAACGTTCTCTGCCCTAGCCGGTGAAAAATTGGTGAAATCTGGAGGTGCTGCCGATTCAGGCTCTTCGTCAGGCTCCATCTTTAGAGCCTTAAGATTTTGGGTGTCGAAGGCGTCTTCTTCTCTTTCTTCCGGCTCAGGAACAAAAACTTCCATCGGGTTCTCGGAACGGGCCGGTGCTACTCCCGCCAGCTCTTGATTTTGCGGGGCTGCACCGGCAAAGAACTCGCTACCTGCTGCCGCAGCTGCTGCACCACCAAGAGCACCCAAGAGAGCGGCGCCGCCACCTTTGTTCTCGGCACCGAAAAAGTCCTGTGCCAGTCCTTCTTCTTGTTTTTGATTAGAGCGTTGGGCGGCAATCATTTCATCATCAGAGCCGCTAGATGAGCCTTCAAAGGTTTCAAGAAACTCTGCGGCGAAATCATCTGTGCTGTATGAATCGGAATCGCCGAAGTAATTGCTGGGAGCCAGAGCGTTCAATTGGCGTCCGGTGACGATTCTTTCCAGGATGAGGCGGTCGGGTGCCACTCTCACCACCATGGGCGCAACCGCGCCGGCCATTGTAGAAATGAGAGTGGAAGCCGCTCTCGCTTGGACTGCTCCACAGTTGGAGCAATCTGTACTCTTTGGTTTGTAGACTGCACCGCAGGCCGGGCAGATGTTGATGTCCACTTTGAAGCTCCGAAACAGGACCTACCTTAACTTAGTACCTCGTCCTGCCTAATCTTTATCTTGATATATCAGACGGTCCCTTGCCGGTCTTTTCCGGCCAGGGTCATTCTTTGCTTTGTTCTCTGTTGAGCCAGAACTCAAACGCTGACTAGTAATTTCTTCTCTACACGGCGAATGTTACAGATATCTCATCTCGTTGTCAAGCATCGCTGCAATCTTCCCCTGTCCGGCCCTCACGGGTATATACTAGAAATTGCAGGGGGCAAGGGTTTGAAGTCTTTGCCCGCCTGGGTACAAACTTATTAGATGATAAAAGCATTGGAAACTTGGAAGGGTTACTAGATGGCTCGCGAGGATAAGGGGAGCGCTGCCGGATCTAATCAAGACATCGCTTCTGGCAAGTCAGGAGAACAAGATGCCGGCTCTCTGGCTGCTAGGCGCGCACGTCTGCGTGGTTCATTATCGAAACAGATTGCTCCGCCCGATCCCTATGTTCCAAGTCCTTTTGAAAGCGGCAAATCTGATTCTGCCGCTGGGAAAAGCTCAGATAGCAATGTCGGCGATTCGAGCGCCAAAGACTCGATTGAGCCTCCTACCGGTCTCGATGATACCTTACCCTTAGAGAATGCAGGACCTGGTCTTGACCTGCCTGCGTCAGCCGATATATCGGCTGCTAATTTTCCCGAAGCTAATCTCGTACCTGAGTCTGGTACGGATGCTGTTAATGAAGCTTTTGATGAGCAGACCGAAAATGCTTCAGTCGATCATGATTCTGTTGAAATTGAGAGTGCAGTTTCTGAACCTAAGCCTGCGCTTGCTCTTGACTCCTCCGCTTTTTCTGCAGACATGTTTTCGGAACCCGAACCCAAGCTCGACAATAAAAAAGAGAAGTCTGATAAAAATGGTAAGAAAGACAAGAAGGATAGCGATGAAACGGCTGCAGTACCAGTGACTGTTCAGGTTGATAATAGTCAGGTTCTTGAACTCTTAAATAGCTTGGACCAGCAAATAGGAATTTGCTCGGTCAATCTTTCCCAAATCGCCAAGGCTGCTAATGAACAACTTGAGCTTGTGCGTAATCTTTCAGAGACTGTGCAGCATCAGGCTTTTGGCGAAATCGGACTGAGTTTGAATAGCTTGAGCGAGTCAATGTCGGCAGCCCTTGAACCAATGAAAGCGGTGGGCGAGCTGGTACCTTCCATTGATACATTGGTTTCGACTATTGCCAGTAAAGATGAAGGCAAGAAGGAAGAACCGGCTCTTACTCCAGAGCAACTGGTCACCTCTTTGGCCGACCAACTCAGTAAGAATCTTATTGATCCCTGGACATTTAAATGCGCCTATATGGCTGTTTTCCCTTCAGAGCAGCCTGCCGACCTGTTGCGCAAATTGGTTGATTTGTTGGGTACGCAGAAGTTGACCGGTGAGTTATTCCGCGCTGCTTATGATGCAGTGCAGTCGGCTGAGGCGCCGCGCTCTTCTATCGCTGCCGCTTCTTCTTCCTCACCAAATGTGGTGACTGAGATTCAATATGTTCCTGATGAGACTGTTATAGCTCAGCTGGATGAACTGCGCCGAGCTAATGATGAGCTCAAGGCTCGTATGGATCAAAGAGAACTGGAGTTCTCAGAGCTTTTGCAGTCTAAAGAGCAAGAAGTTGTCGAGACCCAAGAGATGCTCAATTCTCGCTGGGAAGATTTTAGCAATCGCTATGAACAGCTTTCTGAGATGATGCGCGATCGCAATGAAGAGCTTATCAAGAAAGAGTCTGAACTGGCAAAGATTCAGGCTGAGAAAGACCTTGAGATGGCTAAAGTGCAGTCTGAAATCGCGATCAAAGATTCTGAGATTTCTCAATTGAAGGCACAGCTTGAAGAGATGCGCGACCAGACTAAAGACATGGTGGCAGATCTGCAAAGGCAGCTGACAAGCACTAAGCAAGCTATGGAAGAAGCCGCGAGGCTGGCCGCTCCTAAGCCTCAGACCAGCTTCTTTGATGCGCCGGCCCAACCTTCTAACAATTTATTCAGTGCCGAACCCAGTCGTGAGCAGCTGTTTACTCCGGCTGATAATCCAGCCAATGTCAACTTGCCGGCACCAAATCCAATACCGGCTCAAAACATCAGTCAGCCTAATCCGGCTGCCATGGCTGCGCCGAATAGTATGGGTGCGGTTAGTGCTCCTAATTCTGTGGCGGTCAGTGCCAACGCCGTAGCCTCTTCTGGTTTGGGTTCGGTTGCTCAGACTCTCGCTCCTACACCCGACCCGGTTGTGCCCAATACCACCCCTGGTGTCTCTGCGCAGGCTATTCCTCGTCCCCAAGTGGCGGTGCCTACTACGCCTTTAACAAATGCTTCCGGCAGGCATGGCAGTGGTGTGAGAGCCCAAGTCTTTGAAGTTATTGTTAGGCAGGCTCTGGCAGGCGCACCCTGGCGTGAGATTTGTGCCGGACCCATGCAGGTTAACGGTATATCTCCCGATGAAGTGGAATCTGAAGTGAAAAGACGGCAAGCTTTACTTAAGAAGTAATGAGACAAGTAGAGTAGCTATTTCAATTTTGCAGCATCCATGGCTTTTTCGGTCTGCTTCCACTCTTTCACAATGGCATCCAGATTGCTCATATAGTGAAAAACAATGATGGAAGGTAGATGCTGAATTGTCTGCGTAAAAATAAAAAACATGACACCAATTATCACTGTCGTGCACAGAGCCGTGAGATTTCGGCTGATGCGCATTTGCTCGTCTAGCTTTTTGCTCAAGACATCAAGCTTGGCTTCTAGTTTTTTGAGTTCTTTGTTTTCTTCCATTTAAAACTTCGTGCCCGCTCTTGAGAATTGAGTCTTTTTTCATTCAGGGCTAAACAAAATAGCACATCTTGAGGTTCAGTGCCTTCAGTGCTTCTTTCACGGTCTGGTCTTGGTCGGCAAAAATGGTGCGCAAATCTAAATTGACGACTTCTTTTGCAACTGTGCCTATAACTGCTGGTGAGAGCCGCCTCAGTATCCTAGCCATTTCTATTGCTGGAAACTCTTTGCGTTTTGATTTGAGTTTCAAGCCGACGCTTGGCAGATTCTCTCCAGGAAGGCTGCCGCCTCCCATGGTACTAAGGCAGTCGCCTACTTCGATTTGATATTGCAGATTATCCATGCTTTCCAGTTCTGCCAATATCCTTGCAGCTCTTGCTCGCAATTCCTGCAAGGATTGTCCTGCCATCTGGAAAACCGGCAAACTCTCAAAGCCCTCGCTAAGCAGATATTGGCTGAGAGCCGCTTCAACCAGAGAGATAACAACTTTATCGGCTCTCAGGGCTCTGTACATAGGACACTTTCTCAGTTTTTCAACTAGTTGGGCCTTGCCGGCAATAATGCCGGCTTGGGGACCACCTAAGAGTTTGTCGCCGGAAAAGAGGACTAAGTCGACCCCAGCCTCCAGTGTCTCTTCCACTGTTGGTTCCTTCTTGAGACCAAAGATTGATAGATCAACGAAGGAGCCGCCTCCAAGGTCATAAACCACGGGCCTATCGTATTTCTTGCCGAGACTGATCATTTCTGTAAGACTGGCTTCTTCAGTGAATCCAACAATTTGAAAATTAGATTGATGGCATTTGAGAAGCATTCCAACTTGATTGTCTTCCTGCAAAACTCTTTCGAAATCTTGAAGGCGGGTCTTATTGGTGGCACCGACTTCTTTAAGTCTTCCACCGGAAGCTTCAATCACATCGGGAAGTCTGAAGCTTCCTCCAATTTCTATAAGCTCGCCCCGCGAGACCAAAACTTCTTTACCGAGCGCCAGTGCTCTCACGGCAAGCATTACTGCGGAAGCATTGTTGTTCACGACAATAGCTGCTTCGGCCCCGGTAATTAGTTTTATCAGCCGCGTTATGCCCTTGGTCCGCTCTCCTCTTTCGCCTTCTTCCAAGTCGAATTCGAGATTGGAGTACCGTCTAACGGCGCTATAGAGGTTGTGAGCGGCAAATTCGGGCAGCGGCGCCCGTCCTAAATTGGTGCTCAAAAGCACCCCGGTGGCATTGATTACTTCTTTAATGCCCAACGAGCCCATAGTTCTTTCAAGGTTCTCAGCGCTATCTTCCGCCAATCTAATCGCTAATTCCTCTGGGCTCAGCTCTGCCAGCGTCTCGGAATAGCTTTGTGCAAGAGACTTGATTGACTCCTTAACCAATTCTTTGACGACAGAACGTCTAAACCTTCGCAATGGCTCTGCCAGGGCTTTTTGTCTCAAGATAAGATCTATTTGCGGCGGTCTGAATTTTTTCTCTTGAGAGATTTTGATTGCTTGGCTTTCTTGTTTGGACACTTTGCACCGAATAATTAAAGTGGCTTTTCTCCTTAAATAATACTCCGCCCCTTGTCAGAAGCGTTTGAAAGAACCACAATTAGAGTATGTAGTAAATGATTCGACCGGGTTTTATTACTGGATTTAGTAATAGATTACCGATTCTATTATTTCGATGAGCTGAGGGGCGACGCTTGTGGGCAAGACATTAAGAACCAAGACCTTATATCAAGATAAAGACTGGCTTGTGCAGAAATACGTCAAGGAGAAGCTCAGCACGGTAGAGATTGCCAAAATTTACCGAGAGACTGAGAATAAATGGTGTGATCCCAATACTATTTCTCGCTGGCTGAAAAAGCACAACATAGCCATGCGTTCATTGGCCGAAGCCCAACAGAATCGGCATTCGACTGTGGCAACTCCGGCCACGCGCAAAAAACAGTGATTACGAATATTAAAGGCCAAAGCCGAAGCTTGCCCATCCTCCCATCATGCAGAGGCAGCAAGTGAGATATAGTATTACGTCTCTGCCCCCGGCCAGGTAGAAGAGGCAGTAGGAAAAGAACGAAAAGGCCGGCATCCAGAAGCGTCTATCTGCCTCACGTATAGCGTGTGCGCCCATGCAGATGCACAGAACCAGGGGAAAGCCGAAGAAGAGTACGTCGAATAACATGATTTGTCCTCTAGTGGCAAAAGTAATCAATTCTGACGCAGTCGTCTATGGTGTAACCCGCATATAAAAGGATTTCGATGAATAGCGGCAAAAAACGCCCCCAGGGTGGAGGAAGCTCCAAATCAAGGCCGGGCCAAGGAAAAGGACGTTCTTTCGGCGGAAAGAAAGCAGGGGCTGATGACAGAAAGCCTCGTAAGCGTTTTGAAGACTCTGGGGATAAGCCGCGTAAGCGCTTTGAAGAGTCTGGGGATAAGCCGCGTAAGCGCTTTGAAGACTCTGGAGACAAGCCGCGTAAACGTTTTGAAGAGTCTGGGGATAAGCCGCGTAAACGTTTTGAAGACTCTGGAGACAAGCCGCGTCGGACTTATGGCGAAGCGGGCGATAGACCGCGGAGACCTTATGAAGATTCGGGCGATAGACCGCGGAG
>JAIETF010000048.1 GCA_019745415.1 Candidatus Obscuribacterales bacterium | reverse complement strand
TATCGGTTCCACTATCACCTCTTGATTTGCCGTTTTCGAAGTCTATAGCTCAACCGATATCGGTTCCACTATCACCTATTAGCCCAGCAAAGACAACAAACTGCGAACTATCCACTCGCCGTTTCTTGAGAACTACCCCTCAGGGCAAAGCTCTCGAACTGCAGCTTCCAGCTCATCGGCCGCGTCCATGCCTGTCCCGACCAAGAACTTTGCATCTTGAGCGCAAATCATGAATCCCTCCGGCAGCAGAGGTAGGGGCTCCTTAATAGCCCTTAAATTTGCTTTTGCAATGGTTCTGCGACTAAAGAAGGTCTGCAATTCCAGACCTTCTTCAGTAACTTTGAGCGAGATTGGCATCAACAAAATTACATATGCCCTGTAAGTCAAAAGAACAGAAATAACAACAGCAAAGATCGCAAGCAATAACTTATCTGTCTGACCAGCTGCTATCGCACCAACTGTGCCATTCGGTAAGACGGCAGAAGACAAGATCTGGGCAGTGAAAAGCAAAACTACTAAAACAAAGATAAGAGAAACCAGCACCTGGCAAACCTGAAAAAAAGTGGCAACTGCATCTTGCTTGAACACTCGCGTAGAATTTGGCTTGCTTGCTACGTAAGCAGGCATATTTGCCTTGATTATTGAAACAAGACTATCGACGTTCTTGAGCCAGGCTGGGAAGCTCAAGTCTCCGTCCAAATATTCAACAACAAACCTAATGACGTTAAAATTAGCTCGGCGACTGACTTTAGTGATATCTCTGAAATCACACTTCCTATTTCCAAATAACCTGTAGGCTGTCAAAGTGCGCCTGGTTACTGAAACCTGGTAAGTCACCGTCCCATAAATCGGCAGGATACATGCCGCCACGAGAGCGACTGCTAAGAAGAGGAATCGAAGCATGGTTGATAAGCCCTGAAAACTGCCCAGGCAGAAAAGAATCAAAGGCGTTAACACCATGGCGGACAATGCCGTAATTTCGGCCAACATTCTAGCGGCAACCATTGATTTGAGACGGAAAAAGCGCTCTCCATTCTCTTCCAGAGCTGTAGATTGCTCATCAGCACTTGCATTTCTGAATCCATCAGCAAGCGTGCGCATCAAGGCGCTGCCGTCTAGATAAAAGGGGGTTTTGGGTTTCTCTGGAGTCACCGCGCCAGAATCGACAGCCTTTTCTGAATTCACTTCGTTGGAGACAGCATCGGCTCTAGGTAGTGAAATACTTGACTGCGAAGTGCTTTCAAGATCTGAAACATGCTCCAAAGCCTTAGATTGGTCTTGAGAACCCGCACCTGAATCAGAGCCTCTTGACCTATTCTTCTTGCGTTTCGAACTTTTTCCGCGACCCATAGTAAGCCCCCAATCCAACAATTATAGACGGCTAAGGTGCCCGGAATGACAACCATAGCAATTTGTCTGGAGCAACAACGCAAAACCAGCAAGCAAGCCCTTATGCACCAGCTTGATCAGCAATTCGCTAAGCCCAATATCTGGTCAGGGCGAGGCGATCCAAATGACAACCGCCTGCCAAGAGTCGCTAGCCCTGCGAGTCTTGACTGAGATAAGAGACATAACATCACGCCTGGGTTGATTACCAAATCAAGCAATTAATAAGCTTAGGCAGTATTTTTGAATTCATAGAAACAGCGAGAACATATTTTTTTTAAAACCACGATTTACTTTACTGCGACCATCTATAACCCAACCTAACCAGGAAGAGAGAAAAACATGAAGAAGAAACCTTCCTCGCCTAGAGATCCAGCTTCAGTCTCCGCAAGGGAAGAAAGTGGTCAGACAGCAAACCGCCTCGACCGCATCGAAAAAGATTCAATGGGTGAAATGCTTGTACCAGCAAACGCCCTTTGGGGAGCCAGTACTCAGAGAGCTGTGCAGAACTTTCCGATCGGCAGCCTCAGGCCTCAACCGACACTTATCTCGGCCCTGGCGCTGATCAAGGCAGCGGCTGCCCAAGCGAACTTGCAGCTGCAAGACCTAGACGCAATCAGAGCCAAAGCCATCATTGCCGCCGCTAAGCAAGTAGCAGACGGAACCTATGATGAACATTTCGTAGTCGGGCTGTTTCAAACCGGGTCGGGCACCTCCACCAACATGAATGCCAATGAGGTGATAGCAGCCCTAACAAAGCGCAGCCTAAGCAGAAGCAGCTCTAAGAAGAACAAGAGCGCTGTTGCTCAAACCGCTGCAACGGTCCATCCCAATGACCACGTCAACATGGGGCAGTCTTCCAACGACGTCATCCCAACGGCAATTCACGTTGCCGTGGCGGTGGAGATAGCAGCTCGCCTCATCCCGGCTTTGCAGACCTTGCAGGACGGACTGACAGAGAAAGCGACTCAGTACAGCGCCGCAATCAAGACGGGGCGAACACATCTGCAAGACGCCACACCTGTGACGTTCGGGCAAGAGTTCGAAGCCTACGCCAGCCAGATCAGCGCCTGTATAAATCGCTTGAAAGTTCTGGTCGAAGGCTTGTGCTTCGTGGCTCTTGGTGGTACGGCTGTGGGCACGGGCATCAATACTCGTGAAACTTTCGCGGCTCTTGCTTTGCGCAACTTGAGCCGACTGGTCAACAGCCGCCACAAGACAAAGCTGCGCTTCCGCGAGGCGCCCAATCATTTAGCCGCCCAAGGCTCAATCGACAGCCTCGTAGATGCAGCCGGCGTCTTACAGACTCTGTCCACTGCTCTCATCAAGATCGCCAACGACATTCGCTGGATGGCCAGCGGTCCGAGAGCTGGTCTGAACGAAATTTTGCTGCCCGCCATTCAGCCCGGCAGTTCAATCATGCCGGGCAAGGTAAATCCGGTGATCTGCGAAGCAATCATGCAAGTGGGTTATCGCACGCTCGGAAACTGTCAGACGGTTGTCTACGCAACCCAGTCCTCCAACTTCGAATTGAATGTCGCACTGCCGGTAGTGTCATACAGCCTACTAGAATCGCTTCAATTGCTCAGCGACGCGGTGGTCGTATTCCAAGAGAAATGCCTGGACGGACTGGCACCAACCAGGACCGGAGCGGCTCTTGTGGAAAGAGGGCTGGCGCTGTGTACAGCCTTGGCGCCGGTAGTCGGCTATGACCTGGCAGCTTCTATTGCCAAGGAAGCTGACTCGACTGGAGAGACTATCTTGGCAGTGGCCTTGCGCCGCACCCAGATCGAACGCAGCCAGTTGGAAAAGATCCTCGACCCAATGACCATGACCCGACCCGGACTGAGCGGAGTAAAACTGGCTCAGTAAAGCTAGTTCAGTAAAGCTAGTTCAGTGAAGCTAGTTCAGCCAAGCCGGCAAACTAGACATAGCTGGCAAAGCAAAGCCAGTTCAGGTTAATGGGCTTGCTCAAGCTATGCCAGGAGGCTTGCACCAGCATAGTGAACAGCGATATTTGAGCCGCCCCCCCAATCAGTTACTACAGAAGAAACAATTACCGCTAACTTAGCCGCATCCGCTTATTTGGATGCGGCTTTCTCTGCTAATTCAAAAGGAGACCGCATGTCTACCAAGATCGATCGCACAGCCCTCTTGAAAGATCCCCTCATCGTCAGCCGCGGCTTGGTCGATGCAAGCAAACCCGTTCTGGTCATGTTCGGAGCCGACTGGTGCAGCTACTGTGTCAAGCAAAAGCCGATCGTGAACGAGCTCAAAGCCGCCTACGGCAATCGGGTTCGTTTCGAGATTCTCGATGCCGACCAGGAAGACGACCTGAAGAAAGCCTTCGGCGTCTCGGTCATTCCCGCCATCTTCATCTTGAGCCTCTCAGGCAATGCCGTGGAATTCGCTAAGGGCTTCCAAAACAAGGCAGTGCTGGAGCGCAAAATCAATAATCTGCTCTGCTAGGAGCTCACTATGTCGGCTAAAGACAAGAAAAAGAAGAACAAGACAAAAGCGCGCGTAAGAGGAAACGACCCGCACCGGAGCCTGGGAAGAGAGACCGCCCGCCAGCTGAAAGCGGCCCGCAAAGCACTCAAGAAAGCCAAACTGCCCCAGAACGGATTCGGCGTTGCATTCCTGGGTTCAGCACGCACTCGCCCCGGACACCCTTACTACGACAAAACGGTCGAAGCGGCCCAGGCGGTTGCTGCTCTCGGCTATCCCATCATTCACGGCGGCGGTCCTGGTCAGATGGAAGCCTCTGCCCGTGGAGCCAGAGCTGCCTCCGGCACCTCAGTCGGGCTCTGCCTCAAACTCGGCTTCAAGGAAGAAGTGCGACTGGAGCACGACCTGAGCATCTGGTTCGATGAGTTTTCGCCGCGTCTCGATACCTTCCGACATTTGAGCAAGGTAGCAATGGTGTTCACGCCCGGCGGCATCGGCAGCATGCATGAAGCGATGTCGATAATTGACCACCTCATGCAGAAAAAGGCCGAAAGACGGCTGATCATTTTCTTCGAACCTTGCCCCGAAAAGCCTTACTGGGAGGGTTTCTTCCAATGGCTGCGAGGCACAGTCATGGCGGAGGGTCTGCTCAAGGAGGAAGAGATTTCTTTCCTGAAGATCGTCCGTTCCTGCGAAGAGCTCGTGCAACTTCTGCAAAGCGAAACGAAGTGAATAAGCCATTCAAGCTGCTTGTCGATGTGCGCATCGACACCAGCACCCTCAGGTCTGATGTCGAGGTTTACCAGGGCGACGATCGCCAGTCTTGCCTGGCAGAATGGGACCGCATCAAAGACGAAAAGGTCGAAGCCTTCTCTCTTTGCATGGGCGGCGCCTATTTGACCAGCCGCTATCGCAATCCACGCCTTTGCCATGGGCAGGGTGCTGGTGCTTCGGTGGAAAGTATCCTCTGATCGGCGGCCCTTCAAAGGCTAAGCTGATTACCAACCTCTTCTCATTAGTCAGAGCAACAACCCGTGATCTGCAGCCGCTCTTGCCCTGTTTCTTCAGTCTACGGGCGGCTGCAGGTCTTTACCTTGCCCATCAACCATGAAATCTCAACATCCCTGCCTGAAAGCCATCCAGGCTCAAATCGGGCTCTTCGGCGCCGACGCCTTCACCACTCAGTCAGCAGCCACCACCATCTTTGCCATCGACAGCAAAGATGTTCTGCTCGCCACCCTAGCAGCAAACGGCTGCCCCCTGACGACCGAAGCGCAACAATTCCTTTCCACCATGCCCAACCAAGCTTGGATGTGGCGAGCCGTGCACTTGGTGCTTCACTATCGCCTAGCCGACTCTTTCGAGCGACCCATCAGCAAGCTCGAACTCTGGTACGCCTTGCGAGCCTATGGCAGCGAGGTGGAAAGCTATCGCGAAAGCGCGCTCGAAGCCCTTTTCCAGTTGGATGAAAGGGCGAAGGTCACCGATCTACCCGCGCAATTGCCGGCAACTCTCGCCTGCCACTTTCTCCTGCGCGGCTACTTGCTCCTAGCGAACGAAGACGGACGCGATCTCCTGATCTGGAATCCGATTTTTCTGCGCCAGGGTCGCATAGCAGACTGAGGCTGACAATTCTGAATTCTTAAGTCAAGGGGGTCGAATGCTCAAAAGTGCGAGTCTGACTTAAGTACAGACAAGCCACTGAGAGCATTCGGCCCACCTTCTTAAAAGACGCCCATAACTCACTCTTTTCTGTTTTTCTATTTTTTACTATTATCTTTAGTATTTTCCATTTCCAATTGAAGCAGTCAACCATGAGCATTTCCAAAACCTTCATTCTCTAGAGCAACGCAGATTAGGTTCGAACATTATGCAACCGGACTAGTCTCTCGACACAAGACTCTATCTGTAGAAATAACTCTAGCCACATCATATTCCCCAGTGATTTCACCAACCTCGACCGGTCTGCCATAATCTAAACTACTATGCCGTCGCCAAAACAGACCACTGTCTTTTCTCTTACCTGCCTGCTTGTCTTACTGACGGCTAGTCACTCGCGCACACTGGCAGCCCCTGCCCAAACAGGGCGACCGGAGTGGCTTGCCCATCAAGACAAGGGTGAACACAAGAAAATCAAGGCGGCGATTGCTCTTTTCGAAGAAGGAAAGACAAAGGCGGCTATGCCCTTGTTGAAAGGTTTGCTGCAAGCACATAAAGAAAACCAGCGTTTGCGCTACTTCTATATTTTAGGGTTGTCTCGGTTAAACAAGCGAGAGGAAGCATTTTCTCAGTTAGATGCCTTTCTGCAGAAAGATCCTTCCGACCCAGAAGCATTGCTTTTGAAAGCCAGCTTAGTGCAAGACCCTAAAGAAGCAAATTCTCTGAAACGGAAGGCACTTGATTTGGGCTATACGCAGGACTGTTTAGACCAGTTGAACGCCCTAGGCGGCGTCAACAGCATTCAAAGGAAAGATAAGGCAGCTGGGCTGATAAAGAAATATCCATTTTGTCCTGCATTCCAAATAATGCAAGGCATAGCCTTATTTGCCGAAATGGAGTATGAAGAAGCTTGTCTAGAGCTGGAAAAGGCCGCTGTTCGTTCCCGCGCCCTGCCGGGGGTGCAAGGTTTCTGCTTTATGAAGAAAGCAGAAGCGCTCAACTGCCTTGGCAAATCACAAGAAGCAATCGAGTCGGCGAGCCAATCTATAAACCTCTTCCAAAAGTTAGAACAGAGTGACCGGCTGCCTCAATTTCTCAGTGCCGACTTAAAGGTTAGCCTCAGGCGTTCCTACGATCTCAGAGCGGCAGCCTTGAGCGCTAAGGGTGAGTACACTAAAGCCGCTCAAGACCTAGAGAAAGCTATGGCAATCAATCCAGACAAGCGCCTTCTGACCAGGGCCACCTGCCTGGCTAATAGAGCAGGACAGTATCAGAAAGCATTGCAATTCGCCGACATGGCTATACAAAAGCAGCACGGCGAAATTCCAGACGAATTAGGAGCCGAGCGCATCAAAGCTCTAGCCGGTCTGAACCGGCACGCGGAGGCAATCAAGGCTCAAAGCGAAATGCTTCTTAAAAGCCCCAACGACAGTGCTTTGCTGGCAGAAAGAGCGAGCGAACTGATCAAACTAGGCCGCTACAGGGAGGCAATTCTAGATCTGAACAAAGTCTTGCAAGAGAAAGACCAGAAAGATTCGATCAGATGCTTAGAAATGCGAGCCTTAGCTTATCGCAAAAGTAATATGACCGCTCTTGCCGTCGCCGACGAAAAAAAGATCGCCTCTTTGAAAATCAAGTCACGCTAAGGGTTAGTTGGACCCCTTACCAAGCCTCTGCCAATCTGCGACAATTCCATCATGTATAGCGGTGGTCCTCCAGTTTTTCTAATGTGGTCGGGTATATTCAACCCCGACAAAGCCAAGCTGAAAAGCAAAGCCGACTTGAAGCGCATTCGTGCCCTTTTTGCAGCCTATCGCAGTGAAGAAATCAAGATACTCCTCTGTATTTCATTGTCTTCCGGGCTGGGACTAATACCACCGCTAATGGTGGCGAACATTGTCGACAGAGCCCTACCAAGCCATAACCAATCCGAACTTCTCATCTTTACAGGCAGCATGATTTTAGCCGCATTGGCAATGGGCTTAGTGGGAGTCTACCAGGGTCTGCAGAATCATCGCATGGGTGAGGGCATCATGCGTGATCTACGGGTCAAACTCGTCACCCATTTGCATCGTCTGCCCTTGCGTTTTTTCACCGAAACCCGCACCGGCGAAATCGTCAATCGTGTGGCTAACGACGTAGATTCTGTCGACGACCTGGTCTCAGGCACCCTGATAACAATAATTAGCAATATATTTGTCCTGATCACGACATTGCTTGCCATGCTCTGGCTCGATCCTCTCCTCACCCTCATTTCTGTTGCCGTACTACCCCTCATGATTTTGCCGCTCTGGCCGGTCGGAAGAAAAATGTACGCCGCCCGCAAATCAATTCGCCAGAAACGCGACGAACTCTCCAGCCTGATTCAAGAAACCCTTTCTATTTCAGGCATCACCCTGCTGAAACTCTTCAATTCGGAAGAGAAAGAAAGGGAGAAGTTCGGTAGCCGAGCCAAAGAGCTTATGCAACTGGAAATCTCTCTAGCCATGATTGGTCGCTGGTTCTTCATGCTTATCATCGCCATGGCCACAATCGGCCCAGCTTTGATCTGGGCTGCCGGCGGCTATCTGGTTCTAGAAGAGAAGCTTAAAGTAGGAACGGTCATTGCTTTTGTCGCTCTGCTTTCCAGACTATACACACCTGTTACCGCACTTTCAGGCATTCAAGTGCAAATTGCCTCAGCGCTGGCTGTATTTGAACGAATTTTCGAATACCTAGACCTTCCGGAAGAGAAGGAAAGCGGACATGATTTGCCTCGTACAAAGGTCAAAGGGCAGCTTTCTTTCCAGTCGGTCTGCTTCTCTTACGATGGCGAGAGACCTGTGCTCAACAATCTAAATTTCACAGCTGAGCCATCGCAAATGGTGGCACTGGTGGGCTCATCCGGAGCGGGTAAGTCCACACTCGTTAGCCTCATTCCTCGGTTCTACGAAACAAGCGAAGGACAAGGCAGCATCTTGCTCGACGGGGTTGACATCAAAGAGTACAAGCTTTCTGCATTGCGCAGCCACATTGGCATGGTCACCCAAGAAACTTATCTCTTTCACGACACAATCAAAGCCAATCTGCTCTATGCTAAGCCCAATGCCACCGAAGAGGAGTTGAAGCAAGCTTGCAGAATGGCATACATAGCCGACTTCATAGAAAGTTTACCGGATGGCTATGAAACTATGGTCGGAGAGAGAGGTTACAAACTCTCGGGAGGAGAACGGCAAAGATTATCAATAGCCCGGGTTCTACTTAAAGATCCGGCAATCTTGATTCTAGACGAAGCGACAAGCTCGCTTGACAGCGTCAGCGAAGAATACATACAGATGGCTTTGCAGAAACTAATGAAAGGTCGCACCTCAATAGTGATTGCCCATCGCCTCTCTACCATCGAGAGTGCCGACCAGATTTTGGTCTTAGAGAAGGGCAATATTGTCGAAAGCGGCACGCATAGTCAACTGCTCCACCAAGGCGGCAAATATTCCGAACTGGCCAAGCGCCAACATAAATCGAAAAGCTAGCCTAGTTAGAAGTGCGCAATATTCTCGAAGGCGCTTAGCTGCTTTAAGCGCGAGACGGCTTTATCGCCCTGTCCATGATTGCTATAAATAAAGGCAATGCGGCCGACCACAGGCTTCAATTCGCGACGCGCAGATTCAGCTCGCCAAGTTTCAGAGCACCGAGCTGCCTGAAAATTGATTGTTTTCTCACACATCTTCAGTAGCGGCAAGGCTCGGTCTGGTCGAGCATGGGCAATATAAACATCGGCGAGGGCGCAGACAGCCAAGGACAAACCACGTGAATTGAATGTATATGGGTCGAGTGAACAATACAGCCTTATCGCCCTGCGCAAGAGCCGCTGCCCTTCATTCTCATCGCCTTGTCGCAAGAAACAAAGCCCCAGCCCATGGCAGGACATGGCTTCTTCAGCGACCAAACCAAAGTGGGTGGCACTTTGCATTGACTCTTGATACATCAGTCTGGCAGTGGCTATTTCTCCGCCGGTATAAGCAGCCGAAGCCACTTCATAATATGTCTTCCAAATTTCGCAAGCAGCATTATTGAGCATAGTTCAGCCCCCTGTTATTTACCTAAGCCACTCTAGGTCTTTAGGAGGCAAAAGACTCTGTGCTCTTGCACAGTCTTTATTTGAAAACCGAAAAACCTTCCATAAAAAGCCTTAGGCTGGCAAGAGCCAAAACCAAGCCAAGAAAGATCTGCAGGCGCGCTGACTTAAACTTTCTTGCCCCCAAATGCGCCCCAAACAGGGCCGCCGCGACAGCCACAGGCAAATAAGGAAAGAGCGCCAAATCATGCAAACCACCACGCCAATAGCGTGAGAGCAAGCCGCTAACAGAATTGGCAAAAATAAACAAAGCAGAAGCAGCGGCAGTCTGGCGCATATCGCCCCAGCCCTTATAGAGAATAATCGGACTAAGAAACACACCGCCACCGATACCAACCATGCCCGAGACAAAACCCAGACCTGCTCCAATCGAGGCAGCCAGCGGCAACGACACTAGCGCCGGCTCTGGCGCGACACTATTTCTTACTTCGCTTTGAAATAGATTGAAAAAATTGAGGAAGCGCAGAGAGGCTGCCATAAGTACAGCGCCCAGCAAGACTAAAAAGAGGGAACGATTAACCGGCACAAGGGCGCCAAGAAACGAAAAGGGCACCGATGTGATCATAAAGGGCAGAGCCAGCCTAGGCACAAGGGCGCCAGCACGCCAATAAGAAAAAAGCGAAATAGTCGCCACCACTGCATTAAGAATAAGAGCACTGGCAGCGAGCTGTTCATGAGGCATGCCGGTTAAGCCCAAGCAAGCCAGATAACCAGTAGCTCCGCCATGCCCAACGGCAGCATAAAGAAAAGCCACGATAGCGACCAGCACGGCTCTCAAAAGAGTCAACAGGGGGTCGCAAGAGGAATCAAACAGACTCATATGCGGTGCATTCTAGCACCGCATAGCCCTTTAGTCTGACTAATAATGAAGATTACCCCACACCGCTTCCAAAGAAGCCATTTGCCTTACAAGATACTGCTTCTCTCGCGCCCGGGGACTGCAATAACTTTGCCAGTAAAGACGCCAGTACTCTTGATAGGCCTTTTCCCGTCCGTTTTTAGCTTCAGCAGACAAAAGTTCAGCGCCTACAACAAAACTATTGGGACGAAGGGCACAAACACCGTCTTTGCAAGACTCACCTAGCTCTTCTTGCTCTCCTTGTGGTGCTGCTTTCTCGCCCAGCTGAAAATCTTCCTTTCGGATGGAAGCACCACGGGTGCGCCAAACTCTATCGAGCAATGAGCGCGTGTGCGGATGTAAGTCTTCTAGAGAAGCCGTGAAAAAATCATCGCTGCGCTTCAAACCTTCAGGATAAAGCTCCAGAGTGCTGTCATCCGGCAGATCTTCCTTTTCGGCAAGCACACGCCCATCAGATGTGACAACCACCACATGCGACGAAAACCCTGTCAGCAGTTGATCGAAAAGAGCTTGTCTGATCTTACGCCAGAGCCTGACTGTAATCTCCAGCTCGCCTCTCTCAGCAGCCTCTAGAGCGGTGCTCACAGTTTTGAGAGCATTGACAAGACTATGCAGGTTCTCAGTGGCACCTTGAGACAAAAGCTGCTTGTAAAACTCATAGGCTTCATCTAGAGCGACTCTCTCTCGTCTCTCTCGACCTTCCAACCTGAGTGTGATATCGCCGTTTCGCTTCTGTAAATTCTGCATATGTCACCTCCGGCTTCCTGTTCTTTTCCTATACCCTAGACAACCTTCAAATATGCGTCTCTATGCACTCGCCGCCACATTTTAGGTGGACAAATTTGGCAAGGACGGCTTCTTTATTTAGCTACGTCGCTAGTGTCGCTAGAGAATGAGTTGGGTTCGCCTTTCTCACACGTAGCCTTACGCAAGGAATTAATCTTGATGGCGTAGTAGGAATAGAACTGCCCTAGGTTGGAGCGAAAGCAAAGCCTAGATTAAAAGTCAATCTATTCATTATCAAAGCGGAGCCTATTCAAGAAACAGACTCAATCTAAAGCAAGAAACTCGGGCAGCAAAGCAACCATTCGTGTTGTCCGGTTCAGACTATTTGGCAAACCTGCCAAACTTGCACTGACAAGGGATCCTCCATGCTCACGACCTATCTCGCCTTCAGCCTCTCCTTCCTCAGCACCGCCGTCGGCATCTTTGTCATCGCCCAACTGTGCGCGCGCCAGATCCGCCGCACCTACGACAAGAGCGAACTGCCCGCCCTCTTGAAGCAAACCGGCAAACGGGTCTTTGCGCTCAGCTTCGCCATCTTTCTGATCTTCGGCATCTTCGTCGACGTTCCGCACAGCTTCCTGCAGTCGGGACTGGGCGTGGTCCTGGTCTGGCTCTACCTCTACGCCAAGCGAGCTCTTTCGAATGCCCTGAACTGCCGCTGAGGGCAGCCGGCAACTCTCAATCGGAAAGGTCTGAAATGCTCAATATGATTCAACGCTGCACCATCGCCCGCCCGCTCAGCCAAGAGCGCCTCGGCGTCTCCCTGCGCTTCGACTACATGGGCGCTTCCGAATTCGAACAGAACGCCGCCGCCCGCTCCCTCATCGCCATGTATGTGCAGCAAGACGCCCTGCAAAAGGCGCGCTACACCGACATCCTCGACGAGCAAGGGCGCAGCCTGCGCCTTTACGGTCTCTTCGCAGACAGCAACCCCGAAGACTACCGCCGCGCGCTCCTCGACCACATCAAAGGCAAGCGCCCCTGCCGCGAACCGAGCTACTTCCCCCAGAAGGTGCAGAAAGCCGACGGCATGCTGCTGCAACCTTCTGCCTCAGCGCGCCCTCTGCGCTGCGGCGAAGACATCGACTGCTGGTGGGACCTGCACTGCCACGTCATCTTCACCTTCGACAAGAACTTCGCCGGCAGGCTGTCCCAGTTGGTGCAAGCCTCCTGGGACTACATGCAGCTGGCCAAGATTGCGCCCTAAACCGGCGCCCCTTGCTTAAAAGCGCCCCTTCAGCAACTACCGCTGAAGGGGCGACCACCAGTTTACTTATTTTCCTACTTTTCACTATAACTTTTAGTGATTTGCAAATACAAGCGAAAAGTAGAACCGGCTCTTCAAACCAAGAATCCCAAATATCCACAAAAATTGCAGTCCAAACCCAAACAAAAATCAGAAAAAAGTAAAACTATACTATTCCTTATAGTTTCTCTCTCAAAAAAAAAGCAAGCCCGGATAAACGCGGAAAGGAGTGCGCCAGAGCGCACTCCTTTCACTCACTTCAGCTCCCTGCAAAAGCGATAGACTTCTTCTTCGAGCAGAAAGCAGATGACGCCGTTCTTACGACACATGGTGCCATGGTCGTATTCCTGCTCGATAACCAGAATGTCTCCGGCCTCGCAGGTGACGTGAAAGCTACGCTCGGCTGACTTGGGAAAGAAGTCCTTGAGGACTTCAAGCTTGCGCTCGGTCATGGTCGCCTCCTGTTGGTGACCTTGCCCTTGCAATAGCCGCCCCTGCACATTTACCCATGAAAAACTACCCATGAAAAACTACCCATGAATAACTACCCATGAATAACTACATGGAGGGAAATTCGGCAGGAGTCGGTAATTCGATTGCTTGAGCGTTGATGAAGACTGATTGGAAAGTAAAAACTTGAAAACTCCCTTTGTTAGCATTCCAGAGACGGCAAAAGCTAGCCGATTAAGCAAACCAGCACCTCGTTCAAGCTTTAAATTTATAGAAGCTTGATTGAGAAAGTTGCCTAGTCCGCGACTGTTCTTCTAGGTTGTGAGAGTACTTTCTTCTTCCAGCCTTGGTCTAAGCCTACTTCCAATTGAAGCACCGCATCACTGCCTAGACGACCCGACAAGCTACGGGTTGTGTTTTTCCGGCTCAGACCAATGCCCTCCAAACCCTTATAGCTGGAGAACCTATGAGTACCATCCTCTTCCTCGTTATTCTGGGCGGCTGCATCATCATGCTCTTCGCCCTCCAAGCGCCGCAAAGGCGCAGTCAAGCCCAAGCCGATTCGGCAGACCAGCATCTGCAACAGGCGGGCTCTCACTTCCTTCGCAACGAACTCGATCAGGCTTATGCCCACTTCCAGAGCGCTCTCCACCTGGCAAGACAAGCCGGTGCCGTTCTCTACGAAGCGGAAGCCTTCTACGGAATGGCAGGAGTGGCAGAAAAGAAAGGCGATTTTGCAGGCGCCCTAGCGCATATGAAAGCCGCCCAGGCCCTGAAGCCCCAACTCCAGTCCTACAAACCCAACTTCACCAGCCTGATAGACAGGCGGGTGGAGGAACTTGAAAAGCTAGTGTAACTGCGCGAGCTTTGACAAGAGTAAGTAGAGAGTCTTCTAAGAATTCATGAGACTAGATGTAAATCTGTTCATCAAGTTCTTAGCGAGGCTCTCATTTCATTAGTTCAGAAAGAGAAGCGCCAAACAGGGAGTTACCCATGTGCGCCACCACACGTAGTACCGACAGCGAGAGCCCCGACCTGAGGGTGAGGCTCAGCACTGACCGAGACGGCAACATGACCATTCTTGTCACCGGACTGACCGGCGACGAGGGATTCGAACCCACAGACAACTGCTACTTCCGCACAGCCGGGTCGTTGCGTTGGGAAGTGGAGCGAATCCTCAAGCTCAAGGCTCATGAATGCGGCATCGCTCATCGCATGGTCAACAGCCAGCGATATGTCGGCACCACCGCCTGGACTTTCTATGGCACCGGACATGCAAATTCGGTGCGCCAGATCGCCGGGGAGTTAGCTGAGATGTTCGCAGTCGAACTGCAGGCCTGACTTCCCAAACTGAAACCTGAAGATTTCTAGAGAACAGGGGTTTACTATGAAATGCTTCGATATCAATGGACCCAAGGTCACTCCTTACATCAACGCAGGCAGGCTCTCCTTCCTGCGTATCGGCAACAGTCGAGTACCGCTCCACAAGAGCTTCATCGATGCCTTGCCCTGGTTTGGTCGCATCTCACTGAAAGACGTCGAACTCTCCGAGACTGGACAGAACTCCGCAGAAACTCACCGCCGGACCCAGCTCGGTCAGTACTTCGACTCGACCAACCTGCCTGTCACGACGCCCGGCTATAGCAACAAGACTGCATCTCCCGTGAAGATCATGCCCGGCTCATCAGCAGGCGCGGTCGGCGACGAGGAGGTCTTGGTCAAGTTCGCCCAAGGCGTGCATTCCACCAGCAAACTCAAGGTGGTGAGCAATTGCCGCATCATCCTGGCAGAGCGCTTCCTCGACTCGAAGGTGTTCGGCTCACCCGGACCAATTCCTCCGGTCATGGTCACCTTCCACAGCTTCGAAGCTCTGCTGACCTTCAAGAAGGGCGAGAAGCTGGTTCTCACTGAAACCTACGAAACTGTCGAACCCGTGGGCTTCTTCGAAGCGCTGCGGGGCAAACGTGGTCGCGTCGTCGAGACAACACGCACGATCACCGTCAGCTATGACGGCGAAATGCGTGTTCATTGCAGCGACTGAAGCCATCTGAACAAGTCGGCAGCCTTTCACCAAATGCCAAAGCAAAAGGACGGCAAGGCTGCCGCTCATTAACCGAAAGAAAGGTGCATGCAAGTGGAAACAATGCAACAGATTGCCAACGCTATCACCTGGCTCCTCTCGGTAGGAACCAGCTTCCTCAGTTTGATTCTGCTCGGCACCGGCATCATGCTGGTGCTGGCACTGACCGGTCTGGTCGCTCGTCGTAGCGCCGGTAAGTCGGTGCAAGATGCCTTCCAGCTCAACCTGGTCAAGGTTCACCAAGACCTCGTCTTCAAGCCGCGTCCCGCCTTAGCCGGTCTGCATCCGCAAAAGAAGGTGCAGCGTCCGCAGCTCAAGAACGAGAAGGTGACCGTGGTCTTGAAGTTCGAGGGCGATACCATGGCCAGCGGTCGGCAGGACTTTGCCCGCATGGTCGATGAAGTGCTCATCAACAAAGAGCGCATCAGCCGCGTCATAGTGGTCGTCAATTCGCCCGGCGGCGGAGTCTCGCAGTACGGTCAGATGTACGCCGAGATGGAGCGCCTGCGCAACGCGGGACTGGACGTCACCGCCTGCGTGGACACCTATGCCGCTTCCGGCGGCTATCTGATGAGCGTTCCAGCCCATCGCATCGTCGCCGCCCCCTTCTCGATGGTGGGCAGTGTCGGCGTGGTGAGCGAATTCATCAACTTCAACAAGCTCTTGCGCAGCATCGGTGCCGAGCCCCTCACTCTTACGGCCGGCAACATGAAGCGCACGGTCACTCCTCTTTCCGAAGTGACCGAAGAAGCCAAGGACGCTTACAAGAAGCAGCTGGAAGCCATCCATCGCCAGTTCATCGCCGTGGTCAAGAAGTACCGCAATGTGGACGAAACCCGCGTCTGCAACGGCAACCACTGGACAGCGGCTGAGAGCGTCGAACTGGGTCTGAACCTGGTCGACGAACTGGCCACCAGCCAAGACTATCTCTTCCGAGCCAATCAGGAAGAGCACCTGGTCTTCATCAACAAGCCGGAAAACCCCTACGAAAAGGGGCTTCTCAGCATCGCGCGCCGAGGCTTCAGCCTGGTGCTCGATGAACTGAGCGAGCGGCTCAAGATGGGCGGCAAGGTCTAAACTGCCTCATCGGCTCAGACCGAGCAAATCAGGGAGGATGGGTGACCGTCCTCCCTTTCCCCCATAGGCAACAGAGGCGGGTGCAGGACAAAGAACCGTCCCACTCGATGGAGTAAATGGCTTATTTCGCAGCCATCCTCAACACCATCTTCGCCACTTCGGTAGGCTTAATTGTCTACCTTCTTCTCAACCCGAACGGCAACGTTCTAATTGGATTACTTGCTTCCCTCATCGGCAGTCTTGCGGCGACTGTTGTCGCTTGGATTCTGCTGTCGATGCAAACAAGAAAGTAAAGCTAATGCTCAACTCTCTCACCCAGTTCACAGCCCTGACCAGCGCGGCAAGCGCCGCAGGCGGTGCCATTTTCGTCAAGTACATGGCGGCGGCACTGGTTGCGTCACAGGGCTCGCTCATTGCCACCTACGGCATCAGGGCCGGAGGCAGCGCTCGCACCGTCTGCTCCGTTGTCGCCCTGATTCACTACATTGTGGCCGCCTTTGTGGTGTACTGGGCGGCAACCACCTAAGAAAATCGCCTCCTCTCAGTGCGCCTTTTGTGTCTATCTGTCAAAGGACAAAGCTATGAATCACTTCCTCATATGGGCAGCGCCTCTAGCGCTCACCCTTCTCTGTCTATCATATGTACTCGGGCGCACGCCTGCTGCTCTGCGCCAACGCTTCGGACCCTACGGCAAGCCGGAAAGGAAGGAATCGTGGAAGAGCCGCATCGCTCGTCTAGTTTTCAACCTTTTCCCTTGCTTTTGGGGCAGCGGCGGCAAGGTCACCTATATCTCGCCCGACCTGCGCGAAGTGCGGGTGCGACTGCCTCTCACGCTCAGAACCCGCAACTATGTCGGCACCATCTTCGGTGGCAGCATGTTTGCCGCCACCGATCCAGTCCTCATGCTCATCCTCATTGAGAATCTGGGCAAAGACTATGTGGTCTGGGACAAGGCCGGTTCGATTCGTTTTCGCAAACCGGGACGCAGCACTCTCTATGCCCGCTTCCTGATCAGTGAAGACGACCTGACTGAAATCAAGACGAACTTGAAAAGCGCGGTAAAGATGGATCGAATCTTCCGCATCGACCTCGTCGATGAGGCAGGTACAGTTCATGCCGAGCTCGAAAGAGTCGTCAATATTCGCCGCAAACAAGCCTAAACCGGAGCCCGTCGCAAGACGGGCTCTGCTTTCCCTTTTTGTCTGTTTAATTTTCATTTTGACAAGTTACACTATATCTTTTAGTATTTATAGAGAATCAAAAAAGTTTTCGAAGAAAAGAAAAGGCATGCTCGCTCAAAAGGTCCAGACTTCCGAAGGTCTAGACCAATTTAAACGAGCATGCCCAAGCTAGGACTGTTCTTCTAGAGCAGCAGCCGGTTTAACTTGTACAGCTCAACGACGAGCCACTGACTTGTGCTCGTCCAAAAGCTGGTAGCGCACTGCCTCATCTTCCACAACCGGATTACCCTTGGGGGTCATGAAGGGGAAGATGTTGTCGGTGTTGTCGTTGTTGGCCGTGCAGGTCTCAAGCATGATGGAGTCGGCACCACCAGCCGGAACCTTGATGATATGGGAGAGTTCACCAGGCAAAGTGATGGTTTCGCCGGGATGAACAGTGATCTCGCCGTCGGCAGGCAGATGATGCCAGATGCCGTCCACCAGCACTTCGACGTCCTTGTTAGACAGTGTCTTGTCGTCTTCGGCCCAGGCCAGCTCAAAGGTCACCGGAGAGCCGGCAAGCACGGTAACTTCTTTACGAGCTTTCTGGCGGTGGAAGTGATGAGGCTCGGTCTGACCAGCCTGGACAAAGAGATACTTGCGCGCAAAACCGGTGACAGGATAGCTGCGGCCGTCCAACTGCAGCGGTTTGGTCGAGGGTTCACCCTTCTCATCCACGAGGGGAGAGCAGAGCACCAGAACCACGAGCCCGCAATTGGGGAAGTCGCCGACACCGAAGTCCACCACCTTCCAGCCCAGCTTCTGGTGACGCATGCCGTCGGCATTGGCTTCGAACTTATCCGGCGTCCAATCGGCCCACCGGGGCAGATGCACACCGTGCTGTTTGGCGTTGGCAATGGCACGCTTGATGGCGGCGTTGATTTCAGAACGTTTCATAGAAAGACCTTTTCTTCTTGGATTAGGATTGGAGGACTCACAGGTGGTTACAGATAATAAGCCTTGTCGCAGGGAAGCTTCAACTGTTACGGCAATCTGCCATGACAGAATTATTGGGCGCAGCCGGCGGTTTCTAGAAGTTTGCTTTTTGTCTGTTACCTATCTGATTAACTTAGATTTGTTTTGATGCCTTGAACCTACCGGTCAGACCGTTCCAAAAGCAATAAAATTCTCTCTTTGTATTATTTGTTAATAGGTTGCAGGCTCTAGTGCCAATACTTGCCGTGGTAAATAGAGTTATGGCGATCAAGCCTTACAGTTCACTTATTTAAGACAAACCAAATAAGGTTAGGCATGCTTTTCCGAACTTCTCAAATTTCTAGAAAATCGACCTCTATATTGGACTCTATATTAAAATCCATATTGTCTGGCGAGTCCGGCAAAACAGTGCTTCTTATTTGCCTGACAAGTATTGCCCTACCAGCACAGGCACAATATCAAAACCCTACCCAAAGCTCAGGGCAATCACTCGAGAACATGCTTGATGCAGTTGAAAGCACAGCCAACTGGTCGAAAAATAACGGCGCACAATACCAATCAAACCCATACCCAGCCCAGTCGGGTCAGTTTCAACAGCGCCCAATATATAACAAACCCTTTTTGAACCAAGGTGTTCCCTGCCATGTACCGATGCGTTCGGTGCCAAGTTTGCCGGTGCAAAACTTAAGCAGTCTGGGCCAACAAAACCAATCGCCAACCGGGCATATCTCGCCGGGACAGATGACTTTTCGCCTTTTGCGTGCAGCAAACTCGGTGCCGTCCTCGCCCAGAGGCGGCGGCGCCGGAAGGTCCCGAGGTTTTGGCGGCAGCGGCGGAGGCAGCGCCAGCGATAACTTTTACCGAGCCCAAGATCAGGCAGATCGAGCCAGAGAAGCTTATGACCGGTCATGGCACGGCGACAAATACAACCGCGAGCAAGCGGCGGAAGAAGCTCAATATGCCGCTAGAGAAGCCAGAAGAGAGGCAGATGAAGCCTTTAGCAAAGCAGACAGCGGCGACCCGAATGCCCGCACCTATGCCGAGAAGGCTCTTGCAGCAGCCGAAGACGCCCAAAGTTATGCCGATAAAGCTGAAACCAATGCCGAAAGAGCTGAGGATAATTCACGTCGCGGTTGGTGATTTTTCGAAAAATTTTTAGGCAGCCTGTGACGGTCACAAGTCGGTCACAGATAAGTCACCCTTTGGTCAGGGGCAAAAACTAAGCTTCATGTCACAAGAGGGAAGACCCACCCCACCCCGCCCCACCCCGACACAAAAGACGAATTTCGGTTTGCAAACCGG
>JAIETF010000052.1 GCA_019745415.1 Candidatus Obscuribacterales bacterium | reverse complement strand
CTCTCGTCGAAGAGGATTTCCTTGAAGTAGGCGTGTTCCTCTTGATACATGCGGAACTTCTTGTTGCCGCTCTTCTTCCCTTCTTCGACATTGGCGATGCGATCGCAGAGCTTGCCGATCAGTGAAAGCCTGTTCTTCTTGATTTTCGGCAGGGTTTTGGCTTTGCGCTCGTGGCGGTCGGCACCTTCTTCATCAGAGAGTGCTTCCACGGCGAGCACGACCACGAGCGGGAAGCCGGCGGCGAGCATCGATTCGCGGGTGCGATCGGTGTCTTCCAGAACGTCATGTGCCCAACAAAGCATGTCCACTTCGCGACTGGAGAGTCCGAACCGGATGGCGACGTTGGCGACACGGCGCAGGTGGTAGCGGTAGGGCTTGAGACCGTAGCGCTGAATGCCGTGAGCTTGGATGCACCATTGTGCGTACCAGCTGCGGCTGTTGGAGGTGCGGCTGTGCGGGCGCGTGCAGTTCAGATTGCGCACGGCGAGCACTGTGAAGTTGGCATTGGGGTTTTTCATGGGACTGTCCTTTTGTGCTTGCGCTTACCGATCTAGCTAGATCGGTGGGACGCCCCGTAGGAGACGTCCTCAGGAAGTGTTGGTACTCATATAAGCTTTGGGCTCCAGAAAGTCGGTCTTCCATTGATCTCGCAGCTAGGGCTTTGAGACTGTCAGGAACTTGGTTGACAGGGAATTTATGCTTTGAAAGCTTTTCCTGATGGTTGACCGAAGGTGAATACAGCTCGAACCTACTTGTCTTTGGCTATAACAGGCAAGGCTAGTTCAATTAAGTCTTTGGCTCATGGCTGATGAGGCAGCCAAGAGGCGCCAAGGTTGGGCTTAGAGAGGTTTTATAACCGGCTGGCGCGGCTAGCGGAGGCTGTCAATAGATATACTCGGCGCTTGCTCGGTGCGCGAACGAATCTGTAGATGCTTGATTGGTGCATGTTTTGCTTGTTTGCACTAAATCGACCGAGAAATACTGCCTCGCACCTTGTATATGGCGAAAGGTCAGCCTGAGGCGTTTCTAAGATACTGGGCGGCTTTACAAAGATGCTCAATTCTGGAATAGCCGGGTGCGCTCCTTTTATGGTCAATACGTCTTTTCCAATTCCAATTTCTCCGCAAAGTCCCGCAAGTCCAAAACAACCATCCATCGTTCGACAACGCTCTTTCAGCAACCCAAAAGGATGCTGGAGATAAGGCGAGGTCGTTGCGGCTTGCGAATTGGAGAGGCGTTTCTGCGGATCAGGTGTTCTGCAGGCAGCGTGCTTGCAGCGCCATTCACCCACGCTCACAGCGCAGTCTATGAGCGCCATAGAAACCGTTCTAACAGGGCAACCAGCCCAAGAGGAATCATATGAGCAAGAATCAGGAACAGGGCACTCCCGCCGCCACCGCCGTTTCGCGCAATGCCAGCGCTTCCGAGATGACCGTCTATATCGGCGGTCCGGCCATCGTCCGTGAACAGCGGCAGGTGGAAGTCGCCGAAGGCAAGGTCAGCGTCACGCTGGAAGGTCTGCCGGAGCAGTACGTGCCCGGTTCGCTCACCATCTCCAAGGCCGCCGGTCCCGGTGGGCTGAAGCTCTCTGCTTTCAGCTATCGCCCGGCCAGCCTCAGCCTCGAAGCCCTGCTGCAGAAGGCGGTCGGCAAGCCGATCAGCTTCAGCGCCGGCGAAGCGACCGTCAAGGGCACTCTCTGCCACGTCATCGGCCATCAGCTCGTGGTCAAGACCGATCAGGGCGTGCAGGTGGTCAACTACGACAGCTCGCTCGTCCTCGACAGCGCCTGTCTGGCCGAACTGACGGCGCTGCCGGCTGTCCACCTCGAGGCGCGTTCCGCCAAGGCCGGTGCTTTCGACCTGGGCATCATGTATGCCACCGGTGGTCTGGCCTGGGCGCCTCGTTTCGAGGCTTTCTACGATGCCGCCGCCGAGAAGCTCACCCGTCTGGCCTGCTGGGTGGACATCACCAACGAGAGCGGTGCGCCGGTGCGCGAGACGCGCTTCCAGCTCATCCACGGCTACAACAACGGCTACAACAGCCAGCCGCAGTACGGTGCGCGTCCGCGCGGCGCTCGCCTGGCCATGGCTTCTGCCATGCCCATGGGCGGCGGTCTGGAGTCGGCGGCTTTCGGCGCCGACAACGCCGAGGTCGAGACCGTCGGCGAGCAGAAGCTCTACACGCTGCCGGTGGAGCTCTCCATCGAGCCCGGCGAGACCAAGACCACGGCGCTCATGCTGGCCGAGAACGTGCCGGTCACCGCCGAGTACCTGCTTTCCCCCGGTTACTTCCCGTCCAAGGCCCAGCTGCGTGACCGTCAGGACAAGCTGCCGGTGCATGTGCGCCTGCTCGTCAAGAACGACACGGCCAGCAGCCTCGGCGTCGCCCTGCCCCCCGGCGCCGTGAACGTCTTCGAGCCCGACAGCAAGGGCAGCCTGCAGCGCACCGACCAGACCAATGTCTCGACACACGTGGCGGTCGGCGAGAGCTTCCAGCTCACTCTGCAGACGCCCTCGCGTGACATCAAGGCCAAGCGCTGCCAGGTCTCGGTCAAGGACGACCCCGAGGTGGTGGAAGCCCCGGCGAATCCGCCCACCGTGCGCCCGCTCGGTGGCCCCGACGTCGGCCAGCGCCCGCAGGTCGCCGTCATCGCCGAGCCGCCCGCCGGCAAGCCCGAGAAGAAGCCGCGCTATCGCACCGAGACGCGCGAAGTGGTGGTCTTCAACTACAAGGACAAGGCGGTGGACGTGCTGGTGCAGGACTCTGTGCCGGCCGAAGTCGAGTTCACCAAGCCCATCGGCGGCAACAGCGTCAAGAACGTCACCACCGCCGGCGGTGCCGCTTCCTACCTGGTCACCGTCCCCGCCGGCGGCGAGACCAAGGTGAAGTACACGATCAAGTACCGCATCGCCTAATCGACTAGCTCTTCTTGCCTAAAGAGACCGCGCTCAAGCTTTCGTTTGAAGGGCGCGGTCTCATTTCCAATCCAAAATGTTCAGAAGGAGAATCTATGAGTCATCCCAAAGTCATCTGGTCCGAAGAGCACCAACAGTTCTTCATCGTCGGCGAAGCCGTGAGCTTCGACAAACTGGAAGAGATGTATGTGGAGAGCCTGCGCACCGGTGAAACCGTACGTCGCAATCCCGTTCACATCTCGAGCGAAGAAATTCGTCTGGCCCTGCAAAACCGCCACCGCCAGGTGCGCCAACAGGGTTAAAGCCTGAACTGAAGAACTGAACTGGCGCATCGCCAGTGTTTGAGGCGATGCGCTTTCTGCCGCTCCACAGAGAGGGCGGTCACCGCAATGGGCCAGCGAAGAACTTTCCTCGTCGCCATAAGGGCCATTGCTCAAAGAAAAACAAGGAAATGAATATGACGCACAACTCCAACGGCTTCACGCTGGTCTTCATCCGGAACGCAAAGAAAGAAGGTCTGGCCAAGGCGAAGGCTCGCCAGCTGACCAATTTCGTTCTCGACGAAGACTATGCTCCGATCCAGGTCGAAGAGGACATGTTCCTCCTGCGCGGCCGTGCATCTGGAGCCTTGAAGCACAGGGATGTGTTCGGTCACTGCCCGGAAAGCGAGATGGCGGCGCTGTTCCGGGACGAGAAATCGGACTGAAACTATTTGTCTGGAGTATCGAATGTCTGAAGTGTCTAAGAAAGTCTATCTGTATCACTGCATGCCGCTCACAAGCGTGGGTTTCGGCTTGCTGAAACCTGACCCGGCATTTTCAGATGTCGATTTTCTGCCGGCGTATCGCTGGGCGGAAAAGGCATTGGGCTACTTCCCGCTCTTCCTGGCGGCAGGTGCTGAAGATGCTGTCTCCATGACCGGTTATTCCAACCAGTGGCAAAAGGTAATCGGCACTGAGCGTCGCGGTGGTGAAATCGTCAATGTGCTCAGGCGCAAAGGCGAATTTCCCAATTCGGTGCTCTTTGTCTTTGAGAAAGATGCGGTCGAGGCTGTATGCAGCGACTACATGGCCTGGCACATCATTCTCAACGAAACGATGAACGGAGGGACACCGGGAAAACAAGCCGAGCGCATGGTCTTCAAAAGGTCTTGGGCTCGCTCTCGCTGGTACAGGGAAGCTCTGCGCGGCAAGGTCGAACTGCAACTGCTGGCTCCCGAACTGGACTTGCGTAAGGCGGTCCAAGTCTGGGTGCGCAATCAGAAAACCCGTCGTCGGCTTCTCGAACTTGGTTTCAAGAATGTCTTGGTTAAGCGCTTGCCGGTAAATCGGTAGGTCCTTCCTTTTCTCACACAGTTCGAACCGGTGGTGCAACCCACCACCGGTTCCTTTCTTCTTTTTTGGTAAACAACTATAGCATATAAGAGAAAAGGTTTTTTGAAAAATAAGGTTGTTTGACATAGTAAGGATTTTTGAAATAGAAAGAGAAATGGACGAGCCGAAGCCCGTCCATTTCAAAACTACCTTAGGCCGAGTTATTCATTGTTTGACTTAGCCGTCGTAACCAATGTCTTCCAGAAAGCGCTTCCACAGAGCCTTGAGCCTGTCCAGCCAAGTCTTCTTGTGGGCAACAGCTTTTTCTGCGGAGCCGCCTGACTTCTTTGTGCTTTCTGGGCTCTGTCCTTGTCCATCGCTACAGGTTTGTTCGCGGTCGCAGAATTCTCCGGCAGGGCTCGTCGCTGTTGCCTGGTCGGCGCCCTTGCTTTGCACTGCTGCTTCGCGCTTGGCTTTGACATAGTTCAGGAAGGAACCATGTTGGAACCATTTGATCTGCTCGTCGGACATGCCGTGCGAAAGCGCAATGATTTCGCTGCTGCCGTCCTGGTGATGAATGATGCCCTGCACCTCTTTTTCGGGGCTGAGCGCAGCCAGACCGACCAGACTAAGCTTGTCGCCCGAGAGGATGCGGTCATAGTCGGCAGGGTCCTTGAAGGTCAGGGCGAGCATGCCTTGCTTCCAAAGATTGCTGCGGTGAATGCGGGCAAAGCTGCGAGCTACAACGGCCAGACCGCCCAGATAGCGAGGCGACATGGCGGCATGTTCGCGGCTTGAGCCTTCACCATAATTGGTATCACCAATCACTACCCAGCCTTGACCAAGAGCCTTATAGTCGCGGGCGATCTTGCTCAAAGGCTGGCTGGTCGTGCCGGTCTCTGCGCTGCCTGCTAGGCTTTGACCTCTGCCTACTTCGCCGGTAAAGGCGTTGGTGACGCGGCTGAACATGTTGTCCGAGATATTGTCCAGGTGCCCTCTGAAACGCAGCCATTCCACACCGGCTGGTGAGATATGGTCGGTGGTGCACTTGCCCTTTGCCTTGAGCAAGATGGGCAGTTCGATAAAGTCGCCGCCCGACCAGACCGGGAAAGGCGAAAGCAGCTGCAGGCGACGACTGTCAGGCGCCACTTGCACCCCTGTTTGCAGGCTGGTGCCGACAATCGCTTGCGGGTCGGCGATGAAACCGAGCGGCGGCAGGGCTTCGGCTTCAGGCGCTTGCAGGGTGAATTGGCTGCCGTCGGCGGCGGTGAGGCTGTCGGTGAGTGGGTTGAAATCGAGCCGACCGGCAAGAGCAAAAGCCGTCACGATCTCGGGGCTGGCGATGAAGGCGTGGGTGGCGTTGTTATTGTCGTTGCGACCTTTAAAGGGTCGGTTGAAAGAGTTGATAATCGAATTGGCTTGACCATCTTTGACGTCGTCGCGCTGCCATTGTCCGATGCAAGGACCGCAAGCATTTGCCAACACCTGACCGCCAATCGATTCGAGATCTGCCAGTTGACCGTCTCTTTCAATGGTATTGAAGATTTGGGTAGAACCAGGCGTCACCAGAAAACCGCAGGCGGTTTTGACGCCGCGTGAGGCAGCCTGACGAGCAATGTGGGCGGCTCTTCCCATGTCTTCGTAGCTCGAATTGGTGCAGCTGCCAATCAGGGCATAGCTCAACTTGAGGGGATAGCCTTTGCCCTGTACTTCTTTGACAAACTGCGAGATCGGCGTCGAAATATCGGGAGTGAAAGGTCCGACGATGTGAGGTTCGAGTGCATCGAGGTCAATCTCGATGAAGCGATCGAAATATTTCTCGGGCGCACTGAGCACTTCGGGGTCGGCCGCAAGCAGATGCTTGTTCTGCTCGACTGCGTCAGCCAGGTCTTTTCGTCCGGTCGCACGCAGATAAGCACCGCATTTCTCGTTGTAGGGGAAAACCGAGGTGGTTGCTCCCAGTTCGGCTCCCATGTTGGCGATGGTGGCCTGACCGGTTGCCGTGAGCTGCTCGGTGTCCCCGAAATACTCGATGATGGAAGAAGTGCCGCCGGCTGAGCCGAGAATGCCGGCCAGCTTGAGAATGATGTCTTTAGGCGATACCCAGCCCGAGAGCTTGCCCTTGAGCTTGACACCGATGATCATCGGCCAAGTGAGCGACCAGGGTTCGCCGGCCATCACTTCCACTGCGTCGGCTCCGCCTACGCCGATAGCCAGCATGGAAAGACCGCCGGCATTGGGTGTATGGGAGTCGGTGCCGACCATCAGCCCACCGGGAGTGGCCAGGTTTTCGAGGATGACCTGGTGAATGATGCCCTTGCCTGGCGCACCAAAGCTGATACCATGGGCGGCAGCGGCGCTTTTCAAAAAGTCATAGACTTCCTGGTTCTCTCCGTAAGCGTCTACCAGGTCGAGCTTGGCACCACTGCGGGCTCTGATTAGGTGATCGCAGTGGATACTGGTGGGTACCGCCACCTGTTTGAGACCAGCTTGCATGTACTGCAGCATAGCCATCTGAGCCGTTGCATCTTGCATGGCCACTCGGTCTGGCAGCAGAGCCACCGAGGTTTTGCCTCTTGCCGGAAGGGTCGACCAAGCTTGCAGCTGACCTTTGTCAAAGAGGTGTGCAAGAAGAATTTTCTCGGTGAGAGTGAGGGGCCCGAAGCGCTGGCGCGATTCAGTGACCGCCGCATCCAGTTGTTGGTAAAAGAGCGAGTTTTGGCTCGCGTTTGCATTTGCTTGCATGGAGTTCTCCACCAAAGTACCAAAGTACATGTTGAAATAACCGCACCGACGCATTTGTCGGTGCGGTCTGACTAGAGATATGACCGCCGGTTTGCTTGCTTGCCTGGCTTATTCAGCCGGCATGTCACCGGTGTAGGTCGAGAGAGGGCGGAACAGTTTATTGTCCTGAATCTGTTCGGCGATGTGCTCACCCCAGCCGATGATGCGGCTGGCGCAGAAAGTGGAGCTGAACAACTGACGAGGAATGCCTACATGTTCCAGAACCACGGCGGTCCAGAATTCTACGTTGACACGCAGGGCTCGCACGGCTTTGCCTTCGGCGGCGGCGCGCTGGCTCTGCTTTTCGGCGAGCACGTTCAGGCAGGTCTGCTCGGTCACTTTGGCCAGCTCGATACGGGGACCGTTCTGGCGTTCGGCAACTCGCTTGAGGCACATCGAACGTGGGTCGTCGGTGCGATAGATACGATGTCCGAAGCCCATCAGGCGCGTGCCGCCGGCCAGCTGGGCACGCACCCAGGGATCAGCCTGGTCGGGTGTGGCGATGGCGTCCAGCATATCGAGAACCGGGCCGGGAGCGCCGCCGTGCAGCGGGCCGGAGAGGGTGCCGATGCCGGCCGTGATCGCTGCCCCCACGTCGGCACCGGTGCTGGCGGCGACTCTGCTGGCGAAGGTTGAAGCATTGAGACCGTGGTCCATGGTCAAGATCAGGTAAGTTTCGACGGCGCGAACGTCGTCTTTGCTGGGCTTCTTGCCGGTGACGCCCCACAGATAGCGCTCGGCATAACCGGCGTTGTCTTTCTTGAGACGGGGGCGGCGACCGGTATGCAGCACTTCGACGATAGCCGGAGCGAGGGCGCAAAGAGCCATGATTTCATCGATGGCTTCTTTAGCGGGGCGTCCCAGCCAGGGCTTGTAGCCGCGTTTGTTGGCTATGGCCGAAAGGGCTGTGCGGAAGGCCGAGAGGGGTTCTGCTCCACGCAGCTTCTTGACCAAATTGATTTCGTCAACCGGCATCTGGCCGAGGCTCTCGATGCGATTGCGGAAGGCAGTCAGTTCGGCGGCATTGGGCAGTCGACCTTCATGCAGCAGAAACCAGACTTCTTCGATGGTATTGTTTTCGGCCAGGGTGATTGCGTTGTGTCCTGCCAGGACGAGTTTTCCGCCGGCGCCATCGACATGGCTGAGGCGTGTCTTGCAGGCGACAACGCCTTCCAGACCAGGAGAGAAAGACGCGACTGTGCCAGCAGCAGGGCTGGGCGTGGTGGAATTATTTGGGTTGTTGGAGTTGTTGTTCATAGTTCTTTCTCGGGAGAGTTTGCCCATGCCTTTTGCCCTGCCATTAACTCAGGGTCTGCATAGAGCGCTCGGCTAAAGCGCATATGGGCTCATCTCAGACGTGTTGATGTGGTTGTTGACTGTCGCTAGAAAGAATTTGGAATAAGTTGAAAGACTCTTTCAACTATCATAGCTCTATGTCTAAATACTCTCTTGGCTACAAGCATATTAGAGAATTAGAAGCTGTGCGGTTGTCAGAAGTTTGCGCTAACTAGCGACTTGCATGCTTGGGTCTCTTGGCATCAATTTTTTCTTTATATTTGTGGTGGCATGGCCGGTGCTTGAGTTGCTTGGTTTTACTTTCGGGGTAGTCTAAATATGGGCTACTGTGCTGGTTCAATCAAGCAGGTCAGTTCAATGTTTTCATGCTTTATGTTGATTGATCCATGGCAGTCTTTGGAAGACTTTAGGCTGAGTTTGATGAAATCGGGTGCTAGAGCTATGACTTGCAGTGAGCCCTGAGTTGTAAATTCGATGGCACCGTCTTTCTTGTTACGATGACTGACCGTGATTGTCAGTTCACCTTCAGGCGGCAGACCTAAACTAATTGAATTGTTTTCATTGCAGGCAAAGCCGGAAGAGGATGAGACTCTGCCTCGATAGTTGAAGCTTGTGTACATATGTCTTTATTTCGATTGGATGATTGGATGGTTTAGAAGTTACTTCGGATTATTTGCAAGAAAAAAAGGAGATATTCTGCAATTAGCAAATGCTCTCATCTGAGCACAAGAGCTGAGCGATGTTGTCTGGCTGAGGTTCGCTCTTAACTCTCTTGCCAGTTTCAACTGTCTCTTGGACTTGGCGATGTGGTGAAATGGTGGCACCAATAGGGACGCTTGTTGACTGAATGTTGAGACAGTGTGGGCTTGGTGAGAGTCACATCAGGCAAAGCTTGTTTATGGGGCGTCACAGATGACTACATATCTGGCTTGGTGAACGAGCTGAAAGGCTCTATCAGGACGCAATACACAGATCAGTCAGACTTGATGCACCGGTATGGTAGGGCTTGGGTATAAGGTGCCGATTGACTATGCTGAAACCACCCTATCCTTTACCTCTTCCATCATTCATTCAACCTATATCAATCCAATCTTTAGTTCCTTACCTCAAGCTCAGCAGTGTCTTTGTCGACACATGCATTGAGACCGAGATTGGATGCGTTTGCAATAACTGAATGAATTGCCACTGGAGGAAACCGGTTTAGGGCTGTCGGAAGAGAGGAGAACTCGTCTTGAGATTTCCACTCTTTCAATCAAAACATGCAAACTAAAAGGCCACACATGAGCAATTTGAAAGACCACCAGGTAAACCCCGAAAATGCCGAGGCAATCAACGCTGAAATCGCCGAACGTAATTCACTTTTGGAGGTGATGAGTTACGCCGCCTATACATTTGAAGGACAAACCGACAATGAAGCCTTAGGATGGACGGCCGCTGCCTCCTATGCAATCAATACCTTAAGAGTCTTGGGAGAGCATTGCCGACGGGCTATAGCGCAAGGTGACTATACGCTTGCTACTTTGCTTTACTCTCTGATGATGCGACAATTTGAGTTTATGGAGCAAGCGCGCCAAGAGAACAGAAGTGGTGTTTCGCTCCAAGAGTTGTACGTAAGTAAGGTGAATGCTGAAACTGCAGTTTCAAGGCTGAGGGCTAATCAAAGCCTAGTAGAGGGTTTGGCAGCCGAATTTGGCAGTGAGTCTTCCGCCTCTGCTTTTGAAAAGGGTGTCTATGCCGCTTTTGCAGCAGTGGTTAAAGAAGCGGCTTCAAGCATACTTTTCGGGGTCGGCAAGCCTGAAAAATACTATAGTGATGAAGTGGTGGAGCGAGTCTCGGAGGACTTAGTGTCGCAGATTATGGAAACTGGAAGAGAGCGGGCAGAGGCGGAAGCAGCCGTAGCAGGAATTTTAGGGGCTGATCTCGAGTCTCGGAAGAAATGGCTTGTTAATGATATTTGCTTCCGCAACCGGCTCGATTCAGAGAACGTGCGCATGGGCATCGCCCTTACCGGTAATCTGGAGCTTTGGATTGCCGGCAACTTGCTCACTAAATTGTCAAAGCAAGCGGTCTGAAATAGAGGATTTTTCTATGGATACTTTTATGATCGAGTTAGTTCTTAGTCTGGGCGTGATGCTCTTTGGTCTAATTTGCCTGGCGATGTATCTGATCTTCACTGGCTGGTGGCGCGCTTATAGACTGCGTAAACGAGTTGAGTCCGTCGAACGTATGCTGGCGAGCGGTGCAATTGTGCTGCGACCAGACCAGAAGTCTAGGCTTGAGAATGCTAGGACTCAGCTGGGTCTGGAACTGCTATATGAAGCTCATGGTCGGGGTGAATTGACCAGGCATTTGTCTGCCGTTCAGTCGCAATTGGATTTCCTTAACAAACAAGCTCTGCTTGCTTGTTAGAGATCAACTGGAGAATGAAATGACAATTAGTAGAAATCAAAGTGAGTACGCCGTGCTCACTCTTTTCATTGCCATCATGGTTTCCATAATTATGGGATTAGCCTTGTTTTGGGCCGGTGTCGTCTCTATCGTTGCCGGAGGTTTAACGCTCTTTGCCCTAGTGCTCAAGACTGGTTGGTCGCAGGCGGAAGTGGACAGCCTTGGACCTTTGACCGTTGGTAATGCCTGTGGGCTTTGGCTCTGGTCTGCTCTGGTCGTGTATTTTGGAATCGTTTCTTTGCCGCATTGGCCCTGGTTTGTCTTCCTGACCGTAGTTTTGCTTTCTCTTGTTATGAGTATCAAGGTGAAGCTTTAGAAAATGTATGGACCCTTCTTTGATTAATAATGCTTGCGGGTCCGGCTGATTTCTATCGAGCGATGCTAACTGCGCATCGCTCGTTCTTTTATCTCAGATTTTTTTGACTATTTTGAGAATAGACCGGTCGAATATGCGAAGCTGAAAAAAAACAGCTCTCGCTGAAGAGTAATTTCGATTACTCTTCAGCATCAGTCGGACTAGTCAGTACTTTATTCGACGCAGCAAAGCAGCCCAGTGTGCGGATGCACATAGAACTGACCTGGGCAGAGCACATCCTGCTTGGCGGTGATTACCAGCCCATCGCAAAGGAAGACTTGTCTTTTCACTAGTTTGAGAAAGTGAAAGACCAGATGAAAGCCCAAGGCTGAGTGAAAGTCGGCATGCTCTCTGATTTCACTGTGCACTTCATTCCAGGGCCTGCCGCAGCGAGAGCGCAGGAAACCCAAAAGCGGTCCAAGATGGTCGCTGAAGTCTTTGCGATGGTCTTCCCTTCCGACAAGGCGCGTGCTTTTGCGGTAATGGAAATGCCAGCGTGCTTTCATTGACTCGCGCAGGGGCAGATTCTCATAGCCGCGCTGTTGTTTTCTCTTTTCGCCTTTGTTTATACGATAGTCATGGTTCTGACGTGGTTCATCGAGAACTATGTATTTCATGTCGCTACGCATATGATCACCACTTCGGTTGAGTTAAGTTAGGCTCTGGTGAAAGCGCAATCGAGTGCACCATTACCGAGAGCAATGCTCCTTTCTAGAGTTGATTCAATTGAAACTCTGTAATTGTTTTGGGTTTCTGTACAGACAAAATGGGTTTAAGGGTAATGCCAATTTCTAGCAAATCATAGAGACAGTTGCTAGTTAATTCGACTTTGGCAAAACGACCGTCTTTGCCGAGTCTCTGGTCTTGTTAGCCTCTGGGGGCTTTTGTCTAATCATACAAAGAAGTGAGATTGAGCTTTGTCTTACTGGCGCGCTTGATAGTGTCTCTCTGGAAAGCATGAAGGGCGGCCTGAATTTTCATTAAACGGAATGTGCCATCATATATGGTGTGGCGGATTTGGGGCGAAACTGTGTTGGATCTGTGGTCGCAGCCAGCCTGCTTGTCTGATGATTCTCTGGGACGGTTATGGCTTGATCAGGCAAGATCAGTGCAGGAATATACTTTTTTCTTGTGCTCATTAGCCTGTTGAATAGTCTTAACTCAGTATTGATAGGGAAAGTGAGTTTTGCTTTGCTGCTTTTTGACAATCGTGCAAGCTTGTCGGTGGCTGCGGTTCTGTGTCAATCTAAATTACCTCTATCTTTTGTCTTTAGTGAAAGCATATTCAGTCCAAGCAACAACTGCGTTTATTCAGTCTTTCAATACTTTCAGTTTCTCAGGAGCATTTAGCTGCTCTGAGACTGAAGCTTTGCTGCTGACTAAATTATAGAGGCAATGTCGACCATGCTTGGGCTCGGTACTAGGGGCGCGCAGATGGGAGACCACTTTTGACTGGATGGTTCTTTCGGGATATGGCTCTAGAACTATCTTTTCGAACATTCATCTAGAAGTTTCTTCTAGAAAGTTCTTCTAGAATTTTTCAACGGGAAATTGCAATGACTAAAGTAGAAACCGGAATGTCGGTGATTGTCGCTCGTCTTCTACCTGAAGACGAGCTTGATTTTTCTTCTGCCTATCTGGCACACCGCCAGCTGCATGCAAGCGGACTCTTGCGCGCTTGGTTCGGTCGAGACCGTCGGCGTGTTTGGGTCGATCACGGTCAAGGTCAGATGGCAGCCTATTTTGCTTGCGAACTTGAACCACTTCATTGAGGTGTAATTATGAAAACAGATAATGAAAATCCTTCTTCAAAGGAGAGTCAGAGCGGACTTGCCGCTTTGCGTCTAGCCTTTGCCTCCACCTGTGCCTTGGGTCTTAGCTGGCTTTTGGCCTGGGGACTAGCTCTGGTCAGCCTGAAAGCGGCTTATGCCCTGCCAATTCCTTGGCTTGTCTCGTACCTTCCGGCTTTGTCGGTGGCCAGTCTTTCTTTTGGCGTGGCTTTCTTTGTTGTGCTCACTGGCTATTTGCATTTTAGCCGCCGTCTGACCTTGCTTACCCGCTGGTCGGAGCGCCTGCCTGCCTTTCTGCACCTGCGCGGCGAATGGCCGGAGTATCCTACCAATTTGGGCTGGAACTATGTCGGCCATGTCGGCACGAGATACTTCTTCGGCGCTGTCACTCTAGCTACTGCCGCGGCACTCGGGCTTGATTATTTAAGCTCTATGCATCACGGACATTTCGGTGATAGTGCTTCCGAGGCGTTGGCGGCCATGCGCGGTGATCAGTCCAACTTCTTTGCGGCAGCACTGTTTGGTGTATTGCTCTCCGCTTTCGTCTTAGAGTTGGTTTTTCGCGGCTTTGTGCAAAATCTCTGGTATTCGGCATTCAAGACCATAGGCCGTTCGTTGGCTCTCCGTCCCGGCTTCCTTTCTAAGTTCGCCGGTATCTTCTCGTATGGAGCTGGTGTCGCCGCCATAGCGATTGCCGCTGCTCTCTTCGCGCTTGTCTATGACACGCACTTCCTTACTGGTTTTTATATTGGCATAGCCGCCGGTGCAGCGTATTTGTTTACCAGGTCGATATGGGCAGCGATCTTTGTGCATGTACTGGTCAAAACGATTTGGCTGGTTGTTTTCATCGCGGCAAATAGTGCAGTTGCAGAGCATCTTGCCGAAGACGATTCTTCCGCCTCTGGTCTAAGAGTCCCCGGTGCCGCCACCGTCTTTGCGCAGCCGGGTACTCAAGCAAAGCCTATCAAGAAAGTAGTGGAAAGCGATTTTTTGAAGCCTGATTTCGCCACCGGAGGCAACGTCTTGATTCAGATCTGTCGCTCTGAAGACTGTACTGAGGAGTGGCAATTGCTTGAGACCTTAGCTAAGCAGTTCCCCGACGTTGAGTTCATGCAGGCTGATACAGCTGCAAACCCGTCTCTCGTCGAGCGGCTAAGCAAACAGCAGCGTTCCATCGCCGCCGATAGCAGTCTCGCTTTGCCGGTTTACCTGTATGTCAATGGCAACATTCAGGTGGCACCTCCTGGAACTGCCCAGCTTGCCGATGTGACAAAGTTTGTTCAGATCAATCGCAGTTCGGGTGGACCGCAACTTGCTGGTGGTCAGGAAGATGCAGGACCCGACTATGTCAGCAAGGCTTGCAATCCTGACAATCAAGGACCCTTCGATGGACGGACGCTCTATAACTGCGTCTTTGACTTAGTGCTCAAAACAGACCTTGCCTTATTGGACAAAAGCAAACGTGACGCTTTTGCTTTGGCATGGCAAACGCCTACCTCAAGCCTAACCAACCAGGCTGAAACTGCCAAAGCGATTCGCAGCATGCTGGCTTCTTTGAATGAAATGCACACACATTTTTTTACTGTCGAGGAGTTTGCCAGTCTGTCCGAGTCTTTTGATGCCAGTTTGACCGGCATTGGCGCACCGGTGATTCGCTTGAACGTGGCCGGCAAGCTAGCCCTTATGGGTGAGAATCCGTCTGAGGAAGTGTTGAAGACTCTGGCAAAAATCGATGAAGCTACTCCACTTGTTATTTATCCGGCTCCTACGGATGGTGGACCGGCCGAGAAAGCAGGTTTGAAACGAGCTGACCGCATTATTGAGGTCAATGGTCAGTCGGTGAACGGCATGACAGTCGACCAAGTGATAGCGGCAATAAGAGGTAAGGAAGGCACTGCTGTTGCCTTGAAAGTGCGCAGAGAGAATAGCCCTGATCTGGAATTTTCCATTGTCAGGGCGAAAGTGCAAACCAAAGAAGTTCATCTAGATGAATTGGGTAACGGAAGATTCAAAGTAAAGGTGGACATGTTCGGCAACCGTGTTTCTCAAGAGTTCACCGAGGCTTTGTATCAAGCTTGCACTGGTAAGTCTTTGCCTTTGGAAGATGCTGAACTAGCCGCTTTGGTCAATCAGTATGTACCGGAAAAGGACTGTTCAGGCGTTAAGTCAATGGTCATTGATCTGCGCGGTAACCCCGGTGGAAGGCTTGACCAAGTGGTCGAGATGATGCAAGCCATCGTCAGAGACGGCAAGATTGTAACAACACTGAGCCGCGCCGGTGACGATATCGTCGAGGTTATGGAATCGGTGAATGAAAAGGACTTTGTGCGTGAGAGTTTCAAAGGCGGTAAGTCGGTGCGCCAGGATAAACAACCGCGCATGATGCGCATCTTGCCCTCGGGGTTGCCGCTGGCTGTGCTTGTCGATGCGGGCAGTGCCAGTGCTTCTGAGCTTATGTCTGGGGCATTGCAGAGAGGCAAGTTTGCTTTGATTATAGGCAAGCCTACCTTTGGTAAAGAAGTCGGTCAGGCGGTCAACCCTCTCGATTTTGGCACCGGGCTCAAGATAACTACTTTCAGGTTCTTGCCGGGTGGCGCCGATCTTGGTGTAGCTGTCATACCAGACATTGAAGTGGCGAATAGTTCGGCGTTCTTAGACAACCCAATCATTCACAACGATGAGGTTCTTGATAAAGCACTTGAGGTTTTGCAAGCCGGGCTAGGTAAGTTCAAGCCAATGGATGTTGAACACAGGAAAGCTCTTGAGTCGAAAACCAGAGCAGAGCACGAAGCTCGTGATCGGCGCATTCTTGAGATGCAAAAGAAAGCGCTTGCAAACTAAATCTAACCAACGGAGCAACTATGAATCAGAATATCGTTTCAATTCCTAATCAAGTTAAAGACGGTAGCTGGCTGACCTTGAGCGCTTGGGGCATCAGACCTGCTGGCGAAGAGAACTCTCTCACCCGTAAGGTGATTTTGCCTGAGGGCTGGCAACTGCGCGAAGTCGGCTTGCAATCAGCGACTAATGTACCTATGGGTGAAGTGGTGACGAGAGAACTCTATGATGATAAAGGTAGAAAGCGCGCTAACGTCAGTATCAGCACCGCTGTGCGCGATAATGCCTTCATCAGCTTGTGCCGTCGCTTTACCATTGCACCTCAGCCTGAGCTTTCTGAAAACCAGGTGGGCTTCTGTGTTTTGGATGCTGGTGCGGTCATTTTCGCCACCGATGTGGCTTATTCTCATAGCGGCTTCCTTAACGACAACGTACGTGAGACTGTGCGCAATGTCGCTAAGGTATGGCTCTTGACTCATTATCCCGACTATCAGAATACCGGTGCCTATTGGGATTGATTGAAACTTTCAACCTTAACAAAGAGCAGGAAAGGTTATGCCAATTTATCTAGAGAGATTTATCTGTGGGCCCAAAGATTCTCTGGGCTCGCCTTCACTCCATATTGTGCAGACAAGACAAGTCTTGTCTCGCGGTCCCATCTTTATGATGGAGAATGAAGTCTTGCGCGTTTCGATTGACGGACCTTATCGTCTTTCAACCCAAGGCGGGCTAAAGCTTGTTACTTTAGTCGACGAAAGGCTCTTCTCTATTGAAGCTACCGAGAAAAGCTATGGCGGCGTCATGCACTTTCAATCGCTCGAGAGCGGGAGACCAGACATCAAGGTCGAGGTCTATATTGAGCCAAAAGTACCAGCCGTTGTCGTTAGAATTTGTGGTCATGGTACAAGATATCTTCCCGATTTGGTGGCAGTGCATCTGGGCACGGTGAAAGGTTATGAGAATATCGAGTCTTACAGCGAGCCTTTGCCTGCCATTTCCAGCGAGTTTATCGTGCCGGGTAATGTTCTGCCTGTCGCTGATTCAGGCTGGATTGTGGTTGTTTCTTTGGAGGCTTTTCCGCGGCTTTTGAAGATACTGAAGAATACTTGGTAGCAAGCTGAAGGTCTAACTGAGGGGCCTTTGGTTTAGTGGTCTAGGGCGACTTTGCTCTAGACCACTTCTTCTTTGCTCTTTTTTTTTGATATACGATAAGCAATAGTGAAAAGGGAAGGCAAGAAGGGCTTCTCATAGTCTATTGGTGGAATGACCGAGTCGGCTGCAGTAATACTGCTTAGTCAGGACTTTATTGCTATCTATCAAGCAAATTAATCAAGCGCGGAGAACTCGTCATAAGGTCTTCAATAGCCGCGCTTGATCAATTCTTCAATGTTTTCTTCATTCCACTTTGGCTTGCCCATTTGATTGAAACCAACTACATTCACCCCTCTTACGCGATAGTTGTTCAGGGTCTGGGCAATCAGTTCAGCTTGTGAGTCGGGCACATAAACATGGGTAATATCCGGCTTTGCAAGACCAAGTCTTTGTGAAATGCTCTTGCCGATATTTAGTTTGGCAATGGCTAACTCTCCAGGTTCGGCAAATACACGAAAGGCTCTGGCGGTGACGTCTTTGGAAATGCCGAAAACCACAGGAAAATTGATCAGTTGCTCGACACTATGGCGATGATAGCAGAATGACTCAGGGAAACTGCGGGTCATAGAAATCACTCTTCTGCCCATCTCTTCATTTGAACTTTCGCCAGCAACTTGACCGATGCCGCGTCTGCGCAGCTCGGTGGCGGGCAGCAGGGCGCGTTCGCTCAGTATGCCCGGCAAGGCTTTTGAAGTGGTCGTATGGAAAAGATTTGCTAGTGTGGCTGTGGCTTCGTACGGCATCCAATCTGGTGCTGTTAGGCTGCTGCGAGCGACGTGGTGATGAACGCTATTGAGTCCGAGGTTCTTTCCTAGTTCGGCTTCATCGTATTGAAAGAATCTCTCTCTTGCTTTGCCGAGTCCTCTAGCCATCTCTAGAGCATGATGATCTAAGTCGTCACCTTGTTTGGCTAGTTTTACCAGGGATTCTTCAAAAGGACTTAGTTGGGTGAAGCTTTGTCTATTCATCGGTTGTGAGAGGGCTTCTCTGACAGCCGCTATTCTTTGTAAAGAATGCCCACCTGCTGTTAGTTCGGCATCTGTGTAAGAAATGAGACCAGGCTGGGCTGGGCTGGTTCTTGTGGCGGGCTTGCCAAACCAAACTCCCAGCATTTTTTCAAGAAACTGAGCCTGAGTCTCGCCCATTTCGTTCCAAGCTTGTTGCCGCTCATCGGTACCTCTTGCGGCATTCTGGTAGCGCTTTTCGCCCTCTGATACTTCCTTGAAGTATCTGGGTAGCTCTCTCTCAAAGCGTGATATAGGATTGTTTTCTGCTGTAAGTGATACTTTCGGTGGAACAGCCACTTCGGGTTTGCCATAGACCAAATTGCCGAGGCTATGCAATGGATGTCGCATTCCGACTTTGTTTAGAGCTGCCCATGATAGCTTTTGGGTTTCGTCTACGGCTTCTCTCATGCGCCATTTGCTGCTGTAATAGGCGTCCTTCAGCTGTGGTTGTTGAGCGAGTTTGCCGGCGCCGACAAAAGTAGCATGCAGTCCAGCGCCAAAAAGAGCATAATAAGCCGAGTTGTTCAATACTTCGCTGCCGCTTGCCAGTCTTCCTTCTTTCAGGTAGGTCTCCGTATAGGAGTGCGCTGCTCCAGATAGTGCTCCAGAGGTACCGGCTTTTAGACTTTGATCCAACAGGTTGTTGCTGAAAAACTTCTTTGCTTCTAGGGCTTTGTTGGTGCCACCCATGATGGCAAAGGTGGAGCCGTTAATGACGGCGCTATCAAAGCGATCTTGCCACATCGAGCGACTGTCTTTTGTCGGGGTAAGAAGACCGCTATCCACGGCGCCGGCGGTAAACATTGTGGCGGCGGCGCCGCTGGACCTTTCAATTGCTTTGCCAATGAGCGGTTTGAGGGCTCCTTTGCTGGCTACCGCCAAAAGAGCGAAGTCGGCAATTTGTCCAACCATGTATCCAGCTTTTCCGCTCAACGTTTCCGGGCTTTGGCTTGCCTGAATGTCTATTTCTGCGCCGAGAATTTGTCTGACACTATCAACAGGTCTCTTGAGAGCGCCTTTGTAAAAGCCTTCTGCTAAGTCGATGGGGTTGAGATTGGTAAGAACACGACCGAGAGAAGACTCTTGCGAGTTCTCTGATGTTTTTTCGGCATTCGTCGCGGCTAGATCAGACATATAGTCATAATGACTATTTAGAGACCTGCTGTCAGTGGGGGAAGTACGTAGTTTGAAGATGTTATAGAATGTAGTAAACAGAAAACAAAAGAGTGTGATTCAGACCCGAAAATTAGCTGATTACTGATTCTCTATCTAAAAAAGCAAAGGCGAGTCCTTTCGGACCCGCCCCGCCTTATGGCTCTGATAGGGATTAACGACGCTTCGCTTGCATGGTGGCAAGATCGGGCAGTTCGTTCGCCGCCGCTGTCTTGAGAATAAGATAGCGGGTGGTGGCGATTCCTAGAATCAGAGAAGAGAGAACGATGAGGCATACGACCACGATTCCAACGACCGTGAGCGCATCTTCGCCGTCACCGCTGAACGCCTCGCCGACAGAGCCAAAGGCGCTGCCGATACCCTCGATGGCGTGGTAAGTGTTGTGCACCTGGGCGTAAGTGTTGTACGCCGCCACACCATAGTTGAGTACTCCTCCCTGCTTGTACGCACGCGCCCAGGAATCGACCATGATGATGAAACCTGTGGCGAGGATGCCCGG